>NZ_JBWKNZ010000021.1:0-123594 GCF_059415825.1 Acidovorax sp. GW821-FHT10A04
GCGTTGACGGCCGCTTGCATGTCCGGGTCGAAGAAGCGCTGGGTGTTGCGCCCGGCGGCCTTGGCCTGGTACATGGCCAGGTCGGCCCGTTTGAGGAGTTCATCGACCGACAGGCGTTCGTCTCCAAACAGGGTGATGCCGATGCTGGGGGTGCTGTAGTGCTGCTGGCCTCCGAGGGCGAAGGGCTGGTTCAGGCTGGCCAGGAGTTTTTCTGCGACGGTTTCGGCCTGGGCGGCGGCGTCCTGCAGCTCGGGGTTCAGGTTGTCCAGCATGACGACGAATTCGTCGCCACCAAAGCGGGCCACGGTGTCGGCTTCGCGCACGCTGCCCACCAGGCGGGTGGCGACCTGGGACAGGAGCTGGTCGCCCATGTCGTGGCCCAGGGTGTCGTTGAGGTCCTTGAAGTTATCGAGGTCGATGAACAGCAGGGCACCCAGGTTCTTGCTGCGCTGGCAGGCGGCAATGGAGCGTTGCAGGCGGTCCAGCAGCAGGCGCCGATTGGGCAGGCCCGTGAGCGCGTCGTAGAACGCCAGCCGCTCGATCTCCTGCTCTGCGCGCTTGCGGTCGGTGATGTCGCGGCACACCCCGAGAACGCCCGTGACCCGGCCATGCAGGTCGCGGATGGGCGTCTTGATGGTCTCGAAGTACCCCTGGTAGCCATCTTCGGCAAAGGTCAGCTGTTCTTCATAGACCAGGGGTTGCCAGGCCTGCATGGCGCGCCGGTCGTAGGCCCGGAACTGCTCGGCCGCGGCCGCGGGCGAAATGTCGAAATCGGTGCAACCGATGACCTCGCGCTCGGGCTTGCCCGCGAAACGCTCGAACACCGGGTTGCAGGAGACATAGACGCCGTCCGCATCCTTGAGGAAGACCATGTCCGGTATGGCGTTCACCACGCGCGCCAGGTGGGCCTTCTGCTGGGCCAGCTCGTTCTCGATGCGCTTGAGCTCGGTCAGGTCGTAGGCGAACACCACCACCGCCATCACGCCCTGGTCGGTGATGGACTCGGGCACAAGGGTGGTGTGGCGGTACTGGGCGCCATCCAGGCCATCGATGCGGTTTTCAAAGACCGCCGTCTCGCCGGCAAAGGCTTTTTTCAGCTGGGGCTGCATGCGTGCCATGACCGCGGTGGGGATCACGTCCTGCAGCAATTGCCCCTGCAACTGCTCCGGTGTGCGGTGCAGCCAACGGGCCTGCTGCTCGTTCACATAGAGCACCCGGTGGTCGCGGTCCAGCCGTGCCACCCCGCCAGGCACCTGGCGCAGCATGTTGGCCATCTGCACCTCGTGCGCGTGGGCGGCCTGCTCGGCCTCGCGCTCGGCGGTGATGTCGCTCTGCACGCCGTCCCAGATCACGCGCCCGCCCTCGAGCAGCCGGGGCGAGGAACTCAGGTGGATCCAGCGCACGGCCCCCGAGGACACGCGCATGCGGAAATTGGCCTCCATGGGCCCCATGGTGCGCAGCGACTGCTCCCGGGCCTCCTCCAGCATGGGGAGGTCTTCGGGGAGGATCTGCTGGTACAGCACACCCGGGTCGCGCAGGACGTCTTCGGCGCGCAGGCCGTTCAGGCGCTCGATGGCATCGCCGATGTGCACGAAGTGCATGCGGCCGTCGGTCTCGCGCACCACCTGGTAGAGCACGCTGAGCGGCAGGTTGCGGCCCAGCAGCTGCAGCCGTGTCTCGCTCTCGCGCAGCTGGGCTTCGGCCTGGTGCAATCGCTCGAAAGGCTGGCGCATGCCGACCACGAACACGGCCTGGTACAGCAGCGCGTAGCCCACCACGCGCGCACCATGTGCCAGCATGTCGGCCCAGCCGAGCTGCCCTGCGCCGGAGAGGCCCACCAGGAGTTCTGCGACCGCGAAGGCGGCCGCCGCCCAGGCCAGCAGGCGCCCGCGCGTGCGGTTGTCGCCCGCCGCCGCGTCGCGGTGCAGGCGCACGGCAGCCACCACCAGTCCCAGGCACAGCACGGCGGCCATCAGCGCTGGCAGCATGCCGCCCGACGCCTGGGCAAACCCACGGGCCAGCGGCCCCACGGCCGCCCAGACCAGCGCCAGGGAAAACGCGCCCGCAGCCACCGCCCACACCCGGGCAGGCCCGGGCAGGGAGGCATGCAGTGCTGTGAGCAGCAGCGCGGCGCACTCGGCCACGCGCACCCAGGCGCCCAGCCACAGCGCCATGTCGGTGACCAGGGCGGACGCCGGTTGCGGCGTGGCATGGGCCAGCACGCCGTGCAGGAAATTGCAGACCGCGGCCACGCCGAACCCGGCGACCAGCACGTTGGCACGGCCCTGGCCCTGTTCGTCGAGCACATGCAGGGACACGGACACCACCAGCAGCGCCAGCAGGATGGCCACCAGCTCCATAAAGGGCTCCAGGCCATGCTGGCGGTCGCTTCCCTCGCCCAGGATGCCGCCCAGGGACACCATCACCAGCGCCAGCACCCCCACGGCCAGGACCACCGTGGCGGCGGGAGCGTCCGAGACGAGCATCCGCTCTGAGCGGTGGACTGGGGGTTTCATAGGAGCTGTGGGGGATAGGGCGTCAGCTGCACCTCACCAGTGTATCGGGCTGTAAGCGCCAGCGGTCATCGGGCGAAACGCGCGCAGCATGTGCGCCACAATCGCTGCCACCAGCCGGCTGGTGGTGGCCTGGCGGGCGGGCGCGGGCTCCAGGCCGCGTCCGCCCGCTGCACCCGCTCAGCCTTCGAGCAACTGGCGCAGCACGAAGGGCAGGATGCCGCCCGCCTGGTAGTAGTCCACCTCGATGGGGGTGTCGATGCGCAGCGTGACCACCACCTCCTGGCTGGAACCGTCGGTGCGGCGGATCACCAGGGTGGCATCGCTCTGGGGCGTGAGCGCCGGGTCGGGCAGCACGTTGATGGTTTCGTTGCCCGTAAGGCCCAGCGACTCCCACGAGTCGGAGCCCTTGAACTGCAGCGGCAGCACGCCCATGCCCACCAGGTTGGAGCGGTGGATGCGCTCGAAGCTGCGCGCCACCACGGCCTTGATGCCCAAGAGCTGCGTGCCCTTGGCGGCCCAGTCGCGGCTCGATCCGGTGCCGTACTCCTCGCCGGCAAAGATCACCGTGGGCGTCTTTTGCGCCATGTACTGCATGGCGGCGTCGAAGATGAACATCTTCTCGCCCTGCAGGGGCCCCTCGTTCTGGAACACCGTCACCCCGCCCTCTTCGCGCGAGCCATCGGCCGTGGGCGGGAGCATGAGGTTCTTGATGCGCACGTTGGCGAAGGTACCGCGCATCATCACGTCGTGGTTGCCGCGGCGCGCGCCGTAGCTGTTGAAGTCAGCCTTCTGCACGCCGTTGAGCTGCAGCCACTGGCCGGCGGGCGAGGTGGCCTTGATGGAGCCTGCGGGCGAGATGTGGTCGGTGGTGATGGAGTCGCCGAACAGCGCCATGATGCGTGCGCCATGCACGGCAGAGGCCGTCGCAGCGCCCTGTTCGAGCGTGAACTGCCCGAAGAACGGCGGCTCGGCGATGTAGGTGCTGGCGGGCCAGGTGTAGGCGTTGCCGCTCACGCCCTTGATCTTTTCCCAGAGCTTGCCGGGGTCGGTGGCGACCTTGGCGTAGTTCTCGCGGAAGGCCTTGCCGTTCATCGCGAACTTCATGAGCTGGTGCACCTCGTCGCTCGTCGGCCAGATGTCGCCCAGGTAGATGTCCCTGCCGCCCTTGCCCTTGCCCACGGGCTCGGTCATGAGGTCCTTGAGCACCGTTCCGGCAATGGCATAGGCCACGACCAGCGGCGGGCTGGCCAGGAAGTTGGCCTTGAGGTTGGGATGGATGCGCGCCTCGAAGTTGCGGTTGCCCGAGAGCACGGCCGCGCAGATCAGGTCGTTGCCGGTGATGGCCTCGTTGAGTTCGGGCGTGAGGTCGCCCGCATTGCCGATGCAGGTGGTGCAACCGTAGCCGGCCAGCGCAAAGCCCAGCTTCTCCAGGTAGGGCAAGAGGCCGGTCTCGGTGAGGTAGTCGGTGACGATGCGCGAGCCCGGGGCCAGCGAGGTCTTGATGTGCGGCTGCACCTTGAGGCCCGCCTCCACCGCCTTCTTGGCCAGCAGGCCGGCGGCCAGCAGCACGCTGGGGTTGGAGGTGTTGGTGCAGCTGGTGATGGCGGCGATCAGTACGTCGCCATTGCCCACCGTGGGATCGGCCCCCTTGGTGGGCATGGCTGCGGCCGCATCGGCATGGGCGGTGGCCAGCGCGGGCTTGTTGCCCTCCATCTCGGCCACCGAGCGGGGGGCGCCCGCGGGTGCGGGTTTGTCCTTGGGTGCGGCCTCCTGCACCATCTCCTGGCCGCGGTGGATGTGGTGGCGGGTGTGCAGCAGCTCGGCCGGGCGGTTGAAGCCGTTCTGGGCATTGGGCTTGCTGAACAGGTCGACGAACTGGCTGCTGACCTTGCCCAGCTCGATGCGATCCTGCGGGCGCTTGGGGCCGGCCAGGCTGGGGGTGACTGTCCCCAGGTCGAGCCGCACGACCTGCGAGTAATCGATCTCGCCGGCCAGCGGCACGCCAAACAGGCCCTGGGCCTTGAAGTAGGCCTCGAAGGCTTCGATCTCGGCCTTGGTGCGGCCCGTGCCCCGGAAGTAATCGATGGTCTTCTCGTCCACCGGGAAGAAGCCCATGGTGGCACCGTACTCGGGTGCCATGTTGCCGATGGTGGCCCGGTCGGGCAGGGCCAGCGTACGCGTGCCCTCGCCGAAGAACTCGACGAACTTGCCCACCACCTTGTGCTGGCGCAGCAGTTCGGTCACGGTGAGCACGAGGTCGGTGGCGGTCACGCCCTCGCGCAGCTGGCCCGTCATCTCGAAGCCCACCACGTCGGGCGTGAGGAAGTACACGGGCTGGCCCAGCATGGCGGCCTCGGCCTCGATGCCGCCCACGCCCCAGCCGACCACGCCGATGCCATTGATCATGGTGGTGTGGCTGTCGGTGCCGACCAGGGTGTCGGGGTAGTGCACGCCGGCCTTGGTCTTGTGCACGCCACGGGCCAGGTACTCCAGGTTCACCTGGTGCACGATGCCGAAGCCCGGCGGCACCACGCCGAAGGTGCTGAAGGCCTGCATGCCCCATTTCATGAACTCGTAGCGCTCGCGGTTGCGCTGGAACTCGAGCTTCATGTTGAGGTCCAGCGAATTCTTCTTGCCGTAGTAGTCGACCATGATGGAGTGGTCCACCACCAGGTCCACGGGCACCAGGGGTTCGATCTTCTTGGGGTTCTTGCCCAGCTTGGCGGCCACGCTGCGCATGGCGGCCAGGTCGGCCAGCAGCGGCACGCCGGTGAAGTCCTGCAGCACCACGCGCGAGACCACGAAGGGGATCTCGTCCTTGCGCTCGGCCGTGGGGCCCCAGTGCGCCAGCTGGCGCACATGCTCGGCCGTGACCTTGCGCCCATCGCAGTTGCGCAGCACCGATTCGAGCACGATGCGGATGGATACCGGCAGGCGGTTGATCGAGGGAAACTCCTTGGCGAGCGCAGGGAGCGAATAGAACTGCCCGGTCTTGCCGGACGCGGTCTTGAAGTTCTTGAGCGTGCTGGCAAAAGCGTGGCGGGCGGGCTGGGGCGACGACTTGGTCGATGTGGCCATGGCTGACTCCTGTGATGCGACAAGGCCTATTCTGTCAGTCCCGCGTGGCGGATGAAACGGTGGGGGTATGCATGCGCATGAAAGCGGTGGGCGCCTATACGCCGAAAGGGGGGCCAACGCCCCCCTCTCATGCCCCGTGCAGGGCACAGCCCCTGCGGCCGATGCGCGTGCGTGCCGGCCTTCAGGCAGCAGTGGCCATCGACGGCAGGCGGCGCATGCCGAACCACTGCAGTTCGGCCAGCAGGCCCACCGACACCACATGCACGACCAGGTAGGCCTGGCCCCAGCCCGTGGGGGCCACGGCCGAGGACAGCAACAGGCCCAGGCTGGCCAGCGCCCAGGCGGCATTGCCCGCCACCAGCAACCCGAGCAGGCCACGCGGCGTGTGGCGCTGGCCCGCAATCACGGCCGCCAGCAGCGCAAAGCCCATGAGCGCCAGACCGCTGGCCGAAACCAGGCCTGCCGGCAAGCCGAGCCACTGCGACAGCGGCTCGGTGAGCGCCAGGTGCAGGGCGGCGAGCAGTACCCCCGTGGCAGCATCGAACCACACCACGGCACGCAGGAACGAGGGAGAGGACAGATAGGACATGATGGACTCCTTGGGTTGTGTTGAAGTGCAAGAGCCTCCATGGTGGCCGCGACCGCTCACGGCGTCGATGACCTGCGAGGTAATGGCCCGCGTGCGATATGCCTCTAGGATGCAGGGCATGACCAGCCCACACCACGCCCCACGCCCCTCCCTGCCCCACCGGCCTGCGGCCGCCGGCCACCGCGGCAGCACGCCGGGCCCCGCTTCGTTCGGGGACTACCTGCGCACCTGGCGTCAGCAGCGCCACCTGAGCCAGCTGGAGCTGGCCGACGAGGCGGACATCTCCACCCGCCATGTGAGCTTCATGGAGACGGGACGCACCAACCCCAGCCGCGAGATGGTGCTGCGCCTGTGCGAGCGCCTGGCGATCCCGCTGCGCGAGCGCAATGCGCTGCTGGTGGCGGCCGGCTATGCGCCCATGTACCGCGAGCGCGCGCTGGACGACCCGGCCCTGGCCGCCGCACGCCAGGCCGTGGAGCTGGTTCTCAAGGGGCACGAGCCCTGCCCGGCGCTGGCGCTGGACCGCTGCTGGAACGTGGTGGCCACCAACCGTGCCGCCCAGGCGCTGCTGGCCAACCATGTGAGCCCCGAACTGCTGGAAGGGCCGGTGAACGTGTTCCGCCTGAGCCTGCACCCCAAGGGCCTGGCCCCGCACATCGCCAATCTTGCGCAGTGGCGGGCCCATCTGTTCGAGCGCCTGCGCCAGCAGATACAGGCCACGGCCGACCCAGTGCTGATCGCCCTGCAGGCCGAACTGCTCGAATACCCGGCGCCCGATGAATCGAGTTCCCTGGTGCTCGACGGTGAAATGCTGGGTGTGGTAATGCCCTTCTGCTTTCAAAGTGCCCGGGGAACGCTTTCGTTTATCAGCACCACCACCATATTTGGAACGCCGGTGGACGTGACCTTGCAGGAGCTGGCGGTGGAGTCATTTTTTCCGGCCGATGAATTCACGGCCCAGGTATTGCGCGAAATAGCCGCGGCTCCCCACTGAGCAGTGCTGCCGCTGCGGCCGTCGCAGCAGCATCCGACCCGCCCCCACAGGGTGCACGCCATGCAAAAAGCCCGCGGCTGCGGGCTCTTTTTTATGCGGCCCGGCAAAGGGCCGCCCCGCAATCGATGATTCAACCCATCAAATGGCGAATTTCTCGCGGTTTTCGTTTTGAATCCACTTCGGTGCCTTGCCACGGCCTGTCCAGGTCTGGCCCGTGGCTGGGTCACGGTACTTGGGCGCCACCTTGGTACCCGCACTGGCGCTGCGTGCCCGGCCGCTGGGAAACACGTCCTGCGCGGTCAGGCCAAACTCCGCCACCAGAGCACGCACCTGCGACACGGCATCGGACAGCTCGCGCTTGCGCGCTTCACCGATTTGCTGTTCCAGGGCATCGCGTTGCTTGAGGAGTTCTTTGTAGCTGGTTGTCATGGTATGTTGGGTTGCTGGGTGGACAAAGGAGGCCCCATTATAGGAATAATGGGCAAATTTTGCCGGGTTGGCCAAAAAAATCGTGACAAGCCGTTGAAACAACCGCACGGACGAAAATATATCCAGTTGTCCAGGTAATCACCCGGATGGGTCAGGCTGTTCCATTTGTGCCAATACCCTGTCGATTCTCTTGCCTTCCAGGCCAAGCACCTCGAATATCCACCCGGCACAGGCAATGCGCTCGGCCACGGCAGGCAAATGGCCTGATTCGGCCATGAGCAATCCCGCCAGTGTGTTGTAACGGCCCCGCTCCTCGCCGGGTAACTCGCGAATATCCAGGCGCGCCTTGAGTTCGCTGACCGGCATCAGGCCATCGAGCAGCCAGGCGCCGTCCTCGCGCTGCGTGGCCCAGGCGTCGATGGCGGCGCCCGGCTGAAGCTCCCCGGTGATCGCCTCCAGCAGATCGCGCGGCGTCATGATGCCCTGCACCACGCCATATTCATCCACCACGAAGACCATGCGGCCGGAGCGCGCGCGGAACTGTTCGAGCAGTTCCATGCCGCTCAGGGTTTCGGGCAGGAAGGCTGCCGGCAGCGCGTACTGCTCGATGGAGCCTGGGGCCTGCACGCCCAGTTCCAGCAGGCGCGCCACGCTGATCAGGCCCACCACCTCGTCGAGCGAGCCCCGGCCCACCGGATACCAGGAGTGGGCGCCATGGCCGCCGCCGGTGCCCGCCATCTGCAGGGCTTCGGCCACGCTCAGCCGTGCTTCCAGCCACTGGACGTCGGTGCGGGGCACCATCAGCGAGGTCAGCGGCCGGTCATCGAGGCGGAACACGTTGCGCACCATCTGGTGCTCGTGGTGCTCGATCACCCCGGCATCGCGGCCCTCCTCCAGGCTGGCCACGATCTCCTCTTCCGTCACGGCGCGGCCGGCATTGTTGTCGATGCGCAGCAGGCTCAGCACACCCTGGGTGGACAGCGACAGCAGGCGCACGAAGGGCTTGGCCACCGTCGCCACGCCGGCCATGGGCCGCGCGACGAAGCGGGCCACGGTCTCGGGGTAGAGCTGGCCGATGCGCTTGGGCACCAGTTCACCGAAGACGATGGTGATGAAGGTGATGACCGTGACCACCAGCGCAGTCGCGGCGATGCCGGCGGCACGCTCGGGCGCACCGAGCGCCTGCAGCCAGCGCGCCAGGTCATCGCTGAACGCGGCCTCGCCGATGATGCCGTTGAGCATGCCGATGGAGGTGATGCCCACCTGCACCGAGGACAGGAACCGGGTCGGGTTGTCCAGCAGTTCGAGCGCGGCCTGCGCGCCCTTGTCCCCCTCGGCCGCCAGGGCCGCCAGGCGCGACTTGCGGCTCGACGCCAGTGCCAGCTCGGACATGGCAAAGACGCCATTGAGCAGCGTGAGCAGCGCAATCAGCAGAAAATCCATGGTTCTACAAATGGGAACACGATGGCACTTTACTGCATAGGCGATATCCAGGGTTGCGACAGCGCGCTCGGACGCCTGTTGGACGAGATCGGTTTTTCCGCCAGCCGCGACACGGTCTACCTGCTGGGCGACCTGGTGAACCGGGGGCCCGAATCAGCGGCGGCCCTGCGCCGCTGCATGCGGCACGGCGATGCGCTGCGCCCGCTGCTGGGCAACCACGACCTGCACCTGCTGGCGACGGCGCATGGGGCACGCAAGCCCTCGCGCAAGGACACTCTGGGCCAGGTGCTCGAGGCGCAGGACCGCCATGCCATGCTCGGCTGGCTGCGCCAGCAGCCCCTGATGCGCACCCACGTCCACGCGGGAGAGCGCCTGGCCATGGTGCATGCCGGCCTGCTGCCCGCATGGACCGTGGACGAGGCCCTGGCGCTGGCGGGCGAAGTGCAGGACGTGCTGCGCGGCCCGGGGCTGCCGGACTTCCTGCACCAGATGTACGGCAACGGCCCGGACCGCTGGGACCCGGCGCTCACCGGCATGGACCGGCTGCGCACCATCGTGAATGCGATGACACGGCTGCGCTTTTGCTCGGCGGGCGGGGTGATGGACTTCGAGAGCACCGAAAGCGCGGACACGCCCCCCGAGGGCCTGATGCCCTGGTTCGACGTGCCGGGCCGGCGGGCGGCAGGCAGCCTGGTGGCCTTCGGCCACTGGTCCACGCTGGGATTGCTGGACCGCAGCGACACCCTGGCGCTGGACACGGGCTGCGTCTGGGGCGGCTGCCTGAGCGCCATGCGCTTTGGCACCACCTTGGCCGACCGCGAGCTGCTGCAGGTGCACTGCGAGCAGTCGCAGGCACCGGGCTGAGCCGCGGCCGTCGACGGCCCTGCAGCGCTGCGGGAGCGCCAAGGGAGCGCCAGACGTGGCAAGGGCTGCCGCAGCAGCCCTTGGAGCTTCGCCCACCGACGCGTGCGTCAGTCCGTGGTGGCGACGACGGCGGTTGCGGCCTTGAACAGCGCCGCGACCTTGCGCTTGGGCTTGATGTTGGCGGACACGCTGCTGCGCGGGGCCGATCGGGCCGATTCCCAGGCGGGGGCTGCGTCGGCAGCCGCGCTGGATTCGTAGGGTTTTTCGAAGAACGGGTCGCGCGATGCCACTGCAGGACGGAAGCCCCGGTGCTGCTCGCGCGGCTCGCGGGTTTCACGGCCAGGGCGGTGTTCGCGTTCGCGCTCGCGGCGCGGGCCGGAGGCAATGGCGTCACGGCCATCACCGGTCTCGCCCGCTTCGCGCCAGGCACGGCGGCCATCGTTGATGCGGCCACGCGGCTGGTCTTCGTCGTACTCGATGGCTTCGAGATCGATCTTCTTCTTGATGAGCTTCTCGATGTCGGCCACCAGGCGGGCATCGCTGCCCGACACCAGCGTGACCGCCAGGCCCGAGGCGCCGGCACGGCCGGTGCGGCCGATGCGGTGCACGTAGTCTTCGGCGTTGAACGGCACGTCGAAGTTGAACACCGCGGGCACGTCCTTGATGTCGAGACCACGCGCGGCCACGTCGGTGCACACCAGCAGGTCGACTTCACCCTTCTTGAAGGCTTCCAGGGCCTTCAGGCGCTCGTCCTGGCTCTTGTCACCGTGCAGGGCCGCCGTCTTGAGGCCTTCGCGCTCCAGGCTGCGCGCCAGGCGGGCGCAACCGAGCTTGCTGTTCACGAAGATGAAGGCCTGCTTGAGCCCCCGGGTCTTGAGCACCTGGTGGATGGCACGGCGCTTGTCGTCGTCGTTGGCACTGTAGAAGCGCTGTTCCACCGTGGAGGCCGTCTCGTTCGGGCGAGCCACCTCGATGGTGATGGGGTTCTGCAGGTAGCTGCCGGCCAGGCGCTTGATCTCGGGCGAGAACGTGGCCGAGAACAGCAGCGTGGTGCGCTGCTTGGGCAGGTAGGACAGGATGCGCTGCAGGTCGGGCAGAAAGCCGATGTCCAGCATGCGGTCGGCCTCGTCGAGCACCACGTACTCGACCTGGTTGAGCACCGCGTTCTTGGCCTCGATGTGGTCCAGCAGGCGGCCCGGCGTGGCCACCAGCACCTCGACGCCCTTCTTGAGCTCGATGGTCTGGGGCTTCATGTCCATGCCGCCGAAGACCACGGTGCTGCGCAGCTTGGTGTACTTGGCGTACAGCGCGATCTGCTGGGCCACCTGGTCGGCCAGTTCGCGCGTGGGCAGCAGCACCAGCGCACGCACGGGGTGGCGGGCGGGTGATGTGGAACTGCTCTCGTGCTTGAGCAGGCGCTGCAGCAGCGGCAGCGAGAACGCCGCCGTCTTGCCAGTGCCGGTCTGGGCGGCACCCATCACATCCTGGCCGGTGAGCACCACCGGAATGGCCTGTGCCTGGATGGGCGTCATGGACTCGTAGCCCATTTCGGCCACGGCACGCGCCAGCGGCTCGGCCAGCGAAAGATTGGAAAAAGAACTTGTCATTTAGCCCTCTATTGTCGCACCGGTGGCCCAAACACACCATGGGGGTGGTAAGCAAGGGTGAATTCACCGAGGCATGCCGCCACAAGACTGGGTTTGGTGCTTTTATTTCGATAGCACCAAACCAATAACCATCAAGTCACAGATGGTAATTTCCGGGGGCCGATGCCTGTCGGCAAGCCCTACTCCAGCACCGCGCGCAGCTGGCGCGTGGTGACCGCGAGGCGGCGCGCACCGATCTGGGCAATGTTGTTCATCACGGTCAGCGCGGCTTCGGGGTAGCGGTGGGCCCAGGCATCGAAGTGCGCCCGCGACAACCGCACCAGCTGCGCGGGACCGAGCTCCGCCCCGGCGCTGGCGGTGCGGGCAGCGCCATTGAGGAAGGCCATCTCCCCGAACGCCATGCCCGGCCCCACGGTGGCCAGGCGCAGGCCCCGCTCGGGCGGCCACTGGGTCACCAGCGTGATATGGCCCGACTGCACGACCAGCAGGTCGCGGTCGGTATCGCCGGCGTTGAACACCACACCATGGGCCGCCATGGGCAGCGCTTCCAGCAGGGCCTCCAGCGCCAGCCGGGCCTCCGTGGCGATGCCTTCGCCAATTTCGCCGAGCCTGTCCTGCTCGGGATAGACAGGCCGTTCATGCTCGGGCCGTTCGGCAAGGATCGCCGCCTCGGCCCATTCCAGGGCCCGGTCGCCATCGGCGAAGCTGCGCACGCCGGAGCCCACATGCTCGGCCGCCACCCGGTCGAGCGCGGCCACGGCGCAGGCCACGCCCTGCAGGCCCAGGTCGCGCACCAGGGCCCGCAGCTGCGCCAGGGCGGTGCTGTCCCAGGCTGGCACGCGGCTGGCGTCCAGCACCACCCAGCGGTGGCGGGGCTGCAGCATCAGCCGCACCTGCTCGGCCAGGTGCGCCGCCACGCCAAAGGACATCACGCCCTGCAGCTCGAACACCGCGACCTGGTTCATGCGCGGCGCCAGCCAGGTGTCGGAGCCCGCACGGCGCAGGCGGCGCGACCGCATCTGCCCGTCCAGCCGCACATGGCGCAACACCTTGGAGGCCGAATCGCGCAGCAGCACGAAGGTGGCCACCACCAGCCCGGCCACCAGCGCCCCCACGCCGCCCATGACGGCGAACACCAGCGCCACCAGCCAGCTTTGCGCCCAGGTCACGCTGGAGCGGCGCGCATAGCCTGGCGACCACAGCAGGCCGGGCACCTGCATCAACCCGGCCAGCACCAGCCCGCCTGCCAGGCAGGCCATGGGCACCCAGTGCAGCCACCAGGCGCCCGTGAGCGCCACGGCCAGCATGATGCCCGCATGCCAGCGCGGTGCGCTGGCCGAGGCACCGGCCTGCGCAAGCACGATGCGCGAACGCGAGGCGCTGGTGGACGCCGGGATCATGCCCGCCAGGCCGCAGAGCACGCCCAGCACGCTCTCGCGCCGCAGCGCCAGGTTGGGGTTGCCGCGCAGGCCATGGTCGAGCTCCAGCTCCTGGTTGAAGACCAGGATCTCCAGGCTGTTGACCAGCGCCATCAGCAGGGCCAGCACCACCAGCGCCGAGCCGTGCCGGTGCGCCAGCTCCAGCCAGGGAATGCCCGTCCAGTCGGGCCACAGCGGCCCGGCGAAGGCGCTTTGCGTGACGGCCGGTGCGAACACGGCGCCCATGCCCACACCCCACAGGCCGGCCACGGCCACCGCCAGCGCCACCATCACCACGGCCGTGAGCAGGCCCGGCATGCGGGGCCAGCGCCGGCGCAGCAGCACCGCCAGGCCCACCACCGCCAGGGCCGCCGCAGCATGCCATGCCGTGCGCAGGTCCCAGCCCCAGCCGATGCCGGCGCCCAGGCCATTGCGCAGCTGGCCCACGACCATGGACAGGCCCACGCCCGCAGCAAAGCCATGGGTCACCGAAATCGGCAGAAAACGCGCCACCGAGGCCAGCCGCAGCACCCCCAGCAGCCACTGGAAGCCGAACGCCAGCGCCACGGTGGCACCGCTCACGGCCAGCACCTGGCGCGCCGTGAGGCCCAGGGTGCCCGCCGCGCCGTGGGCCGTGGCCACCACGGCGGCGAACAGCAGGGCCACCACGGTGGTCGGCGCGTAGACGACACCTGGGCGCGGCGCCAGCACGGTCAGCAGCAGGCCGGGCAAGGCGGCCGACCACAGGGCCAGGGCCGCTAGCGAATAACCGCCGGCCAACGGCGCGAAGGCCAACAGCCCCAGGCCCACGGCATGCGGGACCGTGACCGCAGCGGCCGACCAGGCCGCCACCGCGCCCGAGGGGGGCGACACGGCGGGCCCGGCGCCGGCCGTCCCCTCGCGAACCGCAGCGGAGGACGGCTCAGGGCCCATCACAGGTTGCGCGCGGAAAAGGTGTCACAGCCCTTGACGCTGCCGTTCTGCAGGCCGTTGTTGAACCAGCGCTGGCGCTGGGCGCTGCTGCCATGGGTGAAGCTCTCGGGCACCACCCGGCCGCCACCGGCCCGCTGCAGGGCGTCGTCGCCGATCTTGGCAGCGGCGTTCATGGCCTCCTCCACATCGCCCTGCTCCAGGATCTTGCGGGCGGCCTGCGCATGGTGCGCCCACACGCCGGCAAAGCAGTCGGCCTGCAGCTCCAGGCGCACGGACAGGGCGTTGTACTCGGTCTTGCTCACGCGGCCGCGCATCTGGTCCATCTTGCCGCTGATGCCCAGCAGGTTCTGCACGTGGTGCCCCACCTCGTGCGCGATCACGTAGGCCTGGGCGAAGTCGCCCGGCGCGCCCAGGCGGTTCTTGAGGGTTTCGTAGAAGCCCAGGTCGATGTAGACCTTCTGGTCGGCCGGGCAGTAGAACGGGCCCATGGCCGCCTGGCCGGCACCGCAGGCCGTGGGGGTAGAGCCGCGGAACAGCACCAGCCGCGGCTCCTGGTAGGTGCCGCCGCCCTGGCGGAACACGCCCTGCCACACGTCCTCAGTATCGGCCAGCACGGTGGACACGAAGCGCGCCATGGTGTCGTCGGCCGGCGGGCGGTGTGCCGGCCCCTGCGGTTGCTGCTGTACCTGCGCGGGCGGCCCGCCGCCACTGAGCAGGCCCAGGATGGTCAGCGGGTTGATGCCCAGCACCCAGCCGCCCACCAGGGCGATCACGATGGTACCGATGCCGATGCTGCGGCCGCCGAAGATGGGCGAGCCGCCGCCCCCACCGCCGCCCTCGTCCCGGCGGTCCTCCACGTTGTCGGATTCCCGATTGCCTTCCCATTTCATCGTCGATTCTCCAGCGCCCCCACCGGATGGGGGCATGGACCGCATGTTACGCGCGGCGCGCCCTCGCGAACACCGGATGCAGGTAGGAAACCAGCGCGCTACCATGCAGGCTGTCGCCGCCCCACCACCCTCCCTGCCCATGCTGCCCCATCCCCACCACCTGCCTTCGGACGCCAGCAACCCCGTCATCCTGCTCACGGGCTTCGACCCGTTCGGCGGCGATGCCGTGAACCCGAGCTGGCTGCTGGCCCAGGCGCTGCAGGGCCAGTGCATTGGCGGGCATACGGTGGTCTCGGCGCAACTGCCCACCGTGTTCGGCCAGGCCCTGGAGCGCCTGGCTGCGCTGCACCGGCAGCTGCGCCCTGCCCTTTCGGTGTGCCTGGGGCAGGCCGGCGGCCGGGCGGCCCTGTCGATCGAGCGCATCGGCATCAATGTGGACGACGCCCGCATTCCCGACAACCGGGGCGCCCAGCCCATCGACGGCGCCATCGTGCCGGGCGGCCCGGCGGCTTACTTTGCCAGCCTGCCCATCAAGGCCATGCTGCGCGCCGTGCAGCGCACCGGTGTGCCCTGCGAGGTGTCGCAGACCGCCGGCACCTTCGTCTGCAACCACGTGCTCTACGGCCTCATGCACCTGCTGGCCACCGAGGGAGCGGCAGGCATGCGCGGCGGCTTCGTGCACGTGCCCTGGCTGCCCGGCCAGGGCACGCCCCACATGGCACTGCGCGATATGGTGCGCGGCCTGCATGCCGCGCTGTGGGCGGCTGTGCTGGCGCAGCAGGACATCGCGCTCGGGGCTGGCGCCACCCACTGAACCGGGGGCCGGCCCGTGCCGACACGCGCCCGGGCTGTGTACAGTCTGCCGATGCATTCCGTACCGCCTTCATCCCCCGCCCCCATGCTCGGCCCCGAGGCCACGGCCGGCCTGCTGCCCTGGGCCGCGCTGGCCGACGAGATCGCAGCCCTGCTGCAGGACGAAGGCATCGCCGTGCCGCCGCGCAGCGTGCTGCCGCTCGCGGGCGGCAGCACGCTGTTCGTGATGCCGGCCAGCGACCGCACGGTGGCCATGGCCAAGCTGATCACCCTGACCCCGGGCAATGCGGCGCGCGGCCAGCCCACCATCCAGGGCGATGTGGTGGTGTTCGACGTGGCCAGCGGCGAGCGCCGCGTGGTGCTGGACGGCCCCACCGTCACAGCCCGGCGCACGGCGGCCGTCTCGCTGCTGGCAGCGCAGCGCCTGGCGCCGGTGCCGCAGGGCCCGTTTCTCGTCGTGGGTGCCGGCGTACAGGGCCTGGCCCATGTGCAGGCCTTCGTGGAGGTGCTCGGCGTGCGCGAGGTCTGGGTCGCATCGCGCAGCGCGGCCAGTGCCGAGGCCCTGGCACAGGCGGCCCGCGCCCTGGGCGCAAAGGCCCGGGTCGTGCAGGACGCCGATGCGGCCCTGGCCCACTGCCCTCTGGTGGCGGCGTGCACCCCGGGCACGGCGGTGGTGCTGGACGCCCGGCCCCGGCCCGATGCCTTCGTGGCGGCGGTCGGTGCCTACACCCCCACCATGGCCGAACTCTCGCCCGGGCTGTGCCATTGGATGGCACAGCAGGGCACGGTGGTGGTGGACACGGCCGATGCCGGGCACGAGGCCGGCGACCTGCTGCAGGCCGGGCTCGATGTCGCGCGCCTGCCCACGCTGCGGGACGTGGTGCGGCAGGCAGGTGCTGCGCGCGCCCGCACCGGGCCCGTGCTGTTCAAGAGCTGCGGCTGGGCCGGCTGGGACCTGGCGGCTGCCCGCCTGGTGCTGCGCTCCGCCAACACCGCGCCCCCGGGGCATTGACGGGAACATGGGAGCGGGCGCACATTCCCCGCCAGGGACCACCCCACTACCATGACCCATCCCACCCGGTTTCACGGCCAGAGCCTGCGCACGCAGATTTCGCTGGTGTTCGCGGTGCTCGTTGTCGGGCTGGCCGTGCTGCTGTCCCTGGGTTTTGGCGAATTGCTCCAGCTGCGCATACAGCGCGACGCCAGCCGGGCGCTGCACACCGTGGCCGACAACGCCAGCCGGCAGCTCGCCCAGGGCCTGTACGAACGCAGCCGTGTGGTGCAGGTGCTGGCCGATGCACCAGGCATCTGGGAGCACGGCCTGGGCTCGGTCGAGGTGCGCCAGTTGCTGGCACGCAGCCAGTCCATCGATCCGCACAGCCTGTGGATCGGCGTGGCCGATGTCCAGGGGGTGGTGCGGGCCGCGACCAAGGGGCTGCTGGAGGGCGAAAGCGTGCGCGAGCGGCCCTGGTTCATCGCCGGGCTTGCGCAACTGCATGTGGGCGACGTGCACCCGGCCAAGCTGCTGGAGACCCTGCTGCCACCCAACACCTCGGGGGAACCCCACCGCTTCGTGGACTTTGCCGCCCCCATCCGCACAGGGCAGACGACAGTCGGCGTGCTGGGCATGCACGGCAGCTGGGAGTGGACGCGCGAGGTGCTGCAAAGCCTGGCCCCCGTTGGCATCCAGGGCGCCTCGGTGGACCTGTTCGTGTTCGACCGCACGGGCAAGCTCATTTTCTCGCCGCCGGAGTACCGCAGCCCGCTCGAAGCCGGCGGCCAGCGCCTGCCCGTGCCACTGACCGTGGCCACCCGGGAGTCGGGCACCCGGCCCGCCAGCGTGGTGCCCTGGGCCGACGGCAAGAACTACCTGACCTCCAGCGTGCGCATGGAAGCCCGCAACGCCCCCAGCGACCTGGGCTGGCACATCGTGGCGCGGGAGCCGGTGGAGGTCGCGTTCGCGGAAGCCAACCGTGCCGTGCACATGGCCGTGGTGATCGGCCTGCTGGCGGCCGTGCTGGCCTCCGGCCTGGCCTGGATCGCGGTCCGCCGCCTGAGCGAAGACCTCTATGTCCTGGCCGATGCGGCCAGCCTCGTGGAATCGGGAAAGCCGGGGGCCACGATTCCGCTGGTCACCCACAACCGCGAGGTGCACCAGTTGTCATCGGCCCTGAGCGGCATGACGCAGCGCCTCATGGCGGCCCATGAAGCCATGGAAGACAAGGTGCGGGTGCGCACCCTGGAGCTGGAGGCCGCCAACCGCGCGCTGGACCTGCAGGCCCGCACCGATGCCCTGACCGGCCTGCTCAACCGCCGGGGGTTCGACAGCAGGATGGAGTTTGCGCTGGCCCTGGCGCGCCGCAGCGGCCGGCCCCTGAGCCTGGTGTCGGTGGATGTGGACCATTTCAAGCGCGTGAACGACAGCTTCGGGCATGAAGCGGGTGACGAGGTGCTGCGCCGACTGGCGCTGACGCTGCAGCAGCGCCTGCGAGCGTCGGACGTGATCGCGCGGCTCGGCGGCGAGGAGTTTGCAGTGGTGCTGCCCGACACCGACCTCGATGGCGCCCGCGCGATCGCCCAGTCCATCGTGGACGGCATGGCGGCTCAGGACGATCCTCTGGTGGGGCGGATCACGGTGAGCGCGGGCATTGCCAGCCTGCGCCCGGGGCAGGACAGCGCCCACGAGATGATGCGCCGCAGCGATACCGCGCTCTATGAGGCCAAGGGCCAGGGGCGCAACAGGGTGTGCGTGGAGCCCGAAGCCGGACCGATGCTGAAATAGTCTCCCAGACGGGCGGCGAGCCCGTCCAGTTCGCTGTCACGGTGCTGGCGTGCGATCGCCAGCTGTTCCTGCGCATACGGCGGGTGGCCGAGCATCATGGCCGTGTTCACACAGTGGCCACGCTTGGCCATCTGCAGGATGAAGGCATCGAGCACTTCGCACGGCCAGTAATGGATCTCGGCCTCGCCGTGCTGGTCATGGCGGGCAGCGCGGGAGCCAGCCAGGTGGGGCAGGTCGGCACCCGCCATCGTGCGGGGTGCGGACGGGTCAACAAAGTCGATCATGTTGGACTCCTTCACACGGACCCTGCGAACATCCGCAGGCATGCACCCATGCTAGGAAACTTACCAACACTTGCACTTCAGCCGAAGTGCCCTGGCCCTGTAGGACAGGACCGCCGGCGGCGCGCATGCGCCCTGGGCGGTCAGGCCTTGGGCAGGGTCACGCCGACCTGGCCCTGGTATTTGCCGCCACGGTCCTTGTACGAGACTTCGCAGACGTCGTCGGGATCGCTCTCGAAGAACAGCACCTGCGCGCAGCCCTCGCCCGCGTAGATGCGCGCCGGCAGCGGCGTGGTGTTGGAAAATTCCAGCGTCACATAGCCTTCCCATTCGGGTTCGAAGGGTGTGACGTTGACGATGATGCCGCAGCGCGCATAGGTGCTCTTGCCCAGGCAGATGGTGAGCACGTTGCGCGGAATGCGGAAATACTCGACCGTGCGTGCCAGCGCAAAGCTGTTGGGCGGGATGATGCAGCTGTCGCCATGGAAGTCCACGAAACTCTTTTCGTCGAAGTTCTTCGGGTCCACCACCGTGCTGTGGATGTTGGTGAAGACCTTGAATTCCGGCGCGCAGCGGATGTCGTAGCCATAGCTGCTGGTGCCATAGCTGATGATCTTGCGGCCCTCGGCCTCGCGTACCTGGCCGGGCTCGAAGGGTTCGATCATGCCGTGGTCGGCCGCCATGCGGCGGATCCATTTGTCGCTTTTGATGCTCATTGGTTAACTCCTGCGCCGTATTCTAGGCAGGACGCTGCCACCGGCCCTGCGCAGCAGCCCTCGGAGCCGGGCTTTTTCATGCGCGCCGCCTGCCAGCCCACCAGAGCGGCGCAAGTGTCACCTCAGCTTTTTCTCGCGGATGTGGCGCGCCAGGCCGCAGTAGCCTTCCTTGAACAGGATGTCGCGCTCCAGCTGGGCGGGCAGCAGCTTCTCCTTGAGGTCCGCGGCCGCCTGGTTGCCCTGCGAGCGGCGAATGAAACCGATGGCCTCCTCGAACTTCGAGACCTCGGAGCGGCAGGCTTCCTGCACCCGCTGTGCGGCGGTGCTGTCGCTCGCCAATTGGGCCCGGACGGGCTCGCCCGCCAGCAGGCCCGCCGCGAGGGCCAGCCAGGGAGCGGCGCAGGACACGGTACGCAGCATGGTCCCGGATGCCAGGCCGCCCGTCAGGTGCCTGCAGCCTGCAAATCCGGGACTGACTGGCTGATCACCGTGCGCTCGACCAGGCGGTCGTCGCCCAGAACGATCATCGCGAACAGCAGTTCGTCCAGGTTGCCGGCCTGGGCCGTCTTGCGCGCCAGCAGCGGGGTGGCGGCGGGGTTGATCACGACGAAGTCGCCCTCGCAGCCGGGCTGCAGGTTGCCCACCACGCCGCCCAGGCCCAGGGCCTTGGCGGCGCCTGCCGTGTGCTGCCACCACAGCTGCTGGGGCGAGAGGCTCAGGCCCTGCTTGGTCTGCCCTTCGCGCCCCACGTAGTAGGCGGCCAGCATGGTGCGAAACGGGCTGAAGCTGGTGCCGCCGCCCACATCGCTGGCCAAGCCATAGCCGAAACCCACGCGGTCGGCGCCCGCATAGTCGAAGAAGCCGCTGCCCAGGAACAGGTTGCTGGTGGGGCTGACGGCGGCCACGGTGCCGGTGTCGCGCATCAGCGCGCGGTCGTCGTCGTCGAAATGGATGCAGTGGGCGTACACCGCGCGCTCGCGCATCAGGCCGTAGTCGCCGTACACGCCCAGGTAGCTGCGCGAGGCCGGGAACAGCTCGCGCGCCCAGCGCACTTCGTCGAGGTTCTCGGCCACGTGCGACTGGATCCACACGTCGGGGTGGCGCGCGGCCAGTTCGCCCGCGCCCTGCAACTGCTCGTGCGTGCTGGTGGGCGCGAAGCGCGGCGTGATGGCATAGCCCAGGCGGTCCACGCCGTGCCAGCGCCGGATCAGCGCCTCGGTGTCGATGAGGCTTTGCTCGGTGAGGTCGCGCACTCCGTCGGGTGAGTGACGGTCCTGCAGCACCTTGCCGGTGATCAGGCGCAGTTGGCGGTTCTGCGCTTCGGTGAACAGTGCGTCCACACTCGCCGGGTGCGAGGTGGCAAACGTCAGCGCCGTGGTCACGCCGTTGCGCAGCAACTCGTCCACAAAAAAGCCGGCCACCTGGGCGCCATAGGCCGGGTCGACGAAGCGCGACTCGTGCGGGAAGGTGTAGTTCTCCAGCCAGGGCAGCAGGCCCGCGGCCGGCGCGCCGATCACATCCGTCTGGGGGAAGTGGATGTGCATGTCGACGAAGCCCGGCGCGATGAGGCGGGCCGGCAGGTGCTCGACCGCGCCCTGCCCGTAGGTGGGCGCCAGGGTATTCCACGCGCCCGCGGCCACCACACGCTGGCGGCCCGCACCATCGGGGGCGATGGCCAGCAGGCCATCCTCGTCGTACAGGGCCGAGCCATCGTCGGCGAAACGCAAAAGAGCAGAACGGTAGACATCCATGGGGGCTAGCTTAGCGGCACAGGCGTGCCGCTGCATATGCAGCCGCCCATAATGGGTATGCGAGGTTCAGTGGCTGAGCTTGCCCTGCACGCCTTCGGCGAGCCAGTTCATCTTGAGGATCTGCTCGTCGCTGAGCACCTGCCCTGCGGCGATGACCTCGCGGCCTTCGTTGTCGCGCACCGCTACCTTGCCAGCACGGAAGGGGTGTAGCGTGCCTGCGCCCACGGCCTTTTGCGCGGCCAGCACTTCCTGCTGCACGGCCTGCGGCACCTTGGGGCCGAAGTCGCCCACGCGGATCAGGCCCTCGCGCACGCCGCCCCAGACGGTGGTGCTCTTCCAGGTGCCGGCCTGCACGGCGCGCACGCGCTCAGTGTAGTAGCGGCCCCACTGGTGGGTGACGGCGACGATCTGCGCATCGGGCCCCGTGCCGCGCATGTCGGAGTGGTAGGCCACGGCCATCTTGCCGCGCTCCTGGGCGGCGGCCATCACGGCGGTGGAGCCGGTGTGGAAGGCGATCACGTCCACGTCCTGGTTGAACAGCACCATGGCGGCATCGCGCTCCCTGGGCGGATCGAACCAGGCATTGAGCCAGACCACCTTGACGGTGGCCTTGGGGTTGACCGAGCGCATGCCCAGGGTGAAGGCATTGATGCCCTGCAGCACCTCGGGAATGGGAAAGCCCGCCACATAGCCGGCCACGCTGGTCTTGCTCATGCGGCCGGCGGCGATGCCGGCCAGGTAGCGGCCCTCGTAATAGCGCGCGTTGGCGGCGGCCACGTTGGCGGCCGTCTTGTAGCCGGTGATGGACTCGAACTTCACGTTCGGGTAGTCCTGCGCGACCTTGAGCGTGGGCTCCATGTAGCCGAAGCTCGGTGTGAAGATGATCTGGTGGCCGGTGGCGGCCAGGTCGCGGATCACGCGCTCGGCGTCGGCCCCCTCGGCCACGTCCGCGACGAAGGTGGTCTTGACGTCCTTGCCCAGCGCCGCTTCCACGGCCTTGCGGCCCTCGTCGTGCTGCCTGGTCCAGCCGGCCTCGGTGATGGGCGAGACATAGACGAAGCCGGCCTTGACGGGCGCTGCAGGCGCGGTCTTGCTGGACTGGGAAAAGGCGGGGGAGACGGAAACGGCGCCGAACAGCGCACTCACACAGACCGCACGCAGTGCGGTGGCGAGGTTTTTATACATGGTAGTCCTCTACATGGTCCCGATGGCAGAAAAAGCAAAAGGCTGCCGGGACAGCAGCCTTTGCGGGTGGGTATTGTAACCAGTTGCGCGCTTTTGGCGCTCAATGCAGGCGCAATGCGCCCGAGGGTGTGCCCAGCCGGAAGGCGCCGACCACGTCCGACAGGCGCGCGGCCTGGTCCTTGAGGCTCTCGGCCGCAGCCGTGGATTCCTCCACCAGCGCAGCGTTCTGCTGCGTCATCTGGTCGAGCTGGCTGACGGCCACGTTCACCTGGCTGATGCCCTGGCTCTGCTCCGATGCCGCGGCGCTGATCTCGCCGATGATGTCGGTCACGCGGCGCACGGACCCCACGATCTCGTCCATGGTGCTGCCGGCGTTCTGCACCAGCGCAGCGCCCGATTCCACCTTCTCGACCGACTGGCCGATCAGGGTCTTGATCTCCTTGGCGGCCTCGGCGCTGCGCTGCGCCAGGCTGCGCACTTCGCTGGCCACCACGGCAAAGCCCCGGCCCTGCTCGCCGGCACGCGCCGCCTCCACGGCGGCGTTGAGCGCCAGGATGTTGGTCTGAAAGGCGATGCCGTCGATGGTGCCAATGATGTCGCTGATCTTCTTGCTGCTGGCGTTGATCGCGTCCATGGTGCTCACCACCTGGGCCACGACCTCGCCGCCGCGCTGCGCCACCTGGGCGGCCGACGCGGCCATCTGGTTGGCCTGCACGGCCGAGTCGGCGCTCTGGCGCACGGTGCTGGTGAGCTCTTCCATGGAGCTTGCCGTCTCTTCCAGGTTGGCGGCTGTCTGTTCGGTGCGCGCGCTCAGGTCCTGGTTGCCGATGGCGATCTGCGCGCTGGCGGTGGAGATGCTGTCCACCACGCCGCGCACCTGCTGCAGCGAGCCGTGCAGCGCGCTGCGCATGACATCGAGCGAGCGCAGCAGGTGGCCGGTCTCGTCATTGGCGTAGCTGGCCTGGGGGGCACCGGTCAGGTCCATGTTGGCGATGGACTCGGCGATCGCTTCCGCCTTGCGCAGCGGGCGCGTGATGCTGGTGGCCAGCAGCCAGGCCAGCAGGGCCCCGAGCACCAGGGAGATGGCCGTGCACACGTACAGCAGCACGGTGGTCTGGGAACGCAGTTCCTCGGCGCGCTTGCCGGCGGCATCCAGATCGGAGCGCTGGGCACTGACCAGTTGCTGCACCCCGGCCAGGTAGTCACGCGAGGTGGGCTCGAAGCGCTCGCTGAACACCTTGCTGGCGTTCTCGGCATCGCCGGCCTGCTTGAACTTGCTCACCTCTTCGCGGGCGGCCAAGTAGGCCTTGCGCAGTTCACCGACCTTGGTGAACAGTTCCTTTTCAGCGGACGTGTCCATCTTCGATTCAATGAACTTCTGCAGTTCGTTGGTTTCGCTGATGGAGGTGGCCGTGGCGGGCGCGAAGTAGGGGATCAGCGAGGCGTCGCTGCTCTTGGCGATGGCGGCGGCCCGCTGCACACCCGAAGTGGTGTGGCGCAGCCAGTCGGCTCCGGCACGCTCGACCTTGATGTTGTCGTTGACCATGGTGTCGATCTCGGTACCGAGCTGGCCCAGGCGGACCACGGCCACGATGGAACTGAGCAGGAACAGGGCAAGGATCACACCGAGCACCAGGGTCAGGCGCTTGCCGATGGACAGCTGATTGAGAAACATGGGGAAGGCTCCGGCCAGGAAGGGGCGTGGGTTGCGCAAAAAAATGCGGCCCCCAGGGGCCGCATTCAGCAGTGCCAGCACCTCATGGGAGCCAACAAATGCTTACAGAAAATTGAATTATAGGGTTTACCCTGAATTTTTGCACTCCTCTGGTGCGAGCGCCCCGGATCAATAGTCGTGCTCCATGAAGCGCTCGAAGCGCTCCTTGAGCTTGTGCTCCCACACCCGCTTGTCGGCATTGCCCGCAAAGCTGGCTTCGAAGCTGTTGAACGCCAGCTGGTAGGCATGGCGCACCGTCATGCCCGTGGCGGCGAACACCTCGGTGAAGTTGTCGTTGATGTAGCCGCCGAAGTAGGCCGGGTCGTCCGAGTTGACGGTCGCGGCCAGGCCCGCGTCGAGCAGTTTCGCCAGGTTGTGGTCGGCCAGGTTGGGGAACACGCACAGCTTCTGGTTGGACAGCGGGCACACGGTGAGCGCAATGCGGTCCTGCGTCAGGCGCTGCATCAGCGCGGCGTCGTGCACGGCCTGCACGCCATGGTCGATGCGCTCGACCTTGAGCACGTCGAGCGCGCTCCAGATATAGGCCGGCGGCCCCTCCTCGCCCGCGTGGGCCACGAGATGCAGGCCCAGCTCGCGGCAGCGCGCGAACACGCGCGCGAACTTCTCGGGCGGGTTGCCGACCTCGCTGCTGTCGAGACCCACGCCGACGATCTTGTCCAGAAACGGCTGGGCCTGTTCCAGCGTCTCGAAAGCCGACTCCTCGCTCAGGTGGCGCAGGAAGCACAGGATCAGCGTGGCGCTGATACCCAGGTCGGCCTTCGCGTCCACGCAGGCGCGGTGCAGGCCGTTGATCACCGTTTCCATCGCCACGCCGCGCTCGGTGTGGGTCTGGGGGTCGAAGAACAGCTCGGCGTGCAGCACGTTGTCGGCCGCGGCGCGCACCAGGTAGGCGCGCGCCATGTCGTAGAAATCCTGCTCGTGCAGCAGCACGCTGGCGCCCGCGTAGTAGATGTCGAGGAAGCTCTGCAGGTTGGTGAAGGCGTAGGCGCTGCGCAGCGCCTCCACATCGGCATAGGGCAGCGACAGGCCGTTGCGCTGCGCCAGCGCGAAGATCAGCTCGGGCTCCAGCGATCCCTCGATGTGGATGTGCAGCTCGGCTTTGGGCATGGCGCGCAGCAGCTCGGGGATGCGCGCGGCGGGGATGGGGGGGACTTTGAACATCAGCAAACTCCAAAGGTGATGCCGCTGGCGCGCAGGTAGCGGCGGTAGGCGGATGATGCCTTGTCGGCGGCGGTATGCAACTCTGCGCGCAGGTCCAGCGGCAGGCGTTGCGGTGTCTGGGACTCCAGCACGGGCTGGTCCTGGGTGAAGATGGTGTGCTGGAAGGCCTGCAGCTTCTCGTCGGGCGATTCGAAGTCGGCCACGGCCAGGCGGAACCACACGCGGCTGGTCTCCGGAGTGAGCGGGCACACGAACAGCGCGATGGACTCGCGCCAGCCGGCCACGGCCGTGGTGCCGGCCTCGGGCACCTTGGTCAGCACCGCCGTGTAGGGGCCGGTCACCTCGTAGGTGTACTCGACCTGGGCCGGCAGCGTCGAGTGCAGGTTGGACTGCGGCTGCCAGGCTTTGCAGCCCGTGGCACGCAGGCCCGTGGGCGTGGGCTCGACACGGTAGTCGTCGATGGCCGTGGCCTCGCGGGTGCCGAGCCAGCCGTCGTGCACGAAACCGAAGTGCGCCATGTCCAGGAAGTTCTCGACGATGCGCGGGGCACTGGTCGCCACGTCGTAGGGGCCGCAATCGAGCTTGCGCAGGCGCTCGTCGCCCTCGGCCTCGAAGGCGGGCAGCGCAGCATCGCCCGCACCGATGCGCACCCAGATGAGGCCGTAGGCCTCCACCACGCCATGGCGCAGAGCGCAGTGCGTTGCGGGCGGCGTGAACTGCGGCAGCGCCGGTACATGCTCACACTGCCCGCTGGCTGCAAACTGCCAGCCATGGTAGGGGCACTCGATGCGGCCGCCGTGCACCCGGCCCAGGGACAGGCGCGCACCCCGGTGCGGGCAGCGGTCCGTGAAGGCCTGCACCTGGCCGGCACCATCGCGCCAGAGCACGAGGGCGTGCTGCAGCAGTTGCACGGCCAGGGGAGCCTGCTGTACCGCGTGCGCCAGGGCCACCGGGTGCCAGAGGGTGGTTTCGATCATGGGAATGGTTCTTGTTGTTCGGGGCCCGGCGTGCAGCCCTGTGGACATTCTGTACGGCCCCAATGAAAAAGGGAACGTGCTGCGCACGTTCCCTTTCGTGGACCGGGCCGTGGTGGCCCGATCAATGGCGGCTTACTTCTTGTCGCCGCCGGGGATCTTGCCTTCCACGCCCTTGACGTAGAAGTTCACGCCACTCAGGAACTTGTCGTCGGCGACGGCGTCCTTGGCAACCACTTCCTTGCCGTCCTGGCCCACGATCGGGCCCTTCCAGATCTGGAAGCTGCCGTCGGCCAGGCCCTTCTTGACCGCTTCGACCTTGGCCTTGGTGTCGGCAGGCACGTCTTCGGCGATGGAGACGATGTCGATCGCGCCTTCCTTCACGCCCCACCAGCTCTGGCCCGTGGCCCACTGGCCTTCCAGTGCGTCCTTGGTGGCCTTGATGTAGTACGGGCCCCAGTTGATCACGGCCGATGCCAGGTGGGCCTTGGGGCCGTAGGCGGTCATGTCACTGTCCCAGCCGAAGGCACGCTTGCCCTTTTCCTGGGCGGTCTTGAGCACGGCGGGCGAGTCGGTGTTTTGGAACAGCACGTCGGCGCCGCCGTTGATCAGCGAGGTGGCGGCTTCGGTTTCCTTGGGTGGGCTGAACCATTCGTTGACCCAGACCACCTTGGTCTTGATCTTGGGGTTGACCGATTGCGCACCCAGCGTGAAGCTGTTGATGTTGCGGATCACTTCAGGGATCGGCACCGAGCCCACCACGCCCAGGGTGTTGCTCTTGGTCATGGCACCGGCGATCACGCCGGCCATGTAGGCGCCTTCATAGGTGCGGCTGTCGTAGGTGCGCACGTTGTCGGCGGTCTTGTAGCCGGTGGCGTGCTCGAACTTCACGTCCTTGAAGTCGGGGGCGATCTTCTGGATCGACTCCATGTAGCCGAAGGTGGTGCCGAAGATCAGCTTGTTGCCCTGGCCGGCCAGGTCGCGCAGCACGCGCTCGGCATCGGCCGATTCGGGCACGCTCTCGACGAAGCTGGTGACGACCTTGTCGCCGAATTCCTTCTCGATGGCCTTGCGGCCGTTGTCGTGGGCGAACGACCAGCCGCCGTCGCCCACGGGGCCGACATAGGCAAACGCGATCTTCAGCGGCTCGGGCTTGGGCGCGGGGGCCGATGCCACTGGCGCGGGGGCCGGTGCGGCAGCAGGCGCCGGTGCCGGCTCTTCCTTCTTGCCACAGCCCGCCAGCGCGGCGGCCGCAACGGCGGTCAGCGCAGCCATCTTGAGCATGGAGCGTTTCTGCAGATCAGTCATGTCGGTTCCTTATAAGAAAGAAGGAGTTTGCAAGGTTGGGGACGAAAACGGTGATTATGGGGCGATCTACCGGGCGGTAACCAAAGGTTTTTGGGGGAGATGCGACCGGCAAGGCCTTGGCACCCGGCAGGATGCAAGATCCAAGCCGAGGCCGTGCGCCATGTGAAGGCATCCGCCCATCTTCACGAGCCAGGGTAGAAAGGTTTGCCCAGCGAGGCGGGCATGTTGATGCGGATCCACGCCGGGTTGCGCGAGATCAGGGCCAGCACCACGATGGTGGCCACGTAGGGCAGCATGCTCAGCAGCTGGCTGGCCACCTGCACGCCCGTGGCCTGCAGGTGGAACTGCAGCATGGTCACGCCGCCGAACAGGTAGGCGCCGAGCAGCACGCGCGCCGGGCGCCAGGTGGCGAAGGTGGTCAGCGCCAGCGCGATCCAGCCGCGGCCGGCCACCATGCCCTCGACCCACAGCGGCGTGTAGACGGTGGAGATGTAGGCCCCCGACAGGCCGCACAGTGCGCCGCCGGCCACCACGGCCGCCAGGCGGATGCGGCGCACCGGGTAGCCCAGCGCATGGGCCGACTCGGGCGATTCGCCCACCGAACGCAGCACCAGGCCGGCGCGCGAGCGGTACAGGAACCAGATCAGCGCGGCCACCAGCAGCATGGTCAGGTAGACCACTGGGTGCTGCTGGAACAGCGCGGGCCCGAGCAGCGGCACCTCGGACAGGCCGGGGATGGCGTACTTGGGCATCTCGGGCAGCTTGGCCTGCACGTAGCTGATGCCCAGGAAGGCCGAGAAGCCCACGCCGAACAGGCTCAGTGCCAGGCCCGTGGCGTACTGGTTGGTGTTGAGCCAGATCACCAGCACGCCGAAGATGGCGGCCAGCACTGCACCGGCGGCCATGCCGGCCGCGAAGCCCAGCCAGCTGTTGCCTGTGTGCACCACGGTGGCGAAACCGGCGATGGCGGCGCACAGCATCATGCCCTCGGCACCGAGGTTGACGATGCCGGCCTTCTCGTTGATCAACAGGCCCAGGGCCGCGATGGCCAGGACGGTGCCGGCACTCAGCGTGGCACCTATGAGCAGTGCATAGGATTCCATATCAAGCCCCCTGCCCGAAAATGTGGTGGATACGAGGTGTGCGGTTCATGCCTTCACCCCCTGGTGGCCCACCCAGCGCACGCGGTAGGCGATCAGCGTGTCGCAGGCCAGCAGCGTGAACAGCAGCAGGCCCTGGAACACGCCGGTGAGCGACTTGGGCAGGCCCAGGCGCGACTGCGCGAGCTCGCCGCCGATGTAGAACATGCTCATCAGGATGGCCGAGAGCACCATGCCCACCGGGTGCAGCCGCCCCACGAAGGCGACGATGATGGCCGCGAAGCCGTAGCCCGCCGGCACGTACGGCGTGAGCTGGCCGATGGGGCCGGCCACTTCGAGCGCACCGGCCAGGCCTGCGGCCCCGCCGGAGACCAGCAGCGCCACCCACAGGGCGCGGCGCGACGAGAAGCCCGCATAGCGCGCCGCCGCCGGTGCCAGGCCGCCCACCTGCTGGGCAAAGCCGGCCCGCGTGCGGAACAGGAAGACCCACAGCGCGGCCGCGCCGGCCAGGGCCAGCAGCAGGCCGATGGACACGCGCGAGCCCTGCATCAGGCGCGGGATCTGCGTCACGCGCTCGAAGGTCTTGGTCTGCGGGAAGTTGTAGCCCATGGGGTCCTTCCACGGGCCGTACACCAGGTAGCCCAGCACCAGCGTGGCCACGTAGACCAGCATCAGGCTGACCAGGATCTCGCTGGCGTTGAACTTGTCGCGCAGCAATGCCGTGAGCCCAGCCCAGGCCATGCCGCCGAGCACGCCGGCCACGAGGATGGCCGGCACGATCCAGGGGCCGGTGGTCTTGTCGGCCAGCAGCGCCACGCCGCCGGCCACCACGGCGCCGATGACGAATTGCCCCTCGGCGCCGATGTTCCAGACATTGGAGCGAAAGCACACGGCCAGGCCCAGGGCGATGAGCAGCAGCGGCGTGGCCTTGACCATGAGTTCGCCGATGGCGTACGGCGTCTTGATCGGCTCCCAGAAGAAGATCTGCAGCGCACGCACGGGGTCCTTGCCCAGGGCCGCGAAGAGGATGACCCCGATCAGCACGGTGAAGGCCAGCGCCAGCAGCGGCGAGCCGAAGGTCCACAGCCGCGAGGCCTGGGGACGCGGTTCGAGTTTAAGCATGCTGCAGTCCTCCCATGGCCGAAGCCCGTCCTGCGTGTCCCAGGTGGGACTGCACGTCGGCATGCCACAGCCCGCTCATCCATTCGCCGATGCGCTCCACGGTGGCCTCGGCACGCGGCACCGAGGGCGAGAGGTGGCCCTTGGCCACGACATGCAGGCGGTCGCAGATCTCGAACAATTCGTCCAGCTCCTCGCTGACCACCAGCACGGCACAGCCCGCATCGCGCAGCGCCAGGATGGCACCGCGGATCTGCGCGGCCGCGCCCACGTCCACGCCCCAGGTGGGTTGCGAGACGATGAGCAGCCGCGGCTTGGCATCGATCTCGCGGCCCACGATGAATTTCTGCAGGTTGCCGCCCGACAGCGACTTGGCTGCCGAGTGCGGCCCACCGGCCTTGACCTGGAAGCGCTCGATGATGGCGCGCGCATGGGCTTCGAGCGCCCCCACCTTGATCCAGCCGCTGCCCGCCACCGAGTTGGTGCGCGTGAGCAGCAGGTTGTGCGCCAGGCCCATGGTGGGCACGGCACCGCGGCCCAGGCGCTCCTCGGGCACGAAATGCAGCCCCAGGGCGCGGCGGCGGGCGGGGCCCATGCGGCCCGCGTTCTGCCCCGCCACCTGGATGCTGGCGGGCGTGGCCCGCTGGTCTTCGCCCGACAGGGCGTAGAGCAGTTCCTTTTGCCCGTTGCCCGAGACGCCGGCGATACCGACCACCTCGCCGGCCCTGACCTCGAAGGACAGGTCCACCAGGTCCACGCCAAACTGGTCGGCGCGCGGCAGCGACAGGCCCTGCACGTTGAGCACGGTGGCACCGGTCTGCACCTCGCGGTGCTCGAGCGCCGGCGGCTCGGCGCCGATCATCAGGCGCGAGAGCGAGGCATTCGATTCCTCGGCCGGGTTGCACACGCCCGTGACCTTGCCGCCGCGCAGCACGGTGCAGGCGGTGCACAGCGCACGGATCTCGTGCAGCTTGTGGCTGATGTAGAGGATGCTGCAGCCTTCGGAGGCGAGCTTGCGCAGCACCACGAAGAGCTTTTCCACCGCCTGGGGGGTGAGCACCGAGGTGGGCTCATCGAGGATCAGCACCTTGGGGTTGGTGAGCAGCGCACGGATGATCTCCACGCGCTGCATCTCGCCCACGCTCAGCGTGTGCACCGGGCGCAGCGGGTCGATGTCGAGGCCGTACTCGGCGGCCTTGGCGGTGATGCGCTGCGTGACCTCGGCCAGGTCCTGGCTCTTGTCCAGGCCCAGCCAGACGTTCTCGGCCACGGTGAGGGTGTCGAACAGGCTGAAGTGCTGGAACACCATGGCGATGCCCAGGGCCCGCGCCTCCTGCGGGTTGCGCACCTGCACGGCCTGGCCGTTGAAGTGCACGCTGCCCTCGTCGGGCTTGACCGAGCCGTAGATGATCTTCATCAGCGTGGACTTGCCCGCGCCGTTCTCGCCCAGAACGGCATGGATCTCGCCCGGCTGCACCGTGAGCGAGACACCGCTGTTGGCCACCACGGCGGGATAGCGCTTGGTGATGCCTGTGAGCTGCAGCCGGGGCGCCAAGCCCGGGGCATTGGAAAGAGGTGGTGAACTCATGCGGTGGATTGTCTCTCAGTTTGGTGGGTCGTTATAGGGATAAAACTGCCTGCCATCGCTTGATCAGCATGATCGCAAAGCTATTCTTTTCGTAGCGATGCAGCCACGCCTTTCACGCATTCGCGCAGCCACACGGCGGCCGCCGAGTGGTGTGTGCGGGCATGCCACAGCTGGTAGTACATGAGGCGCGGAAACTCCACGGGGCTCGGCAGGATGGCCAGCGGCAGGTGGTCCACATAGCGCTCGCAGAACTGGCGCCCGGTGGTCATCACAAGCAAGCTCGATGCCACGATGGGGGGGATGGCGCTGAAATGCGCGCAGCGCGCGGTGATGTTGCGCGCCAGGCCCAGGCCATCGAGGTGCAGGTCGATCACGCCGCGCGCGCCAGGGTGGGTGGGCGTGGGGGCGATGTGTTCGGCCGCCAGCCAGCTCTCGGCGTCCCAGCCGCGGCGCACCGCGGGGTGGTCGCGGTTCACGAGGCACACCACCTCGTCGCCGAACAGGCGGCCCATGTGCAGGTCGTCCGGGGGCTGCGGCCAGTTGCCGATGACCACGTCCACATCGCCCTGTGCCAAGTGGGCGTGGTAGTGCGTGTCGCCCGACAGGGGCAGGATCTCGATCGGGCACAGCGGGGCCTCGACCTTGATGCGCGCCACGAGCTGGGGCAGGAACAGCGGGTCCAGGTAGTCGCTGGCGGCCACGCGGAAGGTGCGGGTGGCCGTGCGCGGATCGAAGCCCCGGGCATCGGAGAACAGGGCCTCGGCCGAGCGCAGGATGGCGCCCGCGGGCTCCACCATGCGCAGTGCCGCGTCGGTGGGCATCATGCTGGCGCCCGAGCGCACCAAGAGCGGATCGCCCGCCAGGTCGCGCAGCCGCTTGAGCGCGGCCGACACCGCCGGCTGGTGCATGCCCAGGCGGATGGCTGCCCTCGATACGCTGCGTTCAGTCAACACGGTGTGCAAGACCCTTATGAGATGGAGGTCTATCTTGTCGAAAAGGGCGTGGTCTCGCATACAGGGGCCTGCATTCTTGTCATACGCCATCACGTATGCCGCTCTGCGCGATGGATGCGTTGCGCTGCACGGTGTGGGCAGTGGGGGCGTTGTGGGGTGGGGAAAAAAGTGTCGGCGCACTGTACACCGCACACCCACTGCGCCGTGCCCCTGGAAATCCCTGTGCAGGGCCGCAGGCCCCGCCCCTGCAGCGCAGTCAGGCCCCGCGCAATGCGGCCGCGGCCTCGTCGCGCAGCAGGCCGTGTTGCACGGCCACGGGCGGGCGCGCATGCGCCAGCAGTTCAGCACACGGCGTGGCCAGTTGCGGCCCGCCCAGCGCCTGCGCGATGTCCTGCTGGTTCGCGGCATACACCACGCGCGCAATGCCGGCCCAGAACATGGCGCCCGCGCACATGGCACAGGGCTCGCCACTCGCGAAGACGGTGGCACCGCGCAGGGCCTCGGGGCCGAGCGCGGCCGAGGCCTCGCGCACCAGCACCAGCTCCGCATGGCCGGTGCAGTCGCGGGTGGTGTTCTGGTTGTTGCGTGCGGTGAACAGCACCTCGCCAGCGGGCGAGGCCAGCGTGGCGCCGAAGGGGTTGTCGCCCGCAGCCAGCGCCTGGCGCGAGGCCGCGATGGCCAGGCGCATCGCGGCGTGGTCCTGCTCGCTGAACGTCGCAGCGGCCATGGTCATATCTCGTCGATGGCGGTGCTGCGTGCCTGCGCAGGCGTGTCCGCACCGATGGCGAAGCGCTCGCCGGTCTTCACGTAGAAGCTCGCGCCGAAGCGCCCCACGGGGTGGAAGTCCTGCAGGCGCACGCGCCAGCGTTCGGTGTCCACCAGGCCATCGCGCACGCCGAGCCACTGCACGCGGCCGATGAAGACGTAGCGGCTCGCGGTCTCCAGGGTTTCGTGCAGCACGCACTCGAAGGCCACGGGGGCTTCGGCGATGCGCGGCGGCGCCACGCTGCGCGAGGGCACAGGCGTGAGGCCGGCGTGCGCCAGCTCGCTTTCATCGGGCGGCAGGCTGTCGCCGCAGGCATGCATCTGCGCGGCCATGGCTTCGTCGGTGATGTGCACCACGAACTCGCCAGTGCGCAGGATGTTGGCCGCCGTGTCCTTGAGCAGGCCGTCCTTCAGGCGGTTGATGCTGACCATGACCACCGGCGGGTCCTCGCCGAGCATGTTGAACATGCTGAACGGCGCCGCGTTGACAGTGCCGTCTTCGCCCAGCGTGGTGATCAGCGCGATGGGGCGCGGCACAATCAGGCTGGCCATGAGCTTGTAGCGCTGGTAGGCCTCCAGCTGCGAGAAATCGATGTCCATGGCCTTTTATAAAACAAATCGTATACGAAATTTTATCCTGATTAACGGATAAATTCCATTTCGCATAATAAACGTATACGATTTTTCAACCCAGCGGTGTACCTTCGTCCGGCAGGCGCAGCCGGGCCTCCAGCGCCAGCAGATGGCGGTCCATGGCAGCGGCGGCGGCGTCGCCATCGCGCAGGGCCAGCCACTCGACCAGCTGTTCGTGCTCCTCGTGCTCGCAGGTGGACTCGCCGGGCGCCTCGTACAGCGCGACGATCAGCGAGCAGCGCGTCATGAGTTCGGTCAGGATGCGCTGCAGCTCTGCATTGCCCGAGAGCTCCGCCAGCGCCAGGTGGAAGCCCCCCGCCAGCGCCACCCAGCGCGCATGGTCCTGCTGGTGCAGGGCCTCGTGCTCGGCGCGCATGCGCTGCGTGAGGCGCTGCACCTCGCCGTGCGTGATGCGCGCGGCCACCATGCGCACGATGCCGGCCTCGACCACGCGGCGCGCGGCGAAGATGTCGCGCGTCTCCCTGGGGCCGGGGCGGGCCACCGTGGCCCCCTTGTTGGGCACGATGTCCAGGATGCGCAACTCGGCCAGCCGGTGCAGGGCCTGGCGCACCACCGTGCGGCTCACGCCGAAGCGCTCGCACAGCGCGGGCTCGCCCAGGCGTTCGCCGGGGCGCAGCCGGCCGTGCATGACGGCGTCGAGCACGGCCTCGTACACCGGCTGGTCCAGGGTGGCGGCGGGCACGGCCTTTGCAGCGGCGGATTTGCGGGGTGGCGTGGCGGCAGGCATGGACGGTTGCAGGCGGGACAAAACGGTGAACAATGGTGCAGCGGCAGTGTATCCAGCAGGCGCCGAGCCGAGCCGCCCCATAGCGCGGCAGGCATCCCCGTTATACGCTCTCGCATATGCGTTCCCTCGCAGGCGCGCATACGCTCTGGTTTTGACCCATTGGCCCGTTTCGAGCACCCCACGCATGACGATGATGATGACCCACCGACCTCTCCGCTTCATCCGCCGCGGCCAGACCGCGGCGCTGCACGACGTACCGCCCGACCGCACGCTGCTCGAAGTGCTGCGCGAGGACCTGGGCTGCACGGGCACCAAGGAGGGCTGCGGCGAGGGCGACTGCGGTGCCTGCGCGGTGGTGCTGGGCGAGGAGCGCGACGGCAAGCTGCACTACAGCGCCGTGAACAGCTGCATCCGCCTGGCCCACTCGGTCGACGGCATGGCGCTGTGGACGGTGGAAGACCTGGCCGAAGACCCGCTGATCCGCCCCGCCGGCCCGGCCCCGTCGGCAGAGAAAGCCATCACCCTGCACCCCGCGCAGGAAGCCATGGTGCAGTGCCACGGCTCGCAGTGCGGCTTTTGCACGCCGGGCTTCGTGATGAGCCTGTTCGGCATGTACCAGAACCACGTGTGCCACGGCCAGCCCATCACGCGCGAACTCGCGCAGGAAGAACTCTCGGGCAACCTGTGCCGCTGCACGGGCTACCGCCCCATCCTCGACGCGGCCCAGCAGATGGCCGCCCTGCCCCCCGTGGCCGTGGACGAAGCCCAGTTGCTGCGCCAGCTGGCACAGCTGCAGTCCCTGACAGCGGACGGCACGGCCTACCTGGCCCCGACCACCCTGCCAGCCCTGCTGGCCGCACGCGCCGCGCACCCCGGCGCCCAGGTGGTGGCCGGCTGCACCGACGTGGGGCTGTGGGTCACCAAGATGCACAAGCAGTACGCACAGATCCTGGACGTGACGCGCGCGGCCGAGCTGCTGCAGCTCGGTGAAGACGCGCACCAGATCACCATCGGCGCCGCCGTGTCGCTGACCGATGCGTTTGCCGCGCTCGTGCGCCAGTGGCCGCAGCTGCACAGCTTTGCCACGCGCTTCGCGGGCCTGCCGGTGCGCAACTCGGGCACGCTGGGCGGCAACGTGGCCAATGGTTCGCCCATCGGCGACTCCATGCCGCTGTTGATCGCGCTGCGCGCGCAGATCGTGCTGGCCAGCACGCGCGGCGAGCGCACGCTGGCGCTCGAAGACCTGTACACCGGCTACCGCCAGAACGTGATGGCCCCCGATGAGCTGCTGGTGCGCATCGTGGTGCCGCGCCCTGCGGTCACCGAAGCCGAGCCGCCGCCGGGCCGCCCCAAGGCGGCGAGCGCCCCCTTGGGGGGCAGCGAGGACACGCCAGTGCCGAGCGTGGGGGCCAACTTCCTGCGTGCCTACAAGATCTCCAAGCGCTTCGACGACGACATATCGGCCGTGTGCCTGGTCGTCAACCTCGACATCGAGGCCGGCGTGGTGCGCCGTGCCAGCATCGGTGCGGGCGGCGTGGCCGCCACGCCAGCCCGGGCGCGGCAAACAGAAGCCGCCCTCACCGGCCAGCCCTGGTCGGCCGAGACGGTGAAGCAGGCCGCCGACGCCCTGCAGGCCGAGTTCAGCCCCATCTCCGACATGCGCGCCAGCGGCGCCTACCGCCGCACCGTGCTGGCCAGCCTGCTGCAGCGCTTCTGGCTCGAAAGCCAGGGCCAGGATGCGGTGAGCGTGGAAAACTTCCGACTGGAGGCCGCCGTATGAACCAGCGTGACACCCTTCCCCTGAGCCGCGATGCAGTGGACGACCCCGTGGTGGTGGCCGCCGACGCGCACGCCGACCAGCCCGTAGCAGCGCCGCTGGCGGCCACGCCCCCCGCGACCCTGCGCGCGATGGGCCATTCGCACATCCATGAAAGCGCGCGCGCCCAGGTGGCGGGCGCGGCCCACTACATCGACGACCTGCCCGAAATCAAGGGCACGCTCTACGCCTCGCCCATCCTCTCCACCGTGGCCCACGGCCGCCTGAACGGTGTGGACGCGAGCGCCGCCCTGGCCCTGCCCGGCGTGCGCGGCGTGGTGCTGGCCGCCGACGTGCCGGGCGACAAGATGCTGGCCGCCTTCGCGCACGACGAGCCGGTGTTCGCCATGGACACGGTGCAGCACATCGGCCAGGTCATCGGCCTGGTGGTGGCCGACACGGTGATGCAGGCGCGCCGCGCCGTGCGCGCCGTGAAGCTCGACATCACGCCGCTGCCCGCCGTGCTCACGGTGGAAGAGGCGCTGGCGGCCGAAAGTTATGTGCTGCCCCCGGTGTTCGTGCGCCGCGGCGATGCGGCGGCGGGCCTGGCCGGCTCAGAGCACCGCCTGGAAGGCACCTTCGAGGTAGGCGGGCAGGAGCACTTCTACCTCGAAGGCCAGATTGCCTACGCCATGCCGCTGGAACAGAAGCAGTGGTGGGTGTATTCGAGCACCCAGCACCCCGGCGAGGTGCAGCACTGGGTGGCGCACGCCCTGGGCATCGACAACCATGCGGTGCGCGTGGAGTGCCGGCGCATGGGCGGGGGCTTTGGCGGCAAGGAGACGCAGGCCGGGCACCTGGCCGTGTGGGCCGCCGTGGCCGCACACAAGCTGGGCCGCCCCATCAAGCTGCGCCTGGACCGGGACGAGGACTTCATGGTCACCGGCAAGCGCCACCCGTTTGCCTACCGCTACGACGTGGGCTTCGACGGCACGGGCCGCATCACGGGGCTGAACCTGCACATGGCGGCCAACTGCGGCTTCTCGGCCGACCTCTCGGGCCCCGTGGCCGACCGGGCCGTGTTCCACAGCGACAATGCCTACTACCTGAGCGACGTGGAGATCGCCTCCTACCGCTGCAAGACCAACACCCAGAGCCACACCGCGTTCCGCGGCTTCGGCGGCCCGCAGGGCGTGATCGTGATCGAGGCCATCCTGGGCGACATCGCGCGCGCACTGGGGCTGGACGCGCAGGACGTGCGCCTGCGCAACCTCTACGGCCGCGACGCCAGCGAAGGCCGCAACGTCACCCACTACCAGATGACCGTGGAGGACAACATCCTGCACGAGCTCATGCCCCAGCTGGAGCGCGACGCCAACTACCGCGAGCGCCAGGCCGCCATCGCCGCCTGGAACGCCACCAATCCCGTGCTCAAGCGCGGCCTGGCGATCACGCCGGTCAAGTTCGGCATCAGCTTCACGGCCACCTTGTTCAACCAGGCCGGCGCGCTGGTGCACGTGTACACCGACGGCAGCGTGCAGGTGAACCACGGCGGCACCGAAATGGGCCAGGGCCTGCACACCAAGGTGGCGCAGATCGTGGCCGACGAGCTGGGCGTACCGCTGCAGCGCGTGCTGGTCACGGCCAGCGACACCAGCAAGGTGCCCAACGCCAGCGCCACCGCCGCTTCGAGCGGCACCGACCTGAACGGCCGCGCGGCCCAGTTCGCCGCGCGCCACGTGCGCGACAACCTGGCGGCCTATGTCTGCGGGCTCGATGGCTGCGGCGCGGGTGCGATCCAGTTCGCGGGCGGGCAGGTGATCTCGCCCAAGAAGGTTCGCGCCTTCGACGACGTGGTCAAGGAGGCGTACGCCAACCGCATCCAGCTGTGGAGCGACGGCTTCTACCGCACGCCCAAGATCCACTACGACAAGACCACCCTCACGGGCCGGCCGTTCTACTACTTCTCGTACGGTGCGGCCTGCACCGAGGTGGTGATCGACACCCTCACCGGCGAGAGCCGCGTGATCGCCGTGGACATCCTGCACGACGTGGGCCACAGCATCAACCCGGCCATCGACATCGGGCAGATCGAGGGCGGCTTCGTGCAGGGCATGGGCTGGCTCACCACCGAGCAGCTGGTGTGGAACGACAAGGGCTACCTGGCCACCCACGCCCCCAGCACCTACAAGATCCCGGCCACGGGCGACATCCCCGCGCATTTCCGCGTGAACCTGTGGCCCGAGGCCAACCGCGAGGACAACGTGGGCGGCAGCAAGGCCGTGGGCGAACCCCCGTTCATGCTGGCCATCAGCGTCTACGAGGCGCTGCGCAATGCCGTGGCGGCCACACGTGGTGCGGGCGAGGACCACCTGGCCCCGGTTCGGCTGACGGCGCCCGCCACGGCCGAGAACGTGCTGCGCGCGCTGGGACGAATCAGCGACTGAGGGAGATTCAGTACGGTCCCAGGGCCATGCGGCCTGAGGACGTCATGTCACGCGCATGCCGGGTTTCGACCCGGTTGCGGCCGGCGCGCTTGGCGTCGTAGCAGGCCATGTCGGCGGCATACAGCACCGAGGCCACGTCGTGCAGGTGGGAGTCCAGCACCACCAGGCCGATGCTCACCCCGAGCGTGAAGCTGCGCCCCTGGTAGGACGGCTCCCAGGCCTGCACCGTGGCGCGCAACTGCTCGGCCACGGCCTGGCCGCGTGCCAGCGTGCAACCGGGCAGCACCACGGCGAACTCGTCGCCGCCCAGGCGCGCGGACCAGCCCACCTGGCGCACCTGGGTCTCGATGAGCCGGGCCACGTGGCGCAGCACATCGTCGCCCGCATCGTGGCCAGCCACGTCGTTGACCAGCGTGAAATGGTCGAGGTCCATGAACAGCACCACCCCGTCGTCGGGTGCGTCGTCCCCTGCAGCGGCCGCCGGTGCTGCATCGGCGGTGCGCGTGCGTGCCGAGCGCTCGGCCAGCAGCAGGGCCAGCCGGTGGTCGAAGGCCGAGCGGTTGTGCAATTGCGTAAGGGCATCGTGCGTGAGTTCCCAGGCCTGCTGGTACTGGGCCTCGCGCGCGGCGGTGATGTCTTCCAGCATCCACACGGTGCCACCGCCCAGCGCCTCGGAGTCCACCTTGCGGCCCTGCACGCGCGCCCAGACGGGGCTGCCGTCCTTGCGCACGAAGCACACGTCGCCGTCGAAGGTGCCGTGCGCCGCAAAGGCCGACTGCACGCGCTCGCCCAGGCGGGCGTAGTCGGCGTCCGAACCGTACAGCGTGCGCGCCGGCCGCCCCTGCAGCTCGCTCTCGGCATAGCCCAGCATCAGGCAGGCCTGGCGCCCCACCACTTCGAGCACGCCATGGCGCGTGATGACGATGCCTACCGACGCGTTCTGCAGGATGGCCTGGAACTGGCCGTGCAGCAGCGTGTGCAGGTGGTCCTGCTGGCGCTTTTGCTGGGCCAGCCCGTCGAACGCCCGCACCAGCGCGCCCACTTCGCCCCGGCCGGCGGGCCATTCGACGGTGCCTCGCGCAGCGCCAGGTTGCTGGTCGTGGCGCAGCAGCTGCAGCGCGCCGCGGCACAGCTGGGCCAGGGGCTGTGCCATCCAGGCCATGGCGGCGGCCAGCAGCAGCACGCCCAGGGCGATCACCGCGGCGGCCAGCCACCAGGCCTCGCGCTGGGCGCCCTGCAGCGGCGCCAACAGGGCCTGCGAGTTGCTCACCCGGGCCACGAACCACTGCGGCAACGGCATGCCGGCCACGCTCACGATGTGCTCGGGCTGCACTTCGGTGGTACCGCGCCCGACCACGGGCTGCGCGCGGCGCAGCCACTCGGCGAACACGGGTGCCAGGCCCGGCTCGTCACGCACCTGGCCCATGATGCGCGCCGGGTCGGTGTGCGAGAGGATGGTGCCGTCGCGCGTGAAGACGAGCAGGCGCGAGTCGTCGCGCGCCGGCAGCGCCATGGACTGCGGCAGCAGGCCCTGCGACTGCAGCTTGAGCGCACCGGCGACCACGCCCAGCACGGCCCCCTCCTCGCTGTGCAGCGGCAGCGTGAACATGATGCGCGCCTGGCTGGTGCGCCCGGCGATCAGCTCCGACACCTGGGGCTTGCCGTCGATCAGCGTGCGGCGCAGGGCATCGCGCTCGGCCGGGTCCAGCTCGGCCGCCTTGACCAACTGGCCCGAGCGGATGTTCAGGCGCAGCTCCCCGTCCTTGCGGGCCACGTGCAGTGCGTCGAAGAAGCCTACCGCAGGCAGGCCCTGCTGCAGCAGCCAGTCCAGCGAGGACGGCGACTCCAGCATGGCCGGGGTGATGCCCTGGGCCACCGTGCGCAGCACCTTCTGGCTCTGCTCGATCTTGCTGGCCAACAGCCGCGCCACCACCTCGACTTCGTCGGTCTGCTGGCCGACCACGCGGCGCATGGCCTCCTGGCCTGCGGCACGCGAGACCAGCCACACCGATGCCGCACTGGCCAGCACCACCACCAGCGCAGCCACCACCATCAGCCGCAGCACCAGAGGGCCTGGCAGGCTCCAGGCAGGCTCTTGCGCGGCAGCGACGGGGTTGGCAGGTGGCGTCATGCGCTGTCCCGGTCTGGAGGGCTGCAGGTACGGACGATGAAGGAGGCGGGCATGGAGGAAGCTGTAGGAAACAACAGGGCTCCCAACAAATATACGCAGCACCCGCCCGCAAGGGCTTGGGTGGAACCCTCACATGCCCCCAAGGAAAAACCCTGAGAGAGGCTCTCCTGGCGACCTTTTTCAGGCCTTCTTTTGCGGGGTCTCAGCCGCCTGCGACCGACTGCAGTGCCATCGGCTGGGGCAGCCTGAGCACGTTGCCGGTGCCTGCCACCAGGCCATGCTCGCGCAGGTGGCGCATCACGCGCGAGAAGGTCTCGGGGGCGATGCCCAGCTGGGCGGCGATGAGCCGCTTGCGCTGGTGCAGGGTCACGCTCATGGCGCCGCCCGTGTCGGGTTCGGCGTTCTGCAGCAGCCATTGCGCGCAGCGGGCCTGGGCGTCCTGCGCGAGGCGGCTCACGGCCAGGCCCGACTGCTGCAGGTAGCCCGTGGCCAGGTTGCGCAGCAGGGCCTGCGCGGCGGGCGGCAGCTCGGCGCAATGGCTGCGAAAGGCCTCCACCGGCACATGGCGCAGGTGCACCGGGGTCTGGGCCACCATGTCCATGGCACAGGGTTCGCCCAACAGCGCCGATGCAGCGTCGAGCCAGAAGGGGGCTTCCACCACGCCGAGCTGGTGGCGCATCTGCCCGTGCTCGCAGATCCCCAGCAGCACCCGCCCACGCTCCAGGTGGGCCACGGTGGCCAGGGTCTGGTGGCGGTGCCTGAGCATGTCACCGGCCGCAGCCATCTGGACCTGGGCCGGCAGGGAGAAAAGGGATGAGGGCAGCATGGCCCGAACTGTGCCGCGCGTGGCTGGCGGGCGCATTGAGCAAGATCAAACCGGTGCCACGCGCACGGCCCTGCGCGGTGTCCGCTTTCTGTAAGCACTTGTTCAGCCAGGGGCATGGAACTTGCGAACCCGGTCGGCTGGTTCCGCCCGCGCACCAAGGTGCGGCATGCGGCGGGTACCAGAGCCCCGCGCCGGACCTCCGGCCATTTCCTCACCCCAGGAGTACACAATGAAAACAAACCTGATTGCCCTCTCGCTCGGCGGCGCGCTGCTGTGCGCCAGCGCGGCCACCCAGGCGCAGAGTTCCGTCCAGCTGATGGGCCTGACCGATGTGTTCGTCGGCTCGCTGCGCAACGCCGGCGATGCCGGCCGCGCCACCGTGCTCAACAGCGGTGGCATGACCACCTCGTGGTTCGGCGTCAAGGGCACCGAAGACCTCGGCGGCGGCCTCAAGGCCAACTTCGCGCTGACCTCGTTCATCAAGGTGGACAGCGGCGTACAGGGCCGCTTCGTGAACGACACCTTCTTCTCGCGCGATGCCAACGTGGGCCTGTCGGGAGGCTTCGGCACGGTGACCGTGGGCCGCGGCCTGGCGCCCAACTTCCTGCCCTCGATCCTGTCGAACCCCATGGGCGATTCGTTCACCTTCGCGCCGCTGATCCTGCACATGAACGTGCCGTTGTTCAACGGCACGGGCTGGACGGCGACCACGCCTTCGGACACGGGCTGGTCCAACGAGATCATCTACAGCACACCCAGCCTGGGTGGGCTCACGCTCAATGCCCACTACCAGGTGGGCGAGATCGCGAACGACAACGGCAAGAAGAACATCGGCCTGAACGCGCTGTACTTCAACGGCCCGCTGACCCTGACCGGCTTCTACGAGCGCGACCAGGTCAGCAACCCTGCCGTGCCCAATACCTACCTGGGCACCACCAAGAGCGACTGGATGCTCGGCGGCGCCTACGACTTCAGCGTGGTCAAGGCCTTTGCCAGCTACGGCCAGGCCAAGGCCGACAACAGCGCCAACAAGGCCAAAACGGCACAGCTGGGCGTGTCCGTGCCGGTGTTCGGCACCGGCAAGGTGCTGGCCTCGTGGGCCCAGACCGAGCTGTCGGCCACCGACGTCTCGCGCAAGACCTTCACGCTGGGGTATGACCACTTCCTGTCCAAGCGCACCGATGTGTATGCCATGCTGATGAACGACCGCATCACGGCGCGCACCACCGGCAACAGCTTCGGCCTGGGCGTCCGCCACAGGTTTTGACGCCAAGGCCGCGCAAGCGGCCTGGCGAGCTACAGCACCAGGATCGCCCGAAAGTCGTTGACGTTGGTGTGCGTGGGCCCGGTGACCAGCAGGTCGCCCAGGGCCGCGAAGTAGCCCCAGGCGTCGTTGCGCTGCAGGGCGTCGTTGATGTCGGCGCCCGATGCATGGGCGCGGTACAAGGTGTCGGGCCCGACGAAGGCACCCGCGTTGTTCTCCACGCCGTCGATGCCGTCGGTATCGGCAGCCAGCGCCCAGACCGACGGCTCGCCTTGCAGCGCCTTGGACAGCCCCAGGCAGAACTCGCCGGCGCGGCCGCCGCGGCCGCGCGGGGCGTCGGGTGCGCGCGGGCGCACCGTGACCGTGGTTTCGCCACCGGAGAGGATGACGCAGGGCTTGGTGAACGGCTGGCCATGGCGCGCCACCGAGCGCGCCATGGCCGCGTGCACCTTGCCCACGTCGCGCGACTCGCCCTCGATCTCGTCCGAGAGGATGACGGCGTCCACGCCTGCCGCGCGCGCCGCCGCGGCCGCGGCCTCCAGCGCCTGCCAGGGCGTGGCCACCAGGTGCACGGCATGGCCTTCGAATACGGCGTCGCCGGGCTTGGGCGTTTCCAGCGCACCCTCGCGCAGCGCCTGCAGGGTCTGGTGCGGAACCTCGATGCCGTAGCGCACCAGGATGGCCAGCGCCTCGGCGCAGGTGGTGGCATCGGGCACGGTCGGGCCGCTGGCAATGACCGAGGGGTCGTCGCCCGGCACGTCGCTGATGGTCAGCGTGACCACGCGCGCCGGCGCACAGGCCGCCGCCAGCCGCCCGCCCTTGATGCGCGAGAGGTGCTTGCGCACGCAGTTCATCTCGGCGATGTCGGCCCCGCTCTCGAGCAGCGCGCGGTTGATGCGCTGCTTGTCCTCCAGGGTCAGACCCTCGCCCGGCAGGGTGAGCAGCGAGGAGCCCCCGCCCGAGATCAGGCACAGCACCAGGTCGTCGGCCGTGAGGCCTTGGGTCAGGTCCAGCAGGCGCTGCGCCGCGGCCTCGCCGGCGGCATCGGGCACGGGGTGCGCGGCCTCGATTACCTCGATGCGCTGCACCAGGCCTTCGGGCCGGGGCGGGGTGTGGCCGTAGCGCGTGACGACCAGGCCCGACAGCGGCGCGCCGTGCGGCCACAGGGCTTCGAGCGCCTGGGCCATCGCCCCTGCGCCCTTGCCGCCCCCCAGCACCAGGGTGCGCCCTCGCGGCGGCGCGGGCAGCCAGGCGCGCATGCCGTGCAGGGGCTGTGCGCTGCGCACGGCAACGTCGAACAGGCCCCGCAGAAAGCCGCGGGGATCGGTGTGGAAATCGGGCAACGCGCCGGCTGGGGAAGAAGAGATTTCAGACATGGTCCCCATTGTGCGTGGCCTCGGGCAGACAGGTGGAAACCCGAACCCCTGTAACGCATCTGTCACGAGCGGCCGGTATGGTCAGCCCCCTAGAAGTGACAAATTGCAACCATGGCGCATCCCAAGCAAGAACGTCTCGACCGCATGCTGGCGCTGCTGTCGCCTGCGGCGCGGCTGGGATCAGGGCCGCTGGCGCGGCTCATGCGCGAAGGGGGCCTGCACTGCGTCTTCCAGCCGCTGGGTGACCTGCGCGAAGGCAGCATCTTTGCGCATGAGGCACTGATCCGCGGCCCCGAGGGCACGGCCCTGCACACGCCCGACCTGCTGCTGGAGACCGCCCGGCGCGAGCGCCTGCTGCAGGACTTCGAACTCGTGTGCGTGTTCACCGCCCTCTCGAACTGGGCCGACCACGGCGCGCCCGGCCGGCTGTTCGTGAACATCAGCGCCGATGCGCTGGTGCATGCCGTGGCCCTGTGCGGCGAGCGCCGCCTGGGCGAGACGGTGCGCGCCTTTGGCGTGAGCGCGCGCATGCTGGTGTTCGAGATCACCGAGCACGAGCGCGTGACCGACATGCCCGCGCTGCGCGAGGCCATCCGCGAGGTGCATGCCTGCGGCGCGCGCCTGGCGCTCGACGATTTCGGCGACGGGCGCTCCAGCCTGCGCCTGTGGTCCGAGGTCAAGCCCGATTTCGTGAAGATCGACCGCTACTTTATCCACGACATCAGCGAACACCCCGAGAACCTGCAGATGCTGCAGGCCATCAAGGGCATTGCCGACGTGTTCGGCACCACGCTGATCGCCGAGGGCATCGAGACGCGCGACGACCTGCGGGCGCTGCGCGACCTGGCCATCCCCTACGGCCAGGGCTGGGTGCTGGGGCGCCCGGCGCGCACCCCGCGCGAGGCCATCGACGGCCCGGCGCTCGACGTGCTGCAGGACCGCCGCGTGGCCGTGCTGCCCCACCTGGGCCAGACCGCGCGCCCAGGCATCCTGCGCAGCCTGATGGTGCTGCAGGCGCCCACGGTGGCGCCCTCCAGCAGCAACGACGAGGTGGCCGCCCTGCTGCAGGGGCGCACCGACCTGCACGCACTGGCCGTGGTGGATGGCCAGCGCCCGGTGGCGCTGATCAACCGCCAGCAGTTCATGAACCACTACGCCACGCTGTACTTTCGCGAGGTGCATGGGCGCAAGCCCTGCGTCGGCTTTGCCAACAACACACCGCGCGTGGTGGAGCTCGACTGCGACGTGGACCAGCTCGTGGGCATCCTCACCTCGCAGGACCAGCGCTACCTGAGCGACGGATACATCGTCACCGACAACGGCCGCTACGTGGGCCTGGGCACGGGTGACCAGCTGGTGCGCGCGGTGACCGAGACGCGCATCGAGGCCGCGCGCCACGCCAACCCGCTGACCTTCCTGCCCGGCAACATCCCCATCAGCATGCACATGCAGCGCCTGCTGGAGAGCGGCACCGAGTTCGTCGCCTGCTATGCGGACCTGAACAACTTCAAGCCCTTCAACGACCACTACGGCTACTGGCGTGGCGACCAGATGATCCGCCTGGTGGCGCGCCTGGCCACCACGCACTGCGACGCGCGCCGCGACTTCGTGGGCCATGTGGGGGGCGATGATTTCATGCTCATCTTCCAGAGCAGCAACTGGCTGCAGCGCTGCAAGCACATCGTGGACGAGTTCGCACGCGAGGCGCTCACCCTGTTCGACGACGGCGCGCGCGCCATGGGCGGCATCCACTCGGAAGACCGGCACGGCGTGCGCCGCTTCTTCCCCTGCACCACGCTGGCCATCGGCGCGGTGCGCATCCAGCCCGGCGTGTACCGCCATGCCGAGGAGGTGGCCAACCTGGCCGCCGTGGCCAAGCACGAGGCCAAGCTGGCCTCCACCGGCGTGGTGCTGCACGGCGGCGAGCTGCCCGGGCCGCCGCACAACGCGCTGCGCGCGCTGCAAAGCGTGCTGGCCGCCTGATGGTCCAGCGCTGCCCCAGGCAGCGCGTCGATCAGGGCGTCTTCGCGCCGTCCTGGAACCAGCGGCCGATGAGGGCGCGCTCGGCGTCCGTCATCTGCGTGGCGTTGTTCATGGGCATGAGCTTTTGCACCACGGCCTGCTGGTAGACCGCCTGGGCGTGCTGCTTGACCAGGGCCGGCGAATCCAGGCGCAGGTTCTTCATCTGCACCTGGGCGCCATGGCACAGGTAGCAGCGCTGCTCCAGCACCGTCTGCACGGCGGCGAATTCGCCACCGGTGCCCGCCGCGGCGGGTGCGGCGGCAGCCGGGGCCGTGGCCGCTGCGGCCTGGGCCGCCGCGGAAGCGGCAGGGGCCGCAGGGGCAGCAGCAACAGCCGCCGCCGGCTTGGCCGCGGCGACGGGTGCCGGTGCTGGTGGGGCCGGCCGCATCCAGACAATGGCGCCCAGCAGGGCCGCCACGCCCACCAGGGCGTAAGGCAGCGGATTGGGGTTGCGGCCGAGCTTGTAGCCGTGGCGCATCACGAAGAACTGGCGGATGGCGGCGCCCGCGAACATCATGACGATCAGCACCAGCCAGTTCTGCGCGTGGCTCCAGAGGAAGCTGTAGTGGTTGCTCAGCATCGCGAAGATCACCGGCAGCGTGAAGTAGGTGTTGTGCACGCTGCGCTGCTTGCCGCGCTTGCCGTGGATCGGGTCCACCTTCTGCCCCGTGCGGATCTGGCGCACCACGGTGCGCTGGCCGGGGATGATCCAGAAGAACACGTTGGCGCTCATCGAGGTGGCGATCATCGCGCCCACCAGCAGGAAGGCCGCGCGCCCGGCAAACAGGTGGCAGGCCAGCCACGAGGCGATGCACACCAGCACCAGCACCAGGCCACCCACGATGGCGTCGCCGTTCTTCTTTTGCCCGAAGATGCGGCAGATGCCGTCGTACAGCAGCCAGAACACGACCAGGAAGGCCAGCGCCGCGCCGATGGCTGCGGGCGGCGCCCAGTCCATGCGCGACTTGTCGATCAGGTAGGTGCCGGCGCTCCACAGGTAGGACAGGGTGAACAGCGCAAAGCCGCTGAGCCAGGTGCTGTAGCTCTCCCAGTAGAACCAGTGCAGGTGCTTGGGCAGCTCGGGCGGGGAGACGGCGAACTTGACCGGGTGGTAGAAGCCGCCGCCGTGCACGGCCCAGAGCTCGCCGCTCACGCCCTGCTTCTTCAGGTCTTCGTCCTCTGGTGGCGTGAGGCTGCTGTCCAGGAAGACGAAGTAAAACGACGAGCCAACCCAGGCGATGGCGGTGATGACGTGGACCCAGCGCAGCAGCAGGTTGGCCCAGTCGAGAAGGTAGTGTTCCATTTTTTTCTCAACCTTGGCGGCGTGGGGGGACACACCGCCTGAACAACCTGCTCACCACTGCGGGCGCTCTGAGCAGAACAGGGGGTCGCGCACCTTGGCAAACCATGCTTGCCGGGGCACCGCTGCGACCCATGGGACCGGTGCCGCAACGGCCGGCAAGATCCCGGGTGAAAGTGTATGCAAAAACTGTTCTCAATTCCAGTCCATCAAGAAGCAATCAGGCCTGGGAATACCCTCGCTGTGGGTTGTGCACCACCGCCTGGACTGCCGCCACTGATTGCAAGAGTTGTGCCGCCACGGCCACGGCGATCACCTCGGGCTCCTTGCCGGGGATGCCCGGCACGCCGATGGGGCAGGTCACATGCGCAAGCTCGCGCGCGCTGAAGCCGCGTGCCGTGAGCCGGCTGGTGAAAGTGGCCCACTTGGTCTTGCTGCCGATGAGCCCGATGAAGGGCAGGTCGCCCTGCTCGCGCTGGCGCCTGAGGCAGGCGGCCACCACGTCCAGGTCCTCGGCATGGCTGAAGCTCATGATGAGCACGCGCGATCCCGCCGCCAGCGTGGGCACGGCCATCTGTACGGGCTCGGAATGCTCGCAGTGCACATTGGGCGGCGGCGCGTCCGGAAAAATCCCGTCGCGGCTGTCGATCCAGGTCAGCGCAAAGGGCAGCGGCGCCAGCACGCGCGCCAGGGCATGGCCCACATGGCCGCCGCCGAACAGCGCCACCGGGTGCAGGTCGGCCGTGAGGCGCCGGGCCAGGGCCGGTACGTCCTGCGCGGCCAGGCGCTCGAATTCGAGGTACACCACGCCGCCGCAGCACTGGCCCAGGGCCGGGCCGAGGGCAAAGCGCATCGGCGCCGGGTCGTTCGCGGCGCCAGGGTCTGCCAGGCGGCGGCGCGCCTCGGCAGTGGCCTGGTGCTCCAGGTGGCCACCGCCGATGGTGCCCACCAACCTGTGTGCGAACACGGCCATCCACGCGCCCGATTCACGCGGGACGGAGCCTTGGGTAGACTCCACGCTCACCAGACATGCCGGTTCGGCCGCAAGGCCCTCCAGCAACAAACGCAAGTTCTCCACTGCCGCCGTCCTTTCGTTACACCCGCCCACCATGCCCGATACCCCGCCAAATCACCGTCCCGGCAAAGGCCGCCACTGGCTGCTGGCAGGCATCATGGCCGCGGGTGCCGCCCTGGTCGCTGCCTGCAAGTCTGCGCCAGAACCCGCACCCGCGCCAGCCACGCCAGAGACCCGCCCTCCTACCAGCACCGACATCCAGGGCGTCAAGGGCCCCGTGCCGGCCAGCGCCGGCTCGGCCCGCCCCTCGGCAGCCGCCACGCCCCGCGCCTACCGGCAGGACGGCGCCACCCACCTCTATGGCCTGAACGCCGAGCGCATCTTCAAGGGCAAGCTGCCCCCGCAGCTGTACGCCATCGGCGTGATCGAGGTGGACATCGACCGCACCGGCAAGGTCACGCGCGTGAACTGGCTGCGCGCCCCGCGCCATGCGCCCGAGGTGGTCAAGGAGATCGAGCGCACCGTGCGCGCCGCGGCCCCTTACCCGGTGCCCACGCGCCTGGGCAAGGTGACCTACACCGAGACCTGGCTGTGGGACAAGAGCGGCAAGTTCCAACTCGATACCCTCACCGAAGGCCAGCTCTGACCGCCACCGGGGATCAGGAACCCCGGTACGTCGAATAGCTCCACGGGCTCACCAGCAGCGGCACGTGGTAGTGCTGGTCTTCGTGTGCAACGCCGAAGTCCAGGCTCACCTGGTTCAGGAAGTTCGGCTCGGGCAGTTCCACGCCCTTGGCCTTGAAATACCCCGCCACGTCAAAGCGCAGCCGGTAGGTGCCGGCGCGCAGGCTGGCGTTGTCGAACAGCGGCGCATCGGTGCGGCCGTCGTGGTTGAGCACCAGGCGCTGCAGCAGCGTGGCGGCGTCGCCGTGGGTGGAATACAGCGCCACTTCCATGCCGGCCGCGGGGCAGCCATTCATGGTGTCCAGAACATGCGTGCTCAAGCCCATAGGGATTCTCCTCAAGGATGGGGATAGGAAAAATGCAATCTGTAGACCAAAAGTGTATACACTTTTCGCCAATCCTCCTATCATGTCGCCATGGAATCTTCATCCACCAGTGCCATCGTCGAGGCGTTGACCCGCGCCATCGTTGAACACCGCCTGCAGCCCGGCACCAAGCTGGCCGAGCAGAAGCTTGCCGACCACTTCGGCGTCTCGCGCACGCTGGTGCGCCAGGCGCTGTTCCAGATGGCGCAGAACAAGCTGGTCACGCTGGAGCCCGCACGCGGCGCCTTCGTCTCTACCCCCTCGGTGGAAGAGGCACGCCAGGTGTTCGCCGTGCGCCGCATGCTCGAGACCGAGATGACCCGCGCCTTCGTGCGCAGCGTCACGCCGGCCAAGATCAAGGCTTTGCGCGCCCACGTGGCCAGCGAGAAGGCCGCCATGGGCACGGCCGACGCCAGCAGCCGCACCGAGCTGCTGGGCGACTTCCACGTGCGCATGGCAGAGCTCATGGGCAACGAGGTGCTGGCCCATCTGCTGGGCGACCTGATCTCGCGCTGCGCGCTGATCACGCTGATGTACCAGTCGGCCAGCGCCGCAGAACATTCGCACGAAGAACACGGCGAGATCGTCACCGCGCTGGCCGCGCGCGACGAGGACCAGGCCGTGGCCCTCATGCAGTCGCACCTCGAGCATGTCGAGGCCAGCCTCACCTTCGACCGCAAGCGCCCTGCCAGCGACCTGGCCATGGCGCTCGCCCCCGTGACCTCCGTTTCGTGAGCAGACACACCATGATCTACGACTCCACCCACCCCTACCCCCGCGACCTCGTCGGCTACGGCCCCAACCCGCCCCATGCCCAATGGCCCGGCCAGGCGCGCATCGCCGTGCAGTTCGTGCTCAACTACGAAGAGGGCGGCGAAAACGCCACCCTGCACGGAGATGCAGGCTCGGAGCAGTTCCTGTCGGAAATGTTCAACCCCGCCAGCTACCCCGAGCGCCACATGAGCATGGAGGGCATCTACGAATACGGCTCGCGTGCCGGCGTCTGGCGCATCCTGCGCGAGTTCGACAAGCGCGGCCTGCCGCTCACCGTGTTCGGCGTGTCGAGCGCGCTGCAGCGCCACCCCGAGCTGACCCAGGCCTTCGTGCAGGCCGGCCACGAGATCGCCTGCCACGGCCTCAAGTGGATCCACTACCAGCACATCCCCGAAGAGGTGGAGCGCGCCCACATGGCCGAGGCCATGGCCATCATCGAGCGCATGACCGGCCAGCGCGCCACGGGCTGGTACACCGGGCGCGACAGCCCCAACACCCACCGCCTGGTGGCCGACTTCGGCGGCTTCGAGTACGACAGCGACTACTACGGCGACGACCTGCCCTTCTGGATGAAGGTGCAGCGCAGCGACGGCAGCGTGGCGCCCCAGCTCATCGTGCCCTACACGCTGGACTGCAACGACATGCGCTTTGCCCTGCCCCAGGGTTATTCGCACGCCGACCCGTTCTACCAGTACCTCAAGGACACCTTCGACGCCCTGTACGCCGAAGGCGACCCCGACGGCGACAACGCGCCCAAGATGATGAGCATCGGCATGCACTGCCGCCTGCTCGGCCGCCCCGGCCGCATCACGGCGCTGCAGCGCTTCCTGGACCACATCGCCCAGCACGACAAGGTGTGGGTGGCGCGCCGCGTGGACATCGCGCGCCACTGGGCCCAGGTGCATCCCTTCAACGACACCACCGTCACCAGCAAGGCCTGACCACCATGGCACTCACCCTTGACCAACTCAACGCGGCCACCCCGGCCGAGGCCCTGCAGTGGCTGGACGGCGTGTACGAGCACTCGCCCTGGATCGCCGAACAGGCCCTGGCGCAGCGCCCCTTCCGCTCGCTGGCGCACCTGCGCCACGCCCTGGCCCAGGCCGTGCGCACCGCGCCGCAGGATGCGCAGCTGGCGCTGATCCGCGCCCACCCGGAACTGGCCGGCAAGGCCATGGTGGCCAACAGCCTCACGGCCGAGTCGACCAACGAGCAGAGCAAGGCGGGCCTGGCCCAGTGCACGCCCGAGGAGTTCGCGCGCATTCAGAAGCTCAATGCGGACTACAACGCGCGCTTTGGCTTCCCCTTCATCCTGGCGGTGCGCGGGCCGCGCGGCGCGGGCCTGCCGCGGCAGGAGATCATTGCCACCTTTGCGCGCCGGCTGGACAACCACCCCGACTTCGAGCGCGCCGAGGCGCTGCGCAACATCCACCGCATTGCCGAGATCCGCCTGAACGACAAGTTCGACGCCGAGCCCGTGCTGGGCAACGACGTGTGGGACTGGCAGGAGAACCTGGCCCAGCACTCGGACCCCGGGTTTGCCGAGAAGGGCCAGCTCACGGTGACCTACCTCACCGACGCACACCGCGCCTGCGCCCAGCGCATCAGCCACTGGATGCGCGACTGCGGCTTCGACGAGGTCGAAGTGGACGCCGTGGGCAACGTGGTGGGCCGCTACCACCCTGCCGCTGGCGCTGACCAAGCCAAATACCTGATGACCGGATCGCACTACGACACGGTGCGCAACGGCGGCAAGTACGACGGGCGGCTGGGCATCTTCGTGCCCATGGCCTGCGTGCGCGAACTGCACCGCGCCGGCAAGCGCCTGCCCTTCGGCATCGAGGTCATCGGCTTTGCCGAAGAAGAAGGCCAGCGCTACAAGGCCACCTTCCTCGGGTCGGGCGCGCTCATCGGCCACTTCAACCACGCCTGGCTGGACCAGAAGGACGCCGACGGCGTGACCATGCGCGAGGCCATGCAGCATGCCGGCCTGTGCATCGACGACATTCCCAAGCTGCAGCGAGACGCCGCGCAGTACCTGGGCTTCATCGAGGTGCATATCGAGCAGGGTCCTGTGCTCAACGAGCTGGACCTGCCGCTGGGCGTGGTCACCTCCATCAACGGCGGCGTGCGCTACGTGGGCGAGATGATCGGCATGGCCAGCCATGCCGGCACCACCCCCATGGACCGCCGCCGCGATGCCGCCGTGGCCGTGGCCGAGCTGGCCCTGTACATCGAGCAGCGCGCCGCCAAGGACGGCGACTCGGTGGGCACCATTGGCCTGCTCAACGTGCCCGGCGGCTCCATCAACGTGGTGCCCGGCCGCTGCCAGTTCAGCCTGGACCTGCGCGCCCCCAACGACCCGCAGCGCGACGCGCTGGCCAAGGACGTGCTGGCCGAGCTGGCCCGCATTGCCGAGCGGCGCGGCATGCGCTACACGCTGGAGGAATCCATGCGCGCGGCCGCCGCCCCCAGCGCCCCGGCCTGGCAGCAGCGCTGGGAACGTGCGGTGGACGCCCAGGGCGTGCCCCTGTTCCGCATGCCCAGCGGCGCCGGGCACGATGCGATGAAGCTGCACGAGATCATGCCGCAGGCCATGCTCTTTGTGCGCGGCCTGAACTCCGGCATCAGCCACAACCCGCTCGAATCCACCACCAACAACGACATGCAGCTGGCCGTGGACGCCTTCACGCACGTGCTGCAACAGCTCTCCGAGGAAACCCCCGCATGACCACCACCCCAACGACCGACTACGCCGCACTGGATGCGTGGATCGACCAGCACTTCGACGAGGAAGTGCAGTTTCTGCAGGCGCTGGTGCGCGTGCCCACCGACACGCCCCCGGGCAACAACGCGCCCCACGCAGAACGCACGGCCGAGCTGCTCCGTGACTTTGGCTACGAGGCCGAGAAGCACGCCGTGCCCGCCGCCGACGTGCAGGCCTACGGCATGGAGTCGATCACCAACCTGATCGTGCGCCGCAAGTACGGCAGCGAAGGCAAGGGCCCGACCATCGCCCTGAACGCCCACGGCGATGTGGTGCCCCCCGGCGAAGGCTGGACGCACGACCCCTACGGCGCCGAGATCGTGGACGGCAAGATGTACGGCCGCGCCACCGCCGTGAGCAAGAGCGATTTCGCCAGCTTCACCTTTGCGCTGCGTGCTCTCGAAGCCGTGGCCCAGCCTGCCCAGGGCGCGGTGGAACTGCACTTCACCTACGACGAAGAGTTTGGCGGCGAACTCGGCCCCGGCTGGCTGCTGCAAAAGGGCCTGACCAAGCCGGACCTGATGATCGCGGCCGGCTTCTCGTACGAGGTGGTCACCGCCCACAACGGCTGCCTGCAGATGGAAGTGACGGTGCACGGCAAGATGGCGCACGCCGCCGTGCCCCACACCGGCGTGGACGCGCTGCAGGGCGCCGTGCACATCCTGAACGCGCTGTACGCGCAGAACCAGGAGTATTTGAAGGTCACCTCCAACGTGGCCGGCATCAAGCACCCCTACCTGAACGTGGGCCGTATCGAGGGCGGTACCAACACCAACGTGGTGCCCGGCAAGGTGAGCTTCAAGCTCGACCGCCGCATGATCCCCGAGGAGAACCCGGTGGAGGTGGAAGCCGCTATCCGCCGCGTGATCGAGACCGCTGCAGGCGAGCGCGCCGGCATCTCGGTGGAAATCCGCCGCCTGCTGCTGGCCAACGCCATGACACCGCTGGCCGGCAACAAGCCGCTGGTCGATGCCATCCAGAAGCACGCGCAAGAGTTGCTGGGCGAGCCCGTGCCCGCCCTGGGCACGCCCCTGTACACCGACGTGCGCCTGTACGTGGAGCGCGGCATTCCCGGCGTGATCTACGGCGCCGGCCCGCGCACCGTGCTCGAATCGCATGCCAAGCGCGCCGACGAGCGTCTGGACCTGGAAGACCTGCGCCGTGCGACCAAGGTGATCGCACGCACGTTGAAGGACCTGTTGGCGTAAGCCAGCCCCCTCGGGGCTGGGCGCGCTGCACACGCCCGGCCCCGTAGCCGCCCCGCCCACACCAAGCGGTAGACCGGTGGCGAACGTCCATCCCTTGGTGGACGGACTGGATGGCAAGGCGCCACGCCCCGTGGCACCATCAGATTGCACCCCCGTGGACCTTTTTTCCGGTCCGCAACACCCCTAGAGTCATGGGCTTGCACCCACTCGTCCTGCCCTTCAGGACTGCGCAGCCATGACCTCATCCCCGACCGATTTCACCCGACCCGCAACCGGCGGGAGCGCCTGCCGGCGGGGGATGACGCGCGCGCATGGGGCGCATACCCAATCGGCATGACCCGGTGATTACGCGCCGCCCGGGCCACCCCTACACTTAACCTGGGCCCCTTTCGCGTGCCGATTCGCGGGCCTGACTTCCAAAATCCTACAAAGCAATAACCAAGGAGCACCTACCAATGAGCATCCGCCACACCTTGCTGGCCAGCAGCGTCGCACTGGCCCTGGCCAGCCTGACCGCCTGCAGCAGCACCCCGACGGCCGTAACTGCCGTCCCGGCATCCGCGCCGGCAGTACAGCAGACGGCAGCGGCCCAGGCCGCCAGCGCCGCCTATGACTTCGACATGGACGTGTTCCACCCCGTGGTGGCGCGCAACGGCATGGTCGCCACCGAACAGGAACTGGCCTCGCAGATCGGCCTCGACATCCTGAAGGCCGGCGGCAACGCGGTGGACGCGGCCGTGGGCATCGGCTTTGCGCTGGCCGTGGCCCTGCCCAATGCGGGCAACCTGGGCGGCGGCGGCTTCATGATGGTGCACGACGCCAAGACCGGCAAGAGCGTGGCCCTGGACTTCCGCGAAGTGGCGCCCATCAAGGCCACGCGCGACATGTACCTGGACGACAAGGGCAACGTGGTGGACGGCAAGTCGCTGTTCACCCACTACGCCGTGGGCGTGCCCGGCACCGTGGCCGGCATGGAGCATGCGCTCAAGACCTGGGGCACCTTGCCGCTGTCGCGCGTGATCGCCCCGGCCATCGAGCTGGCAGACCGGGGCTTCCCCGTGAGCGAAACCCTGGCCAAGATCCTGCAGCAGGAAAAGAAGAACATGGGCAAATGGCCCGCCACCCAGGCCATCTTCTGGAAGAACGGCGAGCCCCTGAAGGTGGGCGACCCGCTGGTGCAAAAAGACCTGGCCCAGTCCATGCGCCTGATCGGCCAGCAAGGCGCCAAGGCGTTTTACGAAGGCGAGATCGCCCAGAAGATCGCCGCAGAGATGGCACCGCACGCCGGCGCCCTCAGCCTACAGGACCTGCGCGAGTACAAGGTGGCCGAGCGCGTGCCCACGCGCGGCACCTACCGCGGCTATGAGATCGTGACCATGCCGCCACCCTCTTCCGGCGGCCCGCACCTGGTGCAGATTTTGAACATGCTGGAGCCCCTGCCCCTGGCCCAGTGGGGCCCCAACAGCGCCCAGACCATCCACTACATGGCCGAGAGCATGAAGCTCGCGTACGCCGACCGCGCCGAGTACCTGGGCGACCCGGACTTCGTGAAGATCCCGCTCAAGGGCCTGACCTCCAAGCGCTACGCCGAGTCGCTGGCCAAGGGCATCGACGGCAACACCGCACGCACGGGCAAGAGCATCAAGCCCGGCCAGCCCCAGCCTTATGAGAGCGACCAGACCACCCACTACTCGGTGGTGGACAAGGCCGGCAACGCCGTGGCCGTGACCTACACGCTGAACACCAACTTCGGCAGCGGCATCGTCGCCAAGGGCACGGGCATCTTGCTCAACAACGAGATGGACGACTTCTCGGCCAAGCCCGGCGTGGCCAACGCCTACGGCCTGGTCGGCGGCGACGCCAATGCGGTCGCAGCCAAGAAGCGCCCCCTGTCGTCCATGACACCCACCCTGGTACTGAAGGACGGCAAGCCCACCCTGGTGACCGGCAGCCCCGGCGGCGCCCGCATCATCACCACGGTGCTGCAGACGGTGGTGAACACCATCGACTTCGGCATGAACCCTGCTGAAGCCGCCGCCGCACCGCGCGTGCACCACCAGTGGACCCCGGATGAACTGCGCGTGGAAAAGGGTTTGTCGCCCGACACCCTGGCATTGCTCAAGCAGCGTGGCCACAACATCGCGGTGAAGCCATCGATGGGCCGTACGCAGACGATCCAGCTGCGCGGTGGCGCGATGTACGGGTACTCGGATCCGCGGAATCCGGATGGGAAGACGTTGGGGTATTGATTAACAAGGCCTGCATAGCGGGCTGCTCCATGACGACAAAAGCCGCACCTTCACGAGGTGCGGCTTTTTTATTTTTAGACAATCGGCGCACACTGTTTATAGCGATTGGAGTGCCAAGAAGTATAAAAAGTAGGAAAACCCAATTAAACCCCGCACTTTAGAATAATTTCTTTGCGCATCGCCTTGCAAAAAATTAGAGAATTTTCAACACAAGCCACATACATGACTAATCTGTATTCCGATTGGCAATTACAACGGTATAGCTACCACAATTCAGAAACATGGCATCCTATAGGATGAGCACTACATGCACCAAGACTGCCAATAAGCACTATTATAATTAAAATAAAATACGACCCAAATATAAATGCAAATTATTCCTTGACACGGATTGATAAAAAATGTAACTTTTCATGCTCATCATCACTATCACTTTGACATGAAAATTAATTCTTTAATAATCTCAAATTTTCGCGGCATTAGCAAACTCGATACAGGGCCGCTTGGTGAGACTATAGTGATAGCAGGACAAAATGGCTCTGGCAAATCATGTATTTTTGACGGAATTCGACTTTTAAAATCAGTTTATGGCGGATACCAGCAAAATGAGTGGCAGCATTTTTTCAATGAATTTCAAATTCAGCCTCATGGCGGATCCACCAATCTCAAAAGCTTGTTCAACGACTCAAGAAAACAATTGGAAATAAGGGCAAACTTTAAACTACGCGATAGAGAAAAGTCTTACATATCGAAGAATGCAGCGGAGTTGCTTGAAGAGACCATTTGGCAATCCGTTCTACCCGAAGCGTTTCAATTCGGAGGATATAGAAAAGCCCTATTTGCAACTCAATTCAGAGAAAGACAACCAGAAGTAACATCGCGATTAAACTCACAACTGCCAGCATTGCTTGAGCAACTAAATCAGCCGGAACAAATCGGTTCAGTAATAATAAATCTTGCCGGTCAGATTCAACTATTAAATTCAACCGTCCTTCAGGTCATATTTTCTACTTATCGGCCAAGAAATATTGGCGTTATCGATTTTCATGGTGCGCAACGCCATTACGGGCGTGAAAACGTTCAAGGCATAAATTTGAATTTAGATGCTGCCAAGCAAAATAACAGTCAGAGTTCGCTCTATAACTATAGCGCAAAGTACAATAACGTAAAAAGCGAGATGGCTGGAAATTTCATTAGTGAGATGCTATCCGAAAAGGCTGGGGCGGAAGATTCTGATGGTGAGCAGTCACTTTCCGAATCCATGAAAGAACTTTTTACTTCATTCTTCCCTGACAAACAATTTCTTGGCCCTCAACCTACACAAGAAGGGTCACTCGCGTTTCCAGTAAAAACTGCCAATGGAACAATTCATGACTTAGATGAGTTAAGCTCAGGAGAAAAGGAGATTCTCTACGGGTATCTCCGCATTCGCAGTTCCGCCCCGAGAGATTCAATAATCTTACTTGACGAGCCGGAGCTTCATTTAAATCCGAGATTAATTAAAGGATTACCAGAATTTTATCGCAAGCATTTGGGCGAATCATTGGAAAACCAATTGTGGCTAGTCACTCACTCTGACGCATTAATTCGCGAAGCAGTCGGCAAGCCCGGATTCAATGTTTTCCACATGCTTCCATGTGGGGTCGATTCTTCTTCTACAACACAGCTAAAACAACTTTCTGCTGGCAGTGATCTTGAACAGGTGATGACCGACCTAGTAGGCGATCTGGCAACATATAGGCCTGGCGGCAAAGGGTTAATATTTGAGGGCGGAGGTGACTCTGATTTTGACAAAACGCTGGCGTTAACACTATTTCCAGAAGATCTTCGTGGAATAAATCTTGTCTCCGGATCGAATAAGGCCAAGGTGCGTGCCTTGCATGAGGTACTTAGCAGGGCGCACGCAAAGGGCGATTTGCCAACAAAGTTTTTTGCGATAGTTGATAGAGATTTTGAATCCTCCAATCCAGACGCCACAGTAATTACTCAATTCTCATGGGATGTTTATCATATAGAGAACTATCTACTGGAACCCAAATATATAGCCGACGCCATAAATTCTTTTAATCTTAACAATAAAATAACAAGTGAAGAGGCGCTGGAAAAACTCAGCACAGCCGCACGACTTGTAGTACCAAGCGTATTAATCCAGCAAATGACAGAATACGCAAATTCAAAATTAATTTCAGGAATTAACCTGGGATTTAACCCGACAACCTTGACGATCAGTGCAGACCTTGGAAGGTCAATCGAAAGGTCATTTGAAAGGATAAGCAAAGCAGTGTCAGAAGATCTTACCGCAGATATGCTCGCAAAAAAGGAAATAGAACTTCGTACAGCTATTGAAACAAGTTTTGGCAGCGGGACATGGAAATCAAATATACCAGGGAGAGATATTTTAAAACAACTAATTTCTACGGAAAAAATACCTACCAATTATGAAGGCTTTAGAAATCTACTTGCCACAAAGATGGCGGCTGATGGCTTCAAGCCTATTGGAATGCAACAAGTAATATCCAAAATAAAATCGGGATAAATTAAATAAACGCCTTGGTTGCAACACGGAATAAAATCTACTCATCCGCCTGCACAATCCCTGACTTTCAGGGGTTTTGCAGACCCTCCTTAGCAAACCTCTACGACACGCTGCCACCCGGGCATACCCTCATACGCGCACATCCCAACTTGCCTACATTTCTTGTATGCAAGATTTGCTTTCAAGACTGCGTTGACCTGAAGGAGACATTGGCATGCCCCGGTTTTTCAAATCCCTGTTCGGCCAGGTCGTCCTGGCCGTGGTCCTTGGTGTGGTAGTGGGGCTGGTCTGGCCCGATACCGCCATCGCCCTCAAGCCCCTGGGCGACGGCTTCATCAAGCTGATCAAGATGCTGATCCCGCTGATCGTGTTCTGCGTGGTGGTGCACGGCATCGCCGGCACGGGGGACCTCAAGCGCGTGGGCCGGGTGGGGGTGAAGTCGCTGATCTACTTCGAGCTGGTGACCACCGTGGCGCTGGTGCTGGGGCTGGTGCTGGCCTTTGTGTTCCAGCCCGGCGTGGGCATGAACGTCGACCCCAAGGCGCTGGACCCCAAGGCCATGGGCGCCTATGTGGAGAACGCGGGCAAGCTCACGGGGGGCGGGTTCACGGACTTTTTGCTCAAGCTGATCCCGAACACGGCGGTGAGCGCGTTTGCCAATGGCGATGTGCTGCAGGTGCTGCTGTTCTCCATCGTGTTCGGCTGTGCGCTGGCCATGCTGGGTGAGCGCGGGGCGCGGGTCACGGTGCTGATCGAGGACCTGTCGCACGTGCTGTTCAAGACCATGGGCATCATCATCAAGCTGGCGCCGCTGGGCGTGCTGGGTGCCATTGCCTTCACGGTGGGCAAGTACGGCATCGGCTCGCTCAAGCAACTGGGCATGCTGGTGGTGCTGTTCTATGCGGCGGTGGTCATCTTCGTGGTGGTGGTGCTGGGCACCATCATGCGGGTGTCGGGTTTCAGCCTGTTCAAGCTGCTGCGCTACCTGCGCGAAGAGCTGGCGGTGGTGTTTGCCACCACCTCGTCGGACAGCGTGCTGCCGCAGATCATGGCCAAGCTCAAGCACATGGGAATTCGCGATTCGACGGTGGGGCTGGTGATCCCCACGGGCTATTCGTTCAACCTGGACGCGTTTTCGATCTACATCACGCTGGCGGCGGTGTTCATTGCCCAAGCCACCAATACGCCGATCTCGATGGCCGACCTGCTGACCATCCTGGCGATCTCGCTGGTCACGTCCAAGGGTGCGCACGGGGTGCCGGGCTCGGCCATCGTGGTGCTGGCAGCCACGCTGCAGGCGATTCCGGCCATTCCGGCGATTGGCCTGGTGCTGGTGCTGTCGGTAGACTGGTTCATGGGCATTGCCCGCGCCCTGGGCAACCTGATCGGCAACTGCGTGGCCACGGTGGCGATTGCCGCGTGGGAGGGTGACATCGACCGCAGCCGCGCCCATGCGGTGCTGGACGGACAGGATGTGGCGCCCATCGAGCCCGCCCCCGAGATGGCAGCGGCCCGAGTCACGCCACAATCGGCTGCATGAGCACCACCCCGACCAGCAGCCAGACGCAGATCGCCCAGCAGGTGGTCGAATCCATCCTGGCCCAGAAGCTCGCGCCCGGCGAGCGCCTGGGCGAGCAGGAGCTGGCCGACCTGTTCGGCGTGAGCCGCACCCTGGTGCGCGAGGCGCTGATGCAGCTGCAGGCACGCGGTTTTGTGGAGGTGCGCCCGCGCCGGGGCTGGTATGTGGTGGAGCCCACGGTGGAGGACGCGCGCGATGCGTTCTCGGCCCGGCGCATCATCGAGTCGGGCATCTTGGCCGATGCGGGGCGGCCGCTGCAGTCGGTGACGCCGCGGCTGCGCGCCCACATTGCCGAGGAGCAGCAGGCCATCGAGGGGGCCGACGCGGCGACGCGCGCCTTTTTGCTGGCCGACTTTCATGTCTGCCTGGCCGAGAGCATGGGCCACCGCAGCCTGAGCGACATATTGCGCGACCTGACGGCGCGCACCACGCTGGCGGCCTCGCTCTACCAGTCGCGGCACGAGGCCAGCCAGTCGTGCGCCGAGCACGAGTCCATCGTCGAGGCGCTGGAAGCCGGCGACACCGCCCTGGCACGCGAGCGCCTGCTGGCCCACATCGGCCATGTGGAGGCGGCGCTGAACCCAGGCCAGCCGCTGGTGCGCGACCGGCTGCGCGATTCGCTGAGCCCGCTGGCGGGCACCCGCTCTGACACGGACGGCTGAGCCGCCCTCCCCTTTTCCCCGTCTCTCATTGCCGCCCCGGCCGCCAAGACCCGGGCGGCTTTGTTTTGCGCGTGCCGCAGACACCCCGGGTAAACCCCAGTCATTTCCCGTTCGAGCGGTGTTTTATTGCATCCATTTTTTGTATACAAATATAGGGTGCAACTTTCAACCGGGCCGCAGATGCCTGGAAACCGTCCTTTTCCACACGAGGAGACACCCGTGAACACAGCCGTCAGCAGTAGCAGCACACCGATAGCCGCCGGGGGCGCGCAGTCCGCCGGGCCGCACCATGGCAATGCCCTGATCAAGCCGGGCTACGACCCGCGCCTGACCAATGAGGACCTGGCGCCCCTGAAGCGCCAGACCTGGGGCCAATACAACATCTTTGCGTTCTGGATGTCCGACGTGCACAGCGTGGGCGGCTACATCACGGCGGGCAGCTTGTTCGCTTTAGGCCTGTCGAGCTGGCAGGTGCTGGTGGCGCTGCTGGTGGGCATCGTGATCGTGCAGTTCTTCTGCAACCTGGTGGCCAAGCCCAGCCAGGTGACGGGCACGCCCTACCCGGTGATCTGCCGCGCGTCGTTCGGGGTGCTGGGGGCCAATATCCCAGCCATCATCCGCGGGCTGATCGCGGTGGCCTGGTACGGCATCCAGACCTACCTGGCGTCGGGCGCCTTCTTGCTGCTGGCGCTGCACTTCTTTCCGAACCTGGCACCGTATGCCGATGTGGCGCAGCATGGCTTTGCCGGCCTGTCCACGCTGGGCTGGGTGGCGTTCATGGTGATGTGGGTGCTGCAGGCGCTGGTGTTCTGGCACGGCATGGAGGCGATCCGCAAGTTCATCGACTGGGCGGGCCCGGCCGTGTATGTGGTGATGGCGGTGCTGTGCGGCTGGCTGGTGTGGAAGGCGGGCTGGAAGAACATCGACCTGAACCTGGGCGGCGTCAAGTTCCAGGGCTGGGATGCGCTGCCGGTGATGCTGTCGGCGATTGCGCTGGTGGTGAGCTATTTCAGCGGGCCCATGCTCAACTTTGGCGACTTCTCGCGCTACGGCAAGAGCTTTGACGCGGTGAAGAAGGGCAACTTCTGGGGCCTGCCGGTGAACTTCGTGTTCTTCTCGCTGCTGACGGTGGTGACCACCGCGGCCACGCTGCCGGTGTTCGGCGAGCTGATCACCGACCCGGTGCACACCGTGAGCAAGATCGACAGCACCACGGCCGTGGTGCTGGGCGCGCTGACCTTCATGATCGCCACGGTGGGCATCAACATCGTGGCCAACTTCGTGTCGCCCGCGTTCGACTTTTCCAACGTGGCGCCGCAGCACATCAGCTGGCGCACGGGAGGCATGATCGCTGCCGTGGGCTCGATCTTCATCACGCCCTGGAACCTGTATGCCAACCCCGAGGTGATCCACTACACGCTGGACGTGCTGGGCTCGTTCATCGGGCCGCTGTTCGGCATCCTCATCGCCGACTACTACATCGTGCGCCGCCAGCAGGTGGATGTGGACGCGCTCTACACCATGAGCAAGCACGGCGCCTACTGGTACAGCAAGGGCTACAACCCGCGCGCCGTGTGGACCATGGTGCCGTCGGCACTGATCCCCATCCTGTGCGTGATCGTGCCCACCCTGCGGCCGGCCGCCAACTACGCATGGTTCATCGGCATGGGGCTGGGCTTCGTCATCTACCTGGTGCTGAACCGCAAGAACTGAACTGAATACAAGAAAGAGAGAGCTGAAGCCGTGCGCATCAAGATCATCAACCCCAACACCACCTGGAGCATGACCGAAAAGATCGGGGCCTGCGCGCGCGCCGTGGCGCGACCGGGCACCGAGGTGGTGGCGGTGAGCCCCGCCATGGGCCCGGCCTCCATCGAGAGCCACTACGACGAGGCGCTGGCCGTGCCCGGCCTGCTGCAGGAGATTGCAGCTGGCGAGCGCGACGGGGTGGACGGCTATGTGATCGCCTGCTTTGGCGACCCGGGCCTGAAACCCGCGCGCGAGCTGGCGCGCGGCCCGGTGGTGGGCATTGCCGAGGCGGCCATGCACATGGCCAGCATGGTGGGCGCACGCTTTTCGGTGGTGACCACGCTGGGCCGCACCATGGGCCAGGCCTGGCACCTGGCCGAGATCTACGGCATGCAGCGCTTTTGCGCCAACGTGCGCGCCTGCGAGCTGCCGGTGCTGGAGCTGGAGGTGCCCGGATCGAACGCGCGCGAGCGCATCACCGACGAGTGCCGCCGCGCCCTGGCCGAGGACGGCTGCGACACCCTGGTGCTGGGCTGCGCGGGCATGGCGGACCTGTGCGAACACATTTCGCAAGCCCTGGGCGTGCCGGTGATCGACGGGGTGGCGGCCGCCACGTCGATGGTCGAATCGCTGGTGCTGCTGGGCCTGCGTACAAGCAAGCATGACGAGCTGGCGCGGCCGCTGCCCAAGGCCATGGCCGGGGCGCTGGCCGGCTTTGCGCTGCCGCCCGTGGCGGTGGTGCCGCCGGCGCGCATATCCCGCGCGGCTTGAGGCGTCAAACAGGGGGCCGGCACGAATCGGGCCACAATCGGACCCCATGCCCCGCGCCCGCACGAGCCCCCAAGCCCTTCCCGCCGACCTGGCGCCTGCTGCCGACCCCGCACCCGAGGCGGCAGCGGCGGACGGACGCCTGGCCTCCACCGAAAGCATTGCCCAGGACCTGGCCACGGCCATCGTCGAAAAGCGCCTGCCGCCGGGCACCTGGCTGCGCGAGGAGGCGCTGGGCCGCGTCTACACCGTGAGCCGCACCAAGATCCGCGCGGCGCTGGTGATGCTGTCCAAGGACAAGCTGATCGAGATCATCCCCGACAAGGGCGCCTTCGTGAGCCGGCCCAGCGTGCAGGAGGCGCGCGAGGTGTTCAGCGTGCGCCGCGTGCTGGAGGCCGAGGTGGTGCGCCTGTTCATCGCCAGCGCCACGCCGGCCGACTACCAGATGCTGGAGCAGCACATCCGCTTCGAGCGGGCGGCGCTGCGCGAGAGCACGACCACGGGCCGGGTGCGTGAAAAGCTGCTGGGCGACTTCCACGTGGTGCTGGCCGAGGCGGCCGGCAACCAGACCCTGGCCCAGCTGGTGCGCGACCTGGTGGCGCGCAGCTCGCTGATCGCCATGCTGTACGACTCGTCGAACGACCCGCACTGCTCGTCGGAGGAGCATGCGGACTTCCTGGCGCTGTGCAAGACCGGCGACGTGGCCGCCGCCGTGGCGAGCATGACGGAGCACCTGCAGCGCATCGAGGCGAACCTGGCGCTGGACACCGGGCGGCCGGACCGGCAGCTCGACCTGGTCAAGGCCTTGCTGGCCTGACCTTCCGCGCGCAGCCGCCGACTGCGCGCCCCCTCCTTCCAAAACGCTCCCTAGGGTTTACCGGGATAAGGTTGTCGCCATGTTGTGTATACACTTTTTGTATGGATGGTTGTACACGGAAGATGGATGCCGTCCTTAGAACCCAATAACGCGACCCACCTACCCCGAAGGAGCTCTCCCATGTCAGCGTCCGTGCACCCCGTGGATGAACAACTGCCCATAGCGCGCCTGGGGGCGCTGGGCTTGCAGCATGTGCTGGTGATGTATGCGGGGGCCGTGGCGGTGCCGCTGATCGTGGGCCGGGCGCTGAACCTCACGCCCGACCAGGTGGCCAAGCTGATTTCGGCCGATTTGTTCGTCTGCGGCCTGGTCACGCTGATCCAGGCACTGGGGGCCACGCGCTGGTTCGGCATCCAGCTGCCGGTGATGATGGGGGTGACCTTTGCCTCGGTGGCGCCCATGGTGTCCATGGCGCAGAGCACCAGCGGCACGGCGGGGGCGGGGCTGATCTTCGGCTCGGTGATCGGGGCGGGGGTGATATCGATCCTGATCGCGCCCATGGTCAGCCGCATGCTGCGCTTTTTTCCGCCGGTGGTCACGGGCACCATCATCGCGGTCATCGGCATCAGCCTGATGCGCGTGGGCATCAACTGGATCTTTGGCAACCCGGTGGGCCCCACGGCGCCCAACGTGGTGAACCCCGAGCACATCAAGTGGCTGACCGAGGCACAGTCGGCCGCCGGCGCGCCGGGCTCCTCGCTGCCACCCGTGCCCAAGGGCTTTGCGGTGGTGCCCACGGTGCCCAACCCGCGCTATGCGGACCTGACGGGCGTGGGCATCTCGGCCCTGGTGCTGGTGTCCATCCTGCTGATCGCCAAGTTCGCCAAGGGCTTCATCGCCAACATCTCGGTGCTGCTGGGCATTGTGATCGGCGGCGTGGTGGCGGCGGCCATGGGGCTGATGTCGTTCGAGAAGGTGGGCAAGGCCGACTGGTTCGACCTGGTTCTGCCGTTCGAGATCGCGCTGCCGGTGTTCGACCCCATCCTGATTTTGACGATGACGCTGGTGATGATCGTGGTGATGATCGAGTCGACCGGCATGTTCCTGGCCCTCGGGGACATGACGGACCGCAAGATCGAGCAGGACGACCTGACCCGCGGCCTGCGCACCGACGGCCTGGGCACGCTGCTGGGCGGCATTTTCAACACCTTTCCGTACACCAGCTTCTCGCAGAACGTGGGCCTGGTGGCGGTGACGGGCGTGAAGAGCCGCTTTGTCTGCGTGGCCGGCGGCGTGATCCTGATCGTGCTGGGCGTGCTGCCCAAGATGGCGGCACTGGTGGAGTCGCTGCCCACCATGGTGCTGGGCGGCGCGGGGCTGGTGATGTTCGGCATGGTGGCGGCCACGGGCATCCGCATCCTGGGCGGGGTGGATTTCCGCAACAACCGCTTCAACGGCATGATCGTGGCGGTCTCCATCGGCGTGGGCATGATCCCGCTGATCGCCCCGAGCTTCCGCCAGTGGATGCCGCATGCCATCCACCCGCTGATCGAGTCGGGCATCCTGCTGGCCTCGATCACGGCAGTGGCGCTGAATGTGTTCTTCAACGGTGCCAGCAAGGACACCAGCGCTGCCGTGAACGCAGCGCGCCAGGCCGAAGCCCACTGACCCGGCCCGCTCGAATCCACCAGGCCCCCGGCTGTCCGCCGGGGGCTTTTTTGCTTTCCAGGAGGCCGGTGGGGGCCGCTGTGCAAAAAAGCCCATGCAACACCGATGGAAAAGCAGGTACAGCCCCCGTGGGCTGTTTCTCCTCTGGCGCACGGCACCACAGGCGCTCAGGCAGTGCGCAACTTGCACCCGTGCAAGCTGACGTACCGTGCAGTACGTTACATTGATTGCTCCTTTGCGAGGAATCCCATGCGCACGAAATTCAGCAAGATGTTGGCGGCCACCGGACTCGTGACACTCGACCCGGAAGAGCAGACCCAGGACGACCCACCGCCAGAGGCCTATTCGGAACCCGAGCCGGAGCCGGAACCCTCGCCTGCGCCCGCCGCAGTACCACAGCCCGTGCTCGCGCCCGAGCAGAGCGTGGTGGCGGAACAAAAGGACTTTGCCGACCTGTACCGCGAGGCCAATGTGCCCGTGGTGGCCTATACCGCAGAGAAGCTGCTCAAGCTGATGGCGGGGCTGGAAAGCATGCCCATGGAAGTGCGCAAGCAGGCCGTGCGCGCCATGGACGAGGCCGATGAGAGCTGGACGGTGGACGATTCCGTGCTGGACGCGCAACGCAAGGTGAAGGCGCTGGCCGTCGCCAAGCAGAAAATCGCCCAGCAAGTGGCTTCGGCGCTGCAAAATGCGGACCGGGAGATCGCGGCCATCCAGGCCGAGGAGCAGGACAAGAGCGCCCAGGTGCGCAAGCAGATTGCCGAGCTGACGGCGCTGCTGGACCGCGGCGTGGCACGTGCCGCGCAGCAGACGGCCGACGTGCGTGCGGCCGCCAGAACGAACCAGGAGGCGGGGGACAGGGAGTCGGCCCGGCTGGATGCGGAAATGAACCGCCTCGGCCAGGTCGTCATCACGTTCGCCGGTGGTTCACCGATTCAAAAATAACAGGAGTAGAGCAATGCAACTGACTGGTCTGGGCAAGGCGCTGATCGCGGTCATCGTCGTGGGGGCTGCCGGCTCCGTTCTGTGGAACATGGGCGGCAAGATGTGGGTGCAGGACAAGCTGGGCAAGACGGAGGCCTCGCACGAGGTCGCCAACCAAAGCAGCGGCTCGGCGCCTGCCGTGGCGGCCGGCAGCAGCGGCAATGCGCCCGCGGCATCGCCTGCGGTGGCCGCGCCCAAGGGCGGCGCGCTGGGTTCGCCCGGCAACCCGCTCAAGGTCAGCATCGTGAGCTTTCACGGCTATGCGCCGGCCCTGGTGGCCAACGGCAACAGCCTGAAGACCCAACCGGGCTCGATCTTCCAGAAGGCGGGGGTGAACGTGGAGTTCATCATCCAGGACGACATCCCCACGCTGACCACCATCTTCGAGAGCAACACGGCGCAGTGCGCGTGGCGCACCTCGGACTTCTGGGCGCAGGAGCAGCCCAACCTGATCAACACCAAGCTCGATGGCCGCGCCATCATGATCGTGGACAACACCCAGGGCGCCGACGCGGTGATCGCGCGCGACCCGGACATCAAGCGCATCGAGGACCTGGTGGGCAAGAAGGTCGCGCTGCTCAAGTACACGCCCTCGCACGGCCTGTTCATCAACGCCATCAACAACTCCAGCCTGAGCGCCAAGCAAAAGGCCAATGTGCTCGACCGCGTGGTCTACATCAACGCCGACGAGGGCACGCCCGGCGTGCGCGCGGCCTTTGCCGCAGGCAGCGTGGACGCAGCCGTGCTGTGGGACCCGGACCTGTCGCTGGCCGTCAAGGCCACGCCCGGCGCGCGCGTGGTGTACTCCACCAAGGTGGCCACCAACCTGATCTATGACGTGATGGTCTGCAACCAGAAGCTGCTGCAGGACCCGGCCAACCTGCCGGCCTTCCAGGGCTTCGTCAAGGGCTGGATGGATGGCGTGACCGCCGCCCGCGCCAACCCCGCGGGCGCGGCCGAGGCGCTGGTGCGCACCGAGCCCTTCTTCGACCAACTGGCCAAGAAGGAAGGCATGCCTTTCGTCAGCAGCCTGTTCTCCAACCTGGTGTGGACGGGGCTGGACGACAACGCCCGCATCCTGGGCCTGGCGGGCGACACCAACCACTATGAGCGCGTGTACCGCGAGTTCGACGCGATCTACCGCGCCGCCGGCTCGCTGGCCAACCCGAACTCGCCCGTGGTCTCGCCGCAGAACTCGTTCGACTACCGCTTCATCAACGCCCTGCTCAAGGACAACCAGGCCGCGCGCGCTGCCGCCGCCAAGCCCGAGTTCACCTTCGATACGGCCGGCATGCAAAAGGCCGAAGCCCGCCCCGCCGCGCTGACCAAGCCGGTGAGCGTGAACTTCCCCGTGGGCCAGGCCGAGCTGACCAAGAAGGCGCAGGAGGTGATCGACACCCAGGTGGTGCCGTTCATCAACAGCAATGGCTCGGCGTACTTCGAGATCTCGGGCAACACCGACTCGACCGGCAGCGCGCAGGCCAACCAGCGCCTGTCCAAGGCGCGTGCCGATGCGGTGACCAAGTACGTGGTCACGCAGTGGGAGATTCCGGCCGCGCGCTTCAAGGTGGTGGGCAATGGATCGAACAACCCGATCTGCAATGAAGGCAACCCCGGCGCGCTGGAGGTGGACCTGGATACCTGCCGCCAGATGAACCGCGCCACCCGCATCGCCGTGCTGGCACGCTGAGGGGCCGGCGATGGCGCAATTCTGGAACCCCAGCCATCCGATCTCGCCCCAGACCCAGCGCATGCTGGGCGTGGGCGCCGTGGTGGTGGTGCTGGTGGCCTGGGCGCTGGTAAGCGCCTCGGGCCTGGTCAACTCGAACCGGCTGCCTGCACCGTGGGAGGTGGCCATGGCTTTCTCGCGCCTGGCCTGGGACCCGGTGCGCCAGGAGAGCCTGCTCTTGACCTCGGTGCTGTGGTCCGGCGGGCGGCTGGTGGTGGCCGGCATTCTGGTGATCCTGATCGGCCTGCCCATCGGCATCCTGATGGGGGCCTCGCCGCGCATCAACGCCACGCTGTCGCCGCTGATCGACCCGTTTCGCTCGGCGCCCATCGTGGCGCTGCTGCCCATCATGGTGATGTGGTTCGGCATTGGCGAGGAGATGAAGATCGTCTTCCTGTTCTCGGGTGCGGTGGTCTACCTGATCCCCCTGGTGCGCGATGCGATCCGCTCGGTGCCGCAGTCGTACTGGATCAGCGCGCGCGACCTGGGCGCCACGCCGTGGGAGTGCATCCGGCGCGCGGTGATCCCGATGGCCATGCCGCGCATCGTGGACGGCATCATCATCGCCATCTCGGTGATGTGGACCTACATCACTGTGGCCGAGTACGTGAACGCCAAGGAGGGCCTGGGCCAGCTGATCCAGAACGCGCGCCGCTTCTCGGCCATGGACCAGGTGTTCGCGGGCATCATCACCATCATCGCGCTGGCGCTGATCACGCACCGCGTGATGACCTGGGCCAAACGCAAGATGTTCCCGTGGGAAAGCACGGTGTGAACGCCCTGAGAACCCCGACAACCACAAGCCAAGCATGACATCGAGCACTGTGAGCATTTCCATCCAGATGACCGGCATCGTGCAGGAGTACCCTGCCGCCAACGGCCGGGGCGTGCTGCGCGTGATCGACGGCATCGACCTGCACCTGGAAAACCCGAGCATCAACATGCTGCTGGGCCCCTCGGGCTGCGGCAAGTCCACGCTGATGCGCATGATGGGCGGGGTGCGCCCGTTCAACGTGAAGACGCCGACCATCGGCCGGGTGGCGATCGATGGCAAGGAGTGCCTGGACCAGCACGACGACGCCGTGACCGTGTTCCAGCAGTACGCCAACCGCCCCGACCTGACGGTGTGGGACAACGTGGCCTTTCCGTTCACGCTCAAGCTCTGGAAGGGGCGCATCAGCCAGGCCGAGATCAAGGAGCGCGTGGACACAATCCTCGCCGCCGTGGGCCTGGCCGACAAGAAGGCCATGCGCCCGGCGCAGCTCTCGGGCGGGCAGAACCAGCGCGTGGCGCTGGCGCGCGCCCTGGTGCTGCGCCCGCGCATTTTGCTGATGGACGAGCCCTTCGGCGCGCTCGACCCGCAGACGCGCGAGGAGATGCAGCGCCTGCTGCTGTCACTGTGCAAGGCCAACCCCTGCCTGGTGGTGTTCGTCACGCACGACGTGAGCGAGGCCCTGGCCCTGGGCGACCGGGTGATCGTGCTCTCGCCCCAGCCCGCGAAGATCGCCGATGACTTCGTGATCCATGCCGAGCACCCGCGCTCGGAGGCCTGGGCGCGCTCGACCGAGACCCTGCGCATGCAGGACCGCATCCTCACGTCGCTGCGCGACGCCAAGGGCCATGGCCAGATCACGCTGAGCGTATGAAATTCGCCCCGGGCGAACGGGAAGAGCCCCCCTATATCCAGGAGTTCCTGACCGGCAAGTGGAACGTCACGGCCTCGCTGGGTGCGGCGGCGCTGGCGGTGCTGGCCTCCTTTCCCTATGGGCTGCCGGGCTTCATCTTCGTGGGCACGGCCTATGCGGCCGTGGAGGGGCTGGCCCTGCTGTACGTGCCGGGGATGTCCACCTTCCGCTACGCGGTGCGCCGCAAGTACGCCACGCTGCGCTACCAGGCGCAGGTGGACAGCCTGCTCAAGGAACTGGGCGACCGCAATGAGTGCGACCCCAGCTCCAAGCGCATGCGCGTGTACCTGCAGACGCTGGACCGCATCGACGCACTGGAGCGCATGGTCAAGGCCCGCACCTGCGCGCTGAGCGTGGAGGACATCGACCGCCTCAAGGACGTGACGCGCGACTATCTGGCGCGCTGGCTGGCCATCGTGAGCGCCAACGAGCGCCAGAGCCAGCTGAGCAAGCGGGAGATTGCCGACCGCCTGCGCAGCGTGGAAGACCAGTTGGCCGCCACCACCGACGAACGCGAGCGCCGCCAGCTGCTGCAGGCGAAGAAGGACTACCAGCGCCTGCTGGAGAGCAGCAGCCGCCTGAGCAGCCGCATGTTCGCCATCGAAGCGGCCATGGTGTCCATGCCCGACATCATCGAGGAGGTGTTCCAGCAGGCCGTGTCGATGCCCATGGCCAGCGATGCCTCGGCCCGGCTGCGCGAGAGCGTGGACCGCCTGGCCATCGAAGAGAACCTGGAAGCCGACATCAGCGAGGAGCTGGACACCATCGGCGTCCATGTGCCCAGCCCCGCCGTGGCCAAGGCCGCGGCCGCCCCTGTCCCCCGCCCCACGGCACAAGCCATGAAATGACCCCTGCCATGACGACCACCACCGTACAGAAATCGCACCTGCAGACCCTCGTCGATTTCGACGAGTACACGCGCCTGATGGAGGCTGCGCTCAAGGCCGCCATCGTGTCCGACGAGCCGGGCAGGCTGGTGCGCTTTTTCGCGCGCTACATCGCCTGGAACGGCTATTTCGGCTGCAGCGTGGCATCCCTGGCGGGCAAGATCGGCTGCGCGCGCCATTTGTTCACCGACCCGGCCGAGCCCTTTTTGCCGGCGGCCGACCGCAATGTGCTGGTGGCCAGCTACATCTTCGATGCGGCGCGCGACGAGTTCGACGACCACTCCACCCGCGCCCGCGACCCCCACCGCAGCCTGGCGCAGGCCTTCCTCAAGGGCATCGTGCAGACCACGATGCCGGGCGCCGACATGGCCACCGTGAATGCGCTGGCGGCCGAGCCCGCCTGGCTCAAGGCGCTGAACCAGGGCGTGCTGCGCGGCTACGGCGGCGGGCAGGAAGACACCCTGGAGGCGATCTTCCGCGCCATGGGCTACCACCTGGGCAGCGAGCTGCTGGCCGACCGCGAGTTCACCGTGATCGGCGCCACGCTGCGCGAGGCTGGCGGCGGCCTGGCCGAGCGCCTGTTCCACACCGAGGTGGACATCGGCGGCACCCAGCACAAGGCCCTGTCCTGGGTGGGCATCCACTCGGGCGAGGGCGGCGCCGTGGAGGCCGACCACTTCGAGTGGGCCACCCAGGGCGTGAACGCCGCCTTCGACTTCATCGACCCCGCACAGCGCGCGGCCATGCTGGCCCAGGTCGAGCAGGGCTTTGCCGCCTTTGCCCAGGACCACCGCACCTTCTTCGACAACGTCAACATCAGCTAAGCAAGGAACCTGCACCATGGCTTCTTCCAACTTCCTCGGCCGCCTGAGCAACCTGTTCACCGGCTTCCTCTCGCTGTTCGTCTCGGGCATCGAAAAGAACAACCCCGAGATCGCGTACGAGAACTCGATCAACAGCATGAAGGCCAACTACGACCGCCTGAAGAAGGCGGCGGGCGCCATCATCCGCCAGCGCGACGACGTGACCACGCGCCTGCACAACGCCAAGCAGAAGCAAGCCCAGCTCGAAGCCAACCTGCAGCAGGCCATGGACACCAACCAGGACGACCTGGCGGTGAGCATCCTGCAGATGAAGAATGACAACGACCAGTCGGTGACCGAGCTCACGGCCGAGGCCGAGACGGCCATGGCCGAGGCCGAGAAGATCAAGGATGCGCTGCTGGAGATGAAGAGCGAGATCAAGCGCGTGGAGGACGAGCGCGACCGCAACCTGGCCAAGCTGGCCGGCGCCAAGGCCAAGATCCAGATCCACAGCCAGCTCGAAGGCCTGTCGGTGGATGCCGAGATCCGTGCGCTGGACAACGTGCGCGGCCACATCGCCAACGTGATCTCCGAAGCCAACCTGGGTGACGAGCTGCGCGGCGCCGACCTGGACGTGCGCATGAAGGGCCTGCAAAAGGGCGCCTCGCGCGCCACGGCCGAAGCCCAACTGGCCCAGCTCAAGGCCGCCCGCGCGCAAGGTGCTGGCGCCAAGCAGATGTAAGCCCAAAGACCACCAGAGCGGCACGCCTGCCACCGCCCGAGGAATCCCGTGAGCACACCCTCCCCTTCCGCAACGACCGCGACGCCTGCCACGCCTGCCTGGGTCGACACGGTGCGCCGGCGCTACCTGGGCGGCGATGCCTCGGTCTTCGTGCTGTACCGCAACATCTACGACCGCATCCTGCTGGATGGCAAGTTCGTGGAGCTGGAGCAGTACCTGTTCCGCTCGCTGCTGGAGGGCAAGAAAAAGCGCGTGCTCTCGCACAGCATCGCCTCGGGCACGCAGGCCCTGGCGGGCCGGGCCTTCGATGCCGAGGCCGAGCCGCTCGAGGGCATCGAGCAGGCACTGACGCACGAGAGCGGCACGGCCGTGGTGATCCACTACGCGGGCTCGCTGTTCCCGGCGGGCGACCCGTCGATGATGACCATGCAGGACCGCCAGGCGATTGCCAAGCTGCACCGCTGGTCGCTGGACCCGCAGATCGGCGACAGCGACAACGTGGTGTTTTTGCTGGTCGAATCGCTGACCGAGCTGAACGCGCAGATCCTGTCGAACCCGCGCATCGCCACCGTCGAGATCCCCATGCCCGGCCAGGCCGAGCGCGAGACCACCATCCGCATGGCCGATGCCTCGCTCGATGCCGGCCAGGTCACGCGGCTGGCGCAGCAGGCCTCGGGCCTGCGCCTGGTGCAGCTGTTCGGGCTGCTGGGCAACGACAGCAAGGCACCCGCGCCCAACGATGCCGAGCGCGAGGCGCTGATCCGCGAGCTGATCGCCGGCACCGAGGACGCCGAGGCGCGTGCCAAGCAACTGACCAAGCTCACCAGCGGCCAGACCAATGACCAGATACGCCACCTGCTGCAGCCGGGCAGCAAGGCACCGGCCAAGGGCAATGCCTTCGAGGAGATCGCGGCGCTGCTGCGCACGCGCAAGCGCGAGCTGGTGACGCAGGAGTGCTTTGGCCTGATCGAGTTCGTCGAGCCCAAGATGGGCCTGGAGGGCGTGGGCGGCATGACCATGGTGAAGGCCGAGCTGGCCGCCATTGCCGCGGCCGTGCGCTCGGGCAACGTGGCACGCATCCCCATGGGTATCCTGGTGGTGGGGCCCATGGGCTCGGGCAAGACCTTCGTCACCAAGGCCTTCGTGCGCGAGGCTGGGATACCGGCGGTGATGCTCAAGAACATCCGCTCCAAGTGGGTGGGTGCGACCGAAAGCAACCTGGAGAAGGTGCTGGCCATGGTCAAGGCCATGGGGCCGATCGCGCTCATCATCGACGAGGGCGACCGCAGCCTGGGCGGCGAAGGCGACGAGGACGGCGGCACGTCGTCGCGCGTCACGGCGCGGCTCAAGGAGTTCATGTCGGACACCGACAACCGCGGCCAGGTGCTGTTCATCATGATGACCAACCGCCCCGACAAGCTTGACGCCGACATGAAGCGGCCCGGCCGCTTCGACACCAAGATTCCGCTGTTTTTCCCCGAGAACGGGGCGGAGCGCGCGAACATCGTGCGCGTGATCCTCAAGCGCTTTGGCAAGGCGGTCGAGGAGCCGGCGCCGCAGGATGACGATGATGGCATCGGCGAAGGCTGGATGGAGGCGGCGCTGGAAGACACCGAGTTCTCCAACGCCGAGCTGGAGGCGCTGACCCTGCTGTCCATCGACCTGGCCGAGCGCGGCGATGGCCGGCTCACGCGCGAGGTGTTCTTGCAGGCCGCAGTGGACTACATGCCCACGCGCGACACGCTGATGATCGAGTACATGGAGCTCTTGGCCATCTCCGAGGCCTCGCGCCGCAGCCTGCTGCCCGAGAAGTTCAAGCACCGCACCACCGACGAACTGCATGCCGAGATGAAGCGCGTGCGCAGCCAGTTGCGCCTGTGAAGGCCAGGCCATGAACAGCGGCAGCGACGACGTCAACGCCCTGGCCCGCGACCAGGTGCGCAGGGCCCTGACCGCCGCGAAGAACGACAAGCGCTGGGGCTGGCAGGAGGTGTCGGAGCTGCTCACCGAGCTGGGCATCGACCAGACCCCGAACAACCTGACCACCAAGCAGAGCCGGGGCGCCTTCAAGGCGTCCGACTTTCTGCTGCTGCTGCGCAGCATGGGCGTGACGCAGCTGGACCTGTCCACGCTGGAGATCCCCGGCCTGGCGCCGGCCACCCGCAAGGTGGAGGCCAACAAAAAGGCACGACTGACCAAACCTGGATAGGCCTATTGGCTTTCTGAAAAGGAAGACAATCCGGTTTTTGCCATGTACCGGGGCCCACAACCCCCACCGCCTCACCAGCCCCACCGGGCAAGGCCAGGCCTCCACCCCCCACACCATGGCACCCATGGCATCAAGGTTGGATCCCATGCAATCAACGCATTAACCCTCACTCCGACAGCTCTCTCCTTGGAGTAAGCTCATTTTCGGCATTTGCTGAGAATCTCCTGCAGGATTTCCGTATGACACAGAACCTTTCCGCTGCCGAAGAGGCATTGCGCGACGCGGCCCGCGAATACCATCGCAACCCCAGCCGGGGCAAGATCGCCGTCACCCCCACCAAGCCCCTGTCCAACCAGCGCGACCTGTCGCTGGCGTACTCGCCGGGCGTGGCCTATCCGTGCCTCGATATCGAGGCCGACCCGTCCAAGGCCTTCGACTACACCTCGCGCGGCAACCTCGTGGGCGTGATCACCAACGGCACGGCCGTGCTGGGCCTGGGCGACATCGGCCCCCTGGCCAGCAAGCCGGTGATGGAGGGCAAGGGCTGCCTGTTCAAGAAGTTCGCCGGCGTGGATGTGTTCGACATCGAGCTGGCCGAGCGCGACCCGGACAAGCTGGTCGAGATCATCGCGGCGCTGGAGCCCACGCTGGGCGGTATCAACCTCGAGGACATCAAGGCACCCGAGTGCTTCTACATCGAGAAGAAGCTGTCGGACCGGCTGAACATTCCCGTCTTCCATGACGACCAGCACGGCACGGCCATCATCTCCAGCGCTGCGCTGCTCAACGGCCTGGAGCTGGTGGGCAAGGAGATCGGCGCGGTGAAGATCGCCGTCTCGGGCGCGGGCGCCGCGGCCATTGCCTGCGTGGACGTGATGGTGGGCCTGGGCGTGAAGCGCGAGAACGTCTTCATGGTGGACTCCAAGGGCGTGATCTACGACGGCCGCCCCGGCGGGCTCGATGCCTCCAAGCAGCGCTACGCGCAAAAGACCGAGGCACGCACCCTGGCCGACGTGGTCAACGGTGCCGACGTGTTCCTGGGCTGCTCGGCCGCTGGTGTGCTCACGGCCGAGATGGTCAAGACCATGGGCACGAAGCCCATCATCCTGGCGCTGGCCAACCCCGAACCCGAGATCCGCCCCGAACTGGCCAAGGCCGTGCGGCCGGACTGCATCATCGCCACGGGCCGCTCGGACTACCCGAACCAGGTCAACAACGTCCTGTGCTTCCCCTACATCTTCCGCGGCGCACTGGACTGCGGCGCAACCAAGATCACCGAGGCCATGAAGCTGGCCTGCGTGCGCGAAATCGCCGACCTGGCCAAGGCCGACGTCAGCGAAGAGGTGGCCAGCGCCTATGCCGGCAAGGAGCTCACCTTCGGCCCCGACTACCTGATCCCCACGCCGTTCGACTCGCGCCTGATCCTCAAGATCGCGCCCGCCGTCGCCAAGGCGGCGGCAGAGTCGGGCGTGGCCACACGCCCCATCACCGACATGGAGGCCTACAAGGAGGCCCTGTCGCGCTTCGTCTACCAGACCGGCATGCTGATGCGCCCGGTGATCACCGCGGCCAAAGCCCTGCCCGAAGGCAACAAGCGCGTGGCCTACGCCGATGGCGAGGACGAGCGCGCGCTGCGTGCCGCGCAGATGGTGATCGACGACAAGATCGCCCACCCCATCCTCATCGGCCGCCCTGCCGTGATCGCCGCCCGCATCGAGAAGGCCGGCCTGCGCATGCAGCTGGGCAAGGACGTCGAGGTGTGCAACCCCGAGGATGACCCGCGCTTTCGCCAGTACTGGGAGCACTACCACAGCCTCATGAAGCGCGATGGCGCCACGCCCGAAGTGGCCAAGGCGTCCGTGCGCCGCTCCAACACCATCATCGCCTCGCTGATGGTGGCGCTGGGCGATGCCGACGCCATGATCTGCGGCCTGGTGGGCACCTACGAGACCCACCTGGAACGCATCCACAGCATCCTGGGCCGCCAGGAGGGCGTGAACGACTACGCCGCGCTCAATGCGCTGATGACCAACCGCGGCACGCTGTTCATTGCCGACACGTACGTGAACGAGAACCCCACGGCGCAGCAGCTGGCCGACATCGCCTGGATGTCGGTGCAGGAGGTGCAGCGTTTCGGGTTGCCGGCCAAAGTGGCCTTCCTGTCGCACTCGAGCTATGGCTCGTCCAAGCGCCCATCGGCCCGCAAGATGCGCGAGGCACGCGACCTGTTCGTGGCCGCCCACCCCGACATCGAGTGCGACGGCGAGCTGCACGGCGACGCCGCGCTGGAGCCCAACATCCGCAATGCCTACATGGCGGACTCCACGCTCACCGATTCGGCCAACCTGCTGATCTGCCCCAACCTGGATGCGGCCAACATCCTCTACAACGTGCTCAAGACCACGACCAGCGGCGGCGTGACCGTGGGCCCCATCCTCATGGGCGGTGCGGCCACGGCCTATATCCTGACCCCCGCGGCGACGGTGCGCCGGGTGTTCAACATGACTGCCCTGGCCGTTGCCAGCGCAGCCACGCGCGCGCGCTGATCTGCTGCAGCAGCGCCCACAAAAAAAGAGGCCCTCGGGCCTCTTTTTTTTCGAGCCGCCGTGCGGGCTCAGCGTACTGACACGTCCACGTAGTTGGCCACCGGCGGCAGGTGCTCCACGAGCCAGTCGGCATCGAGCTGCAGGGCCTTGGTCACCTCGGCCGGCAGGCTGGCGATAGTGTCGGCGGGGGACTTGGGTTCTTCGAGCCCGATCTCGGCCAGCAGCGTGGCCACATGCAGGATGCCGCCCAGGCGGCAGAACGGGGCGGAGGCCACGGGGTCCTCGGCCGTCTCCAGCGCGCGCACGATGGTGTCGGGAAAGCGCCAGCGCCGCGCCAGTTCGCCGGTGACCTGGGCCTCGGTGAAGCCCAGCAGGGATCGCTCGCGCTCCCAGCGGCCGCCCGCGTGGTGCGGCAGTTGCTCGATGGCGGGGATCTGCTCGGGCATCTTCTGCGCAATGATGAGCTCGCCCAGGCGCACCAGGAAGCCGGCGAGCCAGGACTCCTGCACGTCCGAGCCCAGGGTGCGCGCCAGCCACTGCGAGTAGCCGGCGATGGCCATGCTTTCCTTCCAGAAAGCCTCGGCGTCCACGCCCTGCGCGTCCTTGAACACGCCGGACATGCACGACGCCAGGGCCAGCGTGCGCACCTGGTTCAGGCCCACCATGGTGATGGCGTCGTCGAGCGAGGCCACCTGGCGCGGCAGGCCGAAGCGCGCACTGTTGGCCAGGCGGATGAGCTTGGCCGTGAGGGCCGGATCCTTGGAGATCGCCCCGCGCACTTTCTCGAAGGGGATGTCGTCGTCCTTCATGGTGGCGATCAGCTCGCGCGCCACGTCGGGGATGGTGGGCAACTGCACGTTCTCGAAGAATTCCTGGATATTCGCCATGGGGCTCCCTCCTTGTCCGTTGGATTCGAATGGACTTTCGTTGTACCACTGGCACGCCGACCGTGGGTGCGCGTTTGCCCCAATGTGCGCACCGGCCTGGTGAATCGACGATGTACCACCGTGGTATGCACTGCTGGTGCACCATTTCGGGAAAGCCTCTAGAAGGGCGTGCACCAATCTGGCGAACAATAGGCTCCATCCCGCCTTGGCGCTCCTGAAAGCGGGCATCGTTTTTGCTGACTCCCCACCAAGGCACGGGGGCGGTGCATCCGGACCGCCAGCGCATGTGCGCAACTTCCCCTGCCGTCTTCTGACAGGAATCCACCTATGAACAAACGATCCCTCCTGCAAGCCGCCGCGCTGCTGGTCGCTGCTGGCAGCTTCTCCGTCGCCCATGCACAGGCCACCACGCCCATCAAGTTCCAGCTCGACTGGCGCTTCGAGGGCCCCGCTGCCCTGTTCCTGCAGCCCGTGGCCAAGGGCTATTTCAAGGCAGCAGGCCTGGATGTGACGGTGGATGCAGGCAACGGTTCGGGTGGCGCCGTGCAGCGCGTGGCCTCGGGCACCTACGACATGGGCTTTGCCGACCTGGCCGCGGTGATGGAATTCCACGCCAACAACCCCGACGCGCAGAACAAGCCCGTGGCGGTGATGATGGTCTACAACAACACCCCGGCCTCGGTCATGGCGCTCAAGAAGAGCGGCATCACCAAGCCGGCCGACCTGGCGGGCAAGAAGCTCGGTGCCCCGGTGTTCGACGCCGGCCGCCGCGCCTTCCCGATCTTCCAGAAGGCCAATGGCGTGGGCAACGTGCAGTGGACCGCCATGGACCCACCGCTGCGCGAAACCATGCTGGTGCGCGGCGACGTGGACGCCATCACCGGCTTCACCTTCACCTCGCTCTTGAACCTGGAGGCGCGCGGCGCCAAGGCCGCCGACGTGGTGGTGCTGCCCTATGCCGACTTCGGCGTGAAGCTGTACGGCAACGTGATCATCGCCTCGCCCAAGCTCATCAAGGAGAACCCCGAGGCGATCAAGTCCTTCCTGAAGGCCTTCACCAAGGGCGCCAAGGAAGTCATGGCCAACCCGGCTGCCTCTATCGAGCATGTGAAGGCCCGTGACGGCATCGTCAACGTGCCGCTGGAAACCCGCCGCCTGCAGCTGGCCATAGACACCGTGATCAACAGCCCCGACGCGCGCGCCGAAGGCTTTGGCAAGGCCGTGCCCGGCCGCCTGTCGCTGATGGCATCGCAGGTGTCCGACGCCTTCAACACCAAGACCCGCGTGAAGGCCGACGACGTGTGGACCGACAGCTTCCTGCCCCCCGCAGCCGAGCTGAACATCCTGCCCAAGAAGTGACCCCGCGGCCAGCGGCGTGCCGCTGGCTGATGCATTCCCTCCCCCGGCCCGCCCGCCCCGCCGCAGTGTCGGGCTGGCGGGCCCAGCCCCACAAGAACACCATCCAATGACGGCTGCCGATTCCTATTTCGTGGACTTTCGTGACGTCTGGCTCGCCTACAACGACGAGCTGCTCGCCCAGAACCACTTCGCTGTCGAAGCCATCGACCTGCAGGTCCGCCAGGGCGAGTTCATCGCCATCGTCGGGCCTTCGGGCTGCGGCAAGTCGACCTTCATGAAGCTGGCCACGGGCCTGAAGATGCCCTCGATGGGCAAGATCCTGATCGACCGCCAGCCCGTGACCGGGCCGCTCAAGATCTCGGGCATGGCCTTCCAGGCGCCTTCGCTGCTGCCCTGGCGCACCACGGTGGACAACGTGCTGCTGCCGCTGGAGATCGTGGAGCCCCACCGCAGCAACTTCAAGCAAAAGCGCAAGGAGTACGAAGCCCGCGCCCGCGCCCTGCTGCAGAAGGTGGGCCTGGGTGGGTATGAGGACAAGTTCCCCTGGCAGCTGTCGGGTGGCATGCAGCAGCGCGCCAGCATCTGCCGCGCGCTGATCCACGAGCCCAAGATGCTGCTGCTGGACGAGCCCTTCGGCGCGCTCGACGCCTTCACGCGCGAAGAGCTGTGGTGCATTCTGCGCGACCTGCAGGCCGAGCAGAAATTCAACGTGATCCTGGTGACGCACGACCTGCGCGAGTCGGTCTTTCTGGCCGACACGGTGTACGTGATGAGCAAGAGCCCCGGCCGCTTCGTGGTGCGCCGCGACATCGAGCTGCCACGCCCGCGCGACCTGGAGATCACCTACACCAAGGAGTTCACCGACATCGTGCACGAGCTGCGCGGCCACATTGGGGCCATGCGCAAGGCCGGCGCGCCCATCCAGCAATAGATAAGCATCCAGACACACCATGCACAAGAAAACCGCGGAACGCTGGTCCCCCTGGATCCTGCTCGTCGCCATCGTCCTGCTGTGGCAGATCATCTGCTCGGCCTTCAACGTCTCGGAATTCATCTTCCCCAGCCCCTGGGCCATCGGCGTGCAGCTGGTGGAGTTTGCCGGCGTCATCGCCGCACACGCCTGGCGCACCTTCTGGGTCACCATGGCGGGCTTTGGCCTCGCCATCGTGGTCGGCGTGCTGTTGGGCTTTCTGATCGGCAGCTCGCGCCTGGCGTATGCCGCCGTGTACCCGCTGATGACCGCCTTCAACGCCCTGCCCAAGGCGGCCTTCGTGCCCATTTTGGTGGTGTGGTTCGGCATTGGCGTGGGGCCGGCCATCCTCACGGCCTTCCTCATCAGCTTCTTCCCGATCATGGTGAACATCGCCACCGGCCTGGCCACGCTGGAGCCCGAGCTGGAAGACGTGCTGCGCGTGCTGGGCGCCAAGCGCTGGGACGTGCTCACCAAGGTGGGCCTGCCGCGCTCCATGCCGTACTTCTACGGCTCGCTCAAGGTGGCGATCACCCTGGCCTTCGTGGGCACCACGGTGTCGGAGATGACCGCCGCCAACGAAGGCATCGGCTACCTGCTGATCAGCGCGGGCTCGTCCATGCAGATGGGCCTGGCCTTTGCCGGCTTGATGGTGGTGGGCGCCATGGCCATGGTGATGTACGAGCTGTTCAGCTGGGTCGAAAAGCGCACCACGGGCTGGGCACACCGCGGATCCCAGGGTGAATAACACGATGGCGTTGGGCGAAGCCCAGGCCGCGACCCTGCTGCGCCGCGCCAACGCCGTGGCGCAGCGCGCCATGGGCATGGGCCGCCACCCCTTTGGCGCCCTGCTGGTCGCGCCCGACGGCGAGACCGTGCTGGCCGAGCAGGGCAACATCGACACGGTGAACCATGCCGAGAGCACGCTGGCGCGCACGGCGGCGGCCAACTACCCGGGGGCCTACCTGGCGCAGTGCACACTGGTCACGACGTTCGAGCCCTGCGCCATGTGCGCGGGCACCATCTACTGGGCCGGCATCGGCCGGGTGCTCTACGGCGCCGAAGAGTCGGCCTTGAAGGCATTGACCGGTGACCACCCCGAGAACCCGACACTGGACCTGCCCTGCCGCACGGTGTTTGCGGCCGGCCAGCGCGCCACCGAGGTGCTGGGCCCGGTGCCGGCGCTTGAAGCCGAGATCACGGCCTTGCATCGCGACTTCTGGCGCTGAGCCTGCCCAGGCCGACCCTGGCAGCAACGCCGGAAAGCGCCCGTCGATATACTCGCCGCCCTGTAACCACAGGATCTTTCGGCACCATGCGCCTGGACACTTTTTTGCACCCCCTGGCGCTTGCACTGGCCGTGGCCGGCCTGTCCGCATGCGGCGGCGGCACCACCCCCAGCCAGCCCACGGCAGCGGCTGCAGCACCAGCCACCACCACTACAGCCACAGCGCCAGCCCCCATCAAGGTCGGCATTGCCCTGGGCGGCGGCGCGGCCAAGGGCTTTGCGCACATCGGCGTGATCAAGATGCTGGAGGCCAATGGTTTTGCGCCCGCCGTCGTCTCGGGCACCAGCGCGGGCGCCGTGGTGGGTGCGCTGTACGCCAGCGGCATGAACGCCTTCGAGATGCAGGAAAAGGCCGTGGCGCTGGACGAAGCCAAGATCCGCGACCTGCAGTTTTCCACCGGCGGGCTGGTGCTGGGCAAGAAGCTCGAGGACTACGTCAACGAGCAGGTCGGCCGCAAGAGCCTGGAGCAGATGGCCAAGCCCTTCGTAGTGGTCGCCACGCGCCTGGAAGACGGCGAGCGCACCGTGTTCGCCCGCGGCAACACCGGCCAGGCCGTGCGTGCATCGAGCAGCGTGCCCGGCGTGTTCCAGCCCGTCACCATCGGCAAGTACCATTTTGTGGACGGCGGCATCGTGAGCCCCGTGCCCGTGGACGCCGCGCGCCAGCTGGGCGCCGACGTGGTGGTGGCCGTGGACATCTCGAACAAGGCCCGGGGCAAGTCGCCCGGCGACATGCTGGGCACCCTGGGCCAGTCCATCGCCATCATGGGCCAGAAGCTCGGCGAGGCCGAACTGACCCGCGCGGACGTGGTGATCCGGCCCCAGGTGCTGGACATCGGCCCCGCCGATTTCGCCCAGCGCGCCAGCGCCATTCTGGAAGGCGAAAAAGCCGCCCTGGCCGCTATGCCGCAGATCCGCGAGCGGATAGCTCAGTTGCATGCCGAGCGTGCGCGTGCTGCGCAATTGGCGCAGGAGAAGGTGCGGGAGGCGGAGTACAAGGCTTGTCTGGAGAAGCGGTCGAGTTTGCAGAAGTTGGCTGGGATGGCGGGGATGGGGGAAGGGTGTGTGGGGGCTCGATAGATTAGGGAGTGCGAGCCACCACCACCGGGGTACCGTGGAATTGATTTCAAGCAACAAGCTTGCGGCACAAGGGACCAATCCCTGTGCAGCTTTCCGAGCATCAAGTCATCGGTATCTGTAGCCGCTCGAAGAACGCGCGATTGCGTTTCTTGGCGTCGTTCAGCACTTTGTCATAGGAAACGATTTCTATGTAACAGCCTGCCGACTGGTGGTATCTGAAATAGCCCTCGTTATCAGGCGTCTTGACGAAGTCGTGAGTTTCGGCAATGGACTTGATTCGCGGCGTCAGGCTGCAAAGGATGTAGGCATAGAACGGAATAGTCCCGACATTAATAGTTTTGCCGTCCTTGTCCTTGGCTGTGCCTGCTTTGATTTTTCGGACGTAACGAAGAACCTGTTCCACGGGGTTTTCATCCTTTGCGGGGTACTCGTTGCGCTCGGGCCTCTTGAACTCGACGATGACAACCGACTGATATGGGCTCTTGGTCTCAGAAAACACACGTGCTGTGTTGAAGATAGCTAGGTCGGGTTCATCACCGCCCTTCGCATTTACAGCCTTTAGCCTGCTCATCGGGAGATCGGACGCCAGATACGAGTGATAGGCCAGCCGCTCATCAACGACCCACAAGTTCTGCCGCGAGAACTCGACATCTTCTGAGTCCGCCTGCATTGGATATATGAGACTGTGCACGAGGTCCTCGCGTGCGTAGGCACCAGAGTCCTGCACCTTTAACGCCGTATCCAGCATCTCCAGGATAGTGCGACGATGCACGACATACTTGGCAAGGGCTGCCTTGCCAAGCTCGTTCTCCTCATCCAGATACTGCTTGTACAGGGCCGCGTATTCAGGCGAGCCGACCGAGGTGTCGAGGGGGACCTTCTTGATTTCGGCCGCACGCTGGCGATGCTCAAGCTCAATGTCCTTCTGGGCTTTGTACAGCTCGACGTCGAGTTGGTCCCGTGAGATGTTGGCAGGAATGCGCTCCAACCTCTCGCGATAACGCTCCCGGAGCTGAAAGCGGTATTGCGGCGCATCTTGCTGAATGAAGTTCTCGATAATCTGGCGCTTTTCATCGCGCAGCTGGGTCGTGTACGGTTCGGCAACTTGCTTGAGCGCCTGGACTACTTCGCCATCGAGCTCCTCGCGCGTAATCTCATCGGGGAAGTCGAGGTCTGCCTCCTGCATAAACATGAAAGCAGTGCGCTCCGAGTTGACCTTGGCATCAAGATATGGGCCGGCCACGTAAGTGCGGAAGACGAACGGTTCGCCCTGATCATCTGTCAGACGCCCCTGCAGGTCGGGGATGGCCTTGCTGGCCTTCCACCCGATCACCTCGCGCTGATTGGCGCAGTAAGAGATAGTGTGGTTCTTGACCGCGCTCGACTGGTAACGCAACACGGTCACCTTAAAGTCGTTTCCCTTAAGTTTGAAGATGACCTCCTGAGCCCGCTCATTCGCCTCCTCAGCAAAGATGTAGTTCAGGCTGCAGGACTGGCCATCGGCGTCGTGCAGGGTAATTTGAGGACACTGGCCACCTACGAAGTGAATGAGCAGATGGTCGATGACCTTGTGGGCAATGGTCTCCAATGACTTAGGGAAGTGCTTCTCATATTCGGCACGGAGCCCGGTCAGCCTCACTGACGTTCGGCGTTCCTTGCTCTCGGCGTCGTTGACCTCCTCGCCTTCAACCCCTTCGGTCGTTACCACGAACCGAAAGGTCCGACGCATCCAGTCGCTGTCGTCCTGCAGGTAGGTGCTGTCGATGGCGGCTTCACGAAACACCTTTAGCCAAGTGAAGCGCCCGATACCCTTGTTGCCGCGCGTGACCTTTCGGGTTGAGTCGGACAAGAAAAAGGCGCGGACGTTGCCATCATTGAAACCGGCGCCGTTGTCGACAATCGTGACATCCCGAATAGCGGCCATTGCCGTCTCTTCGCTGCCAGCCAATGCCACCTGCCGGGGCTCTCGCTCCAGATAAACGTCGATGCGGCCATCTGAAATACCAGCGTCTTCGATGGCCTCGATGGAGTTCACCAAGCATTCAAACAGCGGGATGAGCGGCTGGGTGACAGGCAACTGGAGATTGCGAATCCGTCCGACGATGTCCACCTGCATGGCTGGCCTCCCCCGTTTCTAGGTTCTTATAAGCGGTTGCTGCCTGCATGGTGCCACAACAGTTGGTGAATGTTAGCCAACTGATTGACGTACCTCCCTCTAGCAATGAAAGCCACCTTCAAGCGCTGCGTAGGTATCACTGGAAGAGCCGAGGTTTACCGGCGACAGCGAACCTCTGGGCGGTCATCGGAATGGCCGCCAGCGCATTGACTAGGCGCGCGAGGTAGCCAGCGCACAAGCCCCCGCCAAAAGGAGCGTATCTTTCGCCACCTACAGGTGATAAGCCATCGCGCGCAACGATATCTCGCCTTCATGGCACTGCATGTGGAAAAGATTGTGGGGCAACACGCCATTCGATTGGGATCCTCGCGCTTTCGCGATTCACACATTCGGCCGCATAGTCAGGCGTTCTCAGTGCGCTCTTCGTCCTCGTCGTCGATCAGCAAGAAGTCAGGGTCAACAACCCAAAGAGGCACTTTGAGGAGTGCCAAATCAGCTGCCCGGATGAAAACGTTCTCGCCATCACCGTCTTCAAAGTAGAAGCGCTGGTTACGCTCGACATTGATGTCCATATAGAAGAAGATCGTTCTGAAACAGCCTGCATCCTCTTCATCGCCCGGCTCTCCACGATCCATATCAACGGAGAACCTCACAGGGGTCAACAGATCAGCGAAGTATGCTTGCACGCCACCTGCTTCTTCCTCGTCGCTATCATTTTCATCCGACGAGCCCATCTCCCTTGCCTCATAGATGAAGTGACAGTAGAGACAATGTGCAAGGTTCAGCCCAATCCGTTCGTCCTTTGTATCGAACACAATAAAGCTCAACTCTTCGTCATCACCTGACTCGCTCTGAACCGCGCTAAACAGTCGTCGCTTTTCTTCCGGCTCCACGTAGAAGTCAAGCACATCGGACTGACCACGCAACTGAACGCGGAAGATCCAATAACGCGAATCGGCTTCTACACCTGTCGCTGCTACCCGTCCGTAGGTCTTATCGGCTGGAAGATATCTCGGCTCGCCTTCTTGTTCCTTCTTCATTGCCGTGAGTGCGCGAGCAGAACCTGGAAACAAGGTGGCCATGGTCACTTCCAGAGCTTTCGCTAGGCTTGTAGCCAGTTCGAGTCGGGCAGCAATCTTCCCTGTCTCTAGCCTTTGAATCTGCTGCTGACTTGTACCGGCCAGCTCTGCAAGTTGCGCTTGAGTTAGCCCACGCTTAGCGCGGTAGTACTTGATTTTGTTATCCATAGCTCCAACTTTACACTGATTTGTGTTTTAGACACCATTCTTCAGACCGGTCCATCACCAGCCCCCACGATATCGACCACACGCTCGACGCGCAGGCCAGGTGCGATGCCCGATGCGCCGTTGCGTTGCGCGTAGTAAGTGCCTGCAGGCCTAAGTTTGGCAACGACCTGCCTGGCGCCACGCTCCAAGTAGAAGACCGAGATTTCTTCGACCGTATGGCGGCCAGTGAGTTGGCTGCCTTTGGCCAGTCCAAGCAGCAAGCCGCCTCACCTTGCAACGGAATGCAAGGATGGGCCGGGCCCCTGCACATTCGCACCCGGCCGTGATAGAACCCCTTTCATCGCCACTGCTGAACAGAACTGCCATGCGCCATGCCGGCCCTTCCCTCCCACCCGACGTGCTGGCCGCACTCGATGCAGGCCAGCTCATCGAAGCCATCAAACGCCTGCGCGCCGCCACGGGCCTGGGACTCAAGGAGGCCAAGGACCTGATCGACGCGCACCAGCGTGGCGAAGCGGTGTCGGTGGCAGCCCGTGCGGCGCAGCCGGTGGATGGCAGCTTCCACGTGCCCGACGCCGTGCGCCAGGCCCTGGCCGAGGGCAACAAGATCGAGGCCATCCGCCTGCTGCGCGACCATGAGGGGCTGGGCCTGAAGGAGGCCAAGGAGCGGGCCGATGCGATCGAGCAGTCCATGGCCGAGCCGGCATCCATCGGCATGGGTGCGGGCACCACGGGCCTTTCGCCCGGCCAGCAGCCTAGCGGTGGCATAGGCAACTGGATCGTGGTGGCCGTGGTGCTGGTGGCGACTGTGGTTGCCTACCTGTGGATGCGCGGCGGGGCCTGAGCGAGCCCCGCGCGCGCGCCCCCCTCAATCAGTACTTGTTGGAAAAGTTGGCGCTGATGCGCTGGCGCAGGTATTCGGCGCCGGTGATGGGCGGGTACTTCTTGGCGGGGCCTTCGATGACGGCGTCTTCATTGGCCTGGCAGAAGAAGGCCAGGCTGTAGCGGGCGCCCTGGTACTCGTGCGGCAGGGGGTTGCGCACGCGGTGAAAATTGCTGGGCAGTTGGTCGTCGCTCCAGCGCGTGAGCATGTCGCCGATGTTGCAGGTGATCACGCCTTCGGCCGGCTCCACGCTGGTCCACTGGCGGCCTTCGGCCTCCTTGCCGGGCAGCACCTGCAGGCCGCCCTGGCCGGGGCGCTGGAACAGCAGGGTGAGGCAGTCGAAGTCGGTGTGGGCGCCGGCGCGCCACAGGCCCAGCTCGTCCTTGAGGGCAGGGTCCACCGCAAAGTAATGCAGCATGCGCAGCGTGCTCTGGTAGGTGGGCAGGTCGGGCTGGTGGGCGCGGGTGAAGAAGTCCGCATCAAAGCCCAGCTTGTAGGCAAAGCACGAGAGCAGGCGCATGCCCACCTCCCAGCACTGGCGCTCGAAGGCCAGGGTGGCGGCCTGGAAGCCGGGCAGCTCGGCCTCGGTGGGCCACAGGCCGGCCATGCGCGGGCGCGTGACCTGGTACGACTCTTTCTGGTCCGGCGTGCGCGTGGAGGGGCGGATCTGCGCCTTGTGCTCCCAGCCGGAGTTGCGCGACAGGGGCCACTGGGCCTTGGTGTCCTTGGGCTGGTCGAAGAAGGCCTGCGCCCGTGCAAACGCGGCGCGGATGTCCTCGATGGGGATGCCGTGGTTCGTCACCTGGAAGAAGCCGATGTCGACCGATGCGGCCCACAGCTGCTCGGCGATTTCTTCCTTGCGCTCGTCGAAGTTGGAGATGTCGATGCGGCGCACTTCGCGCGTGGAGGTCTCGCCGTCCATCGCGCCGCCCATGCGCGATTCTTTTTCGAGCTCGCCCAGCACGTCGGGGGCGACGGTGGGCTCGTAGACGGACGATGCCGTGGGGGTGGCAGTGGTGCTGCTGTGCATGGCGTGGTTTCCTCGTTGGATCAATGGCAAACAAGGCACACGGCAGGCCGCAGGCAGAAGAAGCGGCGCGGCGCCATGTGGCTCTTGAAGGGAACAATGGCAACGGCCCGCAGGCTGCGCGGGCCCTCAAAGGGCACGCGCACCGCACGCAAGCCGCCACCGGCTTCAAGAGCAATGACCCGCCAGCCGGTCCACGCAATGCGGATGGGCTGGACTGAACGCTTCTACTCTCAGTGCAAATGCTAGCAAACAGCAGGCCAGCAACACATTCGGGCGCCCCACAGGGAGGCACCACGGCGCCGCGTAGTTCCGGGGCCCCCACACTCACCAAACCAGGGCAGCAACGCACCAAGCCTGCGCAACACAGGTGCGTGCGCAGCGCTTGCCAACCCTTTTTGCACACGATGCACAGGCGGCCCCGCAGTGGCTTGCGCCAAGGCAAGGCACTGGCAAAAAGGGACCTGGGGCGCAGCCCAGCGCGGCGCTTTTGCGGCACCGGGCACGCTTTCTGCATCAGCCCCTGCCGAGTAGAAGCGTTCAGCGCTGCCACCTTTCTTTGCTGTTGGTGGCGCCCGGAAATTGCTCAGTTCGACCCGGTCCTGCGGCGGCACACGCCTGTGGGCCCGGGACATTCCACCGAACCTGGGCCACCGCCATGCTGATGCAACGCCGCCGCTTTCTCTCGACCACCCTCGCCTCCTCCATCGCCACCACGCTGGGCGCTGCCAGCCTGGCCGCGCCTGCCGTGGTGCATGCGCAGGGCGCGCTGACCCCACTCAAGTTCACGCTGGACTTTCGCGTGACCAGCCAGACCTCGCCCTTCTTCCTGGCGCAGGCCAAGGGTTACTTCAAGGACGAGGGCCTGGACGTGACCATCGACGTGGGCGCAGGCTCCGTGGCATCGATCACGCGCGTGGCCAGCGGGGCCTACGACATCGGGCTGGGCGACATCAGCTCGCTGGCCGAGTTCCACGCGCAGAACGGCGACACGCCGGTGCAGGCCATCTACCAGTACTACAACCGTGCGCCCTTCGTCATCATCGGCCGCAAGGATCGGGGCATCACCACCGACTTCCAGTCGCTCAAGGGCAAGAAGGTGGCTGCAGCCGCGGTGGAAGCCACGCGCCGCAGCTGGCCCATGGTGGCCCGCGCGCTCAAGACCCCGCCCGAGCTGTTCAGTTGGGTGACCACCGACTTCAGCGCGCGCGACAACGTGGTGGTGCGCGGCGATGTCGATGCCGCCACCTACTTCCACGACTCGGCCGTGTCGCTGTTCGCACGCGTGCCGCCCAAGGACCTGTCGGTGCTCGAATACAACAAGGCGGGCCTGAACCTGTATGGCAATGCCGTGCTGGCCGGCAAGCTGCTGCAGGAGAAGCCCGAGGTGGCCAAGGCCTTTTTGCGCGCCAGCAACCGCGCGCTGCGCGAGACGCTGGCCAACCCCGAGGCGGCGTTTGCCGCCATCAAGGCGCGCGAGGCCATCCTGAACATGGAGGTGGAGCGCGATCGCTGGGCCATCACGCGCCAGTACCTGCAGACGGCCGAATCGCAGGCCGTGGGCCTGGGCGGCGTGCAGGGCACCGTGCTGGCGCACCAGATCGAGGAGGTGGCGGCCGTGTTCAACCTGGCGCGCAAGCCTGCGCCCGAGCGGGTGTTCAACGCCGCCTTCCTGCCTGCGCTGGCCGACCGCAAGGTGGTGGCATGAACGGCGCCGCCCCGGTAGAGCTGCTGCCGCAGGAGGCAAGCATCGACGAGCGCGACGGCAAATACCTGCGCCAGGCCATCGCCCTGGCTGACAAGGCCCGCGCGCGCGGCAACCGGCCGTTTGGCGCCCTGATCGTGGCGGCCGACGGCCAGGTGCTGGCCGAGGCCTGGAACTCCACCGGCGAGAACGGCGACTGCACCGCGCACGCCGAGACCTCGGCCGTGCGCCTGGCCAGCCCGGTGCACGGCCGCGAGGCCTTGGCCGGGGCAACGCTGTATTCGTCGGCCGAGCCCTGCGTGATGTGCGCCGGCGCCATCTACTGGGCCAACATCGGGCGCGTGGTCTATGGCATCGACGCGGTGCGCCTGCGCGTGTTCCGCGGCGAGCGGCTGGACCAGCGCGATGCCGAACTGTTCTGCCGCGATGTGTTCAACAGCTCGCCCCATCCCATCGATTGCATAGGGCCGGCGCTGATCGAGGAATGCTCGACCTCGCACCAGGGCGCGTGGAAAACCTGAGGCCGGGCCCGGAAAGGCATGCATACATGTCACACATTGTTCGTGGCATGCCAAATGCATAGCGGTGGCAACAGCAACCGATCATCCTGACGGAGACACCCATGCATGCCCTGATGGCCGCCGTGCCGCACCACCAGTTCGACGACCCTGCCGACATCGACGACACCGATGGCACCTACCTGCGCAAGGCCATCGCCTGGTCGTGCACGGCGCGGGCGCGCGGCAACCGGCCCTTCGGGGCGATTATCGTGGGGGCCGATGGGGAGCTGCTGGCCGAGGCCTACTGCAATGCCACCGAAACGGGCGATTGCACCGGCCACGCCGAGACCAATGCGGTGCGCCAGCTCAGCCCGCGCGTGGGCCGCGATGCGCTGGCCCAGGCCACGCTGTATTCGTCGGCCGAGCCCTGCGTGATGTGTGCGGGCGCGATCTTCTGGTCGGGCATCGGGCGGGTGGTGTTCGGCATCGACGCGGTGCGGCTGCGCGAGTTCCGCGGCGAGCGCGCGGAGCAGCGCGATGCCGAGCTGTCGTGCCGCGACGTGTTCGCCGCATCGCCGCACGCCATCGAGTGCATTGGCCCAGCTCTGCTCGAAGAGGCGAGTGCCCCCCATGTCGGCTTCTGGAAATCGTGAGCGACCAGCGACAATCCCCGCCATGCCGCCCAAAGCCCCCTCCGTGACCGAACCCGAAGCCGATGGCAGCAGCAATGTCTCTGGCGCCCTGCTCAGCCGCTCCAAGCAGGGGCGCGAGCGCATCCTGGGTGCGATCCGCGAGGCAGCGATTGCCGAGTTCAGCCGCCATGGTTTCAAGGGCGCATCCACCAAGGCCATTGCCGAGCGCGCGGGGCTGACCAAACCGCAGCTGCACTACTACATCGCCAGCAAGGAAGAGCTGTACGAGGAGCTGCTGTACTCGGTGCTCAACGGCTGGTCGGGTGCCTTCCAGTTCGACAGCCAGAGCGACGACCCGAAGAAGGTGCTGAGCACCTATGTGCGCAAGAAGCTCGACTACGCGCTGGACAACCCGGGCCTGTCGCGCATCTTCACCACCGAGGTGCTGGGCGGCGGGCGCAACCTGGGCCGGTACTGGCCCGTGGCCGTGAAGTCCACCCAGCAGAAGGTGGACCTGATCGACCGCTGGATCGCCGAGGGCCGCATGCGCCGGTTGGACGCGCGCCTCTTGCTCATGCAGATCTGGGGCATGACGCAGCACTACGCCGACTACGGCGTGCAGGTGCACATCATGCTGGGCCTGGCGCCTGAAGAAACCATCGACCGCGAACCCATCGTGCGCGAGCTCACCAATTTCGTGCTGCTGGGCTGTGGCCTGGCACCCGATTTCGCACCAGAGTGAACAGGCCTGCACGCTTGCGGGCGTAGCAGCAGCGCCCACACAGCGCCTTGACCCAGGGCAAGCCAGGCAACAGCCCCAAAAGCCCTGCTGGCACAGCATTTGCAATAGTTTGACCAATCGATCAAATCAAGTGGTCAAACATGCAAACCCCAGCCCCGGCAGCGCCGCTGCCCGCCACGGAACCGGCTTCTTTTGAACTGGTGCTTGCGCGCAGCCAGATGCGGCTGCCCGTGGAGCCCGGCGAAAGCATGGCCGATGTGCTGCAGCTCGCCGGCATCGCCATCGACACGCTGTGCGAACAGGGCGTGTGCGGCACCTGCGCCACGCGCTGGCTGGCCGGCGCGCCCGACCACCGCGACAGCTGCCTGAGCCCTGAGGAGCAGGCCACCCATGTGGCCGTGTGCTGCGCGCGCAGCCACGGGCCCACGCTCACGCTCGACCTTTGAAGAAGGAGCCCCCGCCATGCGCATCCTCGTGATCTATTGCCACCCGGTGGAGACCAGCTACAACGCGGCCCTGCATGCCGAGGTGGTGCAGCAGCTGCGCGGCGCCGGCCACGCGGTGGACGACTGCGACCTGTATGCCGAGGACTTCAACCCCGTGCTCAGCCGCGAGGAGCGCCTGGGCTACCACGAGGTGCCGAGCAACCGCCTGCCCGTGCAGGGCTATGTGGACCGGCTGATGTGGGCCGAGGCGGTGGTGTTCTGCTTTCCCACCTGGTGCTTCGGCATGCCGGCCATGCTCAAGGGCTTTTTCGACCGGGTGCTGATGCCCGGCGTGGCCTTCGACATCAGCGACCCGCACAACGTCAAGCCCTCGCTCACGCACATCAAGCGCATCTCGGCCGTGGTGACCTATGGCCGCCCGCGCTGGACGGCGCTGCTCATGGGCGACCCACCGCGCAAGTCCGTCACGCGCTACATGCGCCTGCTCACGGGCGGCAAGGCGCGCGTGGACTACCACGCCTACTACCACATGAACGTGGCCACGCCACCGCGGCTCGAGGCCTTCAAGGCCCGCGTGGGCCAGGCCATGGCGCGCTTTGCCTGAGGGGATCTTGTCCATGCACGCATCCAACGCCCCCGACCACCTGCTGCGCGCGCGGCTGCCGCGCTGGCTGCTGCCGCACCACTGGCCCACGCAAGGCAGCCAGCCCGAGCTGGCCGATGTGCACCTGGTGCAGGGCCGCGTCGAGTCCATCGCGCCGCACAGCCCCGCGCAAGCTGCCCCCGCAGGCGCTACCTGGGACCTGGCTGGCGCCCTGGTGCTGCCCGGCCTGGTGGACGCGCACACCCACCTGGACAAGGCCTTTACCCTGCCGCGCATGGGCACGGTGAAGCCTGGCCTGCTGGGCGCCATCGAGGCCATGATGGTGGACCGCCAGTGCTGGACCGAGGCCGACATCCGCGCCCGTGCCAGCCGCGCCCTGCAATGGGCGTACGAGGCCGGCACCGTGCACCTGCGCACCCACTGCGATTGGTGGGAGCCCGATGCGCAACCGCTCGCCTGGAATGTGCTGCGCAGCCTGGCGCACGAATGGGCCGGCCGCCTGCTGCTGGAGCGCGTCGCCCTGATCCCCCTGCACCTGTACACCGAACGCACCACCGCCATGCGGCTGGCCGCCACCGTGGCCGACAGCGGCCCGGGCGCGCTGCTGGGGGGCTTCGTGCATTCCACGAACTGGGACCCACAGGCCCTGCGCCACCTGTTCGAGGCCGCGCAGCACCACGGCCTGAACGTGGACCTGCATGTGGACGAGGAGCTGCACCCCGGCGCCCAGGGCCTGGCCACCACGGCCGCGCTGCTGCAGGAGCTGCGCTTCGAGGGCCACGTGGTCTGCGGCCACACCTGCGCGCTGGCCGCGCAGGACGAGGCCACCGCCCTGGCCACGCTGGACGCCGTGGCGCGCTGCCCCATCACCCTGGTCACCCTGCCCATCACCAACCTGCTGCTGCAGGACGCCACCACGGGCCGCACGCCGCGCCAGCGGGGCATCACCCTCATCAAGGAGGCGCGTGCGCGCGGCATTCCGGTACTGGTGGCCAGCGACAACATCCAGGACCCGTTCTGCCCCGTAGGCAGCCTGGACCCGCTGGAGGCCCTGGCCACCGGCGTGCTGGCGGCGCAGCTCGACGCGCCGTTCGACCGCTGGTCCGAGGCGCTGTGCCGCAGCGACTGGCTGCACCGCGGGCCCGATGCCCTGCCCTTGCAGCCCGGTATGCCGGCCGACCTGATCGTCTTCCAGCAGGCCGATGGCTGGGGCTTTCCATCGCGCACGCAGCAGCGCGTGGTGCTGCGCCAGGGCCGCGTCACCAGCGGCCATGCCAGCGCGGCGTGGCATGTGGCCAACGCCACCCCAGCCCCCTCCCCCATTCCTGACCGGAGCCTTGCATGACGACCGCTTCCACCACCCCCTCGGGCATTGCCCAGCCCCTGGCCCGCTATGCCGCCTGGCGCCGCGCGGGCGACCTGGTGTTCCTGTCCGGGATCATCGCCGTGGACCCTGCGGCCAGCCGCATCGTGCGCGGCTACGCCGACATCCCCGACGAAGCGGCCACGCTGATCGGCCGCACGGGCGAGTTCAGCAGCGACATCAAGGAGGGGCCCATCCTGGCGCAGAGCTGGTATGTGCTCGACCGCATCCGCCTGACCATCGAGGCCGCGGGCGGCCAGATGTCCGACGTGTTCAAGCTGGTGCAGTACTTCAAGCACCTGGACCACTTTCCCCAGTACAGCCGCGTGCGCAAGCTGTTCTTCCCGGGCGAGCCGCCGGCCTCCACCGTGGTGGAGGTCACCGGCATGCTGCCCACGGCCGACATCCTGATCGAGGTGGAAGCGACCGCCTACCTCCCCTTGCGCTGATCTCCACATCCCCCTTCACGAAAGACCCGCCCATGCTGCACGGCTACACCCCGCCCCACCGCTACCTGCCCTACCTGAGCTGGACCGAGATCGTCGACCTGCCGGACAAGGAGAACACCGTGATCGTGCTGCCCACGGGCGCCACCGAGCAGCACGGCCCGCACCTGCCCTGCGCGGTGGACACGGTGATCAGCGCGGGCGTGGTGGGCCATGCGCTGGCGCGCCTGCCCGCCGAGGTGCCGGCCTTTGCCATGGCACCCATCACCTACGGCAAGTCGGAGGAGCACCTGCACTTCCCCGGCACGGTCACCTTGAGCGGCGAGACCCTGCTGGCCACCATGAACGAGGTGGGCGAGTCGGTCTACCGCGCGGGCTTTCGCAAGCTGCTGTTCGTCAACGGCCATGGCGGCCAGCCGCAGGTGATGGAGATGTGCGCGCGCGAGCTGCGCCTGCGCCATGGCGACTTCATCGTGGTGCCCAGCTTCACCTGGCGCGTGCCGCACGTGGCGGGCAAGTATTTGTCGGAGCAGGAGAAGAAGCTGGCCATGCACGCCGGCCATGCCGAGACGGCGCTGATGCTGGCCCTGGCGCCCGACACCGTGCACATGGAACGCGCGGTGGTGAACTACCCGCCCGTGTTCGGCTCGCCCCTTCTGTCGCCCGACGGCCGCCCGGCCTGCGCCTGGAGCGCGCGCGACTTCGGGCCCAGCGGCATCATCGGCGACCCGCTGCCGGCCACGGCCGAGCAGGGCCACGCAATCCTCGACTCGCTGGCCGTGAGCTGGGCCGCCGCCATCACCGAGCTGCACCAGCTGCGCTGGGCCCCGCGCGCCGAAGCCACCTGGGGCCGCGCCAACCACACGGGCCATGTGGAGAGCTCCACCGCCCTGGCTTGAAACCTGCGAACGCAGCCGTATCCATCCCCCCTTTTCGTCCCTGTTCCCCCTCCACCACCTACCGGAGCACTGCCATGATGAAGAAGACCGCCTCCCGCCTTTCCAAACTTGGTGCAGCCGCACTGCTCGCTGTTGGTGCCGCCGGCACCATGCAGGCCCACGCGCAGGAAAAGTTCACCTACATGACCAACTGGTATGCGCAGGCCGAGCATGGCGGCTTCTACCAGGCGGTGGCCACGGGCCTGTACAAGAAGTACGGGCTGGACGTGACCATCAAGATGGGTGGCCCGCAGGTCAACATCGTGCAGATGATGGCGGCCGGCCAGGCCGAGTGCGTGATGGGATCGAGCGACCTGCAGATGATCCAGATGCGCGAGGGCGGCGTGCCCGTGACCACGGTGGCGGCCGTCTTCCAGAAAGACCCGCAGGTGCTGATCGCGCACGACGACGTGAAGAAGTTCGAGGACCTCAAGGGCAAGACCATCCTCATCGCATCGTCGGCCCAGCGCGGCTACTGGCCGTGGCTGAAGGCCAAGTACGGCTTCAACGACGCGCAGACGCGGCCCTATACCTTCAACATCCAGCCCTTCGTGGCCGACAAGAACACCGCCCAGCAGGGCTACCTGACGTCCGAGCCCTTCGCCATCGCCAAGGCCGGTGTGAAGGCCAACACCCTGATGTTCAGCGACCAGGGCTACCCCGCCTACGCCACCACGGTGAGCTGCATGGACAAGACCGTCAAGGAGCGCGGCACCGCCGTCGCCTCCTTCGTGAAGGCCACCATGGAAGGCTGGAAGAGCTACCTGGCCGACCCGGCCCCGGCCAATGCCCTGATCAAGAAGGACAACCCGAACATGACCGATGAGCAGCTGGCCTACAGCGTGGCCAAGCTCAAGGAGATGGGCATGGTGACGGGTGGCGACGCGGCCAGCATGGGCATCGGCGTGATGACCGATGCGCGCGCCAAGGCGAGCTACGACTTCCTGGTGGAGGCCAAGCTGATCGACCCGGCCAAGGTGAAGCTGGCCGATACGTACAGCACAGCCTTCGTCAAGGACCTCAAGGTTCTTCCGTAAGCCCACCCTGCCCTGAAACAGCGGCCCCGGCCCCGCGCGCAGCGGAGCGGGCCGCATCCATCGAAAGGCGACCCCATGCAGTCTGCTGAGCCCACCCCCGCCGACCCGACAACGACCCACCGCCCCACGCCCGCCGTGCAGGTGCTGTCGGCCGAGAAGACCTACCCCAACGGCACGCAGGCCTTGCTGCCGGTGGACCTGACCATCGAGGAAGGCGAGTTCGTCACCCTGCTCGGCCCCTCGGGCTGCGGCAAGAGTACGCTGCTGAAGATGGTGGCCGGCCTGCTGGAGCCCACCGATGGCCGGCTGCAGCTGTGGCACAAGCCCGTGGCGCAGCTGGAGGAAAGCGGCAAGAAGATGGCCTTTGTCTTCCAGTCGCCCACGCTCATGCCCTGGGCCAGCGTGCAGACCAATGTGCGCCTGCCGCTGGACCTGGCCGGCATGCCGCGCCAGGAGGCCGATGGCCGCGTGGCCGAGGCTCTGGCCCTGGTGGGCCTATCGAAGTTTGCCAATGCACTGCCGCGCGCCCTGTCGGGCGGCATGCAGATGCGCGTGTCCATCGCGCGCGGCCTGGTGACCCAGCCTGACCTGTTGCTGATGGACGAGCCCTTCGGCGCGCTCGACGAGATCACGCGCCACAAGCTCGATGCCGACCTGCTGGACCTGTGGCGCAAGAAGAAGCTGACGGTGATCTTCGTGACGCACTCGATCCACGAGGCGGTGTTCCTGTCGAGCCGCGTGGTGATGATGGCCGCGCGCCCCGGCCGCGTGGTCGAGGAGTTCCGCATAGCCGCGCCCTACCCGCGCACGGCGGACTTCATGGTCTCGCCCGAATTCAGCCGCTATGCCAAGCAGCTGCAGGACAGCCTGCTGCGCGCCAGCGCCGACACCGAGGAGACCGCAACATGAGCACCCCCTACCCTACTGCACCTGCAGCGCCCGCACCGGTCGAGCGCAGCGGGCAACCCGCCCGCGCCAAGGCGCCCAAGCCCGCCGCAACGCGCGTGCCCCTCATGGCCCAACCGCGCGTGCAGCGCGTGGTCTACCCGCTGCTCGTGGGTCTGGTGCTCATCGCGCTGTGGCAGGGCCTGGTCACGGCAATGGAGCTGCCGCCCTACCTGGTGCCCTCGCCCCTGCTCATGCTCAAGACGCTGTTCACCGACTGGGCGGCCCTGGGCGGATCGCTCTGGGTCACCGTCAAGATCACCGTGCTGGCCTTTGCCGTGGCCACGGTGGCCGGGGTGCTGATCTCGTTTCTGTTCGTGCAGAGCAAGCGCATCGAGACGGCGCTGTTCCCGTACGCCGTGCTGCTGCAGGTCACGCCCATCGTGGCGGTGGCGCCGCTGATCATCATCTGGGTGAAGGACCCGACCGCGTCGATGGTGATCTGTGCCGCGCTGGTGGCGCTGTTCCCCATCATCAGCAACACCACGCTGGGCCTGCGCAGCGTGGAGCCGGACCTGCAAAGCTACTTCAAGCTCAACCGCGCCACGCGCATGCAGACCCTGCTGCGCCTGCGCATTCCGAGCGCGCTGCCCTACTTCTTCGGCGGGCTGCGCATATCGAGCGGGCTGGCGCTGATCGGCGCCGTGGTGGCCGAATTCGTGGCCGGCACCGGCGGCCAGGGCGCGGGCCTGGCCTACCAGATCCTGCAGGCGGGGTTTCAGCTCAACATACCGCGCATGTTCGCTGCGCTGCTGCTGATCTCGCTGACCGGTGTCGCCTTGTTCGCCCTGATGGCCTGGGGTACCCGGCTGGCCCTGGGCAGCTGGCACGCCAGCGAAAACTCGCACGACTGAGCCCACCACCCACCCGGACCGCATCCATTTTTTGACACCGCGCACGCGTGGTGGGGGCTGCGCTTTGCCCGCCCCACGCCGCCCGCCGCACCGACAGGAGAGACAGACATGACCAACACCCTCACCGCCCACCAACTGCCCGAGCTGCTGCCCGGCCTGGACTGGATTGCCGACCCGCTGCGCGTGGGCCGCCTGTCGCAGGACTTTGCCTGGTTCAGCCCCGTGCTCAAGCGCGACCTGGCCGGCAAGCGCGGCGACGTGGCCGTGCGCCCGCGCACCGAGGACGAGATCCGCCAGGTGGTGGCGGCTTGCGCACAGGCGCAGATCCCTCTCACCGTGCGCGGCAGCGGCACCGGCAACTACGGGCAGAGCACGCCGCTGCACGGCGGGGTGATCCTGGACCTGTCGGGCTACAACGGCTTTGGCTGGGTGCGTGGCGGCGTGGGCCGGGCGCAGGCAGGCATCCGCCTGTCGGACTTCGACGCGCAGGCCAAGCCCCTGGGACAGGAGCTGCGCTGGCTGCCCTCCACCTACCGCAGCGCCACCTTGGGCGGGCTGTTCGGCGGCGGCTTTGGCGGGGCCGGGTCGATCAACCACGGCCCGCTGGCCGCCCCTGGCAACGTGCTGGCGGTGCGTGCCATGACGGTGGAGCCCGAGCCCCAGGTCATCGAGCTGCGCGGCCCCGAGGCCATGCTGCTGCACCACACCTACGGTACCAACGGCATCGTGCTGGAGCTGGAGGTGGCGCTGACCCCCACGGTGGCGTGGACGGAATGCATCGTCACCTTCACCGACTTCGACGCCGCGCTGGAGTTTGCCGACCGCTTCGGCGCCGCGCCGGGGCTGGAGAAAAAGGAGGTGTGCTTTCTGGCCGCGCCCATCCCCGCCTACTTCACCAGCCTGGCCGAGCACCTGCCCGCGGGCTGCCATGCGGTGATGCTGCTGGTGGCCCCGCACTCCGAAGACGGCATGCGCGACATGGCCACCAAGTATGGCGGCAGCGTCAGCTATCGCAAGACCGCCGACGAGGTGGAAAAGAGCCACAAGACCCTGCTCGAATACACCTGGAACCACACCACCCTGCACGCGCTGAAGGTGGACAAGACGCTCACTTACATCCAGAGCGGCTTCAACCCCGCCACCCGGTTGGAGCAGGTGAAGGCGCTGGAGAAGGCCCTGGGCGGCGAGGTGATGATGCACCTGGAGTTTCTGCGCACCAAGGAAGGCGCCTTCAACTGCAGCGGGCTGCAGATCATCCGCTACAGCACCGAGGAGCGCCTGAACCAGATCATGCAGATCTACCGCGACCATGGCGTGCAGATCAACAACCCGCACGTCTACATCGTGGAAGACGGCAAGCAGAACAACCTGGACCCGGCAGTGGTGGGCATCAAGCAGCGCTTCGATCCACAGGGCCTGCTCAACCCCGGCAAGCTGCGCAGCTGGGTACCTCCTGTAGCCAAGGTGGCTTAGTGCCCTGCGGATTTGCCTTCAACCAGCTAGCGTCGTTGGGGAGCCTTGCCGTGCAAAAGCACTGTCTGCGGCTCACCGCCTAGCTATCCGGCTGAACGCGATCCTTCAAAGCCGCCGTGCAAAAAGTCGCAGAGGCATAATCAGCTATTCATTTAATAGCAGCCGCGCAGCTCGGCAGTGATTCATCCATGTCCTGGCACGCCCGCCTGCAGCTCGACTACACCGTTGAAGAACCCAACGCCCGCACCGTGGCACGGTACGAGCACAACGGCCCGCTGCGCATCCTGCAAAGCCTGTACCCCGAGGGCGATGGCATCTGCCACAACGTGCTGGTGCACCCGCCCGGCGGCCTGGTGGGCGGCGACACGCTGGACATCACCGCCACCGTGGGCCCGGGCGCGCACGGCCTGGTGACCACGCCGGGCGCCACGCGCTTTTACCGCTCCACCGGCCCGCTGGCGCTGCAGCGCAGCCACCTGACACTGGCCGAGGGCGCGCGCCTGGAATGGCTGCCGCTGGAGGCCCTGTGCTACAGCGCCTGCAATGCCGAGAACCACCTCACCCTGAACCTGGCGCCTGGCGCCGAATGCATGGGCTGGGACGTGACCGCCCTGGGCCTGCCCCATGCCGAGCAGCCCTTTGTGCAGGGCCGCTTCGTGCAGCACCTCACCGTGCCCGGCCTGTGGCTGGAGCGCGGCGTGATCGACGCCGCCGACGAGCGCCTGCTACAAAGCCCGCTGGGCCTGGCCGGCCAGCGCTGCATGGCCAGCATGTTCTTTGCCGCAGGCAGCGCGCTGGAGCGCAACCGCCGCGACGCCGCACTGGACGCGGCGCGCGCGGTGATGGATGCGCACCCCACCCTGACCGCCACCGCAGGCGCCACCAGCCCCAACGCGCAGATGGTGGTGGTGCGCGTGCTGGCCCCGCAGGTGGAGCCGGCGATGAAGCTGCTCAAGGCCGTGCGCGTGGCCTGGCGCGAGCAGATGTGGGCGCTGCAGGGCGAGGCGCCTCGGATCTGGGCGATGTAGCCCCACTCGACACACCCCACACAGGAGCCATTCGCCATGCCTACACCGCAACGCAGCGCGGCCACGCGCCACTTCTCGGGCACCTACGCCGAAGCCCGCACCAAGTTCCTCGAAGCCGCGGCGCACAGCGGCGCGGCCATCGAGTCCTTTGTGCACCCGGAGCACCGGGGTGCGCTGGGCGAAGAGCTGGCCACCGACGTGGCGCTGGTCGGCGCCATCGGTGCGCAAAAGATCCTGCTTGTGACCTCGGGCACGCATGGGCCCGAGGGCTTCTGCGGCTCGGGCACGCAGGTCGCCACGCTCCACGATGCCGACCTGCTCGCGCGGCTCGAACAGGCCGGCGTGGCACTGCTGCTGGTGCATGCGGTCAACCCGCACGGGTTCTCGCACCTGCACCGCACCAACGAAGACAACATCGACCTGAACCGCAACCACATCGACTTCAGCGCGCCGCTGCCGGTGAACACGGCGTATGCCGAGGTCGAGCCGCTGGTGCTGCCCGCCACCTGGCCACCCACACCCGCCGACGACGCAGCGGTGGACGCCTATATTGCCCGGCACGGCATGGCCGCCTTCCGCAATGCCGTGTTCAAGGGGCAGTACACCTCGCCCGACGGCTTGTTCTACGGCGGCACCGCCCCGTCGTGGAGCAACAGGACCATCCGCGCCATCCTGCGCAAGTACGCGGCAGCCGCCACGCACCTGGGCTGGATCGACGTGCACACGGGCCTGGGCCCCTATGGCCATGGCGAGAAGATCTACCCGGGCCGCAACACGCCCGAAGACCTGGCGCTGGCCCAGTCCTGGTGGGGCGCCGACGTGTTCTCGCCGTTCTCCGGCGACTCGGCCTCGGCCGATGTGTCGGGCCCGGTGGTCACCACCGCATTCGACGAATGCCCCAACGCCCGCATCGCGCCCATGGGCCTGGAGTTCGGCACCGTGCCCGAGCCCGACATGCTGTACCGCCTGCGCGCGGACACCTGGCTGCGCCGCCACCCCGAGGCACCCGCAGCGCAGCAGCGCGAGATCCGCGCCCAGCTGCGCGACACGTTCTACTGCGACAACGAGGAGTGGAAGGGCATGGTGCTGGGGCAGACGCGGGTGGTGCTGCTGCAGACGCTGCAGGGGTTGCGCAAGGCTTGAGGGGCAGCGGGGCCCCAACAAGCGCGCCGTGGTCGCCACCCCATCACCGCGAGTTCAACGAGAAGTCTCTCCTGCCCCCTCCGATAACTTCTCGCCCAGCAGGTTCGCCGTGTACCGCAGCCGGTCGATGTCCGCATCCTTCTGCACACCCCGGCTGAAGCAGCACAGGGTGCCATAGACCTGGCCGTCGGCCAAGCGCACGGGGGTGCTCAGGTGGGTGCCGATGGTAAATCCGGGGTCGGGCGCCTTCCCTGCCTTGACGAGGGGCGCTGCATCGTCGATCTTCTCTGGCAGACGGCCCTCGACGACATACTGGCACCAGCTTTCTTCGGCCGGATCGGACATGCCGGGCTGAAGCAACGGGAAGTCGGGCGCGTTGTCCACGGCCTTGAAGGTGCGGCGGCCATCGGCGATCTGGGAGACGAAGGCCACGTCCATGCCCAGGCGCTTGCGCAGCAGCTTCAACACCGCTGGAACCACTTCGGGAAGTTCATGGTCGGCGGAGTCGCTGGTGGCGACCAGCATTTCAGAAATGGTGACATCCAGGTCGTCGGGGTTGTAGTCGAGCATGTGCATACCTGCCAGTCTAAACCGCGACTGGGCATTCCAGCGGTAAGCAGACGTATGGTTTTGTTGCATGCGTTTCGCACACTCGCGGCCCCAACACGCGCCCTCAACGACAACCCGATCCCGTGCAGGCCTGCTTTTCCTGGCTGCTGTTGAGGTTGACGACCATGCTGTGCCCCAGGTCTCCGCCGGGGGCGGGCACGCCCTTGGGCACGATGAAGGAAGCGGAGTGCCCCCGTACAGCCCTGCGGGAAGGGTGAAGGGCTTGAGCACGACGTAGGTGTTGCCCAGGTACAGGTTCGGTATCTGCACTGCAGGCCCCGCGCCGGGTGCCTGGCCTGCGACGGGGGGTATGTCGGCCTTGCCCGCTCGGCTGTTGTTTGCGGCCAGCTTCTGGTAGTGCCTGCGCACGGCCTGGACGTCGCCCTCGACCGCCATGCGCAGCAGGCCCTTGCGCACGCCCAATTCCAGGCCGGCCTTGCCGGCCAGCAGCGCATCGGGACTGCGAAAGGATTCGACCGCCGTATCGGGCGAGCGCATGGGCGCCGTCGGCGCACGGGAGGACTCTGTGATGAGGATGGCCCCCTCGGGCGCCTTGTCGTAAACCCTTTTGGCCTCCTTGCCGAACACGGCGCGGGACTTCGGGTTGACCCAGGCCAGGCTTTCGCCCAGATAGGCATAGCCACACTCGCCTTGTTCAGTGTGGGCCGAGGTGATGATGGGCGTGCCGGCAGGAAGCCCGGCCACAGCCTGGCGGTGGTAGCCCGTGGCAAACACCGCGACGACCCGGGTCCCCGCTGTCCAGCCGACGGACCAGACAGACGGCTCGTACGCGGCCAGAAGCAGGGCCACTGGCTTGTCTGCATGCACCGTGACGTCGAAGACCGTGGCGTCGTTGCCGCTTTGGTCGATCTGGAAGCCGGCGGGGCGCCCACCGTAGCTACCCGCTGCAATCACGATGGTGTCCCGGGGCAACACGCCCGTGCCGGCAAAGGAGCACGCCGCAGCGGGCGTGGCAACAGCCATCTGGGCCGCAGCGCCCTGGGCATGCACCGGCAGACACGACCGCGCCACGACAACCGCTACTGCCGCAGCTGCTGCAGCGCTGGAACGCGCCCGGCCCAGGCATGCAAATGAAGAATCAGAAGAAAAGAGACGAGGGATGGCGGTAGGTGAATTCACGGTGCCGATTGTGGTGCAGCGCGCCGGGTCCAAAACCCAGGCGCGCGCACCCACAGCCCCAACGACAGGCCGGCATCAATGCCGCATCACGCTGCCCCGGTCGCCGCCGGCACCTTCAGCAAGCCATCGGCCTTGAACATGGCGCGGATGCCGCGCACGGCCTGGCGGATGCGGGCCTCGTTCTCGATGAGGGCGAAGCGCACGTACTCATCGCCCTGGTCGCCGAAGCCGATGCCGGGCGAGACGCAGACCTTGGCCTTGTCGAGCAGCTGGCGCGCGAATTCGAGCGAGCCCAGGGCGCGGTAGGGCTCGGGAATGCGGGCCCAGATGTACATGCTGGCCTTGGGGCAGTCCACGGCCCAGCCGGCTTCGGTGAGGCCTTTGTAGAGCACGTCGCGGCGACGCTGGTACTGGGCGGCGATGTCTTTCACACACTGCTGGTCGCCCTCGAGCGCGGCGATGGCCGCGACCTGCAGGGGAGTGAAGGTGCCGTAGTCGTGGTAGCTCTTGATGCGGGCGAGCGCGGCCACGAGGTCGGGGTTGCCGACCATGAAGCCCACGCGCCAGCCGGCCATGTTGTAGCTCTTGGACAGGGTGAAGAACTCCACCGCCACGTCCTTGGCGCCGGGCACTTCCATGATGCTGGGGGCGCGGTAGCCGTCGTACACGATGTCGGCGTAGGCCAGGTCGTGCACCACCAGGATGTCGTGCTTCTTGGCCAGGGCGATCACGCGCTCGAAGAACGACAGCTCCACGCACTGCGCCGTAGGGTTGCTCGGAAAGCCGAAGATCATCATCTTGGGCTTGGGGTAGCTGCCGCGGATGGCTTTTTCGAGCTCGGCAAAAAAGTCCACGTCGGGTGCCACGGGCACGCTGCGGATGTCGGCCCCGGCGATCACCGCGCCATAGATGTGGATCGGGTAACTCGGGTCGGGCACGAGCACGGTGTCGCCCCGGTCCAGCGTGGCCAGCATCAGGTGGGCCAGGCCCTCCTTGGAGCCGATGGTGACGATGGCCTCGGTGTCGGGGTTGATGTCCACCGCATAGCGGTCCTTGTACCAGTGGCTGATGGCGCGGCGCAGGCGCGGGATGCCCTTGCTGGCGGAGTAGCCGTGGGTGTCGGGCCGCTGGGCCACCTCGGTGAGCTTGGCCACGATGTGCGGCGGGGTCGCGCCATCGGGGTTGCCCATGCTCATGTCGATGATGTCCTCGCCACGGCGGCGGGCAGCCAGCTTGAGCTCGGCCGTGATGTTGAAGACGTAGGGGGGGAGGCGATCGATGCGCGCAAAGCGGCGCTTGCCCTGAGAAGCAGACATGCTGGTGAACTTTCACGTAAGCGCCCGGAACCGTCCGAGCGACGTGGCCAACAATGGGGTTGGCCCGCGTTCACTGTAACGCAGAACGCGGTGGCCGGTCTGCAGAGGGCGGCGCTGTAGCGCCGCCGCTACGCTCAGGCCTTGAGGCCCGCCGTGGCGCGCTGCGTGTTCCGCTCGCTGCCCATCGACCACGCGAAGATGCCCACGCCGCAGATGCCCAGCACCACGCCCACCCAGCCGGTGGACGTCCAGCCCAGGCCGGCCGCGATGGACACACCGCCGAGCCAGGCGCCCAGCGCGTTGGCGGCGTTGAAGGCCGAGTGGTTGAGCGCTGCGGCCAGGGTCTGCGCATCGCCGGCCACGTCCATCAGGCGGATCTGCAGCGCAGGGCCGATGGCGACCAGTGTGCCCAGGAAGAAGGTGGCCAGCGCGGCGCTGACCGGGTGGTGTGCGGCGGGCACGAACAGCGCGAGCACCACGATGGACCACAGCAGCACCTTGCCGATGGCGGGCATGAGGGCCTTGTCGGCCATGCGCGAACCGACGATGTTGCCCGCCACCATGCCCAGGCCGAACAGCGAGAGCACGAAGGGCACATAGGCGGGCGAGAGGCCGGCCACTTCGAGCAGCGTGGGCTTGATGTAGCTGAACACGGCGAACATGCCGCCAAAGCCGATGGCGCCGATGCCCAGGGTGAACCACACCTGCTTGCGCGCCAGGGCGCCCAGTTCGCGCAGCGGGCTGGCACCGTGCGACGCCGGCATGTCGGGCACCCACAGGCGCACCATGACCACGGCGGCCACGGCGATGAGCCCCACGAAAACGAAGGCCGCGCGCCAGCCGAAGTATTCGCCCAGCGCCGCCGCAATCGGCACACCCACCAGGGTGGCGGTGGTCAGCCCCAGCATGACCCAGCCCACGGCGCGCGCGCGGCGCCCGGGCGGCGCCAGGGCCGCAGCCACGAGGGCGGCCACGCCAAAGTAGGTGCCGTGCGGCAGGCCGGTGAACAGGCGCATGGCGCTGAGCGACAGGTAGCCCGGCGCCAGGGCCGATGCGAAGTTGCCCAGCGCATACACCACCATCAGCGCCATCAGCAGCGCACGCCGGCCCCAGTTGGCGCACAGCACGGCCAGCACCGGGGCGCCGACCACCACGCCCAGCGCATAGGCGCTGATGACGTGGCCGGCCTGCGGGATGGTGACCCCGATGTCGCGCGCCACCTCGGGCAGCAGGCCCATGATGACGAATTCGCCCGTGCCGATGGAAAAGCCGCCGACCCCGAGGGCCAGCACGGCGCGCACCAGGGTGCGGTCGTCGGTGGGGGTGTGGGCGATGGGCGACGACGTGGGAGACAGGGGCGCGGTCATGGCGGCAGCAGCAACAGGGCAGCACTGCATTGCACGCGATGGCGCAGCGCAGGACATGCAGGGTGTGGAGAAGAAACGGAGTTACGGGGGTAAACCCGAATCCTGTAACCATAGCATGCCTGGCCAAAACGCGCTGGCGGCGGGCCTGCTACGCTTTGGCCTTCGTTCCCAACCAAGGCCAGCGAATGACCACACCACCGAGCACCGCAGACGAGCTTGCCAGCACCGTGAAGGTATTGGCCTTCGACATCTTTGGCACCGTGGTGGATTGGCACGGCAGCATCGTGCGCGAGATGCAGGCGCTATACCCTGCCGTGGATGGAGATGCCTTCGCCATCGCCTGGCGCAGCGGCTACCAGCCGGCCATGGCGCGCGTGATGCGCGGCGAGCAGGGCTGGACGCGCATCGACGCGCTGCACCGCGGCATCCTCGACGAGATACTGCCGAAATTCGGTCTGGCCTACCTCACCGAGGCCGAGCGCTGGCACCTGAACCATGTGTGGCAGCGGCTGGACCCTTGGGCCGACAGCGTGGCCGGGCTCACGCGGCTCAAGCAGCGCTTCACCATTACCAGCCTGTCGAACGGCAACATCAGCCTTCTGACCCACATGGCCAAGCGCGCGGGACTGCCGTGGGACTGCGTGCTCAGCGCGGAGGTGTTCCGCGCGTACAAGCCCCACCCGGACACCTACCTGGGCGTGGCGCGCATCTTCGACCTGGAGCCCGCCCAGGTGGCATTGGTGGCCACCCACCACGACGACCTGGAGGCGGCGCGCGCCTGCGGGCTGCGCACCATCTATGTGGAGCGGCCCCTGGAACTGGGCGCTGCCCGCCCCAAGGACTGCACTCCGCAGCCAGGCAATGACCTGCACACCCGCGATATCGTGGACGCAGCCCAGCGGCTGGGCTGCTGAGCGCCTGATCAACCCTGACAGCGGAGAAGAACGAAGCCTTACCGCGCTGCCACCAGCAGCTGCACGAACATCTGCACCTTGGCGTGGCACTCGGGGCTGATGGAGGTGAACTCCAGGCCCGCCAGCCACTGCTCGCCCTCGGGCTTCAGGGTGATGACGCGGGCATACACATCGGTGGCGCGGTACTCGACCAGGGTCAGGTCGAATTCGAGCTTGATCTCGCTGTGCAGGGCGAGCCGCTCGGTCATCTCCACCAGCAGGCCGTGGTAACCGATGTCGCGGATGGCGGTGTGCACGATCTGCGGCACGATGATCTTGTCCTGGATGCGCTGGCACAGGCAGGGCAGGCGCGTGTCCACGCGGTGGCTGCGGCGAAACTCCTGGCGCGGCACCTTGAGCTTGCGCGAGGGGATGGCCACCAGCTCGCGCAGGCCCACGGGCTGCTGGCGCCCCTTGACATAGACCTGCATGGGGGCTGATGCCGACACCAGCCCCCAGCAGCGCTGGTAGGTGGCCTCGCTGATGAGCACCTGGCCGCGCAGACTGAAGGCCTCGATGCGCGAGGCGAGGTTGACCTCTTCGCCGATCACGGTGTATTCGGAGTACACGTCGGAGCCGAAGCGCCCGGCCATCACCGTGCCGGTGTTCACCCCGATGCCCAGGAACACCTCGGGCAGGCGCTCGCGCATGTGGGCCAGGTTCAGGTCGCGCATGGCCATCTGCATCTCGACGGCGCACATCAGCGCCCGGTCCACATCGTCGTCGCTGGCCGTGGGCGCGCCGAACAGCACCATGATGGAGTCGCCCATGAACTTGTCGATGGCGCCCTGGTGCTTGAAGACCACCTCGCTGAGCACGGCCAGGCAGCGGTTGAGCGCGGCGATCACCACGCCCGCGGGCAGCGATGCCGACAGCGCCGTGAAGCCGCGCAGGTCGGCCAGCAAAATGGTGACCTCGCGCGGTGCCGCCACCACGCTGTCGTCCGCGGGCACGCCTTCGGGCCCGTCGGCGCCGCGCAGGATAGCGGCCGCCTCGGCCGCGGCCGCCTCGCCCAGCGGGGCGCCTGTCTCGCGGGCAATCAACGCCTGCAGGCGGCGCAGGGCGTCGTGGTTGAATTCTTTGTGCATGGGCAACAGGCGGGGTTCCACAGGGATCCGGGCACTGCCGGGCACGGCAGTCCTCTCCAGCCAGAATAGGCGCGGCCCGCGGGCCGGTCAAGCCGACCCCGGGAAAACAACGACAACAGGGGAAAGCGCCCTATGGACGCCCGGCAGCCGCTGTGCTCACATCAACCCGCAGCGAGGGCCCCTGCGCACTGCACCACCTGGTCGAGCTGGCCGAAGGGACCAGGGTGGCCCTGCCCATCGAGCGCCACCATGCGCACCCGCTCGCCAAAGCGCAGAAAGGGTGTGCGCGGCGCACCCTGGGCCAGGGTTTCGAGCATGCGGCGCTCGGCAATGCAGCTGGAGCCCATGGCCGCATCGGCATTGGAGACGGTGCCCGAGCCGATGACCGTGCCGGCCGACAGCCGGCGTGTGCGTGCGGCATGGGCGATCAGCTGGCCAAAGTCGAAGTGCATGGCACCGCCGTGCGGGTGGCCGCACCAGGCATCGTTGCGGTAGGTCTGCAACTGCAGGTGCACGCGGCCCTCGCGCCAGGCGGGACCCAGCTCGTCGGGCGTGACGGCGATAGGGGCAAATGCCGTGGCGGGCTTGGCCTGCACGAAGCCGAAGCCGCTTTTGGCCTCGCGCGGGCCAAAGCCGCGCAGGCTCCAGTCGTTGAGCAGCACGACCAGGCGCACATGCTGCAGCGCCTGCCGGGCGCTGACCCCCATGGGCGTGGCGCCCAGCACCACACCGAACTCGCCTTCGTAGTCGATGCCGTCGTCTTCCGAAGGCAGCGGCACCGGGTCGTGCGGGCCCAGAAAGTCGTCGGCCGCACCCTGGTACATGAGGGGGATGGTCTCGAAGTCGGCAATGGGCGGGGTCTTGAAGGCGCGCTCCATGAGCCGCCCGTGGTTCAGGAAGGCCGAGCCGTCGAGCCACTGGAAGCTGCGCGGCAGCGGTGCCGCGCACTGGCGTGGATCGAAGGCCATGGCCCCCACGCTGGTGCGGGCATCGGGGATGTCCAGGGCCTGCGACAGGCGCGTGAGGGCCGGGAGCACCGCGTCCCAGCGCTGCAGCGCGTCGAGCAGGGTGGGCGCCACGGGGCTGGCATCCACGCAGTGGCTGGCGTCGGCCGAAACGACGACCAGGCGGCCGTCGGGCTGGCCGTTCTTGAGGGTGGCGAGCTTCATGCCGGTTCCTTGCGCAGGGGGAGTGCCGGGTCGAAGATGGCGACGGCGCGCGTCCAGCCGGCGGAGGCGCCGCGTACCTTGACCGGGAAGCAGGAGATGTAGAAGCCGCTCGCAGGCAGGGCTTCGAGGTTGTGCAGTTTTTCGAGGTGGCAGTAGCCGATGTCGCGGCCGGCCTTGTGGCCCTCCCAGATCAGCGAGGCGTCGCGGGTTTCGGCATAGCGCTCGGCGGTGTAGGCGAAGGGGGCGTCCCAGCTCCAGGCGTCGGTGCCCGTGAGGCGCACGCCGCGCTCCAGCAGGTACATGGTGGCCTCGTAGCCCATGCCACAGCCCGCGCGGGTGTAGCCCGCCGTGCCGTAGGCGCTGCCCGCACGGGTGTTGACGACCACGATCTCCAGCGGCTGCAGGGTGTGGCCGATGCGCGCGAGCTCGGCCGCCACGTCGGCGGCCTGCACCACGTAGCCATCGGGCAGGTGGCGAAAGTCGAGCTTCACGCCGGGCTGGAAGCACCAGTCGAGGTCCACCTCGTCGATGGACAGCGCGCGCTGGCCGCCGTCCATGGTGGATGCGAAGTGGTAGGGCGCATCGAGGTGCGTGCCGTTGTGGGTGTTGAGCTGCACGTCCTCGACCGCCCAGGATTCGCCGTCGGGCAGGTCCTCCTTGCGCACGCCGGGGAAGAAGCGCGCCAGGTCGTCGAAGCTCATGTGGTGGTCGATGTAGCTGATGCGCGGGCCCAGGCCCGGGGGGTCGGAGACGACATCGTTTTCAAGGTGCATCGAGATATCGACGATGCGGCGCGGGGATGGGGTGGACATGGCTGAAAGACTTTCTCAGGATTCCGCGGTGAAGCCGGTTTGCTTGATGAGCCCGCGCCACTGGTCGGCGTCGGCCTGCAGCATGCGGGCCAGGTCGGGTGCGCTGGAGGCGCGGATCTCCAGCCCGTACTGCTTGCCGAAATCGACCACCTCGGGCTGGGTGAGCGCGGCCTGCAGCGCGTCGGACGCACGCTTGACCACCTCGGGCGTGGCCTTGCCGGGCAGGAAGAAGCCATACCACTCGCTGACCTTGAGGGGATAACCCAGCTCCTGCAGGGTGGGCACCTGGGGCAGGAACACCGAGCGCTTGCCCCCGGCAATGGCCAGCACGCGCAGCTTGCCGGTTCTGGTGTGCTGCAGGTAGTCGCCGATGGGCCCCCAGAACGCCGGCACCTGCCCGCCCAGCAGGTCCTGCACGCCGGGCACGGTGCCGCGGTAGGCGATGTGGCGCATGTCCAGCTGGGTGATCTGCGACAGCAGCACGCCCACCATGTGCGGCATGGAGCCCGCGCCGGGGCTGCCGTAGTTGGCGTTGCTGGGGTTGGCCTTGAGCCAGGCCAGGAAGTCCGCCAGGGTGCGCACGCTGTCGGGCACGCCCGGGCCCACGGCCAGGCCGTGGTCGGTGTGGGCAGCCACCGAAACGGCCGCCACATCGGCCAGCCCATAGCGCAGCTTGGGGTAGGTGTAGGGGTAGATGGACAGCATGGACGAGGGCGTGATGAGCAGGTTGGTGCCGTCGGCCGGGCTGTCACGCAGGCTGAGGATGCCGATTTGCCCACCCGCGCCGGGCTTGTTCTCGATCACCACGGCGCCGGCGTACTTGCCACGCATGCGGTCGGCCACACGGCGGGCCAGCGCATCGATGGGTCCGCCTGCCGGAAAGCCGATGAGGATGCGCGCGACATCCGGGATGCCCGTGGCGGCCTGAGACGCCCGGGCCCAGGTGGATGGCAGCAGCGCGGCTGCGGAAAGCTGGGTGAACCGGCGGCGGGTGGTCATGGATTTGTCTCCTGCGGGAATGGACTGCAATGGCTGCTACAAACGGCGTAGTGAAGGCGGCAGGCCCTGTGCAAGCCGCCTCTGCGAAAAATTATACGAACGTACAAACATTGCATCACTGGGGTTTGTACGAGTGTTCAATTGTTTTGTACATACGTATAAACCGGACCATGCCACGCACCAAATCCACTGCCCCCGCCTTGCCCGAGGCATTCCCTGCACCGCGCAAGCGCACCACCGGCAAGGCCCTGGCCAGCCCCGACGACAAGCTGGCGCCGAACCGCCAGGCCAACATCCTGCAGGCGGCCGAACGCCTGTTTGCCGCGCGCGGCTTCCATGGCGTGTCGATCCGCGACATTGCCGACGAGGCCGGCGTGCCGCTGGCCCTGGTGGGCTACTACTACGGCCCCAAGCTGTCGCTGTACCACGCGATCTTTCGCGCCCATGCGGGCTACATCGGCGTGCGCCTGCAATCGCTGGCCGATGCGCAGCGCGCCGCCGCCCCCGAGCACCTGCTGGACGAGATCGTCAAGGCCTTCGTGCTGCCGGTGCTGGGGGTGGCGAGCCAGCCGACGGGCCAGCACTTCCTGCGCCTGCTGTCGCGGGGCATGAGCGACCACCTGGAAGAGGACGAGCCCATCATCCGCGAGCTGTTCGACCCGCTCGCGCACTCCTTCATCGACGCCATCGCCAGCGCGCTGCCCCAGGCCACACGCGGCCAGGTAGCCTGGTGCTACCAATTCGCGTTGGGTGCACTGCTGCACCACGTGAACGACCGGCGCATCGAGCGCCTCTCGTTCGGCCAGAACCAGCCCGGCGACGAAGCCACGGCCGGGCCGCTGCTGGTGCGCTTCATCGCCCACGGCATGCGCGGCGCCTGCGGCGGGCCGGTGCACTGATGGCCCCGCAGTCCATGCGCCTGACCGGCGCGCCCTGACGCGGCACAGGCAGCCCCACGACACCGCTTCGACGCACCGGTGGCATGCCACCGGTGCGTGAGCCCGCGCGCGCCCCTGCCAGGACGGCGGGGGCGCCAGAGACAGCGCCTGCCCGGCGCCCCCCCACCACGCCCTGCCCCTCGGAACGCTCGCCTTGCGAGCGCGCCGTGGACGGGTGCGGCCTTTTCCCGACCTTCCTCCCCATCCACCAGCAACCACCGATTGGAGACAGACCATGAAATCCCCCCTGAACAAATCCGCCCTCGTGGCCAGCGCCTTGGCCGCCTTTGGCACCACCAGCGTGCACGCCCAGCCGGCCACCGGCCCGGGCCTGCAGCTTTATGGCCTGGTGGATGCGGCCGTGGGCCATTTCGAGGGCGCTGCCGCCGGTGTGAACGCGCTGGACCGGCCCATCGGCAAGCTCGAAAGCGGCGGCATGTCCACCAGCCACTGGGGCGTGCGCGGCAACGAGGACCTGGGCGGCGGGCTCACGGCGACGTTCGAGCTGTCGTCCTTCCTGCGCAACGACTCGGGCGCAAGCGGGCGCAGCGACGCCCTGCCCGCGCCGGTGAACGTCGCGGCGGACCCGGTGTTCTCGCGCGCGGCCTGGGTCGGGCTGGCGCACCCCGGCTGGGGGCGCGTGCGCCTGGGCAATGTCACTTCGCTCTTGTTCCTGAACAGCATCACCTCGAATGCGTTCGGCGATTCCACCGTCTTCGGGCCGCTGAACCTGGTGACCTTCATCGGCGCGCCGCTCACGGGCGGCACGGGCTGGGCGAATTCGGTGGTGTACGACAGCCCCGCCTGGGCGGGGGCCACCGTGTCGGCTGCGCATGCGCTGTCGGAGGGCCAGGGCGGGGGCAACAGCGCACTGCGGGTGGCTTACGGCCAGGGCCCGTTCGCCGCATCGCTGGCCTGGCAGAGTGTGAGGAAGAACCCCATCACCTTTGCCGACGGCACCTCGCCCAACGACACGCGGGCCTGGCAGCTGGCGGCTTCGTACGACTTCACGGCGGTGAAGGTGTTCGCCCATCTCGGCCGCATCCAGAACCGGGGTACGGCCGCGGCGCCGCTCGACCTGGCTTACCGCGTGTGGGATGTGAGTGCTGCCGTGCCCATCGGCGCCGGCCGGCTGCTGGCCGGCTATGCATCGCGCCGCACGGACGATGCCGTGGGGCCGGTGCCGGCCACCGTGGCCGGGGGCAATCTGCAGCGGCGGGTGTTCACGGTGGGGTACGACTACTTTCTGTCCAAACGCACCGACGTGTACCTGATGGCCCTGCGCGACAGCACGCGCACCCAGACCTTGCCGGCACCGCCGCGCGTGCTGGAGGCGCAGGGAACCAGCTTCGCGCTGGGCATGCGCCACCGGTTCTGAGGATCAGATGGCCAGGGCGCCCTTGGGGTCATCTACCCACTGGCGCTGCACGCAGTGGAAGGCGGCACGATCGGGGTCATAGTCCCAGCGCGAGGCCAAGCGCTGCGCCTTGTCGGGTTGCTGCGCGTCGGCCTCGTGGCTCAGGATGACGAGGCTGTTGGGGTAGCCGTGGCGCAGGCGGTGCGATACGGCCGTGCCGGCCTGGCTGACCCACAGGCCGGGCAGCGGCTGCAGCAGGCCGGCGGCGTGGGCGTGGCCCGACAGCAGCATCTGCGCGCCGGCATCGCGCCAGCGCAGCAGGGCCTCGTCGGCGCGTGCGGGGCGGTGTTCCTTGTCCTGCGCATTGCGCGCGGTGAGCGGGTGGTGGGCGACGACGATGCGCCAGGGCTCTTCGTAGGCCTCTGCCAATTGCTTCTCGACGCGCGCGATCTGCGCGCTGGAGAGGCTGCCGCGCTCGTGCCGCCACGGCCGGGTGGTGTTCACGCCGACGATGAAGAAGCGGCCCAGCTGCCGCACGGGCTCCAGGTCGTTGCCGAATTCGTGTGCAAAGCGGTCGTAGGCCCGACCCCAGCGCAGCCACCAGGCAAACAACGGCAGGTCGTGGTTGCCAGGCAGCACCACGGTGGCGCCGGCATCGAGCCCGCGGATGAAGCTGGCGGCCTGCGCGAACTGGGGCGCAGTGGCGCGCTGCGTGACATCGCCCGAGACCACCACCACCGAAACGCCCAGTTGCCGCGCCAGCGCCTGCACGGCGCGGCAGACAACCGGCTCGTGGGCGCCGAAGTGCAGGTCGGACAGGTGCATCAAGACGGACATGGGTGCAAAGGTGCTGTGGTGCGCAGAGTCGAGTGTGAGAGAGAAGCGGAAAAAAGTCAGCCCAGCGCAGGCAGCGGGGTGATGGCGGGCGGAGGCGCGGGCTCGGACGCCGGCACCTCTTGCACGGGGTGGCTTGCAGCCACATCACCGCCCGCCGGTGCGGACGTGGGGTCGCGGTCGAGCGTGGTGCGCGTGACCAGCCACAGCGGCTTGTCGTGCACCCGAAAGCGCAGCGGCGGCGCCATCCATTCGCGCTCGCCGTCGAAGGCCACCTTCACCTGGGCCGGGCGCCAGCTGGCGGGGGCCACGGTCATTTCGGCACAGGCCATACTCACCACGGCCGGGTCGCGCGCCAGCTGGCCGGTGGCCGCGTTCCAGACCGTGCGGGCGACGGCCCAGCGGTCCTGCGGCTGCAGCAGGATGACGGCAAGCTGCCCCCCTTCGGCCACCGACTGGGCCTGTGTGAGCCCGACACGGCCCAGCTGCAGCGGGTTGTTGCCCACGAACAGGGTGGTGACCAGGTGCTCCTCCTGCTGGGCCTGGGCGCCTTCGTGCGTGCGCATGATGACGCGCCAGCGGCGCCCGCCGGCCGGGCGGAACATGCTCCACACCGCGGACAGGATGGCCACCATGCGCGAGCGGCCAAAGCGCCTGGAGGCCATCTCGCGCTCGGCCAGCAGGCGCGGGTACAGGCCCACGGCGGCGTTCACCACGAACATGCGGTCGTTGACGAACCCCACCTGCACGGGGCGCATGTCGCTGTGCTGCATCGCATACAGCATGTCCTGCACGGCGATCTCGGGGTCGAGCGCCAGGCCATGCTCGCGGCTGAAGTAGTTGAAGGTGCCCATGGGCACCACGCCCATGGGCACGCCGGCCTGCAGCGCTGCCGCGGCGACTGCGTTGATGGTGCCGTCGCCACCGGCGGCCACCACCAGCCCGCCATCGGCCTGCGCATCGCGCACGGCCTGGTAGGCCAGCTCGACGATGTCGCCGCGCTCGTCGGGCACATGCCACACCACGTCGTGCGCATGGGCCGCAAAGGCGCCTTCGAGCTTGGCGCGCACCAGGTCGAAGTCGGCGCCCGGGCGCTTGGGCACCACGAGGTGGATTCGCCCATGGGGGTGGACGGCAGGGGGACGTTGGGCAATGGTCATGGGTGAAAGGCAAGGCTCCGGTGGTGCAGCGGCTGGCTACCGCGGCCGGGCCGCGGCGGCACAAGGGCCGCTATCGCACCATCGTGCCCGGGTCTTGCGCGCGGGCCTGTCAGCCACGGCGCTGTGCGCCTGTCGGCGCCTTGTCCTACATTCACACCCGGTGCGAAGGGGTGATGGGCGGTGCGATACAACCGGCAGTATCGACCCAGAACCGGACGCTTGCCAGTGAACCCCATGAACGCCACCGCCGTCGGCCACCTCATCGCCAGCCACCCCCTGGGCTGGTGGCTGGCCGGCCTGGCGCTGGCCGGCCTGGCGGGCGCCGCAGCACTGTGGGGCCTGCGCAGCGTGCGGCGCCATGGCGGTCCGCTGCTGCAGCGCACGCTGCCCATGGCCATTGATCCGCGCTGGGCCCTGCTGGCGGGCATGCTGGCAGCCGCCTGTGCCATGGTGCTGGCCGGCAGCATGATGGCCGAACTGGCCGAGAGCGGCAGCGAGCAGGACGGCGACTGGGGCACGGTGGACGATGCCATTGCCGACGCCTTGCGCCTGCACGCCGCCACCGGGGTGCTGCGCTGGTTTGCCACCCTTACCCACCTGGGCGACACCGCCGTGCTCACCGCGCTCACGGCCCTGGTGGCCGCCGGCCTGTGGTGGCACGGCCATCGTTTGCTGGCCACCGGCTGGCTGGCGGCCCTGGCAGGCAACGGGGCGCTGACGCGCATCCTCAAAAGCATCTTCGAACGCGCCCGACCCGAGCATTTGCACCACGGCGTGGCGCAGGCCGACGGCTACAGCTTTCCCAGCGGGCACAGCAGTGCCTCGATGGTGGCCTACACCCTGCTGGCCTACCTGGCCACGCGCCTGCTGCCGCTGCGCTGGCATGTGCCGTGCGTGGTGCTGGCGGGCATGCTGGTCTTCACCACCGGCTGGAGCCGCATGGTGCTGCAGGTGCACTACGCCAGCGACGTGCTGGCGGGCTGGCTGCTGGGCGGCACCTGGATGGTCTGCACTGTGCTGGTGATCGAAAGCGTGGCGCGTTGGCGGCACCGGGGGGACGCCGTGCCGGCGCCCGGCTGAGCCAGACGCCGGCCTGACTCAGGGCCGCGCCGCAATCACCGGCAGCACCACCCGCGACGGCGCGCCCGGCCCCATGTGCACACTGTTGCGCGCCACCACACGCGGCCCCGCGCTGCCCTCCGGCGCACCGGTGTTGGGGTTGACGTCGAAGCGCGGGAAGTTGCTGCTCGAGATGTCCAGCCGGATACGGTGCCCCTTGCGGAACAGGTTGGAGGTGGGCATGGGCTCGATGGTGATCTGCACCACTTCGCCGGGCCGCATCATCTCGGGGGCTTCCCACGAACGCCGGTAGCGGCAGCGCAGGATGCCGTCCGTGAGGTTCATGGCATAGCCTTCGGGGTAGTCGGCGCTGGGCGGGTACTGGTCGATCAGCTTGGCGGTGAAGTCCGTGTCCGGGGCCGAGGACGATACGCAGAGCTCGATGGTGATGGGCCCCGAGACTTCCATGTCCTCGTCGAGCACCGGCGTCTGGAAGACCAGCACGTCGGGCCGCTGCGCCAACGGGCCATGGGGGGCCCGGGCCCCGAAGGTCTGCCCACTGGTGCGCTGGTCGTAGGCGCCCGCCACCATCAGCGGCTCGCCCGAGGTGATGGAGCCGCCGAGGGTGGGCACCGGGGAGGCGGGGTCGAAGTCGAAACCCAGCGCTTCATCGCGCTCCGGTTGCACAGGCGAGAGCGCGCCGTCCGCCCCCAGGTACCAGGGCACGAAAGCGGTGCCAGGCACGGGCCAGTGGCTGGCGCTGCGCCATGTGCCGCCGTGGTCGAGCCGGCCGGCGGGCGTGCGCCGCCCCGAGCCGCCGCCCATGCGAAAGTAGCGCACGCTGTCGTCCATCGCCGGTGGCAGGGGTTGGCCCTTGAGCCAGTGGTCGAACCATGCCAGCCGCATGGCCACATAGTCCGGTGCGAGCGATCCATCGAGCACGGCGCCGGGGCCGAAGTCCACGTCCCCGGCATACGGCACGCTGCGCTCGCCATGCGTCCAGGGGCCGAGCACCATGCGCACACCGGGGTTGCCACGCCCGGCCAAGCCCAGGTAGTTGTCGGTGGTGGTCTGCGCATAGGGGTCCCACCAGCCGCACATGAGCATCAGGGCCACGCCGTCCAGCGCCCCGTAGTGGCCGGCGGCATACAGCTCGGGCTGGCGCCAGTAGTCGTCGAAGGCGCCGCGCTCCCATTGGCCGAAGAGGTAGTCCTCGTACTCTGGCGCCCACTGCAGGGGCGAGTCGCCGCGCGACCAGGGCAGGCGCAGGAACCACTCGCCGATGTCCGCCCGGGCCAGCGCCTGGCGCGCGGCATCACCGAGCTGGGTGCTGCCGCTGCAGGCGTTGCGCAGTGCCCAAACGGCCTGCTTGAGCTCGAATGCGCCACCATGGCGGATGCCGCCGCGGTAGGCATTGGCAAAGCCGCCGCACTCGAGGAACATGGCCTTGAGGCCCGCGGGCCGCTGGCTGGCCAGCGCCGTCTGGGTGTGGGCTGCGTACGACAGGCCGTAGGTGCCCACGGCGCCGCGGCACCAGGGCTGGGCCATGATCCACTGCAGGGTGTCGGCGCCGTCGTGGGCCTCGCCCAGGTACTTGGTGAACTGGCCTTCGGAGTCGAAGCGGCCGCGGCAGTCCTGCACGACCACGGCGTAGCCGGCCTCGGCAAAACGGGCGGCCACTTCACCACGCCGCAGGGGCGCGGGGTTGGCGGCCGTGCGTTCGCGCCGGGTCTCGGCGTTCTTGCCGTAGGGCGTGCGCTCCAGCAGCACAGGCCAGGGGCCTGGGGACTGTTTGGGCAGGTAAAGGTCGGTGGCCAGGTGCACCCCGTCGCGCATGGGCACGCGGTGGGTGTGCCGGGAGACGCTACCACCGGCCGCCGCCATGGGCGTCGTCGTTGTTGTTGTTGTCATCGTCATGCTGTGGCACCGGTCAGTCGAGCTTGAGGTTGCGTTCCTTGACCAGCTTGGCCCAGCGTGCCGTGTCTTCCTGGATGAAGCGCGCCAGCTCCTGCGGCGTGGTGGGGGCCGGCTCAGCGCCCTGGGCCACGAGCAGGTTGCTCACCTCGGCATCGGCCAACGCACTGTTGAGCGCTTTGCCGACCTTGCCCACCACATCGGGCGGTGTGCCCGTGGGGGCGAACAGGGCGTACCAGATGTCGTACTCGAAATCCTTGACACCGGCCTCGGCCATGGTCGGCACCTGCGGGAAGGCGCGCGAGCGCTTGGCGCTGGCCACCGCCAGCGGCACCAGCCGGCCCGCCTTGATGTGTGCGAACACGCTGGGCACGGCGTTCATGCCCAGCTGCACATGGCCGCCCACCAGTTCGTTCACGGCAGGGCCGCCGCCCTTGTAGGGGATCTGGACCATCTTGGTGCCCGTGGCGGCCTGGAACATCTCCATCGACAGGTGGCCCGGGCTGCCATTGCCGCTGGTGCTGTAGTTCAGGGTGCCCGGGCTCTTGCGCGCCAGGTCGACCAGCTCGCGCACGGTGCGGGTCTGCAGGCCCGGGTGCGTGGTGAGGATGGGCACGTTGATCACCACGCGCCCCACGGGCACGAAGTCGCGGGACGGGTTGTACGGCAGCTTGCTGGACAGCAGTGGCGCCGTGACCATGCCCGAGCCTGCGCCCATGAGCAGTGTGTAGCCGTCGGCCGCGGACGAAGTGACCGCCTGGAAGCCGTGCGCACCGGGCCGGTTGTCGATGACGACGGGTTGCCGCCACTGCTCCGACATCTTGCGTGCCACCACACGCATGGCCGTATCGGCAGCTGCCCCTGCCGGGAACGGGACCACGATGCGCACGGGCTTTTCAGGAAAGTCGGCCGCCGCCACGGCCAGGGGGTGGTACAGGACCAACGAGACGCTTATCAGCGCGAGGGCTTTCTGGATTCGGGACATGGGGGAACTCGGGGTCGATGGCAAGGAGGAATGGAGCAGGGGTTGCCGGGTTTCAGAAATCATGGCGCACTCCCGCGCCCACCACGCGCACGGCCACGTTGCTGCGGCTGGAATCGATGCCGTCGCGGTCGAGGAAGGCCTGCAGCTCGGTGCGCTTGGACAAGGCATAGGTGTACGCGACCTGCTGGCGCTTGCGAAGCCCCCGCTGCGAGGCCTGCACGTCGCGCTGCATCAGGTTGACCACCAGGGCGTGCGGGCCCGCAGAGAAACGGCTGCCCACCAGCCAGTAGTCCACGTCGGCACGCACGGCAGTGGAGGCTGCCGCATAGCGGTCGCGGCCCAGCAGCACATAGGGCTCGATGGCGCCGAAGTCGTAGCGCAGGCCCAGCTGCCATTTGCTCGCGAACTCGTTGGCCAGCAGGCCGCCCGGGCGCCGGTCCGTGCCGTAGCCGATGCCTGCGGACCAGGGGCCGTCGGCGTAGTTGAGGCCCAGGTCGAGCGACCTGGCGCCGTTTTCCTGCTCGGGCGTCTTGGCGTCGCCGCGCAGGTAGTAGCGCGCACGCAGGTTCACGCCGCCCCAGGTCGGGCTTTGGTAGCCCAGCGCATTGGAGGTGCGGTTGCGCGCATTGAGGATGGAGGTGCCGATGGCCGTGGCCCCGGCGTCGTTGGCCGCGAACGAGGTGATGCGCGTGACCTGCGAGTACAGCGGCGAGCCCGTGGGGTTGGCCGAATCGAGCCGGCCCAGCGCCAGCGTGCCCAGGCCGCCACGCAAGGCGACGTAGCTGTTGCGGAACGCGGGCGTGGTGGCGGCGCCCGAGTCGGCTTCGAGCCCCATCTCCAGGCCGAACAGCGCGGCCATGCCGTCGCCCAGGTCCTCCTTGCCGCGAAAGCCCAGGCGGGAAGCGTTGTCGCGCTCTTCCATCACGGAGCCAGCGTTGCCGGCCTTCACATTGTTGACGGTGAGGCGCACCTGGCCGTAGACCTGCAGGTCTTGCGATTGCGCCGTGGCGGGTGCGCCGGCAGACAGAAATACCAGGCTGCTGGCAGCCAGCGCGGCGGGGGAAATAGGCCTCATGAAGTCTCGCTCCTTGAATCGGATGTGGGTTCTGACGCCACGAATTCTGTGGAGCGGGGGGCTTGCCCACAACGCTATGACGAAGCCGTATTACCCTATGCGGATTGCTGTGTGTTTGCGCCTGCGCGGTGCGGGTGCAAAGATGCGCGCACAGGCTTTTCCACACCGTTCAGTCCCCCATGAATTTCAAGCAGCTCGAGGCCTTCCAGGCCATCATGCTCAGCGGCTCGACCACCGGCGCAGCCGAGCGCCTGGGCCTGTCGCAGCCCGCCATCAGCCGGCTGCTGGCCCAGTTGGAGGAGAGCCTGGCGCTGCGCCTGTTCGTGCGCGAGAAGGGCCGCCTGACGCCGACCGCCGAGGCCCAGGCCTTGCGCAACGATGCCCAGGGCCTGATGGACTCGGCCCAGTGCTTTCGCCGGCATGCCGAGCAGCTGCGACTGGGAGGATTCAAGCGGCGCCTGCTCAAGGTGGCCGTGCCCAATACGCTGGCCACCACGCTGATGCCCACGCTGGCCAGGCGCTTCATGCAGGCGCACCCCGATGTGGTGCTGGAGGTGCTGTCCGGCTCGTACAGCGACGCGGAGCAGGCCCTGCTCGGCCGCGAGGCCGACATCGGCCTGGTGCGCCTGCCGATGGAGATGCAGGGCTTGGCCACGCGTGCGACGCTCGACTCCGAAGCGGTATGCATCATGCCCAAGGGCCATGCCCTGGAACAGCTCGCCCAGGTGAGCCCTGACGACCTGATCGACTGCAGCCTGATCCTGCTGGGCCGCCAGCGCCAGATACGCCACGAGATCGACATGGCCTTCCGCCAAAAGCGCGTGCAGCCACGCGTGGCGCTGGAGGTGCACTCGGTGAGCGAGGCCTGTGCCCATGTGGCGCAAGGCCTGGGGGTGTCCATCGTCAACGCGCTGCTGGCGCGGCATTGCCCCCAAGGCGGCATCAGCTCGCGCCCGTTCAAGCCCCACATCGGCTACCAGCTGGGCATCGCCACGCTGAGCAATGCACCGGCCTCGCCCTTGCACGACACCTTCACCCGGTTGCTGGTGGAGGCGATGGCGCTGCCAGCCGCTGCGGTCAAGGAGCAACCGGCAAAACGCACCAAACCCGCCAAGGCGGGCTGATCCTGGGACCGATCAGATGGCGACCAAGTTGCGGATGCCCTTGGACTCCATCTCGCTGCCAGGTCCACGGGCGATGACCTCGCCACGCTCCATGACCAGGTACTGGTCGGCCAGTTCCTGCGCGAAGTCGTAGTACTGTTCGCACAGCAGGATGGCCATCTCGCCCTTGTCGGCGAGCATGCGGATGACGCGGCCGATGTCCTTGATGATGCTGGGCTGGATGCCTTCGGTGGGCTCGTCCAGGATCAACAGGCGCGGCCCGGGCGCAAGGGCCCGCGCGATGGCCAGCTGCTGCTGCTGCCCACCCGAGAGGTCGCCCCCGCGGCGGCGCAGCATCTGCTTGAGCACGGGGAACAGCTCGTACAGGTGCGGCGGCACGGGGGTGGAACCGCTCTTGTAGGCCAGGCCCATGCGCAGGTTCTCTTCGACGGTGAGGCGGCCGAAGATCTCGCGGCCTTGCGGCACGAAGCCGATGCCGGCGCGGGCGCGGTCGTAGGGGGCGGTCTTGTCGATGGCCTTGCCATCGAACTGGATGGAGCCGCTCTTGATGGGAACCAGGCCCATGAGGCTTTTGAGCAGGGTGGTCTTGCCTACGCCGTTGCGGCCCAGGAGGACGGTGACCTTGCCGGGTTCGGCGGTGAGGCTCACGTCGCGCAGGATGTGGGAGCCGCCGTAGTACTGGTTGATGTTTTGGACGGTGAGCATTGTGCTGGCCTATATCTGGTTCACGGGTTCATCGTGCTTGCAATTGGGAGCAGTTGGTTGCGGCGTGCCTTGGCAGGGGACGGGAGCCGGGTCTCGGCCCGGCGGCCGAGGTACTTGTTCTTTGCTTCGCCAAAGAAAAGTACCCAAAAGAAAGGCGACCCCGCTGCCCGTGTCCCCTGCGCTGCGCTCCGGGGCAACCTGCGATGCTCGGTCCTGGGGTGCGCCGAAGAACTCCCTGCGCGCCCTCTGCGAGGGAGCTCCGGTCAGACAGCTTCGGCGAGCCAGACAACGATGCGCGTGTCCTTCGGCACGCGCTCACCCCAGGCCCTGCGCTTCTCGGCACGGTCAGAAGGGGG
>NZ_JBWKNZ010000022.1:0-112376 GCF_059415825.1 Acidovorax sp. GW821-FHT10A04
CTTTGGGGTACGTTTCTTTGGCGACGCAAAGAAAGGTACCTCGGCCGCCGGGCCGAGACCCGGCCTCCGCCCTCAACAAAGGCATGCCACCAAAAAAACACGGCACCCAACATCAGCTAACATCCCACCCGCGGTGCAAGCCGCCCCCGGGCCCGCGGGAAGGGTTGAACCCACTTGCAGAAGGCAGCACGACCGGACGAGCAAAACCGTCCAACGCTCGCTGCCTTCAACCACACGCCTATCCAACGCCTTTTGTGCAGCCGGATCTGCGGGCCATCGGCACCTGATGCACGGAGGTATCCTTCATGACGACGACGCCCTACGGCAAGCGCCTTCCCGCCCGGCCCGACATCGGCCATCTCAAAAAACAGGCCAAGGATCTCCTGGCCCTGTACCGCACCCCGGACCCCACCAGCTCCCCCACGGCCTTCGAGCGCTTTCGCGCCGCGCTGCCCGCCGCCGCGGGCAAGGACGACGCCACCCTGGCCGCCCAGGGCCTGCGCCTGCACGACGCGCAGTCGTGCATCGCGCGCGAATACGGCTTTGCCTCCTGGGCCGACCTGCAGGGCTTTGTCGCCGCGCGCCGGGCCCTGCTTGATGGCGACCCGGCCCGCGCGGTGCTGCACTGGCTGGGCCTGGTGTATGCAGGCGATATCTCGGGCAGCATGAACCGCGCGCGGCCCGCGGTCGCCGCGCGCCTGCTGCAAGACAACCCGGCCCTGCTGGCCGGGAGCGCCACCGACGCCCCCTACCTCGCGTGCGCCACGGGCGACGAGGCCGTGCTGCGCCAGGCCAGCGCGCAGGACCCCGGCTGGTTGCACCGCGCGGGCGGCCCGCTGCGGTTGCCGCCGCTGGTGGCCGTCACGCACTCGGCGCTGCTGCAGCTACCCGCCTACCGTGAGCGCCTGCGAAACTGTGCGCGCTACCTGCTGGCCGCCGGCGCCTCGCCCGACCAGTCGGTGGGCAACCGCTGGCCGCCGGCCTCGCTGCAGGCGCCCGACGCGGCGCACCCGCTGTCGGCTCTGTACGGCGCCGCCGGCTGCAACCACGACCCCGAACTGACGAAGCTGCTGCTCGGTACCGGCGCCCACCCCGACGACAACGAATCGCTCTACCACTCGCTGGACCAACCCGAATGCACCCGGCTGCTGCTCGAGGCCGGCGCCCGCATCACCGGCACCAACGCCATGTACCGCGTGCTCGACCTCGATGACCTGGCGACCCTGCAGCTGCTGCTGGCCCATGGCGGCGATGCCAACGAGGCGCCGCCGGGCCCACCCACGTCGGACTGGGGCTCGCTGCTGCTCTGGGCCATCCGCCGGCGCCGCTCGCCCGCGCACGTCGCGGCCCTGCTGGCCGCCGGTGCGCGGCCCGACGCACGCACCCAGGACGGCACGCCCGCCCGCACCATGGCCCTTCGCTACGGCCTGACCGAGGTGGCGCAGCTGCTGCACGACGAGGCCACCGAGAACGCAGGCAACAGCAGCAGCAACAGTGGCGCACCGCTCGCCCCGGACGAAGCCTTCATCGCCGCCTGCGCGCGCGGCGACGAGCCGGCGGCCCGCGCCATCCAGGCCACGCACCCCGGCATCATCGGCACGCTCGGCCCCGCCCAGCGCCGGCTGCTGCCCGAGCTCGCGGCCCAGCAGGGCTGCGGCGAGGCGGTGCGCACCATGGTCCGCCTGGGCTGGCCCATCGAGGACCGCGGTGGCGACTGGGATGGCTCGGCCCTGAACCAGGCCGTTTTCCGCGGCGACGCCACGCTCGCCCGCTTCTTGCTGGAGCATGGCGCCGACTGGCGGGCGATGCACGGCTTTGGCGACAACGTGATCGGCACGCTCTCGTGGGCCTCGCTCAACCAGCCCGTGCCGGACGGCGACTGGGTCGGTTGCGCCCAGGCCCTGGTGGCCCATGGCATGCCCGGCGTGCGCCCCGACCCCGAGGGCCTGGACGACGGGGCGGTGCTGCTGGGCACGCACCGCAGCCGGTTCTCCGAAGAGGTGGCCGACTACCTGCTGGGCGCAGCGCCCCGGAACGCCGCCGCCTGATCCCGCGCCCCGGCCCGGGGCTTACTGGCAGGCCGTGGTCTGGTTGCCGTAGACCACGCTGGTGATGGGCATGTTGAAATTGAAGCCTGCCGGCAGGTTGTTGATGGTGCCCACCACCAGCCGCTGGCCCCGGGCCAGCGGGCGCACGCTGTACAGGCTCGCGCTGGCCAGGTTCATGAGCGCCGTGTTGGGGTCCACCTCCGCGGGCTTGAGCGTCAGGGCGTAGGCCGTCTGGTTGTGCACGAAGCGCCAGCCGTACAGCGAAAAGCTCCAGGGGTCCTGCGGCCCGTCATTGACCACCGACACCTGCACCGCGCGGTTGCCCGGATCGACCTGCAGCATCAGCGTGCCCGCCCGCGCGTTGGACGCAAACACCGGCGCATTGCACAGCAGGCCCGAAGCCGCCTGCTCGCTCACCTTGGTGGGCACGAAGGTCGCGGCCAGCGGGTTCCACTGCACCTCCAGGATGTAGCGGCGACCCGCGTACTCCACATTGTTGATGCGCAGGTTCTGGCCATCCACCACACCCACCTGGGATGCCGCAAGATTGATCTGCACCCCCTGCGCCTGCACGGCCGCGGGGCTCATCACGGCCAGGGCGGCCAGGCAACTCAGTACGGAAAAGGCAGTCTTCATGGAAAGTCGTCTCTCAAAAAAGAAAAGGAAAGGAAAAAACAGACAAGGGCAGTGAAGACCCGACCATATCGGCGCAGCGCACGGGCATGAACTGTCAGATATGACAGTGCGCCCACCGCCTGGAACTGGCAGCATCCAGAGAGGTCTCAAAACGGGCTGGGCTGTATCAACCCCAGCAACAGAGCCCGCGCAATCGCGTGCTGGCGGCTGAAAACGCCCAGCTTCTGCGCCACCGTGTTGAGGTGGAAATTGGCCGTGCGCTCGGAGATGTGCAGCAGGCACGAGATCTCCCACGAGGTCTTGCCGTCGGCGGCCCAACGCAGCACCTGCTGCTCGCGCGGACTCAGCGCCGGGGGCTGCAGCGGCATGGGCGCCAGGCGGCGCATGGCCTCGTGCACATAGCTGGCCAGCAGGTGCGCATGCGCCTGGACCTGAGCCATGTCGGCCTGCGCGGCGCGGCCCGTGCGCGAGACCGTGCCGCTCAAGATACCCAGCTCCCCGTGGGGCGTGTGCAAAGGCACGCTCAGACCGGTGCGCAGCCCGTGCTCGGCCGCCTCGCCCATCACGCGCCGGGCGTTCGGACAAGGGCCGCCGCCGGGCACCTCGTGCCACAGCACCGGCAGGATGTTGCGGCTGCAGTAGCGGATCACCGGGTCGTGCGCATGGTGGGCCTGCGCCATGTAGTGGTCCGTCCATCCCGGCGGGTAGCCGTCCACCATCAGGATGCTCGACTGCGTGAAGTTCTCCGGTACCCTGAGCGCGTACACGAAATGCTCGAACCCCAGCTGCTGCGCCAATGCCTGCATCTGCCCATGCAGTGCGGGCAGGTCGGCACTGCGCAGCACCGCCTGGAGCGACTCACGAAATTGCGGCAGTGTCATCAGGGTCATGGGGCTGTGGGATCCGATGGGAGCGCGCCTTGCATGCGGCGCGGGCCATTACATGCGCAACCAGGCATTGCAAAGATGTCCGAAATCGAGCGCCTGTAACCCTTCGTTTCACAGCGGCGCACTGGCGCCAGCGCAGGCGTCAAGTCCTACCGGCGGCACACCGTTGGCCCTACCCTGGCCCGCACCCGGCGCATCCAACATGGCAGGCATGGTGGCTCCCATGCCACCGCCATCCTCCAAGGAGCACCCCATGTCGACACCCTCCCCCTTCCGTTCGCACCGCCGCCTGGCGGCTCCGCTGTTCGCCGCCTCCCTGCTGGCGCTCGCCGCATCGCAATCCGCGCAGGCCCAGGGCGGCTTCGGCAGCGCCAGCCCGGCCACGCCGTCCACCGTGACCATCGGCACCCCGAGCAACCCCAGCACGCCGAGCAGCAACAGCAGCATCGGCAACACCTCCGTGCCCGGCAACATCCCCAGCGGCATACCCAGCAGCGGCAACGTGGGCAATGCCACCACCAGCACCTCCAACATCCCTGGGAGCGTGCCCAGCAGCAATAACAACAACAGCAACAACGTCGGCAACATGACCAGCACCACGCCGGCCACCAGCAGCACCACAACCACCGCCACCACACCCAGCAGCAACAGCAGCATCGGCAACACCAGCATTCCGGGCAACATCCCGAGCGGCATACCGAGCAGCACCAGCATCGGCAACCCGGGCAGCAGCACCTCCAGCATCCCGGGTGCCGTACCCAGCAGCGGCAACACGCCTGCAGGCACCCCTGGCAACACAGGTAGCGCCACCGGTACCACCGGCACGGTCGGCAACAGCACGGCCACCACTGGCAGCGCCCCTGCGGGTACCACCACCGGCATGGGCAACAGCACCGGTACGCCGGGCACTGCCGGCACCCCCGCCGGCAGCGCCACAGGCGGCACTGGCGGCACAGCGGCCGGACCTGGCACGGCCGGCACGACCGGGGCCACGGGATCCCCCGGCGGCACAGCGCCAGGCGCCAGCAGTGGCGCGGGCGTGAGCAGCGGTGCACCGGGCGCCAGCGGTACCGGTATCGGTGCGGCCGCGCCAGGGCCGTCCGGCACCGGCTCGGGCGGCAGCGTCAGCGCGGGATCTCCTGGCGGTGCCACCGGCGCAGGTGTTGGTTCTGGTGCAGGTGCAGGTGCAGGCTCCAGCGCAGGGCCTGGGCCCGGTGCGGGCGCGGCGGGCGTGGGCGCCGGCGCTCCAGGTGCCGGTGCAGCGGGTGCTGGCGTTGGCGGGCCAGGTGCGGCCGGTGCGGGCGCCGGTGCAGGTGCAGGCGCCGGTGCAGGCGCCGGTGCAGGTGCAGGTGCAGGTGCAGGTGCAGGTGCAGGTGCAGGTGCAGGTGCAGGTGCAGGTGCTCGCTGACCACACGACTACTTCTGCCCCAGTGCTCAGTCCCCCCGCAGCAACCCGATCCGCAAGCGGTGCTCGCCCTCGGCAAGGGTGACACGCAGCGGCCCGTTGCCACACACCAGCGCAAGCCCGTCCAATTCCGCCGAGGCCACCCTGGCCTCCGCTCCGGGCGGGCCCGAGGCGGTGAATTCGATGCGGTAGACGGCCCCCGCCACGTCGATGCGCGCCTCGAAGCCCGGCCATTCGGCAGGGATGCAAGGGTCGATCACCAGCTCCTGCCCCTCGCGGCGTAGGCCCAGGATGCTTTCCACGCCGGCTCGGTACATCCAGCCCGCGGCGCCGGTGTACCAGGTCCAGCCGCCGCGCCCGGTGTGCGGTGCCACCGAATAGACATCGGCCGCCACCACATAGGGCTCCACCCGGTAGCGCGCCACCTCGGCAGGCGTGCGCGCATGGTGGATGGGGTTGACCAGCGCGAACAGCGCGTGCGCCCGGCTGCCGGCCTGCGGGTCGTTGCGCAACTGGGCGCGCGCCATGATGGCCCACATGGCTGCATGGCTGTACTGCCCGCCGTTCTCGCGCAGTCCGGGCGGGTAGCCCTTGATATAGCCGGGGTCGTGCGGCGTGGTGTTGAACGGCGGCGTGAACAGCAGGGCCAGGCCCTCCTGCGGCAGCACCAGCTTGTCGCCCAGCGAGGCCATGGCGATCAGCGCCCTTGCCGGGTCGGCCGCGCCCGAGAGCACCGCCCACGACTGGGCGATGGAGTCGATGCGGCACTCCTGCCCCTCGTGGGTGCCCAGCCAGGTGCCGTCGTCAAAGGTCGCGCGCCGGTACCAGGCGCCGTCCCAGGCCTCGCGCTCCAGCGCAGCGCGCACCGATTCGGCATGCATGCGCCAGCGCGCGGCACAGTCGGGGTCGCGGGCATCCGCCAGCGGCGCCATCAGCGCCACCGTGCGCACCAGCAGCCAGCCCAGCCACACGCTCTGGCCCCGGCCCTCCTGGCCCACGCGGTTCATGCCGTCGTTCCAGTCGCCGGTGCCCATGAGTGGCAGGCCCAGGTCGCCGGTCAACTCCATGGCCTGGTCCAGCGCCAGTGCGCAGTGCTCGAACAGCGTGGCCGAGGCCTCCGCCGCCATCGGCTGAAAGAAGGCGTCGTGCTCGCCGGACTGCAGCGGTGGCCCATCCAGGAAGGGGATGGACTCATCCAGCACCGCCGTGTCGCCCGACACCTGCACATAGCTGGCGGTGGCAAACGCCAGCCACACCCGGTCGTCCGAGATGCGCGTGCGCACGCCCTGGCCCGAGTGCGGCAGCCACCAATGCTGCACGTCGCCTTCGGCAAACTGCCGGCCCGCGGCGCGCAGCAGGTGCGCGCGCGTCTCCTCGGGGCGGGCAAAGGCCAGCGCCATGCCGTCCTGCAGCTGGTCGCGAAAGCCATAGGCCCCGCTGGCCTGGTAGAAGGCCGAGCGCGCCCAGACGCGGCAGGCCTGCGTCTGGTACAGCAGCCAGCCGTTGAGCAGGATGTCCATGGCCCGGTCGGGCGTGCGCACCTGCACGGCGCCCAGCAGGCTGCGCCAGTGCTGCGCCACCTCCTGCAGCAGCGCATCCACGTCGAGCAGGCGGTAGCGGGCCACCAGGGCCAGGCTCTCCGCAGCCGATGCGCATTGGCCGATGAAGCCTGTCACCTCCCGGGTCTCCCCGGGCTGCAGCGTGAGCGTGCACTGCAGCGCCGCGCAGGGGTCGCGCCCCGCAGCGCCGCCGCCAGACAGCGTTGCGTGGCCCCGAAGCGCCGCAGGGTCCGCCAGGCTGCCGTGCCGCCCCAGGAACTCGGTGCGGTCGCTCGTCCAGGCGGTCTGCTGCCCGCCCAGGTCGGCAAAAGCCACCCGGCCGGCAAACGCCGTGCTCCAGGGGTTGCGCGCCAGCAGCACGCCGCTGTCCGCATCGCGCTCCGCCAGGATGAACGGGGCCGATGCCCCGCGCGAGGTGCCCAGCACCCACTCGGCATACAGCGTCACCGTGATCTGCCGCACCTGCGCGGTGCGGTTGTGCAGGGTCAGGCGCGAGACCTTGACCGGGTCGGCGATGGGCACGAACTGCAGCAGCTCCAGCGCGATGCCATGGGCCTCGTGCAGAAAGCGGCTGTAGCCATGGCCATGGCGCGCCGTGTAGGTCCCATTGCCGCGCAGGGGCTGCGCGGTGGGGCTCCACAACTGGCCGCTGGCATCGTCGCGCACGAAGAAGGCCTCGCCCGCCGGGTCGCTCACCGGGTCGTTGGACCAGGGCGTGAGCTGGTTCTCGCGGCTGTTGCCGGCCCAGGTGTAGCCACTGCCGTCGGCCGACACGTGAAAGCCGAAGGCCGGGTTGGCAATGACGTTGATCCAGGGCGCGGGCGTGGTAGCCCCGTCGCGCAGAATGGTCACGTATTCCGTGCCATCCTTGTCGAAGCCGCCCAGGCCGTTGAAGAACTCCAGGCCCGCCGTGTCCGGCGCGGGGGCAGGTTCGTACGGTGGCTGCGGTGCCGGCGCCATCACCGGCCTGGCCACCACTTCGGGCACCTCCTGCGCGGGCATCATGGCCAGTTGCTGGGCAATGGGGCCGCGCCGCGCCACCAGCGCCACGCGGGCGATGGACTGCAGCAGTGCGCGTGAAGTCGCATCCATGAGGTCGGCACGCAGCGTGTGCACCACGCCGTGCGCCAGCGACTCGCCCAGCCGCGGCCGCGACTGGCTGCTGCGCACGGCGGTCTCAATGGCGATCTGCAGGTCCTGCACGTACGACGATGCCCGCTCGTTGATGACCACCAGGTCCACGCCCAGGCGCTTCATGCGCCAGTACTCGTGCGCCTGCAGCAACTGGTGCAGCTGGGCGATGTCCTCGATGTCGTCGATGCGCAGCAGCACGATGGGCAGGTCGCCCGAAATGCCGTGCTGCCACAGGCCCGACTGCGGGCCCGCGCCGCGCGCGATGGCATCGGCCGGTGCGCGAAAGCGTGCGTCCGCATACAGGATGGGCGCCGCCAGGCGCTGGAAGTCCGCCGCCGCATCGGCGTCGATGCCGATGTGGCGCAGCTGCACCTGGGCCTGGGTCCAGGCCAGGGTGCGCGCGCGCTCGAAGGCGCTGCGGTCGTGGTGCTGGTCCAGCAGGTCGAGCAGCGCCTCGCGCGTGGGCGCCACCAGCGTCCAGAAGGCCACGCGGGCCATCTGCCCGGGGGCGATGCGCACACGCTGGCGCAGCGCGAACACCGGGTCCAGCACCGTGCCCACGGTGTTGGACAGCGCACCGCCGCCATGCACCGCCAGCGCATTGCGCGCCGTGCGGCCCCGGCCGAGGAACAGGCCCCGGTCGGTCTCGTACTGCGCCGGGGCGATCACCGTGCCCTCCACCACCGCGAAGTGCGCGGCCCACACCCCCGCCTCGCCCGGGCTGCGTGCACGGCGCGTGGCCAGCAGAGCGCCGAACTCGGGCAGGTACTCGGTCTGCACGAACATCTTGGAGAAGGCCGGGTGGGCGCTGTCGGCCGCGGGCGGGGCCAGCACCAGCTCGGCGTACGAGGTCAGGTCGATCTCGCGCGCACGCGGGCCGGTGTTGACCAGGGTGACCTGGCGCACCTCGCCATCGGCCTCGGCCGACACGATCACCTCGGTGGTGGTGGTCATACTGCCGTCGTGGCGCGTGAAGGCCGCATGGTCCTCGGCAAACGCCACCTCGTAGCTGTCGGCCGCGCGCCCCGAGGGCTCCGCCGCGGCGGACCAGGTACGGCCACTGTGCGCATCGCGCAGGTAGACATGCGAGCCCCAGTCCTCGCTGGTGGCGTCCTCGCGCCAGCGGGTCACCGCCAGGTCGCGCCAGCGGCTGTAGCCGGTGCCGGCCGCCGTGAGCATGACGGCATAGCGCCCGTTGGACAGCAGGTGCGTGGCCGGTGCACCCGCGCCCGGCGCGCCCATGCGCCGCACGGCATGCAGGTCGTCGCGCACGTCGGCAGGGCCGGTCTGCGTTTCTTCGGCGCGCGGGTGGGCCACGGCCACCAGGCGCGGCATGCGCTCCTGCAGCAGCAGCTCGCAGGCCTGCACCATGGGCTCGCGGTGAAAGCGCTCGCGCATCTGCCCGCCGTGCAAGGTGTTGGCAATGGCCACGATGGTCATGCCCTGGTGGTGCGCCATGTAGTTGCGCACGATGGCCACGGCCTGCCCCTCGGGCAGGCGGCTGCGGGTGAAGTCCAGCGCCTCGTAGAAGCCATGCTGCCCCAGGGCGCCGAGCTGCGCCAGGCGCGCGAAGTTGTGCCCCGCCGCGGTCGCATCCACCATGCAGGCCAGGCCGGTGGCGTAGGGGGCGATCACCAGGTTCTCGGCCAGCCCGCGCTTGAGCCCCAGGCCCGGCACGCCGAAGTTGGAGTACTGGTAGGTGAACTCCAGGTCGCGCGCGTTGTAGGCCGACTCGGAGATGCCCCACGGTATGCCCTGCAGCGCGCCGTAGGCCATCTGCCGCTGCACCACCAGGGTGTTGGTCTGCGCCAGCAGGCTGCCCGCAGGGGCGCGCATCACCAGCGAAGGCATCAGGTACTCGAACATCGAGCCCGACCACGACACCAGCGCCGACCCCTTGCCCACCGGTATCGCCGTGCGCCCCAGGCGGAACCAGTGGCGCGTCTCCACGTCGCCCTTGGCGATGGCGAACAGGCTGGCCAGCCGCGCCTCGGAGGCCAGCAGGTCGTAGCAGTTGGCGTCGAGCCGGTTCTCCACCGCCGCATAGCCGATGGACAGCAGCTTGCGCTCGGGGTCGAGCAGAAAGGCGAAGTCCATGCCCAGCGCCAGCGCGCGCGCGGTGTCGGCCAGCGATTGCCAGCGGGCGTCGAGCGTGGGCACATCCGCCGCGCCAGGCAACAGGTCGCGCCCCTGCTCGATGACCCGCGCGCGCACGGCCGCGGTCCAGAACAGCAGTGCCTCGCCCTCACCATCCCCACCGCTGCCTGCCGGCACTGCGATGTCCTGCGCCTCCTTCAGCGCCTTGTCGGCCAGGCGCTGCAGGGCGGGCAAGCCCATCTCCACGGCACCACCCGCCACCGCGGTGTCGATCTCGGCCAGCAGGGCCAGCAGCCGCCGGCCCTGTGCGCCCTGCGCAGCGGGCACGCCGTGCACCGCCTCGCGCGCCAGCGCCACGGCATCGCCCAGCCCCGACACCCAGGTGGCGGGCAGCGGCGCGCGCACCCAGCCCTCGCAGGCATTGGCCAGCGCGATCAGGTGGCCGGCCAGGTTGCCGCTGTCCACCGACGACACGTAGGGCGGCGCCAGCACCTGCGCCGTGCCCGTGTCGTACCAGTTGTAGAAATGGCCCCGGTGGCGCGCCAGCGCGCCCATGCTGGCCAGCGTGGCCTCCAGCCGGTCGGCGGTCTGCACCGCACCGGCCCAGCCGAAATCGCGCGCCGCCACGGCCGACAGCAGGTACAGCCCCATGTTGGTGGGCGAGGTGCGGCGCGCCACCACGGGCTTGGGGTCTTCCTGGAAGTTGTCGGGCGGCAGGTGGTGCTCGGCCGCGGTGACGAAGGTCTCGAAGAAGCGCCAGGTGCGCCGCGCGATGCGCCGCAAGGCCAGCGCGTTGTCCACTGCAGGCGCGCTCTGCGGCGCGGGCACGGAGCGCCGGCTCGAGCGCCAGGCCAGGGCCGGCGCCGCCAGCCACAAGGCCAGCAGCGGCAGCACCAGGGGCCGCGATGCCGGTGCCAGCACGGCAGTACCGGCCGCCAGCACCGTGGCCAGCAGCAGGCCGCCGGCCATCAGCCGGTAGAAGCCCGCAGGCCCCGGGCGCGGTTTGGTGGCCGACTGCGCGGCGGTCTTCCACTCCAGCATCTGCCGGTGCGTGGCGTACAGCCGCACCAGGGCACGCACGATGGCGTCCACCGCGCGCCAGGCATGGTCGGGCAGCAGCGCGATGGCGGCCACGGTCTGCAGTACCGCCACGCGCAAGTCCGAGGCCAGCAGGCGCAGGTGGCTGGCCACGCGGATGCCGGGGCGGCTGGCCCACAGCTCCGCCATCCCGGGCAGAAACGCCGGCACACCCAGCGCCGCCAGCACCAGCAGCACGCCCCAGGGCGCCTGCGGCCAGGGCAGCCAGCAGCACAGCACCAGGGTCAGCAGGCCAGCCGGGGCCAGCAGCGAGCGGCGCAGGTTGTCCAGCATCTTCCAGCGGCCCAGGGCGGGCAAGGCGGCACCCTGGTGGCGCCGGCCCAGCACCCAGGGCAGCAGCTGCCAGTCGCCGCGCGTCCAGCGGTGCTGGCGCTGCACGGCCACGTCGTAGCGTGCCGGAAAGTCCTCCACCACCTCCACGTCCGACGCCAGGCCGGCGCGCGCCAGCACGCCCTCGAACAAATCGTGGCTGAGCAGCGTGTTCTCGGGCACGCGCCCGGCCAGCGCGGCCTCGAAGGCGTCCACGTCGTAGATGCCCTTGCCGGTGTACGAGCCCTCACCGAACAGGTCCTGGTACACGTCCGACACCGCGGCCGCATACGGGTCCATGCCGCCGGGCCCCGAGGTCAGCCGCTGGTACAGCGAGCCTTCGAGCCCCATGGGCAACGCCGGCGTCACGCGCGGCTGCAAAATGGCGTGGCCACCCACCACGCGCTGCTCGGCCGGGCTGAAGCTGGGCTGGTTCAGCGGGTGGGCCATCTTGCCGATCAGGCGCAGCGCCGCATCGCGCGGCAGGCGCGTGTCGGCATCGAGCGTGATGACGTAGCGCACGCCGGGCAGGATTTCCGGTTGCCCCTTGCCATCGAGCGCCATGAAGCTGGTGTCCGTGGCGCCGCGCAGCAGGCGGTTGAGCTCGTGCAGCTTGCCGCGCTTGCGCTCCCAGCCCATGAAGCAGTTCTCGCCGGCATTGAAGCGGCGGTGCCGGTGCAGCAGGTAAAAGCGCTTGCCGCCCGGCGCAGGGCCGTGCCGCAGGTTCAGCGCGGCGATTGCCTCCTGCGCCACGGCGATCAGGTGGGCGTCGCCGGCCACCACTTCGGTGGTGGCGTCCAGCCCGTCGGACAGCAGCGCGAACGACAGATCACCCCCCGCGCCCGCCAGGTGGTGCACCTCCAGGCTTTCGATGTGGGCGCGCAGGTCCGCCTCGCTGGTCAGCAGCGTGGGCACCACCACCAGGGTGCGCAGGTGGGTGGGCACGCCATCGGCCAGCGCCAGGCCCGGCAGCCCCACGGGGCCGAAGCGCCGCGTGACGCGCCGGTTGACCAGCACGCTGGCCACCTCGGTGGCGGGCAGAAAGCCGGCCAGCGCCAGCGCCACCAGCCAGCCCGGGTGCGTGCCGTGCAGGCCGGCCCACCAAAGGGCCGCGCCCAGCAGCAACAGCGCCAGGCCCATGATGGCGCCAATGTAGCCCCCCACGCCCAGGCCCACCTGCCAGCGGTTGAAGCGAAAGCCCCACCGCGGCTTGAAGCCGATGGCCTGCTCCAGCGCGGGCCGGCCTTCGGCCACCAGGTGGTAGCCGGGGTCGGCGGCGCGCGCCGGATGGGCACCGGTGGCCTGGGCGGCCGCTGCCGCCTGCGCACTGGCCAGGGCCTGCTCGGCAATGGCCAGCTCGGTCAGGGCCGAGCCGCGTGCCAGCTGCTCGATGGCACTGCGGTAGAGGTTGCGCGTGGCAAAGTCCATCGCCGCGAAGCCGCCGCCTTCGCGCAGGCGTGCGTCCACCAGGCCCATGCCCTCGACCAGGTCGGCCCAATCGATGTCGGACATCAGCCGCATGCTGGTGATCACGTTGCGCACGCTCACGTTGGAGGCGCCCTGGCGCTGCTGGGCGTGTTCGATCACCAGGCCCACGCTGGTGCCCTGTCGCTCGAGCCGCTCTTCCAGCCACTGCAGCGCGGGGGTGGTGCGCGGGTCCTGGTCGCGCAGGCGCTTGGCCAGTTGCGCGGCAAACAGCTCCGACAGCGGGCCGTGGGCGCGTGTGCCGATGTCCCCCACCAGGGCCGAGTAGGCGCTGCCCGAGGCGAGCAGGCGGTCGGCCAGCGCCTGCGCATCGGCGCGGTCGGCCCGGCCGGCCGTGATCTGGTCGGCCAGCCGGCGCAGGTTTTCCACCAGCACGATGCGCAGGGTGATGGCCACCGCCCACAGCTCGCTGATCATCAGCGGCTGCACCTGCTGGTAGGCGGCGATGAAGCGGCGCAGCGCCAGCGGGTCGAAGTGGCTGTCGGTGTGCGCGACAAAGGCCCATGCGATGCCGAAGACGCGCGGGTAGCCGGCGAACGGCCCCTGCGCCAGCTTGGGCAGTTGCCGGTAGTAGCCCGGCGGCAGGTCGACCCGGATCTCGCGGATCTGCTCTTCCACCACGTGGTAGTTGTCCAGCAGCCAGTCGGCCGCGGGCACCACGCTGGACCCCGACGCCAATTCAGCGGCGCTGGCCCGGTAGGCGGCCAGCAGCTGGCTGGCATTGGCGCGCAGGCGCCGGTGCAGCGAGGGCACCCGGGGCGGCCGCAGGCTTACCTGCTGGGCGGCGGCCAGGCTGCGCGCATGCTGCTCCAGGCGCTCCATGCCAAAGAGCTCTTCGCGCACGGGGGCGGTGCCGTTCCACGGCGGCGCAGCGGCACCCCTCACGGCACGGAAGAAGGAAGACAGGGCATCGACAACAAGCATGGGCGCCTTTCGGGACACCCCGGGGCCGCGCTGTGCCCCGTGACCTGCCCGTTGAAGGAAAAGGCGCGGACGGGCCAGGCCGTCCGCGTCGAAGGAAGGCCTGTGTGCTGGCACACAGGCGGGCCTGCACTTGGGCAAGGCCGTGAACGCTGCGCGCCCCCGTCAGGCCCAATGCCTGAAGGGAGCGTGCAACCAGGGCACAAGGAAGCCCCGAGGCTCAGCCCTTTTTGGCTGCGCGTGGTGGCTGTGCGGCGCCGGGCCTGGCGGGGGCCAGGGGCTCCACCACTGCGGCAGGCTTCTGCTTGGGCTTCTTCGATTCCTTGTTGCCGCGTTTCTGTTCTTTTCCTGCCATGAAAGGCTCCTTCGCTTGGAACACGCCCCGTGGGTTGGCGGGCGCAATGGTCTCAGCCACCCGGCACAAGGCGCGGATGGGGCGTTCAAGCAACCACGCGCACCCTCATGGAAGGCGCACACAGATGCATGGAGGAAGGGAAAAGGTCTGCAGAACGCAGGCGTCCAGCGGCGGGACGTGATTTGAGCGGCAGTTCTTCGACACCACCATATGGTGGCGGTCAGCGCGAATGCAAGGTGCCGCCGGCCGAAAAAGGAGGCGCCCCCGTGCCCGGGTGTTGCAGGCGCCTGCCCTGCAGCCACTCGACCACGATGCGGTGATATGTCTGGCGCCACTTTGGCTGTGACAGTTCATGGTCTGCCCCCAGCAGCATGTGCCGCACCAGCGAGCGCGAATTGCTGAGGGCCCACGCGTAACTGTCGATCACGGGCGGCGCCACCACCTGGTCGCGCTCTGACTGCACCAGCAGCACATCGCCGCGAAACGCCGAGCAGGCCGCCAGCGCGCGGTTGGTGTCGGGCGTGTGCACCTGGCGGCGGTAGGCATCCACCGCGCGCCTGTCGAGGCCCTCCTTCGGCAGGAGCCAGTCTTCGTCGGGGTAAATGGCGGGCGACCGCAGCACCAGCCAGTCGAACGGGTACATGCCGGCCAGCAGCGCAGCCATGTAGCCGCCGTAGCTGAAGCCCAGCACCCCCATGCCATCGGGCCGGGCCCGGGCATGCAGCTGCTGGTAGTCGCGCAGGGCCTGGCGCAGCGTGTCCTCGCGGTTCACGGCGGCACGCTCGGCGGCCGCCCAGCCGGCATCGGGCAGGTCGCCACGCCGGCACTGCCAGCCATGGGCGCCCAGATCCTGGTCCATCGCGTCGTACTGGGCCCTGCCATCGTCGTCCCATCCGGGCAGCACCAGCAGGGCCGGGCGAAGAATGCCGTACTGCCCGGCGGGCGGGGCCACGGTTGCGCTGGCGTCGGCAGCACCGATCGCATCCAGGGAGTCGGGAGGGAGGAGGAACGCCATGCCGCCATGGTGGCCGGCCGACCCGGCATGCGGCTGTCGGCTGCGCGGCCATGTGCGTGTCAGACACGCCTGCAAGGGCGGGCCCGCAGCCCACCCACAGGCCCTGGTCAGCCCCCGCGCAGCATCTCCACCAGACCGTGCGGCGCGCGCGCGCCCAGGCACAGGTCCAGAATGCCCTGGGCTGCGCGCGCCTCGGCCGCGCTGCGGGGGAACAGGGCCTGCTCGTAGGCCGAGAGTGCAGCCTCCAGGTTCCCCGGGTGGGCAAGGATCGCCTGGGCCAGTTCCGCACCGTCGAGCATGGCCAGGTTGGCCCCTTCGCCCGACGGCACCATCAGGTGCGCCGCATCGCCCAGCAGGGTCACGCCCGGCACCCGCTGCCAGCGGTGGTCCACCGGCAGGGCGTGCAGGGTGCGCAGCACCGGCGCAGTATCGCCATCGGTGACCAGCGCGGTGAGCGGCGCGGCCCAGCCCGCGAATTCGTGGGCCACACGGGCCAGGGCGGCGGCGGGTTGGGTGAAGTCGATGGCCTGGAACCACTCCAGGGGCCTGCTCAGCTGCACGTAGGTGTGCAGCACGCCCTGCGGCTCGCGGTGCGCCACGATGCCCTGGCCGGGGGCCAGCGCAAACATCGCCCCCCGGCCCACCGCCTGCGCGCTCGCGGGGTGCCGCGTGTCGCAGTCGTGCAGCCAGGTCTCGACGAACGAGGTGCCCACGTAGGCCGGCGTGGCGTCGGACAGCAAGGGCCGCACTTTCGACCAGGCGCCATCGGCGCCCACCAGCAGGCCGGTCTCCACCTCCGCACCGTTGTCAAAGGCCAGCCGGTGGCGCCCGCCGCCAAGCGCAGCGGCCTGGGCCAGCTTGTGCCCCCAGCGCACGCTGTCGGCAGGCAGCGCATCGAGCAGGATCCGGCGCAGCTCCCCGCGGGGCACCTCGGGCCGCCCGCCCCTGCCGTCGTCGGGCTCGTCCAGCAGCAAGCGGCCATGCCGATCGAACACCCGCGATGCCTCACCGCCCGCATGGATGATGGACTGGAACTCGGCGAACAGCCCCGCAGCATGCAGCGCGCGCTGCCCATTGTGTTCGTGGATGTCGAGCATGCCGCCCTGCGCGCGGGCGCTGGCCGAGGGCTCCGCCTCGTACACGGTGGCGGCAATGCCGTGCACGTGCAGCACGCGGGCCAGCACCAGCCCGCCCAGGCCGGCGCCGATGATGGCGATGGGGGTGTGGTTCGTCATGTCAGGGGTCCTTTGCGTCGCGGCGTGAAGTGGTTGGGAAGTGACTCATGGAACGCCGTTCCATTAGATTGTAGTGGAACAGCGTTCCACGGGTGCCGCGCATATGCCAAGATGCGGCCATGGCCACCGCAAAGACCCCTTCCGTACCCCCCGCCGCCGCCCGCCCCGACACGAAGACCCGGCGCACGCCAGCCGCTGCCGCAGCGCCCGTGGCCGCGCCGCGGCGGGGGGATGCGCTCACGCGCGAGGGCATCGTCGAGGCATCGATCGCGCTGCTCGACAGCGCCGGGGTGGGTGGCCTGACCTTCCGCGCCCTGGCCGAGCGCCTGGCCACCGGCCCGGGCGCGATCTACTGGCACATCGACGACAAGAACGACCTGCTGACCGCCGCCTGCGATGCCGTGGTGGCCCGCAGCCTGGCCGCGCTGGCGCCGGGGGGCACACCCCGAGCGCACATCCGTGCCGTGGCGCTGGCCATGTTCGATGCCATCGACGCGCGCCCCTGGCTGGGCACGGCGCTCACCCAGGCCGCGGGGCAGTTGCCGGTGGTGCGCATCCTCGAGCCCCTGGGCCAGCAGGTGCGCGCGCTCGGTGTGGTCCGGCACAAGGCGCAGTGGACCGCTGCCAACGCGCTGCTGAGCTACATCCTGGGCGTGGCCGGGCAGAACGCCGCCAATGCGCAGGCACACCGAGCACCTTCAGGCCAGGGCGACCGCGCAGGCCTGCTGGCCGAGGTCGCCGCAGCCTGGTCCGCGCTGGACCCGGTGGACTACCCCTTCACCCGCAGCCTGGCCGGCCAGTTGCGCGAGCACGACGACCGGGAGGACTTCCTCGCAGGCATCGACCTCATCCTGGCCGGCCTGGCCGCAACGCCGCGCCCGCGCTGACTCGGCCACCCGGTGCTCTCTTCGGGCGACAATCGCCAGAGAGAGAGGAAGAAAAGACACCATGCAATCCATGAACATGCGGCGCAAGTCCGCGGCACGGGCGGTACGGACCGCACTGGCGGCCCTGCTGCTGGCGGGCGCCGCTGCGGCACCGGCACAGGCCCAGACCGGCGCCAGCAAAGACCAGGAGCAGCAGGCCCTGGACTCGATGGCCAAGGCCGGGCCCCTGCTCGACAAGATCAATGCCGGCGGCTCCGTCAGCGACCAGGAGGTGCTGGACGCCCGGCTCGGCATGATGGAGCCCTTCATGCGGCTCAAGGCCGCCTACCGCCGGGAGACTGATGCGATCGAGGACCACTATGTGAAGGACCTCGCCGCCCTGCAGCCCCAGACCATGCTGGCCCCGGCAACGATGGTCTCGCCCGAGCTGTGCACCCAGACGCGGGTCCGCCTCAAGGCCTGGCAGCAGGCCCTGGCCAGCTACCGCAGCCGCATGGAGGTGGCCAACGCCCAGGCGCTCAAGGACATGAAGGCCTTGCAGCCGCAGCTGCCCGCCTTCACCTACGGCCCCCTGGCCAGCGGGTTCGAGCGAGCGCTGGTGCTGGGGGGCGACTTCGTGGCCGGCTTCACGGCCGGCGAGACCGCAGCCATGGCGGGCGCCTCGGCGCTGCTGGACTTCATGGACAGCATCCCGGGCGGCTACTTCATCGACCCGGGGCCGCCCCAGAGGCTGATGTTCAGCGACCAGGCTCGACTGGACCGCTACCTTGCGCTGATGAACCAGGTGCAGCTTGGCGCCCAGCAGGGCGCCCAGGCCAGGACCCGGCTGGTCCAGGCGTTGGCCGAACGGCCCGCCCTCCCTGCCAAGCCCTGAAGGGCCCTGGACGGCCATAATCTGCGGGCAGCGCAGCCTCGGGCGCAAAGCAGCGCAGAATGCCCCGATGCACCCCACCCGACTGCCCTGGCGCACCGCCGCCAAAGCCACCCTGCTGGTGCTGGCCAGCACCCTCGCCTGGCCCTTGCAGGCGGCCGCAGAGTCGCTGGCCGTGGGCTCCAAGCGCTTCACAGAAAGCTACATCCTCGGCGAGGTCATCACCCAGGCCGCGCGCCAGGGCGGCGCCACGGCCGAGCACCGCCAGGGCCTGGGCAACACCGCCGTGGTGGTCGAGGCGCTCAAGACCGGCTCCATCGACGTCTACCCCGAGTACCTGGGCACGGTGGAGCGCGAGATCCTCAAGCTGCCCACCGGCTCGCCGCGCGAGACCATCGACCGCAGGCTGCGCGAGATGGGCCTGGCCATGGGCGTGCCGCTGGGCTTTTCCAACAGCTATGCGCTGGCCGCCAGCGCCGAGGTGGCGCGCAAGCACCAACTCAAGGCCCTGGGCGACCTGCGCAGCGCACCCGATCTGCGCATCGCCATCTCGCAGGAGTTCCTCGGCCGCGAGGACGGCTGGCCCGGCCTGTCCAAACGCTACCAGTTGCCGCAGCGGCCCACCTCCATCGACCATGGCCTGTCGTACCAGGCGCTGGCCTCGCAGCGCATCGACCTGACCGACATCTACACCACCGACGCGCGCATCGCCGACCTGGGCCTGGTCACGCTGCAGGACGATGCCAACTACTTCCCGCGCTACGACGCGGTGCTGCTCTACCGCGCCGACCTGCCCAAGCGCGCACCGCAGGCCTGGCAACAGATCGCCGCGCTCGAAGGCCGCATCGACGTCACGCGCATGATCGCCATGAACGCCCAGGCCGAACTGCAGGGCCAGGCCTTCCCGGCCATCGCGGCCGGCTTCCTGGCCGGCGCCGCCCAGCCTGCAGCGGCACCCGCCGCTGCAGCCAGTGCGGCCAGCGCAGCCACGGCGCAGGCCCGCCCTTCCCTGTCCAGCGCCATCTTCGGCGGCGACTTCTGGCGCCTCACGCGCGACCACCTGTGGCTGGTGGCCGTGTCGGTGGGCATCGCAGTGCTCATCGGCATCCCCCTGGGCACGCTGGCCGCGGCGCGGGTGTGGCTGGGCCAGGGCATTCTGGGCTTCGTCGGCCTGCTGCAGACCGTGCCCTCGCTGGCGCTGCTGGCCGCGCTGATCCCGCTGCTGGGCCGCATCGGCACCGTGCCGGCCATCGTGGCGCTGAGCCTGTATGCCCTGCTGCCCATCGTGCGCAACACCGCCGTGGGCCTGCTGCAGGTGCCGCAGGGCACGCGCCACGCAGCCGTGGCGCTGGGCATGACGCCCGCGCAAAGCTGGCGCCTGGTGCTGTTGCCGCTGGCCCTGCCGGTCATCGTGGCCGGCATCAAGACCGCCACGGTGATGACCGTGGGCACCGCCACCATCGCCGCCTTCATCGGTGCGGGCGGCTACGGCGAGCGCATCGCGCAGGGGCTGGCGCTCAACGACGGCACCACCTTGCTGGCAGGGGCCATTCCCTCGGCCGGGCTGGCGGTGATCTTCCAGGTGGTGTTCGAGGTGGTGGAGCGGGTGTTTCGGCGCCAGGGTGCGGCACCCGGCTGATGCGGCCCAAGTAAAAGCGCCCCGGGCGTGAAATGCGTCACACCGCGCCGCTCGCGTGGCCGCTGGCCGGTGCTTCAATGGCGGCTTCGCCACCGCACCGCCCGCATTGATTGCACTGCCCCATGACCACCTACACCAGCCACTGGCACCAGGCCGCAGCAGACAACGCCCAGGGCCCCCTGCTGATCAAGATCACGCTGCTGCCCCATGGCTACGACGGCCATGCCTACTGGAAGCGCCAGGAGGCACGCGCCTCGGACCGCGAGTTCAGGATGGTGGAGGACCTGCGCCTGGACCCCGAGGGTGGCCCCCAGGCCGTGCTGCAGCGCCTGGTGGACCTGCGCCAGGCCCTGGCCCGGCAAGGGTGGCAGGAGATCGTCGTGCACGACAGCCTGACCCTCTTCCCCAAGAACCTGCTGGACCACCGCCCCAAGACCGGGGACGAGTGCCTGATGGACCTGGCCGCGCTGTACACCGAATGCAGCGACCACGAGAACGCCCTGGCCGCCCTGCAGCGCTGCCGCCACAGCGAACAGGCGTGGTACTGGCGCACGGCGGCCCGGCGCGCCCACGCCAACCGGGCACGCGCCAACCCGGGCCCGGGTGCGGACGGCGACTGGGCCGCAGCCGTCGAGCACGCCATGTTCATCATCCACCAGGCCGCAGGCACCGACGCCGCGCAGCCGCACGCCATGTACAGTTTTGGCGACAGCTACCGGCACACGGCTTCGCAACTGGCTGCGGCCGCGCAGACCGTTGCCGAGTACCTGCTGAACATCGCCGGCGACCCTGAGCAGGCGATGCAGGCCCTGGCCATCGCCGATGCCACGAACCATGGCACCTCTCAGCTGCAGCAATTGAAGGTGACGGCGCTGCTGCAGCTGGACCGCAGCACCGAGGCCTACGAGACGCACCTGAAGTGGCGCCTGCAGATGCCCGAGGTGCTGGAATCGCCCGGCTACCGGGACTTTATCGAACGCCAGCAGACCCAAGCACGCGACGCGCAGAGCCAGCGGATCAGCCAGCTGCGCTTTGACTTCGCCACGGGCACCCCGGCCTCCGAAAGCGAACTCGAGCAGCTGCTGCGCCATTTTCAGCAACCCTCCCATGCCTACCTGCAGTGGATCAGCCAGGCCGAGCGGCACCAGCTCACCGTGGTCGATGGCGAGAACGAGGAGACCTACACGCTGTTCAGCATCCCGGCCGCCCTCGACAAGCATGAAGAGCTGCTCGGCTGGCTGGCGCTGCACGACGAAAGCTCACCCGAACTGGCCGAAGAGATACGCAGCGCCATCGCCGACAGCGGCATCGACCCGCGCCACATGCTGCCCATCGTGGGCGACGCGAACTCCTCGGACTGCTTCCTGCTGCGCACGCAGGGCCCGGGCGCGGGTGGCATCTACTTCTGGGCGCATGACGAATGCACCGTGTTCAGCCCCATCGTGGACAGGGCGGACCAGCTGTTCCCCTGGCTGCAGGCGCAGGCCAGGGCGGGTTCGACCTTCGTGCTGTAGGCGCGGCCGCGCGCGCAGCCGCCAGCCATGCCCAGCCGGGAGGGGGCCGGTGGGAGAGCCCCTCCCCACGCAGTTCCAGCGCGCCAAAAAACCCTTCTGAGAATCCGCTTCCCGCGGTATGGTGGCTGCCGACAACCGCCGCCATCCCAGGATTCACATCGTTCGCAAGCCCTGCCGCCGCATCGGTGCGGCGTGCAACGGCGCTGCCTTGGAACTTACCCAGAGGGAGAATCGCCATGGACAAGATGACCATCGCCACCCGGCTCGCAGTGGCTTTTGCAGCGATGGTGCTGCTGCTCATGGCACTGGGCGCCACCAGCCTCGTGCGCTCTGCCGACCAGCGCTCCGAGCTGAGCGATGTCATCGACACGCGCGTACCGATCACCAAGGCGCTCGGTGTGCTGGCCAACAGCGTGAACACCCAGGCGATCCAGTTCCGCAACCTGGTGCTGTTCAACTCCGAGCCCATCGCCCGGTCCGCCCACGAGCAGATCGCCTCGTCGCGGGCCACCACGGCCGACCAGTACAAGCTGCTGGACACGCTGATCTCCTCGCCCAAGGGCGAGGAGCTGCTGGCCACCATGCTCAAGGCGCGTGCCGACTTCTACCGCCATGGCGACGAGTTCCTGGCCCTGGTGCAAAAGGGCCAGAAGGACGAGGCCACCAAACTGCTGGAAGAAAAACTGCGCCCCATCCAGCTCGACTACCAGAAGGCGCTGCGTGACCAGGTGGAATTCCAGGCGCACCTCACCGACGAAGCCGGCAAGGAAGCCGAGGCCGCCGCCGCGGCCCTGCTGCGCGACGTGCTGATCGCCGGCGCACTGGCCATCGCCCTGGCGATCTTCCTGGCCATCACCATCATCCGCTCCATCACCCGCCCCCTGGCCCAGGCCGTGCTGGCGGCTGACCGCGTTGCCGCCGGCGACCTCAGCGGCGACATCGTCGTGCAGTCCCGCGATGAGACCGGCCACCTGCTCAGCGCCCTGCAGCGCATGCAGCAAAGCCTGGTGGCCACCGTGACCACGGTGCGCGGCAACGCCGAGAGCGTGGCCTCGGCGAGCGCGCAGATCGCCTCGGGCAACAACGACCTGTCGGCACGCACCGAGCAGCAGGCCTCGGCCCTGGAAGAGACGGCGGCCTCGATGGAAGAACTGGGCTCCACCGTGCGCCAGAACGCCGACAACGCGCGCCAGGCCAACCAGCTGGCCCTGAGCGCATCGACCGTGGCCGTACAAGGCGGTGACGTGGTGGCCGAAGTGGTGGAGACCATGAAAGGCATCAACGCCAGCAGCAGCAAGATCGCCGACATCATCTCGGTCATCGACGGCATCGCCTTCCAGACCAACATCCTGGCGCTGAACGCGGCGGTGGAAGCGGCGCGTGCAGGAGAGCAAGGCCGCGGCTTTGCAGTGGTGGCCAGCGAAGTGCGCAGCCTGGCCGGGCGCAGCGCCGAAGCGGCCAAGGAAATCAAGAGCCTGATCACCGCCAGCGTGGAGCGGGTGGAGCAAGGCACCCTGCTGGTGGACAAGGCCGGCACGACCATGACCGAAGTGGTGGCGGCGATCCGGCGGGTGACGGACATCATGGGAGAGATCAGCGCGGCCAGCAGCGAGCAAAGCGCAGGCGTGGGCCAGGTGGGAGAAGCGGTCACGCAGATGGACCAGGCCACGCAGCAGAACGCGGCGCTGGTGGAAGAAATGGCGGCGGCGGCGAGCAGCCTGAACAGCCAGGCGGGCGAGCTGGTCAACGCGGTGGCGGTGTTCCGGCTGGCGCACGACGGGGCAGGCAGCAGCCACCGCGCAGCCCCGGCACCGGCCTCAGCGGTGCGCAGGCCGGTGGCCATGGCCGCCCCACGGTCCGTGGCAAAGCCTGCCCCGGTCGCACTGGCCAAGGCACCGGCTTCCAGGTCACTCGCCACCAGCCCTGCCGCCAGCAAAGCCACAGCTGCCCGCGACGACGAGTGGGAAAGCTTTTAGGACGAGATGCCGATGCGTGGGCGGATGCGCCCATGCAAACATTTGCTCCTTCTACGCCCCTGCCGATCCGTGGACAATCGCGGCAGGAGGGAGAGATGGAAATCAACAAGAACCGCACCCTGGCGATGTGGGCCGGGCTGCTGGCCTCGGCCGCATGGTGGAGCTATGTGCTGTTGGGCGCAGGCGGCCACCATGATTTTCCGCGCCTGCTGACGCTGGGGGTGCTGCCGCTGGCGGCAGCCTGGTCCATGGCATGGGCCTGGTCGGCCTGGCATGCCCGGCGCCTGGCGACAGGCGGCGGCGCCGCAACCGGACAGGCCGTACAGGGGGTAGGCCCGCTCGCACAGGGGGAGGCGCCCCGGTCCCAGGCCCTGGTGGCATGGTTCTCCGTGGGCATTCTCGCGGCCGGCTTGCTGGTGGTGAACCGGCAGGTCCACCTGTCGGACCTGGGTGCGCCGCGCACGTTCTTCCTCGCCCTGGCAATTGTGTCGTTCGTGGCGTGGGGCGTGTATGGCCTGCTGGCCTGGGCCGTCCTGCGCGCGGTGCGTGCCCTGCCCGCCGGGGTGCCGGCCATCCTGGCCAGCCTGCTGATTGCCGCGGGCATGAACTACGACGCCCATGCCCGCATCGGGCAGGTGCGCGCGCTGCAGGCCGCCAATGCCCGGGCCATTGCGCTGCTGCAGGCCCTGCAGCGGGGCGACGAGGTGGGCAGCGAGCAGGTGCGCCAAGCCCGGGCCGGGATCTTCGGCCCGCTGCTACAGGCCCAGGTGGACGTGCACCATGCCGTGGCCGTTGCCCTGCAGACCCATGGCGATGCGTTCGAGGCGCTGGACCTCGGGGGCATGCTGCTGCCCACCGCTCTCGCGTCCGCCGCCGCGCGCGAGGCCAGCATGGCTCGGCTGGAAGACTGGCGCCAGGCCAACAGCGACTTCCACACGCAGGCGATGCAGGCCGTCGCCAACTACCGTGCCGCCACGCAGGCCGCGGTGGTGCAGTTCCTGGCGCACGATGCGCAGGCCTTCGAGCGCAGCATGCAGGCGTCGGCCACCGCGATGGCCGACCAGGCCACGCTGGTCGCACAAGCCCACGGGCGGGGCGTTGCCACCGTGGCCGCCCTGATCCGCCACATGGATGCGCCCAAGGGCCGGTACTTCCTGGACAAGGGCCCGCCGCCCCGGCTGTTCTTCCAGGAGGATGCCGTGCTCGACCGCTACCGCCAGCTCCTGGACCAGTTGCGCCGCACCAGCGAGCAGGAGAACGTCGCCCAGGACCTGCTGGCGCAGGAGGGCGCGCAACAGGCGGGCCGGCTGGTGCAGCTGCTCGAGCCCACACGCTGAGTGAAGGCCGCGGGCACGGCGGCGCCCCGGGGAGGCTATCCTCTGCGCCATGTCCTCGCCTTCACCCTTCAACGCCGGCCACGCCCTGGTGTTCCAGCCCGGGCGGCTCACGCTGGGCTTCATGACGCCGTTTGGCCACCATGGCGGCGCCATGGCCGATCTGGCCGAATCCACGCGCCTGGCCACGCTGGCAGACGACCTGGGCTTTGCCGCCCTGTGGGCGCGCGATGTGCCGCTGATGATCCCCCAGGGCAGCGACAACACCGCCAGCGCGCTCGACGACCCTTTCTTGTGGCTGGCCGCGCTGGCCGCATCCACGCGCCGCATCGCCATCGGCGCGGCGGCCATCGTGCTGCCGCTGCGGCATCCGCTGCATGTGGCCAAGGCGGCGCTGTCGCTCGACCGCCTGAGCAACGGCCGCTTCATCCTGGGCATGGGCTCGGGCGACCGACCCGAGGAGTTCGCCTCGTTCGGCGAAAGCCTGGACGCGCGTGGCGAGGCCTTTCGCGCGCGCTGGCCGCTGGTGCGCGCTGCCTTGTCGCCCGATGCGCAGGAGCGGCAGGCGCTGCTCGACGCCACGGGCGGCTACGACCTGATGCAGCCGCCCACGGCGCGCATCCCCATGGTCGTGGTCGGCTCGGCCCGCCAGTCCCTTCAGTGGACGGCCGCCCACGCCGACGCCTGGGCCAGCTACCACCGCGAGGAGGCGCGCCAGCAGGGCCGCATCCACCTGTGGCAGCAGGCGCTGGAGCAAAAGGCCGGCGGCGAGCGCAAGCCGTTTGTCCAGTCCGTGCAGCTCGACCTGCTGGCCGACCCTGGCGCGCCCGCCGAGCCGCTGGAGCTGGGCCTGCGCACCGGGCGCAACGAACTCATCGCCTACCTGCAGCGCCTGCAGGCCATGGGCTTGGCGCATGTGCTGTTCAACCTGGCCCAGGGCAGCGGCCGCGCGCCGGCCGAGGTGCTGCGCGAGATCGGCGAGCAGGTGCTGCCCCGGCTGTAGGGCCTCAGAAGCTGTTACCAGGTCTAGGATCTGGGCAGCTCCACCGCGCCGCCGGTTTGGTATACCGGGTTGCCGGCCAGGAACTGGCGCGCGTCCGCAAGGCTGGGCCTTGCGCAGGCCGCCCGGTCGGTCGCGTCTGCGTGCATGAGCAGGCAGCTATGCTGCCGCCGCCTGCACCACCGCAGGCACAAAGCCCTGCAGGAACTCCCCGCGCGGCTGCTGCCCCAGGTCCACCGCCTTGGTGCCGCCTGCGGCGACCACGGTGAGGTCCTCGATGCCGATGACCTTCAGGATCAGCCGCAGGTAGGTGCTGGCGATATCCCGCTCGCGGATGGGCGAGCCCTCGGTGTACACGCCGCCCGAAGCGATCAGCAGCGTGGCCCGCTTGCCGCGCACCAGGCCCTCGCCGGTGGCGCCCAGGGTGAGCCCCTTGCGCACAATGTGGTCCACCCAGGCCTTGAGGTGGGCAGGCACGTTGTAGTTGTAGACCGGCGTGCTGATGGCGATATGGTCTGCCGCCAGCAGCTCGGCGACCAGCGCATCGGACAGCTGCAGTTGTGCCTTCATGGCCGGCGTGTGCTGCCCGGCGGGCGTAAGACTGGCGCCCAGCCAGGGCGCGGTGACATAGGGCAATGCGGTGGCGGCCAGGTCGCGCTGCACCACACTGCCGCCAGGGTGCGTGGCCTGCCACTGGGCGACGAAGGTGCTGGCAAGGTTTCGGGAAATGGAGTGCTCACCTCGCGGGCTGGCCTGCACCAGCAGCAGGGTCGGGGTGGGGTTGGAAGTGATGGTCATGCGGTCCTTGTCATACAGAGGGGTAAACGAACAATTTGTTCGTTACATCAGTATGGGATGTGTGAGAAGATCCCACAAGAAGGCACTTTTATGAGCGAAACGAACATTTCTGTTCCCAAGGAAACGCTGTCCCCCACCGACTGCAAGGGCCTGGCCGACGTGCTGGCCAGCGTGGGCGACAAGTGGACCATCATGGTGGTGGGCGCGCTGGCCAAGGGCCCGCTGCGCTACAACGAGGTGCAGCGCCGGGTGAGCGGCATCTCGCAGCGCATGCTGACTCTGACGCTCAAGCGCCTGGAGCTCGATGGCATCGTCACGCGCACGCTGTTCCCTTCGGTGCCGCCGCGTGTGGACTACGAACTGACCGAACTGGGCCAGACCCTGCGTGGCGCGCTGCTGCCGCTGCACCTGTGGGCGGCGAAGCACCGCGACGCCATCGTGCGCAACCGCGAGGGGGCGAGCGGCGAATCCTGACGCAGCGCACAACGGGCGAGCGCGGTGGCGGGGCTTTATGTAGACTCACGCACTCGCACCACGCAGCACACGCTGCCGCATTGGCTGGTTGGTTGTTGGCGTGGGTGCGAAGGGTTCCAATCCATGCTTCGGTGCCGCGGGGGAGATCGTGTTTTTCGGGTGGTGCGGGCCGGGCGTAATACACAACGATTCACAACACTCCATGCGTACCATTCGCTTCCTGTGCCGCTCCGTGCTGGCCGCTTCCGTGCTGTGGTCCGCCAGTTCGCTGGCGCTGGCCCAGGGCATCGTGTTCGGCCAGATCGGCCCGTTCACCAAGCTGCCCGTGCCCGATGCGGTCGAGGTCAACCAGGGCATCAAGGCCTACCTGACCCAGGCCAACAAGACCGGCATCAAGGGGCAGAAGATCACGCTGTTCGAGGCCGATGACCAGTACAGCGCCGAAGGCTTTCTCGAGCAGTTCCCCAAGGCGCTGGAGAAAAAGCCGCTGGCGCTGATCTCGCCCATCGGCTCGGCCGCCATCAAGCGCATGCTGGACGACAAGCTGCTGGACGCCGCGCCCGTGGTGGTGATGAACGCCGTGCCCGGTGCCGAGAGCCTGCGCACCCCCGGCCACGCCAAGCTGTTCCACATCCGCGCGGGCGACAAGCAGCAGATCGAGAAGATCGTGAGCCACACCCGCACCCTGGGCATGGCGCGCCTGTCGGCGCTGTACCAGGACCTGCCCATCGGCACCTCGGGCATGGCCATGGCGCAGGAAGCCGCCAAGGCCACGCAGGGGCTCACCCTGCAGGGCACCAAGTCCGCCACCGACGCGGCCGCGCTCGATGCTGCCGCGCAGCAGGTGGCCAAGCAGGACGCCCAGGGCGTGCTGGTGCTGGGCGCACCGCGCTTCATGGCCGAGGGCGTCGCCGCGCTGCGCAAGGCGGGCGTCAGGCAGTCGATCTTCGTGCTGTCGTACGTGCCGGCCGGCCTCATCGTCAAGCTGGCGGGCGTGGAAGGCGCTCGCGGCGTGGGCATTGCCCAGACCTATCCCAACCCCAACGGCAAGACGCTGCCCCTGCACCGCGAGTTCCAGGCTGCAATGAAGGAGGCCTTCCCTGCCGTGCAGGAGTACACCTCGTTCCACCTGGAGGGGTATCTCTCGGCCCGCACCGTGGGCGAGGCGCTCAAGCGCGGCAAGGACGCCAACCCCGGCGCCGCCAGCCTGGCCGCCACGCTCACCTCCATGGGCGAGATCGATTTCGGCGGCTTTCGGGTCGACTTCTCCAAGGGCAATGTGGGCAGCCGCTTCGTGGACATCGGCGTGATCGGCAGCGACGGGCGCCTGCGCTACTGATCTGCACGGAGCTGCCGCCAGCGCGGCGAAGCAGCACCCGCAAAAAGCGCCCGCCCCGAGGGGCGGGCGAACGGACAGAGGCCGGCTGGAGTACCCGGCAAACGCGCGAGAGCGCAAGATCACGAACGCGTCATCTATCCAGCCACGTCTACCCACGTGGCGCCGCACCATGGAACGGCGTTTCCACTATCGCCCGCCCCGAGGTGCCGGGCTGTAGGAGCACAGGCCCCTGGACAGGCCCGATGGGCACCGGCGGGCAGGGACCGGAGTCCTACACCGCGCAGGCGCCTGGCCGTCACAGGGGCGAGAGCGCGCCCACTAGCGAGGGCGTGAAATCCACACCGCCCTCGGGCCGGACGCCATGGGCCCAGGCCAGCAGCGCGGCAGGAGGCAGCGGTCGGGAGAAGAGAAAGCCCTGCAGTTCATCGCAGTCCATGGCCAGCAGCACGTCACGCTGGCCCGGGGTCTCCACCCCCTCAGCCACCACGCGCAGGCCCAGCGCGTGCGCCAGGCCCACGATGGCGGCCACCACGGCGCGCGCATTGGCACTGTGCTCCAGGTCGCCCACGAAGCTGCGGTCGATCTTGAGTTGCTGTGCGGGCAGCTGGGTCAGGTAGCGCAGGCTCGAATAGCCGGTGCCGAAGTCGTCGATGGACAGGAACACACCGATGGCGCCCAGCCCCTCGAAGGTGCGGTGCACGGCCTTGATGTCCTCCATGGCCACGGTTTCCGTGATCTCGCACAGCAGCTGCGAGGCCTCCAGGCCGTGCTCCTGCAGCGTCTGCCCGATGCGCGCCACCAGGCCCTTGTCGCGCAGCTGGTGCACCGAGAGGTTGACCGCCACGCGCATGCGCAGGCCGTCATGGCGCCACTCCACGATCTGGCGGCAGGCCTCGTCGATGACCCACTGGCCCAGCTTGCCGATGATGCCGATGCGCTCGGCCAGCGGTATGAACACCAGCGGGCTGACCTGGCCGTGGCGCGGGTGGTTCCAGCGCAAGAGCGCCTCCACGCCGCTGATCTGGCCGCGCCGCCCGTCGATCTTGGGCTGGTAGTGCAGCGACAGCTGGCCGCGCTCCAGCGCATGGCGCAACTCGCCCTGCAGCTCCAGTTGCTCGGACACGTCGGACACCATGTGCGGCTCGAACAGCGCATAGCAGCTGCCGCCCGCGCGCTTGGCTTCGTACATCGCGGCGTCGGCATTCGCCACCAGCTTGCCCGGCTCGCCAGGGCCGGGGTGCACAACGATGCCGATGGAGCACGAGATCTCGATGCGCCGCCCCGCGGCCTCGAAAGGCTGCGACAGCGATGCCAGCACGCGCCGGGCCACCAGCACGCAGGCCTCCTCGTCGGCCACGTCGTTGAGCAGGATCAGGAACTCGTCACCGCCCACGCGCGCCACGGTGTCGCTGTCGCGCGCCTCGTCGCGCAGGCGCGCGGCCGCCTTGCGGATCACCACGTCGCCCACCGCATGGCCGAAGGAGTCGTTGATGGGCTTGAACCCGTCCAGGTCGACGAAGAGCACCGCCATGCGTTCGACCACGCCCTCACGGTTGCTGCGCTCCAGCCGGCGTGTGGCCAGCGCCAGGCGGTCTTCGAACAGCAGGCGGTTGGGCAGCCCGGTCAACGGGTCGGCAAAGGCGCGCTGCTGCAGCTCCTCGTTGGCGGCCTGCAGCCGGGCATTGCTCTCGTGCATGGAGTGCGAGGCCGTGCGCGTGGCACGCTGCAGCCGCGAATCCACGATGGAGGTGAGCAGCGTGATCACCAGCAGCGCGCCGGCGATCATCGCCACCGCAGTCTGCAGGCCCGGGCCACCGAGCTCGCCGGCCGTCAGGCAGACCGAGCCCACCGCGAAACTCGCGGCCGCCATGCCCAGGTAGTGCGTGCCGCAGATCGCCAGCGCGAGCACGAACGAGGCCGCCAGCTGGTAGCCCATGCGCCGGGGCCGCTCCACCCGGCGCAGCAGCTTGAAGATCACCAGCGCCAGCGCCGACGCGAGAAAGGCCACCAGCACCGACAGCACCACCAGCGGCACATCCCAGCTGATGGCAGGCGACATGCCCATGGCCGCCATGCCCACGTAGTGCATGGCACTGATGCCCGCTCCCATGGCCACGGCGCCCAGCAGGATGCGCGGGCGATCGAGGCGCTTGCGGCTGGCCAGCTCCAGCGCCACGCCGGACGCGGCCACCGCCGCCACCCAGGACACGAAGGTCAGCCCCTGGGAGAAGCCGATGGCGATGGGCAGCTCCAGCGCCTGCATGCCCATGAAATGCATGGCCCAGATGCCCGTGCCCATGACCAGCGAGCCCGCGGCCCACCAGGCCAGGCCGATGCCGCGCTGCGAGGTGCGTACCCGGCGCGCCATGTCGAAGCCCACGTACGACGCGAACACGGCCATGGCCAGGGAGCCCGCTACCAGCAGCAGGTTGTAGCTCAGGGGCATGGACGGGGTCATGGAGTGGGCGGCGGCAAATGCGGCAAATAGTGCGGAGGGTAACTTTTGCCGGGGGCCTTGCGTGTAGGAGTGGGCTGACACTTGCTACCAAACCCGCTGCCGAACTTGCGGCCAACATTCTGTTGCGCTCAAGAACTCGACCGCCCCTGCGGATTGCGGCATTCTCTGCAGCGCCATCCCCGTTCGCTCGCGCAGGCCCATGCGTGCAAGCGTCCCGCACCGGCAGGCCCAAAACAATACAACCCAGGGAGATCCTCGTCCATGCCATTGGCACACACCAACCTGCACACGCCGCGGGCCGCCGGCCCGCTGTCCATCGCCGCACTGGCCAACGACCGCCTGCTCATCGTCTACGGCGGCCGCCACCCCGATGACAGCGATGGCGAGGCCATCATCGGCCGCATTGCAGACCGCGGCACCGGCACGCTGGCCGGGGGCGAGTTCGTGGTCAACACGGTCACGCAGAACCACCAGTACGGCGCCAACGCCGAGACCGCCACCGATGGCACGGTGCTGGTGACCTGGCAGCCGGGCGCCAGCAACGCCATCCTGGCCCAGCGCTTTGGCGCAGACGGTGCGCGCATCGGCAGCGAGCAGACCCTGGTCGGCAACCGCGACAACATCGCGGGCATCAACGCGCTGGCCCTGGCCAATGGCAAGGTCTTCGTCTCGTGGGGGCAGTACGCCAGCAGCGCCACCACCTACGGCGGCCTGTACGACACGGCGGGCACCGCCGTGGGGGCGCCGATCACCTACGCCACCAACAGCAGCTTCTTCGCGGTGGACGCCACGCGCTTTGCCGGCCTGCGCACCACGAACACAGCCGACTTCACGGGTGCCGTCAACTGGCTGCAGTTCTACAGCGCCGACACGGGAGCCCCTATCGGTGCAGAGATCAACCTGGGCGTGCACTCCGGGCGCGCCCTCATCCATGCACTGGCAGACGGGCGCCTGCTCCAGCTCACCAGCAGCAGCGGCACGGGCCCCGGCACCAACGACAGCATCGACGTGCATGGCCAGTTCCTCGACGCGCAGGGCGCCCCGCAAGGTGCGTCCTTCGTGGTCAACACGGCCGGTGCCACGGGCAGCCAGAGCCCGCAGGCCGTGCAGACCTTGGCAGACGGCCGCTTCGTCGTGTTCTGGAGCACCGTCGACATCAACGGCAACCTGGGCGGCGAAATCCGCGGCCAGATCTTCAACACCAACGGCAGCAAGTTCGGCGGCGAGATCCTGGTGGATGCCCACTCCTACGTGCGCATCGTGGACAAGACCTTCTCCGTGGGCACGGCCACGCAGGCCTTTGCCGACGGCAGCTTCGCCATCGGCTGGACAGCGGGCGACGGCGCGTACGTATCCGCCTACGACGAGCTGGGCACCATCGCCACCACCACCGCCCATGTGCAGGCCACGGTCACCGGCAGCGCTGGCGCCGACACCCTGGCCGCGGCCCAGGGCGGGCGCACGCGCTTCATCTCCCAGGGCGGGGCCGACCAGATCACCGGCAGCAGCAACGTCGACACCGTGGTGCTCGACACGCCCTATGCCGGCCTGCAGGCCCTGGGCCTGCTGCAGCGCAGCGACGGCGTGATCACCTTCACCCCTGCCGGCAGCAGCACAGGCAGCACGCCCGCCACGCTGCGCGGCGTGGAGCGCATTGAGCTCAAGGACAGCGTGCTCGCCTTCGACACCGCCCTGCCCAACCTGGGCGTGACCGAGGGCGGCCACGTGGGCCAGGTCTTCACCCTGTTCAACGCCCTCACCGACCGCAGCCCTGACCGGCATGAACTCTCGGTCTGGGTGCGCAAGGCCGACGAGTTGGGCAACTACAACGCGCTGGCGCAGAACATGATCGACACCCTGCTGCCCGGCGCGTCCACCGCCACCCTGGTACGGCTGGTAGGCTCCAACCTGCTCAACACGCCGGTGGACGACGCCTTCGTGGCCCAGTTCTCGGCCATGGTGGGCGCGGACAAGCCCTTCGCCACCGCCGCCATGATCATCGCCGCAGCCGCCGCCCTGCCCGTGGCCACCGACCCGCTGGTCGCGCTGGTGGGCGGCATGCAGCAGCTGTCGGTGGAGGTGTTCGCGCTGTGACAGAACCCACAGGGAGTGACCAGACCGTGAACGAATACATCCTGCTGATGCACGAGGACGCCCCGGACACCGCAGCCGCCAACGACCCGCAGCGCTGGGCCGACTACCTCACCTGGTTGCGCGCCACCGGCCAGTTCGACGGCGGCAGCGCCATCGGCGCGGGCGAGCGCCTGCGCAAGGGCCAACCCGGCCAGGCCGCCACCGGCGCCCCGAGCGGCTTCATCCGCGTGCGTGCAGAGAGCCTGGAGGACGCAAAGCGCTTTCTGGCCGGCAACCCGGTCTTTGACGCCGGCGGCACGGTGGACCTGCGCGAGCTGCCGCGCACCTGAGCAAGCAAGCACACCACCCCAGGAGGCACGGTTTGAAACCCAGGCACTACGCTCTGTTGATCATTGCAGGCATCCTCATTCCACTCGCGCTGTACTTAACAGGCCACGCCATGGCTGCCGGCGCCGTCCTCCTGCTGGCCTTCGTGGTCGAGGTGATTGCCTCGGCCATGACGGGCAAGCAGGGGAACGATACCGAGCGCTGAGTGGCGGGGCAGGACCGCGTGGGCAATGGTTGAAGCCCCCTGGCAAAGCCCACCAGACAAGCCGAGCGCCTTACCCCAGCTCCGCGAACGACCCCACCACATCCACCAACTGCTGCCGCACCCACCCATGGGCCGGGTCGCCGTGGAAGCGCTCGTGCCAGATCATCGCGGGTGACAGGGCTGCCACCTGCAGCGGCAGATCCAGCAACGCCAGCGGCAGCCTTTGTGCCAGCAGGTGCGCCAGGCGGCTGGGCAGGGTGAGCACCATGTCGCTGTCGGCCACCAGCATCGCACCCGCCAGAAAATGCGGCACCCGCAGCGCGACATGGCGGGTGCGGCCCCGTGCCGCGAGGGCGACGTCGACCGCGCTTTCTCCCACGCCGGAAATGGTCACGGCCACGTGGCGCAGGGCCACATAGCGCTCCAGGCCCCACCCGCCTGCCGCGGCGGGATGCCCGGACCTCACCACGCACACCAGGTGGTCGGTGTAGAGGCCACGCCGATGGAAGCTGCCAGGCAGTGCCTCGAAAATCCCCAGGGCCAGGTCTGCGGCCCCCTGCTCGACCAGCCGCACGTTGTCCCCCACCGGTGGCGCGATGTGCAGGCTCAGCGCGGGCGCTTGGCGCTCCAGGCAGGCCATCAGCTGGGCCAGCACCACCAGGGCCAGGTGGTCGTGCGCAGCGATCGTGATGCGGCCCGAGGCCGAGGCGGGATCGAACACGGCGGGCGCAACGATGCCCCGGGCGTCGTCCAGCAGCCGGGCCACGGGGCCGGCCAGCGCCTGGCCGCGCGGCGTCAGTTCCAGCCCGAGCTTGCCGCGCACCACCAGGCGATCGCCCAGCATCCGGCGCAGCCGCCCCAGCGCCCGGCTGGCGGCCGGCTGGCTCAGGCCCAGGCGAAGGCCCGCCTGCGTGACGCTGCGCTCCCGAACCAGGGCTTCGAACAGTTTCAACAGGTTGAGGTCGAGCGCAGACAAATCCACTTGGTGCATATTCAATATGACTTTCATGCCATTGCCGCATGCTAAGCCGTCTCGCACCATTCGGGCTCTTCTGAACTGGAGTTTTTTCGAATGACTGCTTCCCCTCCTCTCCCCTATGTCGTGACGGGCGTGACCGGCCGCACCGGTGCCGCTGCCGCCGATGCGCTCCTGCGCAGCGGCCAGCCTGTGCGCGCCGTGGTGCGCGACCCGGCCCAGGGCCGGCCCTGGGCCGAACGTGGCGCCGAGATTGCCGTGGCCGACCTCACGGACCTGGCCTCGATGACCCGGGCGCTCAGCGGCGCCCGGGGTGCCTATGCCGTCTGTCCGCAGCACTACGGCCGTGAAGACCTTGTCGAGCAGGCAGACCGGGTGGCCAGCACCACGGCGCGCGCAGCGCTGGCGGCGGGCGTGCCCAGGCTGGTGGCCCTGTCATCGGTGGGCGCCGACCGCGAGAGCGCCACAGGATGGATCGGGATGAACCACGCGTTCGAGCAGCGCTTGCAGGAAGCCGGTGTTTGCGCCGTCTTCCTGCGCGCAGCCTACTTCATGGAGAACTGGGCACCGATGGTCGCGCAGGCCGTGCGCAGCGGCACGCTGCCAAGCTTTCTGGCCCCACCCCAGCGCGCCCTGCCGATGGTGGCCACGGCGGATGTCGGCAGCACCGCTGCGGCCCTGCTGGTACAGGAGGAGTGGACGGGGACCCGCGCGGTGACCCTCGCGGGGCCCGGGGACTGCGCGCCGAACGATGTCGCCGCCATCGTTACAGCCACGCTCGGCAAGCCCGTCGGCGTGGCCGTGCTGCCCGAAGCGCAGTGGCCCCAGGCACTGGCCGACGCCCATTTCTCCCAGGCCGCGCTGGCGGGTTTCGCCGAAATGACCCGGGGCCTCAACGCCTCGCACATCGACATCAAGAGCGACCCCGACGCGGCCGCACGGGCAGGAACGACGGCGCTCGGGCAGGTCATCGCGGCCCTGGCACGGCGCCAGGGCTGAAGCCCGGTGCAAACGCGGGTCGGGCAAGGTCTTGCCCGATCCGTTAACCTCGCCCTCTTCAACCGACCGCGCGCAACACCCTCCTGCGGCGCGGCACCGCAACCGCCTTGCCATCCACCACCCCATGACCACCCCCACGGGCCCCTCGTCCAACGGACTGCTGTTCCGTGTCTCCAGCGCACATGCGGTCAGCCACCTGCACATCATGGCCGTACCGGCCATGCTGCCGCTGCTGCCCCAGGCGCTCGACGCGAGTTTCGTCGAGCTCGGCTTTGCCATCGGCATGTTCAACATCGTCACCGCGCTGGTGCAGGCGCCGCTGGGCTTTGCGGTGGACAAGCTCGGTGCACGGCGCATGCTCATCGCCGCGCTGGCGCTGGGCGCGCTCAGCTTCGGGCTGCTGGCGGTGTTTCCCAGCTACACCTGCCTGCTGGTGGCCATGGCGCTGGCGGGGCTGGCCAACGGCGTGTACCACCCGGCGGACTACGCCCTGCTCTCGCGCGGCATCGACGCGCAGAAGATGGGGCGCGCCTTCTCGATCCATACCTCGGCGGGCTATCTGGGCGGTGCGCTGGCCCCGCCGCTGATGGTAGGCATCGCCGTCACGGCCGGCGCGCAGTGGTCGTTTGCCGTGGCCGCGCTGGCGGGCGCCATCGCCCTGGCCTGCGTGGCCGTGGGTGGTCAGGCCGCGCCCGCCACCGCCGCATCGCCACCCAAGGCCGACCAGGCCAGGGCAAAAGCCACGGCAGGCCGCCCGCTCAAGACCCCGCTGCTCACCCTGGTGACCCTGACCCTGCTGTTCACCCTGCTGAGCCTGAGCACCGGCGCCATCGACAAGTTCTCGGTCAGCGCGCTGATGCAGGGCTTTGCCGTGCCGCTCTCGGTGGCCAACTCGGCGCTCACCGCCTTCCTGTTCGCCAGCGCCGCCGGCGTGCTCGCAGGCGGGGTGCTGGCCGACCGCACACGGCACCACGGCGTGCTGGCAGCAGCGGCCTTTGCGCTGGCGGCCGTGCTGGTGGTGGCAGTGATCCTGGTGAGCCTGCCGGCGCTGGCGCTGGTGGTGGCACTGGGGCTGATCGGCTTCTTGACCGGCGTGGTCGCCCCCTCGCGCGACATGTTGGTGCGCGCGGCTTCGCCGGTGGGGGCCGAGGGCCGCACCTTCGGCATCGTGTCCACCGGTTTCAACATCGGCGGGGTGCTGGGTCCCCTCATGTTCGGGCTGCTGCTCGACCGGGGCCTGGCGGCAGGCGTGCTCTGGGCCTCGGTGGCCTTCATGGCCGCCACGGTGGTGATCGTGCTGTTCCAGGAGCGCAGCCAGGCGGCTGCGCGGCAGCCCGCGCTGGCGGGGCGGTGACCCGCCAGCGCGGGCCCTGAACGGGCAGCAAGCGCCCTGGCAGAAGGCATGCGCTCCCTTGCGCCAGCCTCGCCAAGATACGACTGCCGGCTTGTGAAGCAAGCCTGCTGAAACCGGCCTTGCCCTCGTTGCCGGTGCGGGGCCGCCTCTCAGCGGATCACAGCCACGGCGGTCGGGTTGGGGCCCGGAGCCGACGTTGCGAAACGCCACCCGGAAGCTGCCGTTGATTTGCCGCCCGCCGGCTCACAGTCCCAACGTGCTGTTGAAAACACCGGTGCCTCCCTACTGGCAAGCTATAGTTTGCTGAATTGATGCTTGCCGGGTTTGCAGGAAATTTATATCGGTGCTTTTGAACAGCGCACTGATCGCAAGCCCAAGCTGCAAGCCACTTCCAGGAGGACTCATTGTCCAGAATATCCCGCAGGGTCCAGTCTATCCCGCAGGTTTTGCGGGCTACAGCACGTTGGGCATCTGGAATAACCTGCCGCAGGCGGATGGAGGTACTCTCATGTTGAGATCCCAGTATCTTCTGCTACTGGCCTTTCTGGCAGCACCATCTTTCGCAGCGCCCTCTGACGCCCTTGCCCAGTGGGTACCCAATGGTTGGAAGGTCATCACCAACAACGCAGGGGACCTGAACCGCGACGGAATTGACGATGTGGTGCTTGTCACTGAAGAAACCAATCCTGCCAATTTCAAGAAGAAGCCAGAGGGGTCTCCTGGACCGAACATCCTCAATTTGAATCCACGCCGTCTCGTCATTCTCCTGCGGTCATCCAGTGGGCTGAAAGAAGTCCTGCGCAGGGACGATCTGCTCCCTAGCGAGAATGCTGAAGACATGGATTGCTTGGCCGATCCACTAGCGAACGGTGGTGTATCGATTGCGAGAGGCAATCTGGTCATCGAATTGCAAGATTGGCGAAGCTGCGGTAGCTATGGCGTGGTGCACGAAAAGTTCACTTTCCGCGCTCAGGGCACTCGGTTTCAACTTGTTGGTTATGACCGCTCTGAGTCCTCCCGCAGCACTGGCGAAAGATCCGAGTACAGCACCAATTATTTGACGGGCAAAAAGAAGACAACGACGGGACTGAATGACTTTAGGGACTTCAAGGCAGAGGTTTCTTGGAAGAGGCTTCCGTCCAAGAAGGCTTTCTTCTTGGACGAAATCTCCCTCCATTGCGACGCAGCTGATCCAGCGCAAAAGAACAATTGGTGCCAGTAGCCATGCTCCATATGCCCAACCATCAGGTCAACACGGACGCTGCGCGATGAAGCCGCGCTGCGCCGGTTACCTCAAACGTTGAGCGTCTGCTTTCAGCCGCCTCCACTGGCCGCTCCTGGCGGATGGCCGCCATGGTAGACGGGCCGGAAACGGCGCCTCGGCAGGTTGTCAAAGCAGCGGCCCGTCGTGTAGCAGGCCCTGCGCTCCAACACCAGCGGGGCCCAGGGAGCCTTCAGAACAGATGGCCCCCGGGCCGAAGATGCGGTGCGGCCGCAGTCCTTCAGCCGTTGCGCATCGCGCGCCGTCTCACAACGACATGACAGCGAACGAGCAGAAGACCAACACGATGCAAAAGAACCCGCCAACGAAGCAGGCGGACCGGTCGGTGAGGACCCGCTGCCCATCGCGCACGAAACTCAGTGCTCCCGCTGCGCCGTGGATCCGGCCTTCGCCTGCGCGCTCGCCACGCCAGCGCCCCAAGGTCAGCGCATAGATCACCAACTTGCCCGCCACGACGAACACAAAGTCCACCAATATCGTGGCCACCAATCCAAAAATTGCTTCCATCCGTGTAGATGCTCCCAGGGCTTGTCACCACCAAAGCCGGCCTGCCGCGTCCTTCTTCTTCCCGTTGGTGCGCGGCTGCTTTTTCCTCGCCCATGGTGGGCAGCGGCGCCGCCACCGCATCTTAGGGGCTGTGCGTGGGGGTGTGCCGGATTGCAGGGGCACAAGGGCAGGCAGGGGGTGAGGGTACTCGCTGGCTCAGCTTGCCTGGCAGGTGGGGTGCCACCGGGGTGAGGAGGATTGCTTGGCCGGCCAGGGGGCTGGGCCCTCCGCGGTGAGCGGGCCCGTCGGTGCGGACAGCGTGGGATGGGGCTGTCTCGCCTTCCATGCCTGAGCGACAAGTGCGCGCTCTTTCTTCAGTGCCGGATCAATGCCGGATCAATGGCTGTCGAACACATCCACGGGGGACGGGGACACATGCCGCCGGAGCTCGCCGTTGGCGACTTCCAGTGCCTCAGGGTAGCTGGCCCAGGGCCCCCGCACGGTGAGGACCGGGGAGCCGTCTTCTTCGAAGATGAAGATGCTGTGGGGCACCGGAGCGTGCTGTCGCAGCGTGACGGGCCTCACCATGTAGACGGAACCATGGAGTTCGATGTTGGGAGGCCAAGGGGTGTGCATGCCGGTATTTGTTACAAATGTTTTCAACTGTGGCCATCTTATGCCCAGAAGCGCCATTTGGATGATCGGCAACCCGGGTGAGCGTGATGTCCTACACGGATGGGGTGTGAATCGCAGGACGGGCTGGCTGGCTACGGGGCGGCCGGGCGGGCTGAATCGGCGCTTCCCCAGGAGCCTGTGTTCATTTATTACGGATGGTCGTAAAAATGAACAAGTGCAAAAATGAACACTGAGGCGGTTGCACGCCGCAGAGCCCGTTCTGCAAGGCGAGGTTCTGCCCTGGCTGGGCCTCACCGATGGCATTTAGGCCCTCGTCAAGCTGAGCCGGGAAGAGCCTGGGCCTGTTTGCGGTGCAGGTGCGCCGCGCCGAGCGCAGCAGCGAGCTGGTCTGGTACCTCATCCAGAAACATGCCAAGGAGACCTCGAGGCAGCCGTAGCTCTTGGTCGTGCCCTACATGTCAGCCCCCTTGGCCATGGAATGCCAGCGCAACGGCATCAACTTCCTCGATACAGCTGGATGCACCGGGGCCAGCTGCTGCGCAAGCACCGCCTGCAACCGGACCCCAAGGGGCCCATCAAGGTGCTGGACGCCTTCTGGCCGCGCGCGGAAGCCAGGCGAGCACGCCGGCCGCGGCCCCCTTGCTGCTGGTCTACGCCGACCTGATGGCCAGCAACGAAGGCCGTAGTGTGGAGGTGGCGGGCATGCTGTGGGAGCGGATCGAAAATGGTGTTTAGGGTCAGTGCTGATCACTCCAGCGAAGCGGACGCTCTGTGCTCCACCAAAAAACAGCGCCCCCAACGGAGGCGACTGCAATTCTCGACTTCACATCGTCTTCGCGAGGCGAAAGCTGCAAAGCTGCGCGTGAGTTGGAATCTGCGGCAGATATCATGCGAGTCGAAACAATGGCGGACGAGCTTGAAGTAACGCAGAGCCTTGACCGAGAACGGTGACTATACGGACCGACAGGAGAAGCGTTCTAAGCAGCTGAGTCAAACGACCACGCACTTGTCTTATTTTTTAATTGATTCCGAATGGGCCACCATGCGTCTGCTCAATTGCCATATCACGCAGTTCCGGAGATTTTCCGATCTCACTATCCAGGATGTTCCAGCGAGCGCCAAATTGGTCGTTCTGGCTGGGCCAAACGGGTCCGGCAAGTCTTCGTTCTTCGATGCTTTATTGCTGAAATACCGGATGAACAATAATTACGGTTGGGCCGACGATGCAAGGTACTACGATAGGGCAAAGGAGCCGATTAAAAATCTTGGCGTTAGAGTCTCACTTACTACTGACACCGGCTCCTTCAGTCCGGGCAACCTTTACGTCCGCACGGCGTATAGGAACGACCACGAATTCATTACCCATTCTCTCTCCCGGCAAGGAGACATCCTCGAGAGCATGGACTTAAAGAGGCTGATCGAGCCCGACGCCACGGTCAGCAAGAACTACCAGCGCCTGGCCTCCCAAGCGATGGAGGATGTATTCGTTAACGAGGCGGCCGAGACGACCATGGGCGACTATCGCGAGAAGCTGATCGGCGAGGTCCGGTCGCCGCTCAATCGGTTGTTCCCCGATCTAACCTTCGTCGGCGTCGGCAATCCTCTCGAAAGGGGGACCTTTCAGTTCGATAAGGGAACTTCAAAGGGATTCGACTACAAAAACCTCTCTGGTGGTGAGAAGGCAGCCTTCGACCTAATCCTTGATTTCGTGGTAAAGCGGCGGAGTTATGCAGATGCGATTTATTGTATCGATGAGCCGGAGACCCACATGAACACGCGGCTTCAGGGCGCGCTCCTTGGCGAACTCGTGGGTCTGCTTCCCGGCAACTCCCAGCTTTGGATTGCGTCGCACTCCGTCGGGATGATGCGTAAGGCGCGCGAGATGTACGATGCCGACCCGACGTCGGTGGCATTCATAGATTTCAGCGGTCACGACTTCGATCAAGTGATTACGCTCTCGCCGAGCAAGCCCATTCGAGCCTTCTGGAAAAGCGTGATGCGAGTCGCTTTAGACGATCTAGCCATGCTCGTGGCGCCGAAGCAAGTGGTCATCTGCGAAGGCAATCCAATTGGCGTGGTGCAGGGGAAGAACACGGAGCACGACGCTCGGATTTACGAAACGATCTTCGGCGATGAGATGCCCGACACTACCTTCATTTCTGCTGGTAACTCGAAGGAAGTGCAGAAAGATTTCATTGGACTAGCGACTGTGCTACCGAAGCTAACCTCCGGCATGAAAATCATCCGCCTAATCGACTTGGACGATCACTCCCCAACTGACGTCGTAGATTTCAAGAGCAAAGGTATACAGGTTCTGAGCCTCCGGCATCTCGAGGCTTACCTTTACGACGACGAGGTATTGACCGCGCTCTGCGAATCGGTAGGGAAGCCCGAGAAATCGGCGGATTTGATCGCCGCTAAGGCTGCTGCGGTGTCGAGCGTAGTGAGTCAGAGCCATCCCGCTGACGACATCAAGAAGGCTTCTGGCACTATTTATTTAGCAGCCAAGCAAATTCTGTCGCTCACGCAGGTTGGCAATGATGCTCCTGCGTTCGCGCGGCACACACTGTCGAAACTTATCAAGCCCGGCATGGCCATCTATGACAAGCTGCGCATGGACGTGTTTCGGGTCTGACAGGAACCGAGCGCCTTTTCTGCCTGCCCCTTACGTTCAGTCTGTGCAGAATCGGCGCTGATTAGCTGTGAATAATGGGGTATCGGCTTAGGGCATAGTTCGGATTTGATCACATAGATCGGATGAATCCGCCGCGCTGAGTGGCCGTGGGGACGTCGAATTGCCCTCGTTGAAGAATCGATTCTGGCTTGCCATCAACTGGTACTACTCGACCGCTTGACGGCGAGCTTGGCGGCCTTCTTTGCATCTCGTTCTGCCGTCTCCTTCTCTACCGCTTTTTGCTTCGCGAACTGACGAACCCCCTCGGCAATGTCCTTTGGGATATTCACGTACTTGACCACCTCATCAATGATTTCGGGATGCAGGAAAAACGGTGAGTTGCCTGCCTCCCAGTCGGGTCGTATCTTCACAGCCTTGCGTCGTGACGGGCCAAAGAACAGGTTGTTCCAGATCAGTGCTTCACGCGCCGGGTGATCCTTCTTGTCAATGATGTTTTCCAGTGTGCCTCCCGAGATGCACGTCCCCTTCTCATGCTTTTCCTTAGCCCGATGAACGCGCTCGAGCTCATTGGCCAATGAGCTCACTACCTCACCGTTCATGCCAACGATGTCGTAGTCCAGCGGCTGGCAATACCTTCGAAGTTCCCAAACTGCGTGGTCGAATCGGGCAATATCGAGCGCTTCAACCTCGTATGAGATCAGGTAGTATCGATCTTCTGCTCCGTCGTCTTCGAGATTCTTGATGAACTTGGAGGTTGCGGCAGTAAGTTCGAGCTTGAACCTGCCGCGCTGGTTCATCCTCTCGATGCCAGGAAGCACGCGGTGCCCCAAATTTTTGGCATCCACGCGATTGAGTAAAAGAATGCCTTTGACATATTTCTCCAAGCAGTGCAGGGCCGACCACCGGTAGGGCTGAATCAATCGCGCTCGATAGGCCATCCGCGCAGTGATGTAGTCCTTGTCTGCGGTTTCACGGAAACTTCTGATCGCGAAGTCGTTGACCAGGATATGCATCGGGTAGGGCATGGTGATCCTCAAAGTTGATAGGCAGATAATTGCATCGTGGGCACTGAATACAGCATGGGTGGCGGCTGGGGAGGTATAGCTCCGCCACTGTCGCGCTCCTGCTCGCTTCAGCATCTGAATCTGCTGGCACGGGGCGGGTTGTAGCCCCGCCCTACCCCACCGTCCAGTCCCCATCCGCCACCGCAGACACCCCGCTCAGCCGGACCAGGCCATCCTGGCTGCCCAGTGCGGCCGTGGCGTCGTTCACCAGGATGTAGGTGTCGCCGCCGTAGCCAAAGGCAATGGCCTTGCTCGCGCCGGCCGTGCTGGCGGCCAGGGCGGCGGCGTCCAGCAGCGAGGTGGACGCGGCGATGCTGGCCAGTTGCGCGCTGCTGGGCGCCGCCTTGGCGGTGGGTGTGGCGGCGGTCAGGCGCAGCTGGTCGGTGCCGCTCACAAAGTCGGTCACCTCGATGGCCGAGCGGTGCAGCGCGGCCGCGTTGTCCAGGCCCAGGGCCGCGCTGGCGGAGCCGGCAAGGCCGGTGAGGGCGAGCACGTCGGCACCGGTGCCCAGGGTGATGCTGTGGGCGTTGCGGGCGCCGATGGTGACGGTGTCAGCCCCGTCGCCCGCATCGATGGCGGCGCGCCCGCCGGAGGCGTCATTCACGGTGATGCGGTCGGCCGCCTGGCCGCCGAGGATGCCGATCGGCGTGGCACCCGTGGTGGCGAACGTGAGGTCCAGCGGCGCCTGGAGGGCCGCGGCATTGATCACCTGCACATGGGCGCCGGTGATGGTGGTGGTGAGGGCCTGGTTGCCCGTGAGCCTGATTTCCTCGGCCGCGGCCGCAGTAATCCTGGCGCTGTTGACCGTGGTGGCGGCCACGCTGCCCGGCGTGCTGGCAATGTTCAGGGCGATCACATCGGGCACGATGATCTCGTCCACCCCGGTCGCGTCGGCCAGCATGAGGTTGACCGGCGCCACCTTGAACGAGGGGGCCTTGAAATGCACCGTCAGCGCCGCCCCGGCCAGGGAGTTCTGGATGCCCACCCCCGTTTCGCGGTTCACCCCGGTGAACGTGACGTTGCTGCCCGTGGCCGCGTCGAGCCACAGCTTCCAGATGCCCCCAGACTTCTCCGCACCGAGCTGTGCCCCCGCGCCCGCGGTGATGAACACGGACTCGATGTTGCTCAAGGTGGGCACCACATGGTCGCCGGCGGCCAGCGTGGCCTTGAGCACATTGCCCTTCATGCCATGGCCGCCGCCCTCGATGACGTCGGCCGAACCCAGTTGGCCGGGACTTTGCGCCAGGAAAACATCGTCATGCCACGTGCCTTGCAGCGTGTCATTCCCGGCCGTCAGTTCAAGCGTGATCCCCGGGCCCTCCGAGATGACGTCGACCGTTGCATAGCCCTTGTTGGACGGGTTGCTGGAGTACGCATGCACAGCCGCGATTTCATCGTTCCACCGGGCGGCGGCGGCCGAGTAGATGGCCAGGTCGCCCGTGGCGCCTTCCAGGCCCGAGAGGATCTGCCCCAACTGCAGCGCAACGACGCCCACATTGGCCTTGCCCACGGCGGCCAGGTAGTTCTCCAGCGCCCCTCGCAAGGCAGGATTGGGCAACAGGCCCAGCGTCTCCAACAGCATGTAGGACAGGTACGCTTCGGACGCGCGCGCGTAGCCTTCGCCAAACTCACGCGCCACCGCATGGGCGCCCTCCGAGCCGATCTTGGCCACCGTGTAGATGTACGACTCGTACCACAGTGGCTGCTGCCCATAAAACACGCGGTTCAATATGGCAAAGGTGGCATCCGCGCCGAAAATCTGCACTGGCATTTTTTTCAACCTCCCGGGTTGTTTTTTGCAATGCACAGAGCCTATCGCGCCACGGGCCATTGCGATGCGCCTGCCCTCCACCATCGAGCAACTCTTTTGCTACATGCGGCCTTGCGGCACACCCAGCGGCTCAGGACCCGGAGGAACCAGGCAGTGCCACCGCCTGTGCGGGCCGTGTCACCGGGCAGCCACTACCGAATGGTGTGGACCAGCTGGTAGCGCTTGCTCGCCACCATCTCGTACAGCGTGCTGCTTTGCTTGTCACTCTTGAGGCCGTAACCGACATACAGCGTGGAGCCCCGCAAGGCGCGCAGGTCCTGGTTCGAGATCAGCACGGTGGTCCTGTTCTCCAGCCCGTGGATCCAGGGCAGGGGAATGCCGAACGGTGTAAGGGGTGAAAAACCGTACCCGTTGTAGCTGAATCCCGATGAATCCGGCCCAAAGACCATGAGATACACATCGCCCTCTACGCCACTGGCCAGGTGTTCGCTGCTGATCTGCACCCGCACCGTGAGCGTCTGGAGCTCAATCGGCCCCGTCACGGTCATCTCGCCCAGTTGCCCCGGACTGGGGCCTTCGAACACCACGGGCGTCGGCTGCACCGGCGCGGCCCCGGCTGGCCCGGTGCCCAACTGCCCCACGCTGTTGCTGCCCCAGGCCACCAGGGTGCCGTCGGACTTCAGGGCCAGGGTGTGCTGGCTCGCGGCCGCGATCGCGGTGTAGCCGTTGCCCAGGAGCTGGGGGCCGTCCACATCGGCCGGCGAATCCACGCCCAGCTGGCCATTGGCATTGGAGCCCCAGACCCACACGGTGCCATCGGTCTTCAGCGCCACGGTGTGCGACGTGCCCTTGGCCACCTGGCCATAGCCCGCGCCCAGCGAGGCAGGCTGCTCATCGCCCTTCCACTGCCAGAGCGTTCCATCGGTCTTCACGCCCACGGCCGTGGTGGCATTGAGCGCGACCTGCGCAAACCCGCTGCCCGCCGGGCCGGTGCTGCCGTAGGCGGTGCGCCAGGTGTTCAGGACGTTGTTGTTCGACACGTAGCGCAGCGCGCCACCATCGAGCACGAACAGCGCGTTGTAGGGGCCTGTGGCCATCTGCCGGTAGCCGGCGGGCAACGCGTCCAGTGAGCCACTGCCCCCGGCGGGCGCGCTGTAGACGAGCTTGGACTCGCCCCAGAACCAGACACTGCCATCGGCCTTGGCGGCGGTGTCGGACGTGAGCAGCTTGTCAAAGCCGCTGCCGATCTGCACCGGCGCGGTTTCGTAGAACTCCCGGTCCTTCAGTACCGCATGGCCCCACATCCACAGGCTGCCATCGGCCTTGAGCGCCACCATGTAGCGGCTGCCCACCTGCACCTGGGTGAAGCCGGTGCCGATCTGGACCGGCTTGTCCGAGTTGGTGGACATGCCGTTGCCCAGTTGCCCGTTCATGTTGTTGCCCCAGGTCCAGAGCGTGCCATCGCTCAGGATGGCGGCCGAGTTCGTGGCACCCGTGGCGAACTTCACCACGGTGGCGGCGTGGGCGCCGACCGCGGCGGCGAGCAAGGTGCACGCAATTGCCCATTTCGCTGCCAGTTGGCGGGGCGAAGCGATCGCCAGCGCCTGCAAGGGGTGGGTCAACACGTCCAGGAAATTCATGGGGATCCGCCTTTCAACAAAACATAAAAGAAGGAAAAAGAAGGAAACAAACAGACAACGAGAACGATCCGGGCGGACCCATCCACAAGTACGCGCGGCAAAAAAAGCGCTGGCCTGGCAACCCGCCGCAACACGGCACGCAATGCAACCGGCAACCGCGGGGCAGCCCGGATCCGTCCCCCTCCCCTGCGCGCTGCGCAGTATGCGCAGGGCAGCGCGGCTTGTCCCTACCCCAGGCGGGTAGTGCGTCGTCCACGAGGTGCCGAGCCACCGGCTTGGGTGCGCTGATGCCGGTTGGCGGGCACCCATGGGCCCCGCAGAGGCATGGCAGGGTACCTGGCCGCAAGGACCCCCCCATTCGGCCAGGCGCGCACGCCTGCGGGGCCCGCCAATCGCGAGCCGGTAGAGGCCGGGCCCGAGCGCTGCCTCAGTGAATGGCGCCCGGCCAGTCCAGCACGGCCTCACGTACCGCCGGCGCAAGTTCGCACCGCCCAACGTACGCGGCGACGTGGGGCCGAAGGCCGCCGCTCCAGAACCGGTCGGCACCCAGGTTCTTCATGCGCAACAGCTCAATCGCCCAGAAGAGGTCGGCCATGGTCAGCGCCTCGCCAAAAAGCCAAGGCGATGCGCGCTCGGTCAGAGTCTGCTCCAGCTGGCTGCAGGCGGCCTCCGCCTTCTCGTAGGCACGGAGCATGGCCTCTTGCGAGAACAGTTGCTCGGCGGCACACAGCTCCTTGGCCCGCTTGGCCCGGTAACCGCGTTGCAGTAGCTCGTCCTGCGGGAAATCAGCCAAGTACCGGTCGCACCGCGCCACCTTTTTCATGGCGAAATCCACGCCGGTGCCCGCCCGCGGCGACGCGCCGTAGCGGTGTGCATCCGGCGTGCGCCCGACCAGCATCTGGTAGTTGGGCAGTTCGTCGACCAGCCCCAGCTCTTGGTCGATTCCATCGGCCAGGTGGCCCGGGCGAAGCGTCGCGGCAGGGTCCGCCAGACCGTCCAGGTAGCTGCATATCCGCCTGGAGTCGATGACGACCTTGCCCGCCGTCCAGTCCACCAGCGTGGGAACCACAGCGGGATCGCAACCCCCCGTCGCCACCGCGGTACTGCCGGAGTGCAAGGACACCAGGGGCAGACCCTCGCTGTCGCACGCCAGCATGCGCAGGCGCACGTACTGCGGCAGATAGGTCTCTCCGGCAACAATGCTCATGGAGCTGGACAGGTACGCCATGCCGTGGTGGGCCAGCACTGCGCGGACCTTCTGCGAGCAGATCGAATTGGGCGCGTGGAACAGTTCAAAGCGCGCCCTCCCGCCCGGGGAGGATCCAATCGGTTCGGAGCGGGCCGACAGCTGGGCGCGGGCGTTCGTGACAAGGGTTTCGAGGTCGGAGTTCATGGGGTCTGGTTGCTTGTGGGGAGGTGTTGCACCCGGCGCGCGCCCGCGGGTGCGCGAGGCCGGGCCTGGGGGGTCGTGGCGCTTCAGTCCGCCTTGATGCCGGCCTTGGACACCACCTGGCTCCAGCGTTCGACATCCTGCTGCACCTGCTGTGCGAAATCGGCGGGAGAACTGGTGGACACGGCCAGGCCCTGGGCCTGCAAGGTGTCCAGCGTGGACTTTTGCGACAGGGCCTCCAGCAGCGCCGCGTTGAGCCTGCCGATGGCGCTGGCCGGCGTTGCCGCGGGAGCAAACAGCCCGAACCAGTTCGCGTGCGACAGCTCGGAGTACCCCGCCTCCCGAAATGTCGGCACCAGTGGGGCTGCGGCCACCCTGGTACCGTCCGCCACGGCGAGCAGCCGCAGCTTGCCGGCGTTGACATGCGGCATCGCCACCTGCAGCGACATTACGCCCACCTGCACGTGCCCGCCCACCAGATCGGTCACCGCGCCGGCCATGCCCTTGTAGGGCACGTGCAGCAGGTCGGTGGCGGTGGATTGCTTGAACAGCTCCATCAGCACATGGTGCGGCGATGCGGCGCCGGGCGTCGCATAAGTCAGTCGGCCTGGCTCGCTGCGGGCCAGCGCCACCAGCTCGGCCACCGACGACACCTGCACCGAGGGGTGCACCACCAGCGCCATGGAGCCGACAGCCGCCCGGCCGATCGCCGCGAGGTCCTTGTGGGGCAGCGCCGCCAGCTTGCGGTAGAGGCTGGGGGTCATGGCCAGGGAGTCCGCGGCCATGAGCAGCGTATGCCCGTCGGCGGCAGACTTGGCAACGCTGGCCATGGCAATGGTTCCGCTGGCACCGGGCTTGTTCTCCACAACCACCGGCTGCCCCAGCCTGCGGGACATGAAGGGCGCCACGGAGCGCGCAATGATGTCGGCGCCGCTGCCCGGCGTGTAGGGCACGACGATGGTGATGGTCTGCGTCGCAAACGGCGCCACCTGCGCCTGCGCGGCGCCCGCAGCCACGGCAAGGACAGCGCCCAGGGCCGCCAGGAAGGGCCTGCGCAGCAGGCCAGGCAGTGCAGGCCTGCGCGCCCTGGCGATGGAGGTTGCCGTTGCCCTGCCCCCCGCGCTGGGCAACGGGTCGGGGTGGCCGTCGTGGTTTGTCATCGAAGCTCCTCGCCGCTGCGGCGGTACACGGCAGCCACCATGACCACCTGATAATTAGTAGCTTAAGCTACCTTTTATCAGGCCATGCTGGTGTAAACCCGGGACTCGGCAAATCCCTCGTGGGGCCGTATATGGAGCGTTGGAAGCCTAGCCGGATGCCGGACCGTCTTCGCCAGAGGCATCGCTGCGCTTGCGCATCCGGCGCGCCACCGTCAGCTTGCGACCGCTGGATGCCAGGTCCGGGTGGCTGTTGAGCACGTTGTGGTACAGGGCGCGCAAGGTCCTGCGCATGGTGTCCACGTCCGCCGTTGGAATGCCGTGCAGCCAGCTCGCCTCCAGCGCCCTGGCCTGGGGCATGACTTCGCGCACCAGGGCGCGGCCATCGGCAGTGATGGAGACACGCGTGGCGCGCTTGTCGGCAGCCGAGGTGAAGCGCAGCACCAGCCCGCGCTCCTGCGCCTGCAGCACGACCCGCGAGAGGTAGGACAGCTCGGTTCCCGCGTGCGCCGCGAGTTCGCTGAGGGTCTGGTCGTTGCCGTCCGTCAGCGCGGTCAGCACGCGCCATTCGGGAAGGCTCAGGTGGTGCTTCTTCAGGATGTCGGCAAACGTGGCGGACACGATGTCCGCCGACCGGTTGAGGAGGTAGCCCAGCGACTGGTCCAGCCGATAAGGCTCGTTCAAGGGGATGGGGGATTGCTTGCCAGTGGCCATGTCTTGTTGTGCGAAAAACGATGTGTCCATCGGAGTCTAGCGACCGCCTGCGCGGCTGCGGACGGGAGGCACAGACGCCCTCACTCCAGAAACAGCTCCGCCACCATCGCACGCAGCCACCGGTTCCCGGGATCGTGGTGGAACCGCTCGTGCCAGTGCTGCTTGATGGCAAAGCCTGGCAGCGGGAATGAGGTCTGCACCAGGCGCACCGCCGCAATCCGTGCCAGGGTCTGGGCGACGCGTGCGGGCACCGTGGCGATCAGGTCGGTCTGCGCCAGCAGGTTGCCCAGGCCCGGCAGCGTGTGCAGGGTCAGCACCACGTCGCGCTGCATCTTCAGGCGCTTGAGTTCCTGCTCCAGCAAACCATGCCCGGTGCCCGGCGCGATGATGGCCACGTGCCGCTCCCGCCGGTAGAGCGGCCGGGTGACCCGCGACGCAAGGCGCGGGTGCGCCTTTCTCACCACGCAGGCAAACCCCTCATCGAAGAGCTTTTGCTGGTAGAAGCCCGCATCGAGTTCGGGCATGTAGCCCACGGCCAGGTCGGCATCGCCGGCCTCCAGGCGGGCCGCCGTCTCGGGGGCGATCCGCAGCACCTCGATCTGGATGCCCGGGGCCACGGACTCGACCTTCTTGACCAGCCGCGGCAGAAACTCCAGATGGCTCACGTCGGTCATGCTGATGCGAAAGTGCCGCTTCGAGGTCAGCGGGTCGAAGACCACCTGCTGTTTCGTGGCCGTGCGCAGCAGCTCCAGCGCCTGCCGCAAAGGGCCGAGCAGGTCGGCGGCATGCGGCGTGGGCACCATGCCCTGCGCGGTTCGCACGAACAGCTGGTCGTTGAACTGCCGCCGCAGGCGTGCCAGGGCCAGGCTCACCGAGGTCTGCGGAATGTCCAGGTTCTCGGCCGCGCGCGACACGCTGCGCGTCTTGTAGACCTCATCGAACACGGAGAGCAGCCGCATGTCCATTATTTCAAATCCTGCTGAGAGTTATGCCGCGCATTAAATAGACGCAATGTTGCTCTCCCCCTAAAGTTTGCGCAATCCCCGCACCGCATGCGGGGGACACACAAGGAGACAACACCCATGGCATCCGACACACGGTCCATTTTTTTCACCGCATTCCCCTCCATCCGCGCCGCCGCCGCACTGGCATGCCTGTGCCTGGCCGGCCTGCCGGCCTGGAGCCAGGACTGGCCGCAGGGCCCCGTCAGGCTCGTGGTCCCGTTCGACGCAGGCTCCACCCCGGACCTGGCCGCGCGGGCCATTGGCGAGCGGCTTGCAGCCCGGCTGCACCAACCCTTCGTGGTCGAGAACAAGAGCGGCGCGGCGGGCAACATCGGCACCGACGCGATTGCCAAGGCGAGCCCCGATGGCCGCACCATCGGCGTGAGCATCGCAGGCCCGCTCGGGGTGAACGCGCTGCTGTTCAAGAAGCTGCCCTACGACCCCGCCAGGGACCTTGCGCCCATCACCATCGCCGTCTCCCAGCCCTCCGTGCTGGTGGTGGGCAAGAAGCTGGAGAGCGCCGACGCCAAGGCGCTCGCCTCCACAATGAAAGGCGCGAAGCTGACGTTTGCATCCATCGGCGCCGGGTCGATCTCGCACCTGGGCATGGCTGCGCTGGCCGCCCAGGGCGGTGCCGATGCGGTGCACATTCCCTACCGCGGATCGGGGGCGGCCGTCACCGCCCTGCTGTCCGGTGAGGTCGACATGGCGCTGCTGCCGGCGGCAGCGGTCATGCCCCACGCCAAGGCAGGCAAGCTGTGGGCCCTGGCCGTGGCTTCGCCCACGCGGTCACCCTCGCTCCCCCACGTTCCCACCCTCGCGGAAAGCGGTCTGCCCGCCATCCAGGCGGACGCCTGGATTGCCTTCGTCGCACCGGCTCGCACGCCGGACGCCGTCCTGAAGACGCTGCAGAGCCAGATCGCGCAGATCCTCGCCGAGCCGGCCATGGTGGAGCGATTCCGCGCGCAGTACATGGACCCCGCAGGCGGCTCGCCCGAAGACATGCGCAGACAGCTCGGCGCCGACATCGCACGCTGGAAGCCGGTGATCGAAGCCAACCGCATCGCCCTGGATTGATGCAATGAAAGAAGAGAACGAGATGGTTGTTGAAACACTGCTGGAGCCCGCGCGCCACCTGCCGGTCTTTGGTGAATACGACGTAGTGGTGGTGGGCGGCGGGCCGGCCGGCCTGGCGGCCGCGGTGAGCGCGGCGCGCAGGGGGGCGCGGACCCTGCTCGTGGAGTCCTACGGCTTTCTGGGCGGCATGGGCACGGCCGGTGGCGTCACCAACTTCGCCGGCCTGTACGGCCGGCATGAAGGGGAGATGAAGCTGCTGGTGCGGGGCGTCGTTGACGAGCTGCTGGACCGCCTGCAGGCGCAGGGAGGGCTGAACCAGCCGCAGGACGGCATGCAGGGGCGCATCCGGGTGCGCTCCTACGACACCTCCATTTACAAATGCGCGGCCGACCAATGGCTGCTCGGTGCGGGCGTGCAGCTGCTGTTCCATGCGCGGGCCGCAGGCGTGCTGCGCGATGGCAACCGCATCCAGGCGCTCGTCGTCGAGACGAAATCGGGCCGGCAGGCGATTCGCGGCAACGTGTTCATCGACTGTTCCGGCGACGCGGATGTGGCAGCCTTCGCCGGCGTTGCGCACGAGGTCGGCGATGGGCACGGCAGCGGCCTGTTCCCCTCGACGATGTTCCGGGTCGGGCATGTCGATGCCGACCGGGCGCTGCCGGCCGTGGGCGAGTTCAAGGCCATCAACGACTTCATGGAACGGGCGCAGGAGCAATTTCCGGGCAGGTACCGGTTTCCCCGCGAAGGAGCGATCCTGCGGCCCCAGATCCATCCGGCGGAGTGGCGCGCCAACGTCACCTCCATCGCCAACGCCCAGGGGCAGGCCATGAACGCCGTGAACGCCATCGAGCTGAGCGACGGCGAGGTGGAGGGGCGCCGGCAGATCGCCGAGTACTTCCGCTTCCTGCGCGAACAGGTTCCAGGCTTCGAAGGCTCGCGCATCGTGGAGATCGCGCCGCAGATCGGCATCCGCGAAACCCGCCGCATCGAGGGCCTGTATGCGCTGACGGGCGAAGACATTCTCCAATCGGCCCGCTTCGACGACCGGATCGGCTTCAACGCCTGGCCCATGGAGCTGCACCGTGCGGGCGGCATCTCCTGGGGCTTCCCATCGGACCCGCGCAGGGCCTACAACGACCTGCCCTGGAGGATGCTCGTGCCCAAGGTGTTGGAGAATCTGCTCGTGGCAGGCCGCTGCGCGTCCATGACCCACGAAGGCCAGTCCGCGGCGCGCGCCAGCGGTGGGTGCTTCGTGATGGGGCAGGCTGCGGGCACCGCTGCCGCCCTGGCCGGCGCCCAAAGGCTCCAGGACACCGATGTCCACCGCCTGCAATCGTGCCTGCGGGAGGACGGGGCGCTGCTGGAGGCCTGAGAGGCCAAGAGGCCAAGAGGCCACCGGCAGCATCGCCCTGTGCGATCACCCTGGCTTTGCGCAGGCCGAACGCACCGCTGCAGAGGTGCGCTTTGCCGTCACCCCACAACTGCGAGCTGCGGCAGGCGGCGGCAGCCACTCACCGAACAACCGGCGCGTCAGGCAACTCGTTGGCGTAAGCGATGCCGGCGCCCAGCCCGGGAAAGTGCGCCGCCTGCCTGGCCGACACTGCATCCACCGCCTGCGCCAGGCCCTCTTCGTAGCGGCCTTCGCGCAGGTGCACAGCCAGTTGAGACACTACCGCCTCCCATTCGCCCGGCGGCACGCTGCGGGCAAGGCCACGATCGGCCACGATCTCGATGGCGTGCTCGGGCACCAGCAGGTAGATCAGCACGCCGTTGTTGTGCTCGGTGTCCCATACGCGCAGCTTGCTGAACAGCATGAGCGCGCGTTCGCGGGCCGTGGCGTCGCGGTGCAGATAGCTCCAGGGCAGCGCGCCTTCGGCGCAGATGCGGATCTGCCCCGTGTGCAACTGCTCGCTGGCGGCCACGCGCGCCGACAGCCGCGCCAGGGCCTCATCGGGCAGGACCTTGCGCACATCGCCCTCTTGCCAGCGGTGTACGGCCAGGCGCCGCAGCGCGCGCAGAGATCGGGACAGCACCATGGCTACCACCCTCCGGAGGCACCGCCCCCGCCAAAGTTGCCACCGCCGCCCGAGCTGAAGCCGCCGCCCGAACCTCCGCGCGAGCCACCCCCGCCGAAGCCTCCGTCGCCCAGGCCGCCAAGGCCCCCGAGCCCCCCGCCCCATGGGATGCCGGAGCCCCCTTGGCGCAGCGTGGTGCGCCGGCCTGCTCCGGCCATCAGCGTGAACAGCAGGCCCGCAATGGCTGCCAGGCCGGCCAGGAGAACGCTGGATGTGAGCACGAAGGCCCCCAGCCCCGCCGCGCCGCCGGTGGCGAGCGAGCCGAACGCGTTGCCGAACATCGAGCGCGCAATCGGCCCGCCGATCAGCACGCCCATTACCAGGACGATGGCGGCCTCACCCCAGCCAAACCCCGAAACCATGCCTTGGCCACGCGTTTGCGATGGCTGTGGCGCAGAGGGTTCGGGAAGCGGTTCGCGGGCAATCAGCGCACCCAGCTGCGTGGCGGCAGCCTGCAGTCCGCCGGCAAAGTCGCCAGCGCGAAAACGCGGCTGCAGGGTGCCGTCGATGATGCGCGCAGCCGCGATGTCGGGGATGGCGCCCTCGAGCGCCTTGGCCACCTCGATGCGCATCTTGCGGTCGTCCTTGGCGACGAGCACCAACACCCCGTCCCCCACGTCGCGGCGCCCGATCTTCCATTGGTTGGCCACGCGGTTGGCATAGGCGGCAATGTCTTCAGGGGCTGTGGTGGGCACCATCAGCACGACCACCTGGCTGCCCTGGCTCGATTCCAGAGCGGTCAGTTGCGCTTCGAGCGCCGTGCGCTGCTCGGCGCTGAGCGTGCCAGTGCCATCCACCACATGGCCTGTGAGCGCTGGTACCGGCTGCACGGGCGCCTGGGCCCAGGCACAAACCGCCCCCAGCAGGAGCGCGGCAGTGGCAAGGTAGCGCCAGAAGGGCTTGGCGTGCGGCATGAGCCCGTAGCTCACGGCTTCTTGGGAGTGGTTGAGAAGTCCACCGTGGGCGGGGCGGAGATCTGCGCCTCATTGGGCACGGCCATCGGCGGCTTGGGGGCGTAGCTGAACACCTTGGCCGTGAGGTTGGTGGGAAAGCTGCGCGCCAGGGTGTTGTACTGCTGCACCGTATCGATGTAGCGGTTGCGCGCCACGGCGATGCGGTTCTCGGTGCCCTCCAGCGTCACGCGCAGGTCGCGAAAGCCCTGGTTCGCCTGCAGCGTGGGGTAGCGCTCGGACACCGCGATCAACCGCGACAGCGCACTCGACAGCTCGCCCTGCGCCGCCTGGAACTTGCGCATGGTCTCAGGGTCGTTGAGGGTCTCGGGCGTCACCTGGATGGCAGTGGCCTGGGCCCGCGCCTGCACCACGCGGGTGAGCGTTTCCTGCTCGAAATTGGCCTCGCCCTTCACGCTGGCCACGATGTTGGGCACCAGCTCTGCGCGGCGCTGGTACTGGTTGAGCACCTCGCTCCATGCGGCCTTGGATTGTTCGTCCAGGCGCTGGAAGTCGTTGTAGCCACAGCCCGAGAGTGCGAGGGCAGCAAGCAGGGTGGCAAGGGCGGCGGTGAGGCGTTGGATCATGGTGAGGTCGTCCGTGGGCAAGGCAGTGGCGTGCGGCGAACCCACCATATGCCATGCCCATGCGGCGACGTGTAGGAGCGAAGCTATTCCCGGCGCGCGCGGCCCCCCCGCCCGCTGCTCACCATGCACCGGCTGCGCAGTGGCTTGGCCTTGGGCCGCAAGCCAGACCTGCGCCGGCCCCGTTTGCTAAAGTGTGCGATGACAGACATGAGCGTGTTTCCCCCTTACCTTCAGGCCGACAAGTGTGGGTGGTGGAGGTGTGGAAGCGCGTGGACGGTGCCTGGGCCACGGTCATGACCCAGGCCACCACGGCGGCATCCAATCCTTGAGGAAGGTGGCACTCCAGGAAGGTCGCGCCCCCACCTGAGCCCCCCGTTGCCACCATGAGCCACCGCTGCTTTCGCTTCAAGCCCTCGCACCCGGACCTCAGCGCCCCGCAGATTGCGGCCATCCGGCGCATCAGCCCGCACTCCATCGCCGAGATCCGGCGCCGGGCGGTGGCAAACGAGTCCGTGCTCGACATCCCGGTGTTCTCGGGCGAGTGGCCCGCCAGCAAAGCCCAGGTCATGGCACTGCTGCACGGCATCGAGGCGGGGACCCTGCCGCTGGCGGTCTTTGATGCGGCCATCTCGGCCGGCGCCCCTGCGCAGGATTCGTCGCCCGAGCAGCCGCTGACCGTGGCGCAGGCGCGCCAGCGCCTGCAGGTCCTGAGGGACATCGCGCTGGAGCAGGACATGCACGCGCAGCTCGAAGCCGGCCACATCGCCTCGCCCGCAGAGTACACGCCCCTGCCCGAGGACGGGGCCTGAGCACCCGCCCCCGCAGGGCCTCCCGCCCATGGCATCATGCCCACCCCGCAAGGACGCCACGAACACAGGAGCGCCGGTGAGCAGCATCGACCAGGAGACCGCAGAACGCCTGGGCTTCCCCAAGCCCCACTACGTTGCCATCGAGCGCGAACGGCGCTGGCTGTGCCGCGAGCTGCCGCCGCGTGAGCGCATTCGCCGCACCGAGGCGATCACCGACCTCTACGTGACCGGCGCGCGGCTGCGGCTGCGCGAGGCGCGCCCGCTCGATGGCGGCGCGCCCATGCTGCGGCTCACCCGCAAGGGGGACGTGGACGTGCACACCCGGCTGATCACGTCCATCTACCTGCCCGAGGATGAATTCGCCCTGCTCGCCGCCACCTTGCCCGGGCGGCGCGTCCACAAGCTGCGGCACCGGCTGCACCCGGTGGACGGGGTGGCCATGGTCGTGGACGAGTTCCAGGGCGACCTTGCAGGCCTGCTGCTGGCCGAAGCGGAGTTCAAGACCGCCGAGCTGCTGGCCGCATACCCAGGGCCGGACTTTGCCGTGCGCGAGGTGACCGATGATTTGCGCTTCACGGGTGCTCACCTCGCGCACCACGGCATCCCCCCATAGCCTGCCGAGTTTGCCCGCCAAAACACCTTGGCGACAACGACATCCAACACGCTGCGGCCGGCGCTGATGATCTACTTCTGCATCCACCGCTGGATGGCGAAGGCAACGTGCCCGGCGTTAACGAACTCCAACGCAACGCCGAGCGGCGCACCGCCACTCTATGGATTGCTGCCTGCACGTGTCGCAACGATTGGTGGTGGCCACGCTGCCGTGCACAGCGAGTGCCGCGCGCCCACCCAAATGGGTGGCTGCCCCATCGTGTGACAGGTGACACAGACAGTGAACCTCTTTGCGCCAAAGATCGGCGCTGCCCCCCTTGCGAGCGCACCACGCCTCAGCACTGCCTGCCCTGCGCAAGGTGGACTGTCATTTTTATATTTTGAACCGAGAGGATTGAGACCATGCCAGTGACCCACGTCCCCACTTCCACCTCACGCATCCGCCGCCATACCGGCCGCGCGCCCGCGGCCCGCGCCGCCCTGGCCGCACTGCCGCTGCTGCTGTTGACGGCATGCGGCGGGGGTAGCGACGGGGACCCGGTGACGCCGCCGCCCGTGACGCCGCCCGTCGTCACGCCGCCCGGCAAAAGCTTCGTGCTGGGGGGCACGGTCACGGGCCTGGGCGAGGGGCGCAGCGTGGTGCTCAAGCGCGGGGAAGTGGATGAGCTGACCATCACCGCCAATGGCCGCTTCACGATGGACCAGCGCATCACCCCGACGGAGCCGTATCTGTTGACCATCGCCTCACACCCCGAGGGGCAGCGCTGCACCGTGTCGCAGCTCGTCTCGCTGCCTGTGGAGCAGGACGTGACCAACCTGAGCCTGAACTGCGCGAACCTGCCGGTGGGCACGCAGAACCTGGGCGGCGTGGTCACGGGCCTGGTGGAGGGCGGCACGCTGGTGCTGCAAAACAACCAGGGCGACAACCTCACGCTGCGGGCCGATGGGCGCTTGTCTTCAACACGGCGGTGGCCGGCGGCAGCAGCTATGCGGTGCAGGTGCAGACGCAGCCGATGGGCCAGACCTGCACCGTGGTCAACGGCAGCGGCACGGTGGGCAGCGCCGACGTGCGCGCAATGCAGGTGGCGTGCGCTGGCGTGCCCCTGGCCATGCCAGAGGGTGCCTGGACCACCAGCCGCTGCACCGTCTACTTCGACCTGCCGAGTACCCGTGGCTACTTCAACATCCTGCGCGAGGGCGAGTCGCGCTACAGCTTCACCCAGGGCAAGGTGACCTCCCCCGCCTGTGGCAATGTCGGCACCGTGACGCTGGACGATTCGCTCAAGGGCAGCGTGGTGTTCGACCGCCAGGAAACCCGTGGCCAGATCACTGCCTTCTGGGGCACGCAGACCACGGGCGCCGGCACCAAGCGCGTGGTGTGGGCGCGCAAGGGCCCGTACCTGTGCCTGCTGCCGCGGGCGACGTTCGAGCAGCCCAACCCCGTCAAGGACTACCCGACGCTCGACAGCGTGGAGAAGGACACGGACGAGGCCCTGAAGGGCGACACGCTCCTGAATGGGTGGTGCTATCTGAAGTCGCCTTCCTGACACCGGATCACACCGCCAGGCAGCAAGCCCGCCGCACGCGCTTCTTGCTGTCGAGGGCCGAGCGGAAACGCCGGCCTGCAGCCTTCGACCAACGGCCTTTGCCGGCCTTGAGCGCACACCAGCGGGGTGGGGCCAGAGAGCTCGCGTTGCATGCGTTGCTCGAAGCCTCCACCATGTCAACCCATAGAGAGGAGCTTTCCGTGGCATCCATTCAATATCCGCACGCGCCGCGCGCCGTGCCTCGCTCGTTCCCCCTGAACTCCCCTGGCGCATGGCGCTTCGCGCCGCTGGGCCTGGCAGGCGCACTGTTGTGCGGCTGCGGCGGCGGCGGTGACAGCCCTGCCGATCCTGCCCCCGGCGGGCCTCGCCATGCGCTGAGCATCTCGGTGACGGGGCTGGCCACAGGCCAGAGCGTGGTGCTGCAGAACCAGGGCACGGACGACTTCACCGCCAGCGCCAACGGCTACTTCCAGACGGCTGCGACCTGGCCCGAGGGCAGCAACTACGCCATCACCGTAAAGACCCAGCCTGCGGGCCAGCGGTGCACTCCCGCGCGCAACACCGGCACGTTGGCTGCGGGCCTGCCGTCGGTGCTGATCGAGTGCAAGGCCCTGCCCAGCGAGCGCAACACGCTGGGCGGCACCCTCAGCGGGGTGTTTCCCGGCCAGACGGTGGTGCTGACCACCGGGAGCGAAGACCTGGCCCTGAAAGCCGATGGCAGCTTCACCTTTGCCACGCCGATGGCCGCTGGTGCGGCCTATGCCGTCACGCTGAAGGCCAAGCCCGAGGGCTTCGGCTGCATCGTGCGCAACGGCTCCGGGTCGATCGATACCACTGTGGTGGACACCGTGGCGGTGCGTTGCGCGCCCGAGGGCCTCCTGTCCGAGGGCTTCTGGGAGCGGGACCAATGCTCCCCGGGGCCGGGCGGCGTAGGCCTCAGGGACGGCTGGCGCATCTCGCGCACCACCGTGACCTCCGCGTCCGTGGGCTCCGGCGGGGTGAGCTACAACGATGCGCAATGCGGTGGCATCGGTACCCCCATGACGGGCCCGCTGGTCGGGGGGTTCTTCGTGGACCAGATGCGCAGCGCCTCGACGAGTGAGCTGACGGCCTACTGGGGCGTGCGCAGCGGCATGATGTACCCCATCAAGCCGGTGGTGCTGGTGCGCAAGGCCAACCACCTGTGCCTGCTGGAGGACAGTGCCACGCCATCGATCTACCCCGATGCCGCCAGCACGGGCCCGGCGGTCGCCGCGGCCATCGCTGCGGGCAAGTGCTATACGCCGCGTTGAGTGTTTTGAGCCCGATCCGGCTCATCGCCAGGTGCCCGCCTGATCGCCTGGCCGTGGCGCGCCCTCCTGCACTGCCCGCTCCATCCGCGCCTTCAGCGCAGCCAGGCCCCGCGCCGCCCGCCGCTGCATGACCCGCCTGGCCAGCGGGAGCACCAGGCAGCGGACGGCAAGGCTCTGGCTTCGGCTGTACATGCGCCAGGTCAGTTCGCACGACTGCGGCGCCGTGGCGTGCAGCGAGATCTCCATGCGCGGCAGCAGTGGCAGAAGCCGCCCCTCGGTCGCGAAGAACCCGGGGGCCCTGGCTTCGCGCACCTGCAGGGTGACCTGCCGGCGCCCCCTGAACGGCACAGCCACGGTTTCAAGGTACTCCTTGCCCGGCTGCCCATGGGCGAGCGCGCCGAGCGATTCGATCGAGAGCACGCCCGGAAACCATTCGCCAAACTGCTCCATGTTCGATACATAGCCGAAAACCGCCTGCACAGGCCGGTGGATGGAAACCGTCTTTTCGACCAGCAAATGCATGGGGTGTCCTTTTCAAAAAGCCATGCTAATCTGTAGAGTGAGATCTACAGTCAAGGGAATTTCAATGCGCATCTCCGAGCTGGAAAGCCGCACCGGCCTGGGTCGCCACGCGCTGCGCTTTTACGAACGCGAGGGACTGCTCGTCGGCGTGCAACGCGGCGAGAACAACTACCGCGACTACCCCGAGTCGGCCGCCAGGGACGCGGCCCTGCTGCAGCAACTGCAGTCGCTGGGCTTCTCGCTGCAGGAGATTCGCCAGGTGCTCGATGCCATGCGCGCCAAAAGCATCGACTGCGCCAAAGGCGCCCGCCTGATGGCCGACAAGCGCACCGCGATCGAGGCCCAGATCGCGAACCTGCGCAAGGTGAGCAAGGTGCTCCTGCGCGAACAGCAGCGCCTGCAAGAACGTGCCGCGCAGCACGGGCTGCCCAGGGCATAGGGCCTGTTCACACTTTTTTAGGGGATTGCGTTGCCCGGCCCGGGGGCTGGATGCCAGGCGCCCGCGCAGCAAGCTAGGGCCCTTGCCGGCGCGCCACTCCCACATCTGTAGCGGCGCCACGAGCCAGGGCCGGCGCCCGCACCACTGCGCATAAATATCCCACCATCCCGCCCCAAAATACTGTAAATTCATACAGTCTTTTGGAGATGAGCATGGATGTTCTGGACACCACCTACACCGTCGCCCTGTGCGACTACCCCGGCCTCACGCAGGCCGAACGCACCGCCGCAGAAGTGCGCTTTGCCGTCGCCCTGGAGCACCAGTTCGGCAGCCCCGACGACATCGCGGCCACGCTGCACACCATCGACTCACTGGAGCGCGTCGAGCCCGAGGACGTCTCGGCGCACGACCTGGTGGCCTTGCAGCACTGGGTGCGCGCCCTGGGCATTGCGCGCCTGGCGGGCTACCGGGGGCTGGCGCCGCGCGACGGCAGCCGCTTCGAGGTGCGGCTGGGCTGAGAGCGTGCCTGCCGCCCTGCTCGCCATGGACCAACCGGGCCTGTTCGGGGATGCACCGGTGCGCGCCTCCATTCCCGGCCTGGTCTACCAGGCCGGGTTTTTGGGCCGGGCCGAAGAAAGCGAGCTCATCGCCATCCTGCAGTCATTGCCGCTGCACGCGGCCCGGTACAAGGAGTACATGGCACGGCGCCGGGTGGCGGGCTTTGGCGGTTCGTTCGACTTCGACACCAACCAGCTGCTGCCAGGCAAGCCGCTCGACGAGCGCCTGGCGCCCCTGCGCGAGCGCGTGGCCGCATGGCAAGGCATGCAGCCCGAGCAGTTGGCCCATGCGCTGGTGTCCGAGTACGCACCCGGCACGCCACTGGGCTGGCACCGCGACGTGCCGGACTTCGAACGCATCATCGGCATATCGCTGGGCGGCCCGGCCACGCTGCGCTTTCGGCCCTGGCCCAGGGCGTGTCATCACCTATTTCACCCCCGCGAAAGCCTGCAGCGCGGTGTAGTGCAAGGCGCCCTGAGTGCCGCGTAGCACCGCTACGCAAGCGAAGGGCAACACCGCAATGCGCCACGCTGCAGGCTTTCCCTTCGGGCTGGCCCCGGCATGCGGCGTCTGCTTTGTCGCTCGGCTTGCCCATAGTCCACTATGGGCTGCGCCGCGCTTCGCGCATCCATCCGCATGCCGGGGCCAGCGCGGGGGTGAAATGGGTGATGACACGCCCTACCCGGAGCTGCAACGCCAGGTGGTGGCGCTGGAGGTGGAGCCCCGCTCCATCTACCTGCTGCAGGGCGATGCGCGCTGGAAGTGGCAGCACTGCGTGGAGCCGACGCCGGCACTGCGCTGGTCCGTGACGTTCAGGGACATGCGCTGACGCGCACACGGGCCCTGGCATGCGGGGGCAACGCGGCACCCCATCACCTCCTTGCCGACGCGCACTTGCCCCGGCCTCCTACAGCGGGAGCCTGCATTGCCGTCGATGCTCCTGGATCACCCCAACCTGGAGAACACCCATGCGCAAGATGATCCTGATGGCGATTGCCGGTTACCTGTGGAAGAAGTACAAGGCCCGTGACACCACGGGCAGCGGACCCGCGACCAGCGCCACGACACCGTCCCCGACCAGCCGCTGAGCAAACCCATCTGCCCGACGGATGCAGCGCGTAGCGCGCATACCTGCGCGCGGCAGCGGCCCAATGCAATGGCGGCCGCTGCTGCCAGCCGCAAGTGGATGCCTGCCCTCAGGCGCCCTGGCCCTGCGTCAGTGCAAGCTTCAACCCGGGCGTGCCACGGTTCACCTCGGTCAGAAACGACTCGGCAAGGTTGTGCACGCTGCGACCATCCAGATGGGTGTCGAGCCAGATGCGCAGTCCCTGGTCATCGGGTTCGCACGCTGCAAAACGGATTCCGAGGTGCTGAACGGACTGGCAGAAGCGCTGCAGCGTTTCACTCAACCGCCAGCAAGCCTGCACGCATTCTTCGCGGGCCAATGCCACATGGCCGGAATTCTGCACGGTGGGCACATCGGCGTGTGCAATGTGAAAGTGATAGATCATGAACGCAAGCGCCAGGGTATGGGTGCAAGCAGTCTATGCACGGCCATCCGCCTGCGCGTGTAGGAAAAAGCCTTACCGAGCGCCCTCGTGGCGCCCGACGACAACCACGCACAGCCGCTGCCACGCCAGTTGCCGTGTAGGACCACCCTCCCCTTGTCCGCCGAAGTTGGCTGACTGCCGCGCCAGCGCTGCCCCACCACAATCCGATACAAATGTGCACCCCACCGCGTGAAGCCACGTGGTGGTCCTGTCCCATCCCGGGCGCGTGCACTGACCGGGGCGCTGCCAGACAACTGCCCCTGGAAGGAAAAAATTTGAAGTACGCCCTCCACTCCTCCTCGCCGTCTTATCCGCACAAGGGCGCCGCGAGCACCGGCATTGCCGGGCTCGACGACGTGCTGGGTGGCGGCCTTCCCCCGCGACATCTGTATCTCGTCGAAGGCAGCCCCGGCACCGGCAAGACCACCCTGGCACTGCAGTTCCTGATCGAAGGGCGCGACAAGGGCGAGCGGGGTCTTTACGTCACCCTGTCAGAGACTTCGGAAGAACTTGCGCAGGTGGCCCAGTCGCATGGCTGGTCACTCGATGGCATCCGGATCTTTGACCTGGTCAGCGACGAAGGCCTGAGTGAAGAGGCGGAGCAGACCATCCTGCACCCTTCCGAGTTCGAGCTGGGCGAGACCACCCGCGAGGTGATGCGCCTGGTCGGCGAACTCAAGCCCCAGCGCGTGGCGTTCGACAGCCTGTCCGAGCTGCGCCTGCTGGCCCAGAGCCCCCTGCGCTACCGGCGCCAGATACTCGCCCTGAAGCGCTTTTTCGCACAGGTGGGCTGCACCGTGCTCATGCTCGACGACAAAACCTCCGGCGAGGGCGACCAGCAGTTGCACAGCATCGCCCACGGCGTGGTGCACCTGAACCAGAATATCAACACCTACGGCCCCGACAAGCGCCAGTTGCGCGTGGTCAAGCTGCGCGGCGTCAAGTTCCGCAGCGGCGACCATGACTTCGACCTCGACCGTGGCGGCCTGGTGGTGTTTCCACGCCTGGCGGCGGGCGAACATGGGGGCAAGTTCGACGAGACCCCCATCTCCACCGGCACGTCCGCGTTTGATGACATGCTGGGCGGCGGCCTGTCGCCCGGCAGCAATTTGCTGCTGGCCGGCCCGGCGGGGGTGGGCAAGACCACCACCGCCATCAGCTGCGCGGTGGCCGCCATGCGGCGCGGCGAAAAGGTGGCCTACTACCTTTTCGACGAGGGCTTCTCGTCGCTGCGCCAGCGCTCACGCGCCCTGGGGCTGGACATCGATCCGTTCATCGCCAATGGCCAATTGCTGATCCGCTCGTTCGACCCTGCAGAGGTCTCTCCTGGCCAGTTTGCCCACGCGGTGCGCGAAGCCGTTGAAAAAGAACAGGTGCGCCTGGTGGTGGTCGACAGCCTCAACTCCTACATGCAGGCCATGCCCGGCGGGCAGTACCTGCTGCTGCAGATGCACGAGCTGCTGTCGTACCTGAACTCGATGGGCGTTGTCACGCTGATCATCCTCTCGCTGCACGGCACCGTGGGGGAGATGCACGCCGATATAGACCTGAGCTACCTGAGCGATGCCATGGTGCAGTACCGCTTCTTCGAGGCGCGGGGTGAAGTGCTCAAGGCCCTGTCAGTCATCAAGAGCCGTACCGCGCAACACGAGTCCACCATCCGAGAGCTGCGCCTGGGCGCCAATGGGATCCAGATCGGCAAGCCCCTGACCGACTTCCACGGCATACTCCTTGGCGCAGCACAGTACACCGGCCGGCAGGCCCTGCTGGGAGACGCCGACAGCGCCTCCCAGCGCTCTTGAACACGGATGTCGCGCATGGATAGCCGGGTTCTCATATTGGCGCCGCATGGCCGTGATGCGAAGGTCATCGCATCGGTGGTGTGCGGCGATGGATTTGTCTGCGTCCAGTGCCCCGATGCCGCATCGCTGCTGGCAGAGCTTGCGGCAGGGGCCGATGCCGCCATCCTGACCGAAGAAGTGCTTGCCGGCGGCCTGGATGAATCGCTGCGGCAGTACCTGGCAGGCCAGCCGGCCTGGTCGGACTTGCCCTTCGTGGTGCTGGCCACGCGCCAGGCCAGCCGCCGGTCGGTGCGCGCCACCGCCTCGCTGCAGGAGCTGGGCAACCTGGTCATCCTGGAACGCCCCGTCAACCCCGAGACACTGGTCAGTGCGGTGCGCTCCGCCCTGCGCGCGCGCAAGCGCCAGCACACCACACGGTTGCACCTGCACGACCTGAACAATGCCAAGCAGACGGTCGACCGCATGAATGCGGAGCTGGAGAGCCGCATCGCCACACGCACCAGCGACCTGGCCAGCGCCAACGACCGCCTCACGCGCGAGATCGCGGACCGCGAGCGCATCCAGTCCAAGGTGGTGCAGGGGCAGAAGCTCGAAGCCATCGGCCGGCTCACCGGCGGCATCGCGCACGACTTCAACAACCTGCTGCACGCGGTCAGCCTGAACCTGCAGTTCATCGCCCGGATTTCCACCGAACCGCGGGTGACCGACTACGCCCGCCGCGCCAAGGAATCGGTGGACCGCGGCGCCCGCCTGACGGCCCAGCTGCTGTCCTTTGCCCGCGCGCAAAGCCTGATGCCGCGCCTGCACGACGTGAATGCCATGGTGCTCAACCTGCGCGAGCTCATCGAGGTATCGGTAGGCTCCAAGGTGCAGGTGCAGCTCGACCTGAGTGAAGAGCCTGCATGGGTTCTGCTCGATGGCGCACAGTTCGAGATGGCCCTCTTGAACATGGCCGTCAACTCGCGCGACGCGATGCCCGATGGCGGCACATTGACCATCCACACCGCGCTGGCCGCAGCCCCGGGCAACGCAGGGGGTAGCCGCCAGGTGCACATCAGCGTGCAGGACACCGGGTGCGGAATACCCGAGGCATTGCAGGCCAAGGTGTTCGACCCGTTCTTCACTACCAAGGCAGAGGGAGAAGGCACGGGGCTGGGGCTCAGCCAGGTCTATGGCTTCGCCAACCAGTCCGGTGGCGGCGTGGAGATTCAAAGCACCGAAGGAGAAGGCACTACCGTCACCCTGCGTTTCGCGCAGGCAACGCCGATCCGCGAACACGATGCGGCCTCCCCCACCGCTGCGCAAGCCCCTGCTCCATCCGAGGCGCGAACCGAGGTGCTGGTGGTGGAAGACGACGACGCCGTGCGCCAGGGCATCGTCGAAGGCCTGCGCCTTTTGAACTACAGGGTGCGCGAAGCCTGCGACGGTGAGAGCGGCCTGCGCGAACTGCACCGCCGCGTGCCGGACCTGCTGATGGCCGACTACCTCATGCCCGGAATGAACGGCGCCGAATTCATCTCCACCGCCCGCAAGATGCACCCCGGCATCCCCGTGCTGATGGCCACGGGCTATGCCGACATGGCCGAGGTGGAAAAGCTCGTGGGCCCGCAGTCGGTGCTCAAGAAGCCCTTCGACCTGGAAACGCTGCACACCGCCGTGGGCAACGAGCTGGCGCGCGCACGGGGTTGAGCGGCCGCCCGCGACAGCGGCCAGCGCCCTGGCTGGCGCCAATGCCCACCAGCCCATTGGCAGCAGGCACCGCGGCAACCCCGCTGGCAGGCACGAAGCACGGCAGGTGACGGGCGTCACGTCCTGCCACCTTTGTGGGATTCCTCCGCACGCCCTGCCTCGACATACTTCGAATTTTTGCCATGACCAACATCATCACCACGCCCTTGACCTCTTCGCCCGCAGCGCCGCTGCACCGCCGCTGCGCTCCCTTCGCCTGGCTGGTCCTGGCGGCATCGCTGGCGGCCTGCGGGGGTGGTGGCGGTGACACAACACCCGCCCCCGGGCCTGGCCCCACCCCTACCGAACGCTTCATCATCGGCGGCACGGTGACCGGCCTGGCACCCGCCTCGGGCACCAGCGGCAGCAGCCGGCTGGTGCTGCAGAACAACGAGGGCGACGACCTGCTGCCCACGGCCAATGGCCGCTTCGTGTTTGCCACGCCGCTCGCGGCGGGCAGCGCCTATGCGGTGCGGGTGAAGTCGCAGCCCAACGGCCAGACCTGCACCGTGGCCCAGGGCAGCGGTGCCATGCCCGGCACCGCCGTGGATTCGGTACAGGTGAGCTGTGCCACTGCGGTCTGGGGCCTGCCCGAGGGCACCTGGGTGCGCGAAGCCTGCAACAGCCCCTCCCCCGGCCAGGGAACCCGCAACATGTTTCGCCTGACACGCCAGGACGAGACCCGCGTCACCGTCAACCAGGCCACCATGGCGTACGCCAACGCCCAGTGCAGCGGCGCCGGCACCGTGCAGGGTGAAAAGGAATACGCCCGCTTCGAGGTGGACCGCAAGGAAACCCGGGGCGGCATCACCGGCTTCTGGGGCAACTGGACCTACAGCGTGGACCCCACCCGCCCCACGCGTGCCGTTCTTGCACGCTCGGGCCCCTACCTGTGCTGGGCGGCTGATCACTTCTGGGCGCAGTTCTCCACCATGGACGATGTGGAGCGCCTCGTGGGCAACACTACCCAGCAAGGCCTGTGCTACGTGTTGCCGGAGTGACCACCAGGCCTGTCCCCTTGAACCACGCAGCCATTGAACGGGCCATCCTGGCACTGCTCGATGGGCGCGCGCCGGGCAAGACCATCTGCCCTTCCGAAGTGGCGCGGGCACTGGCCGGGGATGCCCCAGCGCAGTGGCGCCCCATGATGCCCGCCGTGCGCGCCGCCGCCGACCTCCTGGCGCGCGAAGGCCACCTGCGGGTCCTGCAGCGCGGGCAGGCGGTGGCCTCGGCTGTGCATGCGGTGGGGCCGATCCGGCTGGCCAGGCCCGCCCCGCCAGGCCCCGGGTGAACTTGCCATGCGGATGGCGCTATGCAGCCGCCGCCGCATAGCCCTGCAGGCGGGGTCTTTGCGGTAGCACCGGGGGCAGCAGCACGGCGGCGGTGTTGCCCCACGACAGCAGGTCGGCAATGCCGCCGTGCTCCTGACACCGGCCAGCTTCAAAAGCGAAGTGGTGACGGGATCGAAGGGAACAGACCAGGCGCAGCAGCACCCAGAACTTCATCAGCCATGTTGGCCGATCTTCCGATCAATCCCTGTAGCCGCGCAGGCTGCATTCGTGTCAGGAACGAGGCCACGGCCGATGACGTGGCCACCAAGGCGCGGCCTGGTGCGGCTAGGTTGCAGACTTGCCGATGGCGGCATGCAGCATCTGTGGCGTGCAGGGCTTGGGCAGCACGTCAAAACCCAGTTGCGAGATTCGGGCCAATTGCTCGGCATACCCGGTCATCAGCAGAACCCGCTGCGCAGGCCATTTCTCGCGGATGTGCCTTGCCAGGCCCTCTCCGTTGAGCTCACCGGGCATCATGACGTCAGACAGTACCAGGTCCGGCCGCTGGCCCTCATCCAGGAGGTGGATGGCCTTGTCGGCGCGGTCCACCCGGGTGACGGTGCACCCCAGCGACTGCAGCAGGGGCTCCAGGGATTCGGCCACCTCGTCGTTGTCTTCCACCACCAGGAGGCTCATGCCCAGGGGCTTGAACGAGGTGTCGGAGGCGGGCTCATCGCGGGATGCCCTGGCCGCCGTGCAGGGCAGGTACAGGCTGACCTTCGTACCCTTGCCCACTTCGCTGGCGATTTCCGCATAACCACCTACGCCCTGGCAAAAGCCATACACCTGGCTGAGGCCCAGGCCCGTGCCTTCGCCCACGGGCTTGGTGGTGAAGAACGGCTCGAAGACCTTGTCCAGATCGTCCTGCGCAATACCGCTGCCCGTGTCGGACACTTCGATCACGACCATCTCGATTTCCTGCCCCGGTGTCGCCACCCGCCGGGGCCCGGCATTGCGCACCTGGATCGACAACGCGCCCCCCGTGGGCATTGCATCGCGCGCATTGATGCTCAGGTTGAGCAGCGCCAATTCCAGCTCGCTCAGGTCCAGGAACACCGGCGCGGTCGAGGGGTGCACCTGCACCTCCAGGCGCACACGGCTGCCCAGCACCGGAACGATGAGGTCCTGGATGGCCGGGAGCTTGTGCTGCAGCTGCACGTACTCGGCGACCAGGGGCTGGCGCCGCGAGAAGGCCAGCAGCTGGCGGGTGAGATTGGTGGCCGACTTGACGGCGCGCGCGATAGAGTCAATCTGCCGCATGCCCGCCTGCGGCACCGTGCGCTTGAGCAGGTGCAGGTTGTTGCTGATCACCATCAGGGCGTTGTTGAAGTCGTGCGCCACACCCCCGGTCAGTCGGCCCAGTGCCTCGAGCTTCTGCGCCTGGCGCAGCGCCTCTTCGGCACGCTGGCGGCTTTCGGTTTCCTTCTCCAGCTCTTGCAGCGTGTCGTGCGCAGCGCGAGCGCTTTGCAGCGCCGTCCTTGCCGTGATGACCAGGGCAGCCACCGGCAGCGCCCCCATGGCGAACAGCAGCGCGAGCTGCTGAAACAGCTCGTGCAGCGGCACGTTCAGCCGCATCGCCGTGGACACGTACAAGGGATAGTCACCGACCTTGCGGTAGGCAATCACCCGCTCCTTCTGGTCTATCGGCGAGAAACCCTGCAGGCGCCCCGAGTCCTCGCCGGCGCGCAGCCGCTGCATCACGGGCGCGTTGGGCTGCAACCTGTCGGGGGTGTTGGCGTTGTGGGGCCACCGGGTGTAAACCTCTCCGTCGCCACGGAAAAGGCTCACCGCCAGATTGGGCTCATCCGCCACCAGGTCCCCGTAGAAATCGTAAAAGTAGGACGTGAGCAAGGCCACGTTGATGACCCCGCCAAATTTGCCGGCGTCATCCTCGAAGGCGACACTGACATTCAAGACACGCTCGTTGGAAGTCCGGGTCACGAGTGGCTTGGACAGATGCGCGCCCGGGCGGCCCTGCAGGTGGTGCTGAAAATACTCACCATCGGACAGATCAACCCCCGGAAACGGGAACAGGCGGCTGCTGGCAATGGGACGACCCTGCGCATCCAGGACAAGGATGGACTGGATCTGCGGCTGGTCCACGGTGCGCTTGCGCAGCTCTTCGTGCAGAAATGCCTCGATGCTGTGCAGCGCCTGCGGATTCTTGCCGTTCACCAGGGAGTACGCCTTTTCCATGACCGCCTCGGACGTGGCCATGACCTTGGAGGCATGCTCATGCGCAACACGAAGGGAACGGGACACACGGGCATCGGTTTCGTCCGTGGCCCGCAGAAACCCGACGACCCCGAAGATGGCGTAGATCACCAAGGGAACCACGACGCTCAGCAGCGCCATCAGGCGCAGCCAGCGCACCGACTCTGCTGCCTCTCTGGAGCCCCTGCCCCCGGCTCTTTTTCTTGTCAACATGGCTTGTCCTAGCGAGCGAGTCAATGAAATTCAACACCGATGAGGCGCCTGGCTTCAGTGCCACGCGGTACCCGCAAAAGGACGCGGCACAGCACGCCATCGCAAAACGCCAACGGAAACGGCCGGTTCGTACCGGACCCAACCAGGGCGAGCCCCTGGGCACTTGATGCGCTGTCTTGATCAAAGTGTCTGCGCCGTTGCAGACGCCCGCCACATTACGGGCCGTGGTCACTACTGAATGCGGTGCAACCAAGGGGTACCGACCGGGCCAACCCAGTTGCCCTTCTCCTGCTTCGCGCTGAATTGCGACCAATCAGTATGAATGGTAACTGCAAAGTCACGCAGCCGCTGCCTCTGCAGCGCAAGGCTCAGCTGCGGGACGGGCTTTCGGCGTTCTCGGCGCGGGACCACAGACTTTCGAGTTCGGCCACCGTCTGCGGCTTGCCGTAGAGGTAACCCTGCAGTTCGTTCACGCCCAGGCCCTGCAGCAGGTCGGCCTGCATGGGCGTCTCCACGCCCTCTGCCACCACCCGCTTGTCCAGCGCCTTGGCCAGGGCCACGATGGCAGTGGCAATGGCCAGCGCGGGGCGGACCGCGCCAAAGGCAAACACGAAGCTCTTGTCGATCTTGAGCGTGTCGAACGGCAGGCGGTTCAGGTAGCGCATGGCCGAGTAGCCCACGCCGAAATCGTCCAGCGCAATCGCCACGCCCTGCGCACGCAGCGCCGCCAGGCGCGTGACGGCGGCGTCCACGTCCTGGATCAGCGCGCCTTCGGTGATCTCCAGCTCCAGCTCTCCGGGGCGGATGCCGAACTCCTGCACCAGCGCCTGCAGCGCCCCCGGAAAGCCCGGGTCGGCCAGTTGCACCGGCGACAGGTTCACCGACAGGTGGCGCACCGGCACCGCGGGATCGGCGCGCCACAGCGCAAACTGCTGCAGCGCCTGGCGCAGCACCCACAGGCCCAGCTCGAGGATGAAGCCCGACTCCTCGGCCAGTGCGATGAAGACGTCGGGCGACACCAACCCGTGCTCGGGGTGGCGCCAGCGCAGCAGCGCCTCGACCGAGGCGGTCTGGCGGTCGTGTGCGCCCACGCGCGGCTGGTACACCACGAACATCTGCTGCGCGGCTAGCGCCTGGCGCAGGTCGTGCCTGAGCGCCAGCCGCTCGGCCTGCTGGGCGGCCAGCGCGGGCTCGAACTCCACCAGCACATTGCGGCCCGCGGCCTTGGCGGTGTACATGGCCAGGTCGGCGTGCTTGAGCAGCTCGTCCTGCGACCTGCCATGCTCGGGAAACAGCGCCACGCCCAGGCTGGCGGCCAGCGGCAGCACGCGCGGGGGCACGCTGTAGGGCACGCGCACGGCCTGCATCACGGCGTCGATGTCGGCCCGGAACATCCCCTGCGCATCTGCCGGCAGCACAAAGACGAATTCGTCCCCGCCCGGGCGGGCCATGGCCAGCGCACGCGTGCCGATGCAGTCGCGCAGGCGGCTGGCCACCTCGCGCAGCACACAGTCGCCCACATAGTGGCCATAGGCGTCGTTGATTTCCTTGAAGCCATCGAGGTCCATGTAGACCACGGCAAAGGGAGTGCCCAGTGCCTGCGCCAGCCGGTCAATGGCCTCCACCAGCCCGAAGCGGTTGAGCAGGCCCGTCAGGCTGTCGTGGGTGGCGCGCTCGCGCAGCTGCTGCTCGTGCTGCTCGGCATGCAGGGCCACGGCCAGCCGCTGGCGAAAGGCGCCCAGCTCGCGCTGCGCCCGCCGCTGCGGTGCCAGCGGCTGCGCCAGGCGCAGCCACACGCGCTGGGTGCCGGTCTGGGCCACGGGCAGGTCGTGCCAGGGCCCTGGCTCGCCGGTGGGGTCGGCAGGGACGGCGCTGGTCTCGCTTTGCTGCAGCGTGCCATCGCCTGCCAGCGAAAGCAGGTGGGGCCTGGGCGCGCCCGCCAGCCACTGCACCACGTCCACCCTGCCTTGCGCCGGCGGGAGGTGCAGGTGCGCCAGCATCAGGCGCACCACCTCGGCCAAGGGCTTCTGTTCGATGATGGCCTGGTCCATCTGCGCGAGCACGCGGAACAGCGCCAGGTCGCGCCCCACCTCTTCGGTCATGGCATTGAAGGAATCCGCCAGATCGGTGAACTCGCTGCGCTGGCCGGCAATCTGCACCTGGCGCGTGAAGTCGCCGCGCAGCACGGCGCGCGTGCCCGAGGTGAGCGCATCCAGCGGCCGGGTCAGGCGGCGCAACACCACCGAGCTGCTCGCCAGCGCCAGCAAAAACGCGATGCCCGCCACATTGCCCACCAGGGCTGCCACGCCAATGGGCAGGTAGCGCCGCACATCCGGCTGCAGCGTGGTGGTGAGGGTCCAGGCCGGTGCATCGAAGTACGGCGTGAAGAAGATCTCGCGCTGCGTTTGCACCGCGTGGGGGGCCTGCACCTCCACCCCCTGGCAGAAAGGCGCGGCCAGCTGTGGCCCCGAAAAACAGAGTTTGTGGGTGCCCGACTGCGCGTTCTCCCACAGGTAGTCGGCAGTGAAGCGACCGCGCACCACGGCGCCTTCGACAGGCACGATCAGATCCACCGTGGGTGCAGCCCCGGGCTGTGCGGCGCCGGCCACCCGCAGGGCGCTGCGCCCCCCGGGCGCCAGCGCGGCCTCTGCCGGGGACAGCCGGTCCACGCGGGCAAAGACGGCGCCCAGCCGCTGGTCCGGCACTGCGGGCCCGGTGCCCCCATCGGCGGGCAGCCCATGCACGTGCAGCAGGCTCTCGGCGGCGCGCAGGCGGTCGATGAGGTTGATGCCCACCGCCTTGGCCAGCTCGCCGCTGAGCTGCGCGGCCGACTGCTGCACCACGTACTCGGTGAGCTGATAGGCCAGCAGCGACATGGCGCCCACCGGCACCGCCACCAGCACGAAGAAGGTGGCCAGCAACTGCCTCCCCACGCGGCTGTGCAGGATGGCTTGGGCCGCACTCAGGCGCATTCAGTAATCCTCGGCCACGCCAATGAACCCCCCGTTGTTGGCGCGAATGATGTCATCGCGGCTGGCTTTGGCGGTCAAGGGCGTCTGGCTCTTGCCATCGGGGCCCATGCTGTACAGGTCGTAGTCGCTGTTGAGCGGGTGCAGGGATTTGTCCTTGCGCTTGTCGCCCACCTTGGCACCCTCCATCGACAGGTAGCGGTAGGGGTTTCCCCAAGGGTCCAGCCGGTTGTCGGGCACAGCGGCCAGGCTCGCCGGAAACGCGTTCTTGAACTGCAGGTGCCGGTCCAGCTTGACGCTGATCTCCAGGATGTCCTTCTTGGCGGTGGCGATCTTTGCGCGGTCGATATAGGCCTTGTAGCTGGGTATGGCCACGGCCGACAGCAGCCCGATCAATGTGACCGTGATCAGCAGCTCCAGCAGTGTGACCCCGAGCGCGCGCAAGGCCCGCTTGTGGTGACTAGCGACTCTCATGGTCATGCCCTGGCACGTTCACAAAAGAATGCAGCAGCCCGTGGCGCGGGAAACGCCACCGCACAGGCCGAACGCAGGATGTACCAAAGCGCCAGGATCCATATTTCCCTGACATTTTGTTTCATACCGCATGATATTCCACCGCCACCACCCAGCAGCGTAGGACGGCATCGACGCCGGAACGCTCAGCCCGGCACGAACAGCACTTGCCCGCCCTGCCCCGGGCGGTAGGCAAAGCGCCCCGTCAGCACCACCTTGCCGCCCACGCGCGCGGCCCAGGTGTAGTCGCCCACGCGGGTGCCGGCGTTGCCGAAGTCGCTGGGGTAGTGCACAGTGCCCGCGCGCTCGCCACCGCCCTCGGGCTCGGCCGTGGCAGTGGTCGTCTTGCCGTCCGGCATGGTCACGGTGAACTCCACGGGCGCCTGCCGGGCGGCCATCCTGTCGCCCACGCTCAGCGCGATGGCCGGGCGAGCTGAGTACAGTACGCTTGCCGTCTGGGCCAGTGCGGGCGTGCCTGTGGCCAGCAGCACCACGGTGGCGAGCGCCACGCGGCGAAGGCAAAGGTGTATCGGCTGCATGGAATGCTCCTTTCTTGACATGGTGGATGGCCGCGCACGGGACTCGGTCAATCGCCGCAGGCCACCGTGCGCAGAGGGCGTAGCGAGGCAGGCTCCCAGGGCGCACGGCCAATCGTGGTGCCGCCGCCCCAGCCGTACTCGAAGCGCTCGCCACCGCCCACGGCGTGCCCGAAGGCGCTGATGCGCCCTTTGCCCACATCAAAGCCCCAGGCCTGTTGAAGGCGGTCAATGCCCAGCCGCGTGCCCGGCGGCAGCACGCGCACCAGCTGCGTGCCATGGAAACCGTCGTTGACGGCATTGCGGGGGTGCGCAGCCAGCACCAGCGCCTTGGCGTCGCGCACGGTGTACAGGCCGGCCTCTTGCACCAGCACCACCTGGGCCGGGGCGCGCAGGGGCAGGCAACCGCTGTTCGAGAGGTCATGCGTGCCCTGGCAGCCGCCCAGTGCGGCCATGCAGGGCAGCAGCGCCCACATCAGCCGGTGCGGAGCGAGCCGCCCGTGCGCTGAAAGAACCGCAGACGCTTTTGCCATGCGTGCACTGTGCCGCAAGCTGCGCCCTGGCCAGGTAGGACAAGGCGCCTCGGTGGCTGCTTGCGATGGCATCCGGCCACGCCAGGCAGGTGGGCCCCTGCAGTGGCGGCCGCGACCCGGCTTGCCTACCGCTTTGCCGGCTGCTGCAGGTCCCTCAACAGCCCGCCGATCAGCGCATCCGTACGGGTCTGGGACTCGGCGTTCATCCACGCCGAGAAGGCCGCCATGGCCGCCTTGTTGGCGCGAACCTCCTTCTTGCCGATGGGGGACTCGTAGTGCGCCAGGATCTCGCGCAAGTCATCGGTCGACAGATCCGCACCGTAACTGGCAGCCCATTTGGCGGCCAGTTCCTTGCCGGAGAACATCTGCGCGCAGCGCTGCAGGAACCGGTCGAACGCAGCCTTGTCCCTGGCGCTGGCCTCGCCACCGCTCTGGGCGGCGATGTCGCCCAGCAGCTTGGCGCCGTAGCCCTTCAGCGACTCGCGCTGGTCGGCCAACTGTTTTTCAAACTGGTCCTGGATACCCTGCGCCGCCTGGATCTTCTGCACCAGCTCCTGCCGGGTTTCCTGGGCAAAGACCGTGGGTGCAGACACGCTGAGCAGGGCCGCTGCGGCGAAGTGGAGGACGAAGCGATGGGGGTGCATGGGTGATGGTTTCCGGTGGGACATACGACGAACAGGGACGCCCTGGATCGGGGCCCGCAGAATGTATCCGCCAGCGGGGCTGATCCGGTGCGTTCGCGCCCTCCTCCACCCGAATGGGTGAGCCTGTTGCGCACGCCCTGCGGCAAGCTGCGCAAAGGCCTGCGCTACCATCCCCGGCAGACCGCCAGGGCGCGCCCACAGACTGCGCGAGACCGGCGCCAGGACCACCCACCGATGCACACCCGCCCGCCCCCGCACGTGATCTTTCGACCCTTTGCCGGCCCCTCGGACTACGAGGCCATGGTCGCCTGCGCCAACGCCAGCTTTGCGGCCGACCACACCGGGTTCTTTCGCACGGTGCACGAGGTGGCGCGCGACTACGCCGCCTTCACCAGCTGCGTGCCCGAGCGCGATGTGTGGATCGCCCAGGCCGGCACCGAGATCGCGGGCTATGTGCGCTCGTGGCCATGGGCGCAGGCCGACGGGCTGCAGCTGTACTCCCAGTTCGCCGTGGTCGCGCCCCAGTGGCGGCGCCAGGGCATCGGCACGGTGCTGCACGCCTGGCTGGAGCAACGCCAGCGCACCCAGGCCGCGGCCGAGCACCCAGGCGCACCGCGGCATGCGCACCACGCCTACATCGTCCAGGGCGAGACCGCACGTGCGGCCCTGCTGGAAAAAGCCGGCTACACGCCTGAGCGCTATATCTTCACCATGCTGCGCCCTACGCTCGACCACGTGGCCGACTTTGCACTGCCCGAAGGGCTGGAGCTGCGGCCCGCGCAGCCCGAGCACTACCGCGCGATCTGGGACGCGCATGGGCGCGCTTTCCAGGACCACTGGGGTCAGGGCAGGCCATCACCCATTTCGCCCCCGCGCTGGCCCCGGCATGGGGATGGATGCGCGAAGCGCGGCGCAGCCCATAGCGGGCTATTGGCAAGCCGTGCGACAAAGCAGACGCCGCATGCCGGGGCCAGCCCGAAGGGAAAGCCTGCAGCGCGGCGCATTGCGGCGTTGCCCTTCGCTTGCGTAGCCATGCTACGCGACACTCAGGGCGCCTTGCACTGCACCGCGCTGCAGGCTTTCGCGGGGGCGAAATGGGTGATGGCCTGCCCATGCCCCCTGATGAAGCCGACTACCTGAAGTGGCTGAAGAGCCCGGTCTTCCAGCCCCACCTGTGGCAGGTGGCGTGGGATGTGCAATCGCACCAGGTCGCCGGCCAGGTGCGCAGCTACATCGATGCCGCATGGAATACCCACAATGGCCGCCAGCGCGGCTGGACCGAGTTCATCAGCGTGGGCGAGCCCTGGCGCCGCCGCGGCTTGGCGCGGGCCCTGATTTCGCACAGCCTGCGCGCCCAGGCCGCCGCCGGCATGGCCGAATCGGGCCTGGCCGTGGACAGCCAGAACGGCAGCGGCGCCCACCGCGTGTACGCAGATTGCGGCTTTGTGGTGGAGCGGCGCAACTGCGTGTACCGCAAGCCGCTGGCAATGGGGGCGGACAGGGGCGCGGGCGGCTGAGCACGGGGCAAGCGCTACCATGGCAGCCATCCGCAGACGGTGCCGCCGCAGCCCCTTGCCAGCACCGGCTTCGTCCTTCGGGCAGACTTGCAGCTTGCCTCTCCAGAACAGCCCCTGAAAGATCCCACCGTTTGACCACCAAGCCCCATATGAAGACCATCGACGAGATGCTGAGCCTGGACCTGCTCACCCGCGACCAGCACTCCCAGATCAGCGCCTGGATTGCGCGCTCGGCCTCGCCCGAGGAGATACTGCAGATGCCCTCCGCCCTGTGGCGGGCCGTGGAGCATGCCAGCCAGGTCATGGGCATCAATGAGGACCTGCTGCGCCCGCCGGCCCTGGACGCGGGCGGCATGGTTACTGGCTAGCCCGCTGGAACCGAGGGACCGGCTGTGCAGCTGAACTTCGCATGCACGCAGTGCGGCCGGTGCTGCCAGAACCACCGGGTGCCGTTGTCGGTGCACGAAGCCACGGCCTGGCTGCGCCGCGGCGGCGATGTCCACCTGCTGTGCGATGCTATTGCCTGGCCCGCCGAGCCCGCGCAGGGCGATGCCCCAGCGCAGTACCGGCGCCAGCGCAGCTTTGCCGCTGCCAGCGGGGCACTGCCGGTGCGCGTGGGCGTGATCCTGGCCGCCTCCTTCCCGGGGCGCTGCCCGCACCTGATGGGCGACAAGCGCTGCAGCATCTATGCCGAGCGGCCACTGGTCTGCCGCATCTACCCGGCATCGATCAACCCCTTCGAGCCCCTGGGTGCCGAATTCAAGGCCTCGAAGGCCTGCCCGCCCGAGGCCTGGGATGCGCACGGCCCGGCCTTCGCACGCGCAGGCCAGCTGGTGGACGCCGCCACCCTGCCGCTGATCGACGAGGCCCGCCGCCGGGCCGTGCAGGAGATGCCCGCCAAGCAGCGCCTGTGCGATGCGCTGGGCATACGGGTCGCCGCCATGGCCAACGAGGGCTTTGCCGTGCACCAGCCCGCACGCGCCGAGCTGCTGGCGGCGCTGCAGCAGTGCAGCGACAACGATGGCGGCGCCGCAGCCGACTCGCCCCCCGGCCACTGGCAACTGCTGAGCCACCAGCCGCAGACGCTGCAGATACTGCACGAGGTGGGCGCGCAGGCACAGCAGGCGCACCAGGCCGCGGGCCTGGCGGTGGAGTACCTGGACCTGCACGCCCCCACGCCCTAAGCGGCGGCGAGAGGGGGTGCACGCCCTTGCAGGTCTTTTGCGCGCCGATGCCTTGAGGGCAGGTCGACGTGGCCCCAGTGCCCGGCGTTGACGAAGCCGCCCACCTGCCAGCCGGGACTTCATCCACAGCTCACACAGACCCGCCACACTGCCGGGCAAGCCCAACCCCGCGTGTACTGCCGGCAGTACCTGCGCCCTGAAGAAAGCGCCTGCCAAGCCATGTCATCCGCCATCGATACCCTTGCGCTGGTGCTGCTGGCCTGGTTCGGCCTGCTGGCCTTCTGGCTGTGGCGCCATCCGGAGGAATGGGCGGCGCTGGGCGTTGGTCGCCTGCAGCGCTACAAGGCCCTGTCCAGGACGCGGCCCTTTGCAATCTGGATCGGCCTGCCCGGCCTGTGCCTGGCCACGGCGGCGTTCACATCGCACCACGCCGGCCTGGCCGAGGCCTGGGAGCAGGCCCGGTGCGGCCCGCAATGCCCGCCCCTGCCGGCCGAGGAACTGCGCGTGCGGGCCATCAAGTCCTACCTGCATATCCTGCTGGACCTGCGCACACCCGCCAGCGATGGCCTGGGCTATGACCAGTTGCTGCTGCTGCCCACGCACCTGGACGCGCAGGGCCTGGTGCAGGGCCTGTACGACGCGACGCTGCTGACCACCCTGACCGCCGGCGCCCAGCCCCTGGCGACCCATGCCGCCATCGATGCGCTGCACGGCGATGCCCTGGCCTCGTACCCCACGGTGGTCGGGCTCTCGCAGGCCCACCGCACGGCGCTCGTCGTGCCCCTGGTCGGCATGCAGCCCCTGGGCCCGCAAGGCCTGCGCGAGCGGGAGGGCGTGGCGGACCGCATCGGCCGCTGGGAGCGCCTGCGGGGCTACGGCGGCCACTTCTTCGAACTCACCGAGTACCGGGACCTGGACCTGTCCTGCTGCATTGAGCGTGGTCCCAGCACCAGCCGCGCCAACGCGCGCCAGCGCATGCAGTACGGCCTGCAACGCATCGCGGCCATCCGGCCCCAGGCCATCGCCGTGTCCAACCGGGGCCAGGTGCTGCTGTGGCGCGACGACCTGGGAGAAAAATCGGGTGTGTCCTACCGGCTGCCGTCCCAAGGCGGCCAAGGCCCGCCTCGCCAGCGCGATGACTGATGGGGCCGCCCCGGGGCTGTGGGCCGGAGTCTTCCCTCACTAGCCGAACAGCACCAGCGCGCAGAGCGCCACCCCGAAGGCCAGCGCGGCCACCAGCGTACCCAGGATGCCGCGCTGCCAACCCGCCAGGTCATCCCACTTGCTGGCCAGCGACAGGAAGGGGTGCCCCGTCAGCAGCTCCAGAAAGCCCGTGAGCACGAACGCCCCCGGCAGCCCCACCACCACCAGGCCCCCACCCACGGGCACCTGGTGCCAATGCACGTGCACCCAATGCACCAGCACGCCACACAGGCCCGCCAGCAGTCCCCCACCCAGCAGCTTGAGCGCGCCGCCGTTTCTCACCGATCCCATCATCACAGGCTCCCTCCCATTTTTTTTGTCTCCCATTGTGATCCCCGTGGTGCGGCGCGCCCCAACCTGGAGTGGCCATCACCGCCGGCCCCTTACATCGCCAGCCGACCAATCCGCTCCTGCGCCAGCCCGACATGCGCCTTGAGTGCGTCGATGCACTGTGCAAAACCTTCGCTGAATCCGCCTTGCCCGCTCCCCTTGCGGGTCTGGCCGAGCAGCCGTGCAACAAAGTCCTGCGCCAGCGGCAGCGCCTGCCGCCAGGTGTGCGCTGCCACCTGCGAGCCGATGACCAGCGCCAGCGGGCGCACCGGCATCTCGCCCGCCGCCGTGGGCGCAAAGGCCATGGGCGTCATGTCATAGGCCGGCGCCAGCTGGTAGGGCAGCCCCCCCTCGGCCATGAACGACAGGTTGCCGCTGTGCATGTCGGTGTTGCCGATCAGCGTGCCAAAGGCCCAGAGCAGGCCGGCCGAGTCCACCGCCTGCGGCTGCACCACGCCTTCGCGCGCCAGGGCCGCCACCATCTCGGGCCAGCGCCCGCTCTGCTCCACGAACTCGGCGTCCAGCGCCGTCAGCGAGTGCAGTGCGCGCCGCCCCAGCGCACCCACCCGGTCAAAGCGCTCCACTTCCAGAAAGCGCTGCCCGCCATGGTCGATGACATGCGTTCGCGCCGCGGCGATGCCATGGTCCCGCAGCACCTGCAGCGCCAGGTGCTCCGCCAGCAACAGGTCGCGCCAGCGCGCACTCACCGGGCTTTGCACCGCAGCACTGAACTTGACGATCACGTGCGCGGGCTCCACCAAGCCCGCAGCCGCCCCCCGGCCACCGCCACCCCAATGCGCATAGGCCGTGAACTTGGGCTGCTCCCCGCCGGCCGACGACCCCGCCTGCTCACCGCGCGACGCAGCCAGCGCCAGCGCCGCGTAGGCCCGCGCCTTGCCGGCCAACGCAATGGGCACCGGCTGGCCCGCGTTGATGAAGGCCTGCTGCGCCGCATCGCCCACCAGCAGGTTGCCGGGCAGGTCCCCGCCCTCGCGCACCAGCGCGCGCATCACGTGCACGTCGCTCCAGTCGGCCAGCCGCTCGGGCAGCCCCAGCGCAGGCCCATGCCGCTGGTTGTAGGCCCGCCCCAGGTAGCCCTGCGGACGCATGTCGAAAAGCCACCAGGGCAAGCCATCGGTGTGCCCGTGCGCGGCACCATCGGCCTGCACCACCACGAAGCCCTCGGGGTACACCGGCACCAGCGTGCCCAGCCCCTGCAACCGGCCTTCGGCCGTCACCTGGCAGATCGGCGCCACCAGATCCGCACGTGCCGTATCGCGCAGCGCATACTGAATAGATCGGGCAGCCCCCAGGCGCAGCACATCCGGCCCCAGCGCCTGCAGCGCACGGGACACCGTGGGCTGGCTTATCTGCAAGGTGTCTGCCAACGTCCGCGCAGTCTTCAACCCGCTTCGCAGCAGATCACGGATGGGGTCCGTGTGGCGATGGGTGGGGGTTTCCATGCAGGTATCTTAGTTCATATGAATTGATTTATGAATAGATACTTGAATGAAAACAGGGCAAAACCAGGACAAGACAGATGCCACCCAATGAGAGCAGGAAGCAGCGAAGGCGCCTTGCGACCAAGGGTGCCTTCACGCCTTCTTCTTGGCAAGCCGCGCCAGGGTGGCCTCATAGGCTTCCAGCACATCGGCCCGGGCCTCGGCGGCGGCATCGAAGCGGCTGGCCAGCACGGCGGCATCGGCCTTGCTGCCCAGCTGACCGATGGCCTTGAAGACCTTCTTCATGAACGCCGCATCGCCACCGATGATGTGCTTTTCAAAGCGCAGCAGGTCGATGGTCGGCTCCACCAGCTGCGGCGCCCCGGTTTTGCCCACCACGTCGAGCAGCTTCTTGTAGTGGTGCAGGTGCGCTTCGGAAAAGCCTTCGCGCTCGTTGAAGAAGGCGAGGAACAGGTCGGTGTACGCCGGGCCGGCCACCTGCAGCAGGATGCGCATGACCATGGCATGCTCGATCTCCAGCTTGCCCGCGGCAAAGTCGTCGTGGTCGGGGTGCCGCGCCAGCGCCGCGTAAAAGCACTCGGTCAGCGGCGCGATGGTGCGTTCGCCGTAACTGCCCAATACGCCCACCAGCAGCTCGGCCTCCACCGAGTAGTGCGGGCGCAGGCCCTTGACCACCATGGCGTGGAACGCGCCCTCGGCCGGGTGGGCCAGCACGCCACGCACGGTCTCTTCGTCGTAGTGGCTGTGCGTCAGGTTGAAGAAGGCCTCGCCCAGCAGCGCCAGGTCGGTGATGGCATACAGCTGCGACCAGCTCTTGGACTGCATCAGGTCGGCCACGCGCCAGGCCTCGGCGTGCGCGGGATCGGGCACATACGGTTCTTCGGGCAGCAGCAATTGCAGCGCCTGCTGTTCCTCGCGGTGCGGGGCATCGGCGTAGAAGCGGGTGAATTGCCTGCCCGCCAGCGGCGCCAGGCTGGCCACGGGGTTGTCGTGCACCTCCAGGTCCACCACCCACGGGCACGCAGCCAGCGGGGAGAGGTCGCGGACCTGGTTGCCCTTCACGCTCAGCCGGGCCAGGCGCGGGTAGCTCTGCACAAAGGACAGGTCCGTGAGGCGGCCACCCGACACGATGAGGCTTTCCAACCGCGGCAGGTCCAGCCCGGCCGGAAACGCCGTGAGCTTGCTGTTGAAAAGGTACAGCGATTCCAGCGCCTCGAAGCCGTTGAGGTCCTCGAAGTTGGAGAACGCGCAACCGTCCATTGAGATGTGCCGCAGGCGCGGCAGCGCGCGCAGCGCCTTGAGGTTGGTGAACCGGAGCCGGTCGAGCCGCAGGTAGCGCAGGCCGGTGAGGTGGGCAATGCGCGCCAGGTCCACGGGCTCGGCCATCTTGCTGCTGCGCAGCGACAGCTCCTGCACATCGTCGCAGCCGGCGATCTGGTCCAGGTCTTCACTGGTGAACCGGTCCAGGGCCAGGCTCTCGGCGTGGTTGAGTACGGTGATGGAGGAGGAGATGCGGTCGGTCCATCTGGATTTGGATTTTGCGGCGGCCATGGGATTGGGCAATGGTGTCTGCGATCGAAAGGTTCCGTCCGATCATAGGAGGCCTTGGCGTGGCCCAATGGACATGTTGTCCAGCGGGCGCACGGCGCCATCGCGCAGATGCACCAGGAGCTTCACAGCCCGCCCAGAAACGCCCGCAGCAGCCGGTTAATGCACTCAGGGCGCTCCAGCGACGGCAGGTGCGCCGTGCCCTGCAGCACCGCGCCGTCCCCGTTGGGCAACTGCTGCGCAGCCATCTGGCTGCGCTCCTGGATGTGGGGAAAGTCCAGGTCGCCCCAGGCCACCCAGGCGGGCGCCTGGATCTCGCGCAGGCGGCCATGCACGGGCAGGTCGTCTGTCTCTGCGCCGCGCTGGTTGCTGCTTGAAAGCGCGATGGCATTCATCTCCAGGAACAGCGCCCGGGCCCCGCCGCCCACGCGCTGGGCGGGCGACAACGGGCCATCGAGCCACAGATGTGCCTTGATGGCGTTGAGCAAGGGCATGTCCTGCGCCTCCTCGACTCGCTGTTGCTCGCGCAGCAACTGCGCAATCTCCTGCGCATGCTGCGGCGTTGGCGCACCGCTGAGGGTGGGCGCGACCAGGAACAGGCCTCGCACCCGGTCGGGGTGTGCCAGCGCCGCCTCCAGCGCAATGCGCCCGCCCTGCGAGCAGGCCACCAGCACCACGGGCTCTGCCACGCCCAGATGGTCCAGCACCGCCAGCCAGTCGGCAATGGACGAAGACGCGCTGCTGCGCACGGGTGAGCCCCCAAAGCCCGGGCGGTCGTAAGCAATCAGCCGATGCGAACCAGCCAGCGCATCCATCTGGGCCGCCCACATACGCCGGTCGCACACCGCCGCATGCAGGAAAACGACCGGCGCGCCGCGCCCGGCAGTCTGCACCGACAGCGGCGTGCCTTGCGACTCGACTTTCAACGTTTGTGCCATGTGCAACCTCCGCGCCACGTTCTGGCCATGGGCGGAGTATGCGGTGGACAACGATCAGCAGGCTTTCCTCGTCTCACTCACCCGCCCACATACGCCGCCAGCTCCTCCGGCGCCCCCTTCGGAAACGCCTCCTTCAAATGCTCCAGAAACGCCGACACCCGCGCGCTCAGCAGCCGGCGTGAGGGGTACAGCGCCCACAGCTCGATGTCCGGCCCCGGCACATCGCCCCAGTGCGCCAGGGTGCCGGCCGCGATGTCATGGCCGACCAGGGAGATGGGCAGGCGCGCCACACCCACGCCGAGGCGCACGGCGTCGCGCACCATGATGAGCGAGGCGAGGCTGAGCACTGGGTCGATGGCGATGGTCTGCACCGGCGGCTGCCCCGCCGGGGCCCTGCCCTTGCCTTTCACCGACGCCGCCATCTCCCACGTGCTGCCTTGCTGCGCGCCCGTGCCGCGCATGACCGCAGGCACGGCTGCGGTGCTGCCCTTGCGCGGCCGCGCCAGGCCGGGCGGGGCCACCAGCACCAGGCGGTCGCGCAGCAGCACGCGGCCGATCAGGCTGGCGTCGGGCAGCGGGTTGACGCGGATCACCAGGTCGTAGCCCTCCTCCACCATGTCCACGCTGCGGTCCTCGGTGGTCACCTCCAGCCGCACTGCCGGGTAGCGCAGCGCAAAGTCGGCCGCCAGCCGGCCCATGGCGGTCTGCGAGAACAGCAGCGGCGCGCTGATGCGCAGGCGCCCGCGCGGCTGCTCGCCGCCCGAGGCGATGGCGGCGGCGGCCTCATCGATCTCGGTCAGCAGCGCACCGGTGCGCTCGTGCAACGCGCGGCCCTCTTCGGTGAGCTTCACGGCGCGGGCGCCGCGCTCCAGCAGGCGCAAGCCCAAGGACGCTTCGAGCTCGGCCACGCGGCGCGACAGCGTGGCCTTGGGGCGCCCCGATGCGCGCGCGGCGCGCCCAAAGCCGCCGTGGCGGGCGACGAGGTTGAAGTCGGCAAGGGTGTGCAGGTCCATGGCGGAGTGTTCCGATTTTGAGACGGTCTGTCCAACTATAACGGCTATCGGATCATGTATGAGATCCATAAAGTTCGGGCTGTCAACCCCAACCGGAGAAATTCCATGACCACCGCTTCTTCCGCCCACCCTTCTTCTTCCCCCGCCATCCTCGTCACCGGTGCCACCGGCACCGTGGGCCGCCAGGTCGTGCAGCAACTCGCCCGGCGCGGCGCCAACGTGCGTGCCCTGGTGCGCGATGTCGCCAAGGCCGGCGGCCTGCCCGCCGGCGTGGCGGCCGTGCAGGGCGACCTGCTCGACGTGGATTCGCTGCGTGCCGCGTTCCAGGGCGTGGACACGCTGTTCCTGCTCAACGCCGTGGTGCCCGACGAGTTCACCCAAGCCCTGGTGGCGCTGAACCTGGCACGCGAGGCGGGCATCACGCGCATCGTTTATCTCTCGGTGATCCATGCCGACCGCTATGTCAACGTGCCGCACTTTGCCGGCAAGTACGGCGTGGAGCGCATGATCGAGCAGATGGGCTTTGGCGCCAGCATCCTGCGCCCCGCCTACTTCATGGGCAACGACCTCAGCATCAAGGATGTGGTGCTGGCCCACGGTGTGTACCCCATGCCCATTGGCGCCAAGGGGCTGGCCATGGTGGACACGGCCGACATCGCCGAGGTGGCCGCCATCGAGCTGCTGCGCCGCGCCCAGGCCAGCGGCCCGCTGCCCACCACGCGCATCAACCTGGTGGGCCCCGACACGCTCACAGGCGCCAGCGTGGCCGCTACCTGGGCCGAAGTGCTGGGCCGCCCCATCGTGCATGGTGGCGACGACACCGCCGCCTTCGAAGCCAACCTGCGCCACTTCATGCCCGGCTGGATGGCCTACGACATGCGCCTGATGGCCGAGCGCTTTCTCACCGACGGCATGGCGCCCGAGGCGGGCGACGTGGACCGCCTGACCGCGCTGCTCGGCCGCCCGCTGCGCAGCTACCGCGACTTTGCGGCACAGGTCGCTGCCCAGGCCTGAATGCCCCAATCAAACCATCCAGGAGAACCACCATGATCTATTCCACCGCCACCGTCCCCGTCAACCCCGCTGGCGAAATGCCACTCACCCGCGAGCAGGCCTGGGCCGGCCTTGTTCTCAAGGCCCGCGATGCGCGCCAGTTCCTGCCGCCCGGCCTGTGCACGCGCTGCGACGTGGTCTACGACGGGGCCGATCACATCGTGCGCGAAGCCACCATCGGCGGCGCCGAGCTGCGCGAGATCATCGCGTTCGAGCCCGGCCAGAAGGTGAGCTTCTTCCAGGCCACCGGCCCGCGCGAGGGCGTGATCGTCAACGAGCTTTTCGAGGACGAGGCAGGCGAGCTGCAGCTGCGCTTTTACTGTTACACCGGCCTGCGCGGCAAAGAACCAGGCGGCGCAGAGGAACAGGCCGAGCAGGCCTGGATGGACAGCGACAAGGGCTACAAGACCGCGCTGCTGTCCACCTTGGCGCGCACGCGCGAGCTGGTGGCGGCGGGCTCGCTTTGAGCACTGGATGAATAAAGACCAACGGCGCAGGCCCCCAGGGGACGCACCGCCAGAGCTGCGCTCCCGCCGCGCCCTGCACCACGGCGCCGGACGGGCTGGCGGCTACTACTTGTGCGGAATCGCAATCGGCCCACCCGGGCCCGGCCGCTTGACCACGCCCAGCGGGTTTTCACCGAACGCCACCCGCTCGCTTGTCGAGGCGTTCATGAGGGTGATGAAGAACGGCTTGAGCGGCACAAAATCGAAGTCCTTCTCCATCACCAGGTAGCGTGGAATGTTCTGGCCATCCAGCAGGCCGCTGCTGCCCAACTGCACCTGGCGGAAGCGGCGGCTGGCGGGGTTGGCGGAGTGCAGGCGCTGCAGTTCGCGCGCCGAAAGCGCCGCACGCGGCTGCACGAAGGCGCTTCTGGCCTTGAAGCGCACCCAGGTGGAGCCGCCGGGCGGGATGGCCGTGGAATTGGCGCTTACCGATTCGACAACACTGCCCGTGGGGCTGCCAGGCTTGGGCGCCCCCAGGATGGACAAGCGCAGCTCCAGCTGGTACGAGGTCTCGCTGCCCTGGTTCTTGACCAGCATGTCGAGCTGGTTCTTCGAGCCCGGCACTGCCTTGAAGTCGATGAATTTGAGGTTGGAAAACGGGCTGGGATCGCCCTCTTTCCACTGCGGCGCCAGCGAGGGGGCCAGGCCCGACTCCCATACGAAGTAGTTGTCATCCTCGTTGGACTCGGTGACCGAATGGTACATGTCGGCCTGGAACATGAAGCCGTACTTCACGCCAAAATCCGCCTTGGCCGTGCCCTTGGGCAACTGCATCGAAAAGCCTTGCGCGCAAGCGTTTGTGCCGCCGGGATAGGCACCCAGGCCATCGACCAGGTAGGTCGTGAACGGGGTCGAGCCCGATGTCGACTTGGAAGTCTGCCCCGGGAACACCTGGAAGAACACCTTGAACGGCCCCGCTGGGCCGGTGGGATTCTGCGGATTCAGCGCCCGCTTCTCGGCGGGCCACTTGGGGTCGAGGTTGGCGTTGACCACTGTGACGTGGGCAAACCAGGGCTGCTCCGGATCGTAGCACGGCATGCCAGGCGTCGCCTCTTCCAGGCCATCGAAATAGATCCGCAAATTGGGCTGTGGCATGCGCGTCCCTCGTGTCGTGTGTGGTTGGAGCTGCGGATGGTGGCATGCGGGCCGGGCGGCAGCAAGGCGCAAACTGTCTCTGTCTGTTAAAGCCGCTGTCGCCAGGGCACAGGGGCGAGGCCAGATGGCCGTGCGGCGAGGCATGCCTCGGCTGTCCAGCCGTGCTCGCGCAGGGGTTGGCGGATGAGCTGGTTCTGGCGGTCTACCCCGGGCCCGGCCACACACTGAAATGCATGCGCTGCACAATAATGCACCGCATGCCCAGGCGCCCGCACCACAACGTCTATGTCGTCGAACTGTCGATGGCGGTGCTGCGCGAGCGCAAGTTCCTGCGCTGCAACCCCGGCTACATCGAGGGCAAGCCCTGTGTGTATGTGGGCATGACCGGGCTGGACCCGGATGTGCGCTTCGACAAGCACAAGGCCGGCATCCAGGCCAACCGCTTTGTCATGCTGTACGGCCTGCGCCTGCTGCCCGACCTGTACGAGGGCTTCAACCCCATGCGCTACGACGATGCGGTGGAGCGCGAGATCGAGATCGGCATCGATCTGCGCTCGGCGGGCTTCGGGGTCTGGCAGGCGTGAAGTAAAACACCCCCTGAGTCGCTTCGCGCCTTCCCCCTCTCTCGTCTCGCTGCGCGAGTCGGGAGGGGGACGCTCCCGGTGCGGCGGGGCGGCCCTTGCACGGGAGCACTGGCCTTGGCCGCGCCAGTTTCAGGCGTCAATTCCAGGTCCGGGCGAGCTTGGCATGGGTGCGCCTCTTTGGTGCGTGGATTGACGCCAGTCAAGCAAACCTTGACCTTCGTCAAGGCGCCCCGGCTCTGGCGTCCGGACAATCGGCTGCATCGTCCAGCGGAGCCTTTTCCATGCGCCACAACCTGCCAGTCACCGGACAGGAATATGCTGTCCCCAAGGGCCAGACCCTCGTCTCCACCACCGACACCCAGGGCCGCATCACCCATTGCAACGCGGCCTTCGTGGCCGTCAGCGGCTACACGCACGAAGAGCTGCTGGGCCAGCCCCACAACCTCATTCGCCACCCCGACATGCCCGAGGAAGCGTTCCGCGACATGTGGGCCACCATCGCCTCGGGCCGGCCCTGGTCGGCCCCGGTGAAGAACCGGCGCAAGGACGGCGACCACTACTGGGTGATGGCCAACGCCACGCCGCTGCTGCAGGACGGGCGCCCGGTGGGCTACATGTCGGTGCGCACCGAGGCCACGCGCGCGCAGATCGCGGCGGCCGAGCAGCTGTATGCCACCATGCGCGCAGAAAAGCAGGCCGGGCGGCGCGTGCACGGGCTGCGCTCGGGCCGCGTGCTGCGGCACACGCTGGCCGGGCGCGTGGCGCACGGGCTGGCCACACTGGGCCTGTCGGCCCGGCTGGCGCTGGCACTGCTCGCATTGCTGGCGACCTCGCTGGCCACCAGCATGCTGCTGCCCGGCGCGGCCGGCTGGGCAGTGCTGCTGGCACTGTTCGGCACGGCCTGGTGGTACCTGGCGCGGCTGCTGGTGCGGCCCATCGCGGGGCTCACCCTGGCGGCCAACCGGGTCGCAGCCGGCGACCTGACGACCACCGTGCGCAGGGGCCGCAACGACGAACTCGGCGACCTGGAGCAGGCGCTGGGCCAGTTGTCGTTCAACCTCTGCGCCATCGTGCGCGATGCCCGCGACGAAAGCGAATCCATGCGCCTGGGCGCGCAGGAGATCGCCCAAGGCAACCTCGATTTGTCGGCGCGCACCGAGTCGCAGGCCGCCAGCCTGGAGCAGACCGCGGCGTCCATGGAGCAGATCACCGGCACCGTGCGCCAGAGCGCCGACGCCGCCCGCCAGGCCACGGCACTGGCCGACCAGGCCAGCGCGGCCGCCGCGCGCAGCCGCGAGGCGGTGGACAGTGTGGGCCAGACCATGCGCGACATCCAGGGCGACTCGAGCCGCATCGGCGAGATCACGCAGGTGATCGACTCCATCGCCTTCCAGACCAACATCCTGGCGCTCAATGCCGCAGTGGAAGCCGCCCGCGCCGGCGAACAGGGCCGGGGCTTTGCCGTGGTAGCCAGCGAAGTGCGCAGCCTGGCCGGGCGCAGCGCTGACGCGGCCAAGGAGATCAAGCAGCTCATCGACCAGTCGGCCCACCGCGTGGAGCAGGGCCAGCAGCGCACCCAGGCGGCCCAGGCCACCATGGTCGAGGTGGTCGAGGGCGTGCGCCGCGTGGGCGCCGTGGTCGGCGAGATCAGCCACGCCAGCCAGGAGCAGCTGGCCGGCATCTCCGAGGTCAATACCGCCGTGGGCCAGCTCGACACCATCACCCAGGAGAACGCTGCCCTGGTCGAGCAGGTGGCGGCTGCAGCGCAGGGGCTGACGCGCACTGCGGGTGCGGTGGCGGATTCGGTGCAGGTGTTTCGGCTGGAGGCGGGGGGGCTGCCGGCGCGGGCTGCGGTGCCAGCGCCGGCACCGGGTCAGCAGCGTGCCAGGTCGGCAGTGCAGTCGCGTGGCCGGGCGTTGACTGCGGTGTGATGCAAAGCTTCAGCCGTCACCACCGTGCTCAGCCGCCAACTGGCCCTAGAAATCCGCTGCGGTAACCCGCGATGAATGCGCGCAGCCGCCGCGCATCACCGTCCATTGCCAGTTGGCTGCGCACGCGCAAAAGCGCGTCCAGCATTTGCTCAGGGTCAGCAAGAATGGCACGCACCTGCTGTGCGGTTCCCGGACTGCAGAGCATTGCAGCATCCTTGCCGAGCAACGCCGCGCCGGCCAGGTCGGGATCGTGGCCGGCCATCTCCAGCAGCGCCGCCTCTTCTTCGTAGAGCCGGTCCATATTGCCGGCATTGGCATACGCCTGCGCCAATGCAAGAAAGTCGGTGGCATCCTTGTTGTTTTCGCTACCGCGGTCACGCCAGGCGAGCAGCTTGAGCACCGACAACGCGGGCAGCGTGCAGACATGAATCGACAGCCCCGCACCCAGATCCACCAGATCCGCGCTCTCCAACCCCTCCCTGAACCCGGCCACATTGAGCACCACGTCGTGGCCAGGCGGCCAGGTGATGGTCTGGTCCTCTCCTGCAACGCCCCCGAAAGGAATGAGATCCAGCGGAATTCCACCGGGCCGCAAGTAGTGCATCCGGTGGGACATGCCATGCACCTCAAAGAATGCCTCCGTCGCGGTGAGCCGATTCTTCAGCATGGTGAAGCGCTCCCAGCTGTCGATGTACAGGCCGATGTCCACATCGCGCGTGGCCCTTCGCACTGCCTGACCATGCACATGCGTGAGCATGATGTCCCGGGCCATGGCTCCGCCCACGAACACATCGATGCCCAGCGCCTGCGTGGCCGCTTTGGCATGCGCAAGAATCGCATGCAGGCCTGGATCGATGGGACGTTCGGCCAGTACCCTAAGCATTCTTGAGCCGCTCCAGCAGCATGCCCGCAACCTCCACGCTGCGGCCTTCGTTGCTGGCCATCAGGTCGGAGTAGACCAACAGCAAGGGCGCCACAGCCGGCACAAAGACCTTTGCATTCGCCTTCGCCTGGTCTGCGAGCGGCCAGAAGGCATCCAACACTTCGATGGGCCCCTCAGGGTCTGGGCGCAGGCGATGCTTGCGCAGCAGTTGGCCCCTGTCCAGCCAACTGTAGATGCACGCGCTGGCTGGGTTGATGTATTGCGTGATCGCAGCGGCAGCCACCTCACCGCCCAGCGCCACTTCGGGTTCATCAGTCAGAAGACTGCTCCCCCGCCAATCGGCACCATCCACGCAGGCGTACCGCTGCGGCTTGAGCTTGCCCCGCAGCGAAATCGGATACTGCCGCGCCCACTCCATCTGCAGCGTCTGTATGTTCGCCACCCGCCGCTGGCGCGCTCCACCCGTGATGAAGCCCAGCGCCGCCAGGTCCTCGATGGCATTCGATGTAGATCCCAGCGCGGCACCGGCCGCCTCGGCAATGGCCCGCACCGGCTGCTGCGCCAAGCCCTCGACCGTCAGCAGCGCAAAGATGACCCGCAAGGTGCTGGCCTTGCGCAGGGCGGATTGGTCCGCCGGAATGCGGGGCGCCTTGGGGCGTGGCTTGCCGGTGATGAACAGATGCGTCCCCGGGACATCGAGGTGGGCATTGCCTGCAGTGTCCAGGAAGTTGATTCCGGTGCGCTGGCATTCCTGGGCCAGATGGGCCGACATGTAGGGCGCGATCAAAAGCCATGGTTGCCCGTTGGTCTCGCGAGCCTCTTTCTCCATGCGATACCAGACCAGGCTGTTGCGCTCGACACGACGTACTTGTACCGCAAACGGGCCGAGGTCTTGCCCCAGTCGGCTGAGTTGGACGGTTGCGTCGATGCCGTTATCCATTGCACCCCGCATAGTCAGAACCTCGCCTTGCAGAACTGGCTCTGCGGCGTGCAAGGCTTGCTCGATCACTAACATGTTGTTCATTTTTTTAACATGTTCGTTTTTCATGAACGCCAATGATAAGCGAACAAAGCACAAGGAAGGCGATCGTGGCACAAACTATGGCAGGCGAAAAAACACTGTATTAAAATACAGCCACTCTCAAAATTCGCTCTCGACCGCGAGCATGGCGCGACGTTGCCACGCGACTCTCAGGAGACAGCTATGTACGCATTGGTAAGCGGTCACGACTTCTATGTAAATTGCGAGCGGCTCTTAAGCCATCACTCAAAGGCCGTCCAGTTGTTATCCTCGGCTACAACAGCGGCAGCACGATTGCCCGCAGCAACGAAGCAAGGGCTCTGGGTATTCGCATGGGCACGCCATGGTCTCGCCTCAAGCATATGGAGTACGACAATGGCCTGGTGGTGCTCAGTGCCAACAACGGCCTCTATGGGGATATGAGCAGCCGCTTCATGCCTCTGGCTGCAAGCCTTGCCCGCGAGCAGGAAATCTATTCCATAGATGAGTGCTTTATCGGCCTGCATGGCGTGCCTGACACCAACGAGCGGGCCTGCAGTTTGAGCGCTCGTATTAAGCAATACACCGGCATACCTTGCAGCGTCGGCATAGGCCAGACCAGGACCTTGGCCAAGCTGGCCAACTACATTGCCCAGGCCGCGGAGCGCAGGCCCGACAAGTACCCTGTCAACCTTGCAAAAGTGTGCGACCTTTCCGACCTGCCCGCCTCAGACTTAGACCAAGCGCTGGCCATTACCTCGGTGCGAGCCGTTTGGGGTATTAACCAAAAGCTCACCGAGCAACTGCGCCAAGCAAACGTCTATACCGTGCTCGACCTCGCCCGCATGGCCCCCTCCGCCGTACGTCGACGCTTTGGCGTGACGCTCGAACGCACGGTGTGTGAACTACAGGGTATTTCCCGTTTTACCCCCAAGACCGCGCCTGCGCGGCGCAGGGAAGTCACCTGCACCCACACCTTCCAGAAACCCATAAGCCATCTGGAGCCACTCATCAAGGTTGTGCGCCATTTCACTCGGCTTGCTGCCGAACGACTGCGCAAGCAAGACAGTCTTGCTTGCCACATGCACGTATTTGCATGCACTAGCCCATTTGGCCCGGGCCCGGTGTTCAGCCGCAGCGTGACCACTAGCCTTGACTATCCCACCGCCAATGCCGAGGAAATGGAGCGTGCAGCCATACACAGCATGCGCCACATCTACGCGTACAGGAATGACTTTACCGACGCTGGCGTGGCCATGCTCGACTTAGTGCCCGGCGGTGAAGAAGCAAGGTACACGAACGACGCGGAATGGGCTGCAATTCGGGATGCACGGCTATCACCGCAATACACGACGCGATGGAAGGATGTGCCAGTCGCTCAAGTCTAGGGTCTAGTTGCCGCAGCAGCACAAGCTGTCTCTCCACATCGAAAAAAATACGCATGCAGGCTGGGTGAGTATCTCTGGCGGCGGGTACGCAACAGTCTGCCGCATATCGGTGCACGCTCAATACCCCCCTCTCCTCCCTCCATACCCTGCCGACCTGCCCCCCAAGGTAGAGCCCCGCGGCTCCACCACCGCAAACCGCAGCATCATCACCCCATACCGCGTAGCGCTCTGCAGGTCGTCGCGCAGCTTCACGATCAGCCCGTCCTTGCGGTGGTACAGCCGCCACTCCTCCAGCCAGTCGCCGCAGGTCGCAAAAACCTTGAAGCGCCCCGTCTGCATGCGCGTGAGCAACTCGCTGATGCCAGCCTCCAGCCCGTTGCTGCCGTCCTCGAACGTGGCGCGCTCGGGCAGCAGGTTCACGCCCAGGGTGCGGTACTGGCCGGCCAGTTGCTCACCGCTGCCCTTGTCGTGCTGCAGGCCGTCGTGCGGCCAGGCCACGGGCATCCAGCGGCCGCGCGCGGCGATCAGCGGGGCCTGCATGGCCACGCTGGTCTCGCGCACGCGGAAGGTGTCGTACACGTAGACCGTGTCGGTGTCGCGGTCCCACGCCAGCCAGGCGGCCGCGGCCGGGTGGTCCCAGCCGAAGTCCAGGCCCACGATGCGCGGCCAGTGCGCGGGCAGGGCGAAGGGCGCAACGACGATGGACTCTTCGGCCACGGGGAACACCTTGCCGCTGCCCAGCACGGGCACGCCGTTCATGCGCGCCTCGCGCTCGTGCACGGGGTAGCTCTCGGCCAGCTCGCGCTTGGCGGTTTCGTCGAGGTGGGGTACATCGTTCCAGCCGGCCTGGATGACTGCTTTGCTCATGGAGGATCCTGGTTGGGCAGGCTGGAGCCCGCCGGTGGGTGAGCCGCTCTGCAGCAGGGCGAGCAGTGCACCGCTGCACCGACCTACTGTGCATGGGTGTAATCCATCGGCCGCAGATGGTTTGGCAGGTACAGCGGATGGCCGGGGGTGCCGTCGGCAGTCAGTCGAAGGACCTGGAGCCGGCTTTTCTCGCCAGCAACTTGATGGCCACCCGGATCATGGGCGCTTGCGCCAGGAGGGATGGGCTGGTCGGGCATGACCATGCAATCGAGCGCTGTGGCTCTGCGCTTCAGGCGCCCGGCCTGTAACCATCCCTGAGCCACCCCTCGAAAATATCCGATAGCTTGGGCACCGCTTCCTCCTTGGCCTTGCCCCGGCTGATGAAGAGCGCCAGCTCCTTGCGCCCCTGCTCTTCGCGCCCCGCGAAGGCATGGCACATGGCCGCGGCCATGTGCAGTGGCAGCTGCATATGGCGCTGCTTCGACCCTTCGGCCATCTCGATCACCTGCGCAAAGACGTGGGCAGGTGTGGGGGCCGCCTGCCAGAACGCCTGTGCCTGGGCGATTGCCGCATGCACCTTCTCGGGCATGCCCGTCAGCAGCCCATCCACGCCCCAGATGTAGGACAGGTTGTGCTCTGCACCCTGGCCATCTACAAAGGCATCGAGCAAGGCCAATTTTTCCGTGCGGTGCCATTTGGGCTTTCCACCCGCCAGGTGGGGCACGGCGTCGAAAGAGTAGCCCCAACGCGGCGACAACCCACTGCCCAGCTGCCAATACTCAAAGATGCGGCGAATGGGCGCGGCACTGCTGTTCACCCACAGCATCGGACGCACATTGACAAAACCTTGTGGCCCCAACGCCGCGTCTACCAATGGCGCAATGTGGGCATGGCATTCGGCGATGGTGAGCAATTGGAATTCACGCATGGGCGTGATCGTACTGTCTCAGCACGCCCCAGAGCAGCCATCACGCCACACCTGCTGCGCCGCGCGCCCCCCCACCACCACCCCCTTCGTCAAAAAATCCAGCACCACCTCCGTAGCCCCCTCCAGCGGCGTGAAGGTGATCGCAATCAACCCCTGCGTCGTCGCAGTCCGCGTCAGGCACTCGTTGTACACCGCCACGGGCGGCTCCTCGTCCAGCCACACCCAGTGGCGCGCGGTGCCCTCGAACGCCTTGCGGCCCTGGTCATACGATTTGAAGCCGATGACCGATTCACCCCCGCTCTGGTGGCGCACGCACAGGTAGTCGAGCGCGCCGTTGGCGCCGGCGCGGGGGCGGGCCTTGGCGATGTCGTCGGCCGGCACCATGCCGGTGCCGGGCTGGCCCGGAGGGCCGTAGAGCTCGAGCTGAACGATGTCGCGCGTGGTCTCGAGCGACTTGCCTGCGGCCCAGGCCTGGATGGGGCCTGCAAAGCGCCGGCCCTCCCACCAGGCGGGGTAGCGGCCCGTGAGGTGCAGGGCCGTCTCGTACGCACCGCCGATGGTCTTGCCCACGCGGTTGCCGGCCATGAAGCAGCGCTCGCGGTGCGTGGCGCCGGCCTTGAAGAAGGCCAGGTGCCGCGCATACAGCGCGCGGCGCAGGGGGCCCTCGTCCCGGAAGAAGCGGCGCATGCGCCAGCCCGCAAGCTTGTCGCGCAACAGGCCTTCGATGGCTTCTATCTCTTCGAGGGTGGCACCGGCCAGAACATCGGGCAGGGCGGGAAGTTCAGGCGGCACCGTGCGGCTTCTCCTTGGTCGATTTCACCTGCTCCAACGCAGCCAGCATGCCTTCGGCCCGCTCAGCAGGCATGTGGGCCAGGGCCTTGCGCAGCGGGTCGGGGGCATCGTCGGCTTTCTTGGCGAACATGCCCAGGTGCGTGCCCAAGAGGTCCAGGGCCTTGAGCTTTTCGGGTGACTTGAACTTCTTGGCCAGCTCGAGCTGGCCGCCGGGCCCGATCTCCACCACCTCGATGGAGGCGATGGCCGCGGCGGTGGCGCCGTCGAGCTCCTGCACGCGCTTCAGGCTGCCGTCGCCGTTGAAGATCTTGCGGATGTCGAAGAAGGCGATGCTGGCCAGCTCGCGCAGCACCATGGCGGGCGTCACGCCGTCCTCTGGCATGCGGGCGCTGCCGCCATCCAGTGCCGGGGCCTTGCCCGGCACGGGGGCTTCGGCAGTTGCTGCAGCCGAGGGCACTGCCAGCAGGCGCGGCGCGGCGGGGCGGCCGCTCATACCGCAGCCGCCCCGCGCACCAGGCGCTCCATCGCGGCAATCACGCGCAGGCGGTCCGCATCGTGCAGGCATTCACCGCGCAGCCAATCGGCCGGGAAGAGCACGTTCACCGCGCCCAGTGCGGCGTACGGCACGTGCTCGCGCGCGGCCTTGATCAGCGCCGTGGCACTGCCCAGCGGGTGCAGGTCGCCGCGCAGGTAGACCAGGCCCGACGCGGACACGCCGGCCTGCAGGGGTGGCGCAAGGCCGCCGGGCGTCTGCAGCTCGATGAGGTGCAGGTCTTCTTCGCTGTGCTCACTGTCCATGGTCGGCCTCCTCCTTGGCAGCCATCACGCAGCCATCGCCAGCGAGCGGCGCGCATCCATCTCCGACACGCACACATCGCCGCCCACGCGCCGCTGCAGGATGCTGTAGCACTGCACCAGGCGCCGCCCGCGCGCACTGGATGCCGGGCCGGTGCTGGTCTGCACGCGGCCCGCCTCGCGCAGCTTGGCCAGGCAGCTGCTGATCTCGGGGTGCGATGTCTTGGGCAGGTCCAGCGCGGCGCCGATCTGGCCCAGCGTGAGCGGCTGCCCGGCCCGGCTGTGCAACAGCTTTTCCACGCGCGACTTGAGGCCGCCCGCGCGGATGCTGGTGATGGTGCGCGAGGGCATGGTCAGGACACTGGGCGTGCCGTGTGCGCCGGAAGAAAGGTGTAACTGCGTGTGTGCTTGCATGGCAGGCCTCAAGGGAGTTGGCAGGGGTTGCGGCCGGCGCTGGGCGCATGCGGGGCCATGGCGGCATCGCCTCGCAAACCGCGCGGGTGTTGGGTCGTGGTGCTGCGGCAGGCCGCAGGGCATCAGAAAAAAAGCCCTGCGGCGCAGGGCCTTGCAGGGCGGCACGGGGCTTGGCGCCAATACGACAGGTGCCACCAGGGCGTGGTGCCGGGCGGCTACGATCCCGCCACCCAAAACCACTGATAACAAGGGATTTCGTTCATGAGGGCATCACCCAAAACCATCTGCGCCGCGATTGCGGCCGCCACCTTGTCGATGTCCGCCTCGGCGGCGATCGACATCGACCTCACCAACGCGGGCTACCAGAACGAGGCGGTCGACAGCTTCACCGTCAAGCGCCTGAAGGTGCCCGGAGCGGGCGAGTGGGACGTCACCTTCAAGTGGGACCCGCAGACCCTGCACTTCGTGCCCCAGGCGGTGGCCGCCAGCACGGCAGCGCAGTTGCAGATCTCGGGCCCGACCACGGTGAACGAGGGCGGCACCATCACGCTGTCCGCCGCCGTGCGCAATGCCGACGGCACCTTCGCCCCCACCGTGGCCGTGTGGAGCGTGGTGCCCGCATCGGCCGGCACCATCACCCCGCAGGGCGTGTTCCTCGCCGCCAGCCAGACCGCCGACGTGAACGCCGTGTTCACCGCCAGCGTGCTGCTGCAGGGCAAGACCATCACCAGCACCTACACGGTGAAGGTGGTCAATGTGGCCGCTGCATCGCGCACCTGCGCGGGCGCGCTGGCCAACAACGCCAACGGCATGCTGCTGGCCGACTTCGGCGTGAACCCCGAGACGCAGAAGGTCACCATGCTGCTCACGGCCGCATCGGGCAACCCCAGCTTCCTGCACGGCAGCCTGTTCTTCGTGCAGGGCACCACCTCCATCGACGTGTCGCCCTACACCTTCGATGCCGACACGGCGCTCTTCACCCCTTCGGGCGGCTGGTCCGGCGTTGGCACCATCGCCTCGCCCGCGCAGAAGCAGGCCGTGTTCTCGGCCTTCCCCTCCAGCATCAATCTGGCGCAGCCGTTCCAGATCCGCTATGCGGGGATTGCCGGGGCACCGGGCACGATCGCCTGCAACTGACAACTAGGGGCGGCTGGCAGCCGCCTGCTGCGTCACAGGCCAGGCATCGCGGAAGGCCCGCGCATCAGCTGCGTGGCCGTCAGCCTGTCGCGCCAGCTCTTGATGCGCTCGGCTGCAGTCTGCGAGTAGCTCACCGGCGGCAGTGGCGTACTCAGCGACGGTGGCGGGGGCGGTACCGGCAGCAATGCGGCGGGCAGCGGCGGCGGCTTGCTCGCGCAGGCCGTCAGACTCAGTGCGAGCACGGGCAGCATCGCGCTGCAAAGCCGCTTCACGGGTGCGTGCTTCATTCAGGGCTCCTTGGTACTTGAGTGCAGTGGCGCGCTCCGCCGCCCAGGCGGCCTGGCTGGCGCGTGCGCGCTCGGTGGCATGGGTGGCCTGCAGGGCGGCGATCTGTTCGCCCAGGCGCCAGCCCTGCAGTTGCCAGGCAGCAGTGGCAGCCACGGCTGCGCCAAGCACCGCCGCTGCCGTGTGGGTGATGAGCAAAGTGGTCATGGCCTGTGGTGCCCCTGCAGCAGGCCCTGCAGGCATGCGGTCGTCTCGGCCGCGCGCCGATTCGCCAGGCCCTGCACAAAGCGCATTTCGGGCTTGCCATCGGGCTGCGTGCGCCCGGTGCGCACGTAGCTCCACACCGGCTTGCCACTGTCCGAGAGGCCCAGCCGCCGGCAGCCCAGCGCCCACTCGCCCGCATTCCAGGCCACCATGGCCTGGCTCGCGCAGGTGTTGCCCACGCCGTTGTTCCAAGCATGGCTGGTGGCCATGTCGAACACGCTTTGCGGCGGCAGCCGCGTGAAGCACCGGGCCAGGCGCAGCTGCAGCGCCTCGATGGCGGCACCCTCCTCCTGCGCGCAGCGCGCGGCCGTCCAGCGCTGGCCCACGACCACCGGCGTGCGGGTCACATGCCGCGTGATGCCCTTGCACACCGTGGGCAGACCACCCGCCAGCGCATCGGCATACACCAGCCCGGGGTCGCGCGCATCGGGCTCCCACTGGCCCAGGAAGGTGAGCACGCCGGCACTGGCCAGCGCGAGCGAGCCGACCAGATGGGGGAAGTAGCGCAGGCGGTCGGCACCGGCAGATGTGCTGCCGCTCATTCTTCGGCCCCCTGCTCGCCCAGGTCGCTCTCTTCGCCCAGCCCCTGGCGCAGGCGCGCCATGCGCAACGCATGCTCGCGTGCCTGGCGGCGGTTGGCCTCGCGCTTGTAGTACCAGGTGACGGCCAGGCCGGCAATGGCCACGGCAGCGCCGACCAGGCCCAGGAACTCGTTGGACGTGATCCAGCCAAAGCTGGTGAGCCCGGCGCCGGTGGCAATGGCTTTGCTGCCGGTGGCGCCCAGGGCCTCGATGGTGTCGTTGGGGGTGGTTTGCATGGCGGGGTGCTCCTTGCGGGTGCAGGCGCTCGGACGGCGAGGGCGGGCGCAAAAAAAGCCGCTGCTGCGGCTTGGGTCGGTGGGTGGCAGTGCGGTGGGTGGCAGTGCGGTGGGCCAGGCGGCGGCATCGCCCATAAAAAAATCCCGCAGGGCAGGCCATGCGGGATCTACAAAAACTCAGGACGAGCATCACCCCTTGTGTCTACCGCAGTCGCTACAGGCGAAGGCCAGGCTGTGGCTGCGGGCAATCAACGAAGGGACGGTGCGCGAGAAATTCGCCATTTCTCATTTTTTGCAATCGTCGGCTGCAATTTTAACCCCGGCCGGTGTTGGCATGCAAGCGTTTTTTCATCGACTGGTTGCGGCGGCTCACGCAATCGTCCAGCATGTTGAGCATGCGGCGGCCGTCCTGGCCCATGGGCTCGCGGGCCTTGCGGCTGCCGCCGCAGGCCTTGCACACGCGCCCCAGCATGGGCGTGCCGGGCACCAGCGCACTGCCGCGGCCCATGCAGGCGCGGCAGGTGGGGTCGAGCCAATAGCACACGCTGGTGCGTGCCAGGCAGCGCGGGTCGGCCAGGCGCTTGGCGGCGGCCCAGTGCTCCACGGCCTCGAGCACCTGCGCCAGCGAGCGCAGGCGCGAGAGCAGTTGCACGGCATCGGCCTCCGGGTGGCTGCGGCGCTGGTGCGCGGTGCTATCCCATTCGCCGCGCAGGCGCATCAGCGCGCCGCCCAGCATGCCGGGCGACCAGCCGGCGGCAATCAGCACATCGGCATCGCCACGGCGATCGGGGTCCACCTTCAGGTTCGAGGACGAGGTGCCCGCGCGGGTATAGGCCTCTTCCACGGTACGGTAGGGGCTGTGGGTGGGGTCGGTGGTCATCAGCATGGTCATCCCTGGTGTTGGTTGGTGGTGGTGTCGTCGGTGTGGCCGTGCAGGGCATCGGCGCTTGCGGCTTTCAGCGTGCGTGGCACCACGCCGCAGCGCACGGCGTTGTCCTGCAGTGCCTTGAGGCGCCGGTACTCCGCCAGCACCACGGCATGGCCGGCGCCGGCGCCGGCCGCGCCGAACACGGCGGCCAGCTCGCCCTGGTAGGCATCGGTGTGGGCGCCCTCCTTCAGCGAGCGCCAGAACTGCGGCCCCTGCGCCAGCGCGCGCACCTTGCAGCCATGGCAGTGGGCGCGAAACAGCGGGCTGTGCGCGCGCGTCTGCGCGGCCTGGCACGCAGGGCATGGCTGCCCTGCCCCACCACTGCGCAGCAGCGCGCAGACCACGGGCCGTGCGCCTGGGCGCTCGGCAATGAGCAGTGCGGCGCTCATGACCAGCCCTCCTCCACCATGGCGATCAGGCGCACCAGGGTGGCGCGGTCCATGGCGGGCAAGATGCGCTGCCGCACCGCATCCACCGCCGCTGTGTAAAAGCGCTCGAAGGTCTGCTGGTCCATGGCCTCGTAGCGGATCGACTGAACGATGGGCACGGTCTTCCCGGTGCGCGGGTCGATCGCATCGTCGCAGTAGCCAGCCGCAAGCTTGACGGCCACCAGCGCCTTCTCGCGCGTGTCGTAGATCTCGCTGTTCTCTGCCACCACCTGCAGTAGCGCGAACAGGCGGCGGTGCTGCGGGCCATTGCGCGGGCGGCTCCATTCCATGCGCAGGCAGGTGCCAGGCTTCATGACTTCGAGCTTGCGCGCGAAGCGGGTCCAGGCATCGTGGTCGGCCGGCGTCGTGCCGCGCAGTCCTTCGGCGGATTTGATGAGCATGGCTTTCATGGGTGGTACGTCCTTTCTGCGGTGGTGTTCGGGGGATGGGCTGCGGGGCCCGGGCGGTAGGCCGGCCGCCGCACCCCGGTCGCGGCACGCAATGCGCCGGGCCGTTGGAGTGGTGCTGCGGCCGCCAGGGGGCCCGCCGATGCCAGTGCGCGCAGGGCGGCACGGTCCATGGCGGGCGAAGCTGGTTGCGCTGCCCGCACAGCAATGGGCAGCGCATGGCGCGGCTCGGCCGAAGCCGGCTGCGCCGTGGCTGGGGGTGCGCCCGATGGCATGCCATCACCGTCTCCACCACCGGCAAGCGGCGCGGCCGTGAGGGCCTGCAGCGAGTGAAAGCGCACCGCCGTCTTGCCCGCCGCGTTGCCGCCTTCGTACACCAGGCGCGCGCGCTCTGCATTGCCAATGAATGCGATGCGCGGCGGCGGCAGGCCGACCTTGGCGTACTCGCTGTCCGGGCTGCGGTCGCCGCCCAGGCAGCGCGGGTAGTCGAAGCTGCCGCGCCCGGTGTAGGCCCGGTGGCTTTCGCAAAAGCGGTGCTGCAGGTAGCCCAGCTCCTTGAGGTCGGTGCGGCACACCTTGGGCCAGCCGCCCAGGTCCTGCACGGCGGCGTGGATGGCGGGGTCGTCAAAGACCACGTCGGTGTAGGCGCCCACGCTGCCCATGGCCTCCAGCGTCTTGCCCCAGGCCAGGGCCGCCCGGTCGGCCGCCGTGCCAGCAAGGATGCGCACCACATCGGCCACGCGCGGCGCAAAACGGCCGTGCTCGGGGTCGGTGGCATGGCGTTGCATGGCCTGGCGGATCTGCGACAGCTCGAACGGCTGGCACGCGCCCCACCACAGGTCCAGCACAAAGCGGCTGGCGTCCTGCCGGTAGTAGGCGAGCACGTCGGTGATCAGCTGCGCAAACAAGGTGCGTTCAGAGGGCTGCATGCGGTGGCTCCTTTCCATGGGTGGGTGGGTGATCCAATACCTCGGACAGCCCGGGCGCCTCGGCCGCCCAGGCATCGGCCACGCTGCGGTTGCGCTGCTCCAGCGCCTCCTGCCGGTTGGCCGGCGCGTGCAGCACGCCCGGCATGTGCATGCCTGCAGCGCCACTGCCGCTGCGCTGCCCTGCGGCGCGCATGCACACGGCCTTGAGGTACTGCGCCGGGTCGGCCGGGCGGGCCACGCAGGCGACGCGCACGGCCTCGGCCACGATGTCGCTGCCATAGTCCTTGCACAGCCGGCCGACAAAGCTGCCGCACTGCGCACGCGGCATGCCCGCCTGCTGCAGCAGCGATTTGCCCGCGGACCACAGCGCATCGCGCGTCAGGCCATCGGCAGGCCCCTCGGGTGGCAGGCCGGCACCCGCACCGCCGCCCCGGCTGGCGGGCGCAGGCCCCTGCGTGCTGCCCTGCCCGCTGGCCGGTGCAGCGCCGCCCGTTGCGCCAGCAACGGGGCTGCTATCCCCACCAAAGAGGTCTGTTCCATCTCCTTCTCCGTCTCGCTCTCGGCTCCGTTCCTTTCGGTTCCCTTTAAGGCCGGTTTCCGGTGGATTGCCGGCGGACGGGTGCAGGATTTCCGGCGGAAAGCAGTCGCCCTGTTCGGGCCCGCAGCCCTCGCCCTGCGGCGCCATGCCATGCGGGTAGGCCCCGGTCTTCCACAGCGCCTGCGGGGGCACGCCCAACGCGGGCTTGCCCTCCTTGGCGCGCTTGGCGTTTTCCTTGCGCAGGCGGTCGCAGTACTTCTCGTAGGCGTACTTCTCCTTGGCGGCAAAGGCCGCAATCGCCTTCTCGGCCACCACCGGGTGGTACAGGCGCCCGTCGGCACATTTCACAAAACCGTGCAGCGCCGCGGCGCGCACCTTCTTCCATTCCTTGAGCACGCGGCCATAGCCGGCCAGGTTGGCCAGCTCCACGTCATCGTCGGGCAGCGAGGCCGCGGGCACCTGGTGCCAGGCCGCGCACCACAGCAAAATGCCCGCGCGAAACGCCTCGCCCTCGGCCGCAGCCGCGAACTTCGAATCGCGCAGCCGCCGCACATCGAGCTCCATGTACTGGAAGTCGCTCAGGTCGCAGGCGGGCAAGGTCAGCGGTGCAGGCAGGCCTGCGCCGCCCTTCACATTGCTGCTGGTGCTGGTGCTGCTATGGCTCACGCGCCCTCCTGCCCCGGGGCCGCGGCATAGGCCTCGTTGAACTGCGCCCACAGCGCGGTGCCCGGCTCGTGGGGGTTCGCCTCGGCCAGCGGGATGTGCTGCGCGGCCGCCGATTGCGCGGCGGCGCGCAGCACGTCGGGCGTCAGGCGCTGTATGGTGTTGCCGACCGCCATCACTGCCTCCAGTCGCGCGCAATGCGGCGGCTCTTGTCCAGGCTGGCCTGCGCCTGGGCGCGGCTCTCGATGCAGATCGCGCCCCTGGCACGTGGAGCCAGGCCCACGGTGCGCAGGCCCCGGCAGTTGAACAACAGTACCGCCGTATCGGCAGGCACTGGCGCAGCACCGAGCGCACAGGCACCGCTGCGGGCCTGAAGGCGCGGCGCAGCCGCATCGGCGGCGGCAACAACGGCACCGCGCGGGCGCACCGATTCAAAGGCATTGGGCCCCGCATGCACGGGGGATGGTGTGGTCGATCGCATGGCTCGTACGGCTCCTCACAAGGCGTGCGGGCGCCCACGCTCCCGCAGGAGCGCACGGGTGGGCCCATCACAAAAGAAAGAAAAAACACCCGGCGCCGCACAAGGCAAAACAAGGCAGCGCCGGGCAAGGTCCACAGCACCGGCTGCATCGGCGCTGCGGAAGGAGAAAGCGAAAAATCAGCAGCCCTCGGCGTCCGGGGCTTTCGGGCCCGGCCCACTGCCGCCCCGGGACTTGCTGGGCAACATGCCCGCAAAGTCCACTGCCCCCTGCGTCAATGCATGCAGCTCGCGCATGCGGCTTCGGGGCACGGCCCTGCGCCAGTGCGTGATGGCGCTGGGCGTCAGCCCAAAGTGCTCTGCCACCGCCTTGTTGCGGCCAGGTTCGGCATCCAGCCAATCCGTGAATCTCATGGCAGCAAGTTTAGTTTTATCTAAACAAATAGTCAAGCACAAGCTAAAACACCTTGCCAAAAATTTAGCTACAGCTAAACTGCGCACCCATGAGCAACGACAGCACCCGCCGCGCGGAATTCACCGCCTACTTCGAGAAGCACTTCGGCACCGACCGCCAGCGCTTCATGGACCAGTTCGGCGTGAGCAAGGGGCGCATGACGCAGTACCTGGACGAGGAAGAAGCCTTCGGCGAGCGCGCCGCCCTCAACCTCGAAAAGCGCGCCAACCTGCCCCTGGGCAGCATGTTCCCCTCGCTGCTGCGCGCCGGCAGCGAGGCCGCGCGCATCCTCGCGCCCGAGGGCGTGCCCGTGGTGGGCACCGCGCAGCTGGGCGACGACGGCTACTTCTGCGAGCTGCAGTACCCCGTGGGCCACGGCGACGGCCGCATCAACTGGCCCACGCGCGACCCCAACGCGTATGCCCTGCGCTGCAAGGGCGAGAGCATGAAGCCGCGCATCCGCCACGGCGAGTTCGTCGTCATCGAACCCAGCCACGGCTTCATGCCGGGCGACGAGGTGCTGGTGCGCGAGCGCAGCGGCAAGGTCATGGTCAAGCAGCTGGCCTATGTGCGCGATGGCATGGTGCACCTCGATTCGGTGAACGAGGCGCATCCGCGCATCAGCATTCCGGAGGATGAGGTGGAGGTGATCCAGTATGTGGCGGGGATAGCGAAGTCGGCGTTGTGGAGCAATGACTGAGCACCCGTTGTCGACCTCCTACACCTGCATCGGCTTCGACATCCGCGTCTGGCCCTGCGACGGCGCTCCTCGCGTGGGCCTGTCGGATTGGAGCCAGCACGATGCGATGCATGCCGCCGTCACCAGGCAGTTTGGACTGCAGGAGAACCTGTACCAGCTCCTGGACATCAAGGACCAAGAAACGCTGGACGCGGTCGCCCAGGCCATCCAAGCGAATTGCGCGTGCAACCTGATCGCCATACAGATCCCGGAACCCGTGGCGACGTGGCAGAACGAACGCTTCGGACACCCGCTGGGTAATCCCGCGCTGTCGCTCGAGGAATTTCAAAGCATGGGCATCGACGTAGCGGACATCGATGGTTTCTTCTCCATACTGTCCTTCGACCCCATCTCGAAGTTCAGGAAATCGACCGACCTGATCGATGAACGCAATCTCGATGAGGTCCTTCACGTCGTCCAACTGGCTGGGTTTGCCGACCGAGGCCATGCGCCCTATTGCGCAGTGAAGGTTTCTGCGTTGAAAGTCTGACGACGACAACGTCTCGGTCTCGATGGTTGATGCTTGCTTTTGCCGAGGGCGGAGGCCGGGGTGTGCGCCCGGCGGCGCACTTACCTTCTTTTGCTTCGCCAAAAGAACGTAGGCCAAGAAAAGGCGACCCCGCTGCCCGTGTCCCCCTCGCCGGGGGGCGAGGGGGCAGCCTGCGATGCTCGGTCCTGGGGTGGCGCCGAAGAACTCCCTGCGCTGCCTCTGCGAGGCAGCTCCGGTCAAACAGCTTCGGCGAGCTAGATGACGATGCGCGTGTCCTTCGGCACGCGCTCACCCCAGGCCCTGCGCTTCTCGGCACGGTCAGAAGGGGGTGGGAGCGGGCTCCATACGGGCCATTGCTTCGCTCGGCCCAAACTGCCTCGCTGCGCTTGGCCTGGGCAGAGCGATCGCGCCCACATCGTCGGCAGCGCGCAGCGCGTAACCGACCCCAAGCGCAGTTGCGCAGCAGCAGCCGTGCTTGACCCCGCTCCCCACCCCTGCTGGCTGCGCCGAGAAGCGCAGGAGCTGGGGTGGACGTGTGTGCCGAAGGACACACACGCTTCGTCATCTAGTGTCGTGAGTTAGAAGTTCGTTGAACTAGTGATAGCGTGTCGAGTCAATCGTGTACCGTGTGCACACGAGGAGGCTGCGATGCGTGGACGACCCAAGGCGCAACTGGCATTGACGCAAGTCGAGTTTGAGCAGCTCACAGCGCTGACGCTGCGGCGCAAGACCGCGCAGGCGTTGGCGCTGCGCGCTCGCATCGTCCTGGCCTGTGCCCAGGACATTGACAACAAGGTGGTTGCCAGCCGCCAGCGCGTGACACCGCAAACCGTTTCGAAGTGGCGGGCCCGATTCGTGCGGGATCGACTCGACGGACTACTCGATGCCCCTCGCACTGGAGCACCACGCACCATCGATGACGCTCGTGTGGATGCTGTGATCGCCAAGACGCTGGAGAGCGTGCCCGAAGCAGCCACGCACTGGAGCACCCGCACCATGGCACGCGAGGCCGGCCTGTCGCAGACGGCGGTGTCGCGTATCTGGCGCGCATTCGGACTGCAGCCCCATCGACAGGAGACCTTCAAGCTCTCCAGCGATCCGCTGTTCGTTGAGAAGGTACGCGACATCGTGGGGCTGTACATGGATCCGCCGCACAGGGCCATGGTGTTGTGCGTGGATGAGAAGAGCCAGATCCAGGCGCTGGATCGCACACAGCCTTTGCTGCCATTGGCCCCGGGTATCCCCGAGCGGCGCACACATGACTATGAGCGCCACGGCACGACGACGCTTTTCGCAGCATTGGACATCGCCACCGGAGCCGTCATCGGGGATCTTCATCGACGCCACCGCAGCAGCGAGTTCCTGCAGTTTCTGCGCACCATTGAGAGCAATGTGCCGCAAGCTCTGGACATCCATCTGGTGCTGGACAACTACGGCACACACAAGACGCCCGCCATCAAGAACTGGCTTGCTCGGCACCCTCGCTTTCAAGTTCACTTCACGCCGACTTCTGCGTCCTGGTTGAACCAAGTAGAGCGCTGGTTCGCCACTCTGACGCTGAAGTACATTCGCCGTAGCACCCACCGCTCAACTCGCCAGTTGGAGCAGGCAATCAGGCACTACATCAAGGTCAACAACGACGATCCCAAGCCATTCATCTGGTCAAAGACCGCAGATGACATCCTCGCGAGTGTCGAGAGATTTTTCCTGCGAACTTCTAACTCACGACACTAGCTTGCCGCAGCTGTTTGAGCGCAGTTCGAAGAACGCAGCGAGTTCTGCGGCACCACCCCAGAGCCGAGCATCGCAGGCTGCCCCCATCGCCCGACAGGGCGATGGGGGACGCAGACTGGGGGTCGCCTTTTCTTGGCCCACCTTCTTTTGGCGACGCAAAAGAAGGTGGGTGCGCCGCCGGGCGCACATCCCGGCCTCCGCCCTAAGCAAAAGAACAGAAGCAACCACAGCCGCCAAGCAGCAGCAGCACCACCACCACAAAGCACAATACCAACAATCCAGACAGCCGCCGCAGCAAGCACGCCCTCATGACCACACCAAGCCCCACCCCCATCCGCCTCACCCAGTTCTCCCACGGCGGCGGCTGCGGCTGCAAGATCGCCCCCGGCGTCCTCTCCGAAATCCTGAAAACCAGCGGCGCAGGACTCGCCGCACTGCTCCCCAAAGAACTGCTGGTAGGCATCGAAACCGCCGACGACGCCGCCGTCTACCAGCTCAACGACGAGCAGGCCCTCATCGCCACCACCGACTTCTTCATGCCCATCGTCGACGACCCGTTCGACTTCGGGCGCATCGCGGCCACCAATGCCATCAGTGATGTGTATGCCATGGGCGGGCGCCCCATCATGGCGCTGGCCATCGTGGCCATGCCGGTCAACCAGTTGCCGGTGGAGGTCATCGGCCGCGTGCTCGCAGGCGGCCAGGCCGTGTGCAGCGCGGCGGGCATACCGATTGCCGGCGGCCACACCATCGACTCAGTCGAGCCCATCTACGGCCTGGTCGTGATGGGCCTGGTGCACCCCGCGCGCGTGCGCCGCAACCGCGATGCGCGCGCCGGCGACGTGCTGGTGCTGGGCAAGCCACTGGGCGTGGGCGTGCTCTCGGCCGCGCTGAAGAAAGGCCTGCTCGACGACGCCGGCTACGCCCGCCTGGTGGACACCACCACGCGCCTGAACACCCCCGGTATCGCGCTGGCCGAGCTGGACGGCGTGCACGCCCTCACCGACGTCACCGGCTTCGGCATCGCCGGCCACACGCTGGAGATGGCGCGCGGCGCCGGCCTGCGCGCCGTGCTCGACTGGCACCGCCTGCCGCTGCTGGGCGGCGTGGCCGCCTGGGCCGAACAAGGCATCGTCACCGGCGCATCGCGCCGCAACTGGGAGGGCTATGGCGCCGAGGTCACGCTGGCCGACAGCCTGCCCGCCACCGCCCAGGCGCTGCTCACCGACCCGCAGACCAGCGGCGGCCTGCTGGTCAGCTGCGCGCCGCAGGCGGTCGATGCCGTGCTGCGCACCTTCCGCGAGCAGGGCTTTGCCGATGCCGCCGTGGTAGGGCACATGAGGGACGACGCAACAGGCGGCCCCGCCGGCCTCACGGTGGCGCCATGAAAGAGCCCACGCGCGTGCACGACCGGCACGCCTTCGACACCCTGATCGACGCGCGCAGCCCGGCCGAGTACGCCATCGACCACATCCCCGGCGCCATCAACCTGCCCGTGCTCGACAACGAAGAGCGGCGCATCGTCGGCACCCTGTACAAGCAGGTCGGCGCCTTCGAGGCGCGGCGCGTGGGCGGCGCCATGGTGGCCGCCAACCTGGCGCGCCACCTGCAGGGCCCGCTGGCCGACCGCCCGCCGGGCTGGAAGCCCCTGGTCTACTGCTGGCGCGGCGGCCTGCGCAGCGGCTCCATGACCACCTGGCTGCGCATGGTGGGCTGGGACGCCCAGCAACTGGCCGGTGGCTACAAGGCCTGGCGCCGCCACGTCATCGACACCATCGCACAGCGCGCCCCCGCCCTGCCCCTGGTGGTGCTGTGTGGCGCCACCGGCACCGCCAAGACCCGGCTGCTGCACGCCCTGGCCGCACAGGGCCAGCAGGTGCTGGACCTGGAGGCCCTGGCCCGGCACAAGGGCTCGCTGCTCGGCGCCCTGCCCGATGTGGCCCAGCCCTCGCAAACCGCCTTCGAAACCGCCATCGCCAGCGTGCTCGAACACCTGGACCCGGCCCGCCCCCTGTACATCGAGGGCGAAGGCCGCCGCATCGGCCGACTCACCGTGCCCCTCATCCTGGTCGAACGCATGCGCGCCAGCCCCTGCATCGAGCTGCGCGCCAGCACCGCCGCGCGCGTGGAATACCTGCTGCGCGACTACGCCTACCTGGGCGACCGCCCCCAGTGGCTGGCCGACCAACTGGCGCCCTTGAAACCCCTGCACGGCAACGAAACCATCGCCGCCTGGCAGGCCATGGCCCTCGCGCGCCAACTGCCCCAGCTGTTCGAGGCCCTGGCCACACGGCACTACGACCCCTCGTACGCCCGCTCGCACCGCTCGTACTTCCGCGCCTGGGAGCAGCGGCAGGTGGTGGACGCGGCGGATCTGTCACCGCCGGGTATCCAGGCGCTTGCCCACAAGGTTACCAGCCTGCGCAACGGCGACGGCCACGGCGCAGAAGAACTGGCAGGGCAAGCACCGCAAGGGGCTCAGGGAGCGCCAGCGTCGCCCTCAACTATGCCGCCGAGCGCTGCCCAGCCAGCCGCGTGAGCGCCTGCACCTGCCACCGGAATTCATCGCCAAAGGCGGACCGGTCCATCACCGCCGCGCCGCCATAGGCGTACACCGAGGCATAGGCGGCGTAGCTGGCAGCATCCAGCGCACGCCCGGCCAGCGCGTGTGCCACCGCATTCGTCGCCGACACGGCCGCATGCGCCGTGCCGTCGATCGACTTCGATCCCGGGTGGATTCTCGCGACCCGCTCCACCTCGCCGCGGGCAGCCTCCAGCCCGGCAAAGTCCAGCGCGCCCGCCACATAGGCCCCCAGGCGGTCCAGCGCCGCCACTGCGCGCGCATCCTCCAGCAGATGCCGCACCCGCTCCACGCAGGCCAAGCCGAAGGCATAGCGCAGCTGCGCGTTGGATTCATGCGCCAGGTCCAGGGACCGGGCCAGTGCGGTGAGCTCTTCGTTCATGGCGGTCGTTCCGTTTTTTCACGCGAGGCGGACAAGGCGCCATCATCCACCGTGCCAACCGAATCGCCAAGCAGGCGACGCAGCCAGCCCCCCCGGTTTGTACCTACTCCGCCCCCGCGGAGGCGCCCCAACTACCTCGCCGCGCTGGGCCCCGGGCACAGCGATAGCGCCCCACCTGTCGGCAGCGCGCAGCGCGTAACCGACACCCGGCGCAGCTGCGCAGCTGCGCAGCTGCAGCCGCGTGGTACCCGCTCCCCACCCCTTCTGGACGCAGACTGGGGGCCGCCTTTTCTTGGCCCACCTTCTTTTGGCGACGCAAAAGAAGGTGGGTGCGCCGCCGGGCGCACATCCCGGCCTCCGAACTCCATCAAAGGCACGCGACAACCATCGCATGCAACTGGTCAAGCACCCAGCGCCCCCAAAAAAACAAGGCATGCTTTTCCTCTTTGACATTCCCCCGATGGCAAGCACTACAAGGCCTGCCATGCGCGCAAGAGCCCTGTCGCTCAGCCCTGTACCCCCAGCTTCTCCAACAAACCCACCGCCCGGTACGGCACCTCCTTCACCCCCTCCAGCAAGAACACCGTGGACCGGGAATGCTGCGTGCGCAGCGGGATCAGCGGTGCATAGGCATCCGAGCCGTACCAGGCGCGCGCCTGCTCCATGGAGGGGAAGCGGATCACCACGCAGTCGCCGCCGAAGGCACCTTCGCGCAACTCCGGGCGCGTGCCATGCACCAGGAACTCGCCGCCATAGGGCTCCAGCGTGGCGTCGATGCGCTGCAGGTAGCTGACGATGTCGGGGCCGAACTGCAGGTCTTCGAGCAGGCCGATGGCATAAGCGGACATGGTGGGTCTCCTTCAACAAGGCAAGTGGATGAATGAATGAATGAACGTGTGTATGGATGCCACTGTAGAAGCCACCCTGCAGCGCGTCGATTACCTGGCAGGTCATGGTTCCTGCCACCGCGGCCCTGGCCGAACGCGCCCGCACGCCGATGGATACACTGCCCGCCCATGACCACCGCAGCCACACCAGCCGCCGAGCCCCAGCCGCGCCCCACCACCCACGAAGACTTCCTGCCCTTCGTCCCCACGCGCAACCAGCAGAACCTGGCCATCCTCAAGGGCTTGCCCACAGGCCTGCAGGCCTGCCTGCTGGCCGAACTGCGGCGCGGCAACCGGTTGGTGAACGTGGAGCGGGCCGACTGGCCCCACGCAGGCAGCCTCTTCGTGTCGCTCAAGGAGGTGTTCGCCCCGGCCACGCGGGACATGGCGCCCGGCCTGGGCGTGGCATGGCGCAAGGTGAACGACCCCCATTACTGGCGCGAAGACCTGTCCCAGGTGCGCGACGGGGTGGAGCACCTGGTCGTGTGCTGAAATGAAGGCAAGGGAGGGTTTGTTCCGCCCGCCAAGGCAGGCCCCGGACATTGTGTTGCGCCATGCACGATGATGGGCACCAGGCGCCGCAGGCGCGTTACATTCGAGCACACGGGGGAGCGTTGTCGCCCACCCCAAGCCACAAAACCAAGGAGTGATGAAGATGACCGCCGCCCAGCCAGCGCCACAGACGACCACACCCCCCAGCCACCACCAGGCCGCCAGCGCCTGCCTTGCCGCCTGGCTGGCGACCGTGGTGGCCGACATCCAGTACGAAAGCAACCGCCCCAACCCCGACACCGCCAAGATGGAGCGCCTGGTCGCCGAGCGCAGCAAGCTGTTCGAGGAGCGCACCGCGCTGGAAGCCAACGACAAGGGCGCCATTGCCCGCGTGGTGGCGGACTACGCCGCCGCACTGCAGGCCCGCCGGTTCAAGGTCTGACCAGCGGCAGCCCCTGGCCAACGCGCTGGATGGGGCTCGTACACCACGCCCCACCAGGGCCGCCCCGATGCTTGCCCGCCCGCCCATCGCCCCGCTGCGCCCCTTTGTGCGCCTGCTGTGGGCAGACGTCACGCCGCTGGCATCCGCCCGCCCCGGGCGCGAGCATGTGCTGCCCACCGGCCACATGCACCTGGCGCTGCGCTGGGGCGGGCCGCCGCTGCACCTGCTGGGCACCGCGCCGCACAGCGACGAGGTCTGGTCCCCCGGCCACGCCGTCGTGGGCGGGGCCCGGTCCGGCTACTACGCCAAGCAGGGCGGTACGCACGGCTGGTCGGTGGGCGCCCAGCTCGAGCCCGGCGCAGCCGGCGCCCTACTGCGCACCAGTGCGGCCGACCTGGCAGAGCGCCACACCCCGCTGGCCGACGTGTGCGGCCCGAGCGCAGTGGCTGAACTGATGGAATGCCTGCAGGCACAGGGCGACCCCGCCGCCTGCCTGCAGGTGCTGGAACGCTGGCTGCTGGCACGCATGGCCACGCAGGTGCGCGGCCTGCACCCCGCCGTGGCAGCGGCCATGGCCAGCCTGCATGGCGGCGCCCAGGTGCAACAGGCCGTGGCTGCCAGTGGCCTGAGCCACCGCCACCTGATCGCGCGCTTTCGCGAGGCCACGGGCCTGGCGCCCAAGCAGCACGCGCGCGTGCTGCGGCTGCAGCTGGCACTGGCCGGGCTGGCGACCCCGGGCCTGCAGGCCGCCGGCATCGCGGCCGACGCCGGCTTTGCCGACCAGGCGCATTTCACGCGCGATTTCCGCGACCTCACCGGCGTGACGCCCACGGACTGGCTGCGCTCCGCACCGGCGCAGCGCAACCATGTGCGCGTGGGCTAATTAATGCGTATTTCGGTCGCTGCTGGACAGTGGGGCGAGTTGACTTGGACAGCGGGAACGGCGGGAACAGCAGGAATTGGACACAGAGATCGGCGCTCGTGCGCATTCCCAGGTCGCTGGCGATGAGCATCTGTTCGGCTCGTCTAGTCGCCTTCTTGGGTGATACAGGGCACTGCCGCGGCCAGCTAGACTTCCGCTATCGGCCGAGGCTGTGTGGAAACACCCACGAGCATACGGGCCAGCCCCATCTCGCAGCACTGAGCCTCATTTTCCACTA
>NZ_JBWKNZ010000023.1:0-111974 GCF_059415825.1 Acidovorax sp. GW821-FHT10A04
TTCACGTTGGCGATGTCCACACCCGTTTGGTCCGACTTGACTCGGACCTTGACGTTGTAGTCCACCACGCGCTTGACAGGGACCAAGACCTTCATTGCTGCGGCTCCTAGAGTTGGTTGAATTGACGTTTACGTAAACTGGAACATTCTATGCCGCAGTGCACCCACAAGGGTGCAGGCCGGGGCCACCGGCAGCAGGGGCATAAAAAAGAACGATCGTGCTTTTCCGTGATTATAGGGCACTTGGCGGACCGCCCGATGTCTCGCCGGAGGCACTGGCCATACCAGCCCCTGCAGGCAGGCCGGCAGGCACGGCACCGCTGTCCTTGAACTGCACCACGCGCTGGGGATAGGGGATGTCGATGTTCGCCGCGCGCAGGCCGTCGAGGATGGCGATGTTGATGGCCGAGCGCAGGTTGAGCGAGCCGGCCGAGGGGTCGCTGATCCAGAAGTTGAGGCTGAACTCGAGACCATCGGGCGCGAAGTTGATGAGAAAGGCCACGGGCTCGGGCTCCTTGAGCACGCGCGGCTGCGCTGCGGCGGCGCCGCACAGGATGGCCTGCACCTGGGCCACGTCGCTGTCGTAGCCGACGACGATGTTGGTGGTGACGTTGAACTTGCGGTCGGCGTCCGACAGGTTCTCCACGCGCTGGGTGATCAAGGTCTCGTTGGGCACGATGGACTCGCGCCCGTTGCCTGCACGGATCAGGGTATAGCGGGTCTTGATGTCGGTGATGCGGCCCTCGAAGCCATCGACGCGCACGTTGTCGCCGATGCGCAGCGAGCGCTCCAGCAGGATCACGAAGCCGCTCACGTAGTTGGAGGCGAGCTTCTGCAGGCCGAAGCCCAGGCCCACGCCCACCGCCCCGCCCAGCACCGACAGCGCCGTGAGGTCCACCCCGACCGCCGACAGCGCGAACAGCATGCCCAGGAGCAGCAGCACCGCGCGCACCGCGTTGCCCGCGACCTTGCGCATGGACAGGTCGGTCACGGCCGTGCTGAGCACGCGCCGCTCGAAGGTGGCCGAGATCCACAGAGCGGCAACCATCACTAGGCTGGCCGACAGCGCGCCCTCGATCAGCGTGGCGACGCTGACGGTGGACTTGCCGAAGTTGAGCGTGATGCTGTCGAGCTCGCTGCGCACGGCGGGCAGCAGCCCCACGATCCACAACACGGCCGCGCCCCAGATGACCCAGGAGAACAGCCCTTCGAGCAGGCGCACGAGGCCGGAAGCGGGGAATGCCACGCGCAGCACACGGGCGATGAAGCGGATCAGCGCGAGCGAGACCAGCATGGGGACTGCGATGCGCAGCACGAAGACCGGGTGGTAGTGCTCCACCGCGAGGCGGCCTGCAAACGTCAGGACCAGGGCGATCAGGGGGAAGAGCAGGCCGTCGATGGTGTTGCGGCCGATCCAGACCGAATCGGGGGGTTGGTTGCGGCCGATGAGGCGGGCAGCGAACAGGGCGATGGCGATGGCCGCGGCCAGGACGCCGAGTTCCAGCCAGACGCTGGAGTGGTTGAAGTCTGTCAGTAGTTTGTCGAGGATTTCCATGCGGTTGGGGTCCATCACGCTTGGCAATATGGTGCCGGTAGTGACTGTTTGCTTGATTGAAAGGCGGGGGCCGGGATATGCGCCCGGCGGCGCAGTAACTTTCTCTTGGGCCGCCAAGAGAAAGTCACCAAAGAGAAGGCGGCCCCCAGTCTGCGACCCCCGCTCGCCCTGTCGGGCGAACGGGGGCAACCTGCGATGCTCGGATCTGGGGTGGGCGTCGATGAACTCGCTGCGTTCTTCGAACTCCGCTCAAACAGCATCGACGAGCCAGAAGACGAAGTGCATGTGTCCTGCGGCACATGCACCCACCCCAGCTCCTGCGCTTCTCGGCGCAGCCAGCAGGGGTGGCTAGCGGGTACCACCCGGCTGCTGCTCTGGCAGCTACGCCGGGTGTCGGTTACGCGCTGCGCGCTGCCGACGCGCCTGGCTATCGCCCTGGCGAGCCGAGCGCAGCGAAGGACCACAGGCCGAGCGAAGCAATGGCCCGTATGGGGCCTCCAATCCCTTCTGGACGTGCCGAGAAGCGCAGAAGCTGGGGTGAGCGCGTGCCGAAGGACACGCGCATCGTTGTCTGGCTCGCCGAAGCTGTTTGACCGGAGCTGCCTCGCAGAGGCAGCGCAGGGAGTTCTTCGGCGCACCCCAGCTTCGAGCATCGCAGGTTGCCCGTAGCGAAGCGAAGGGACACGGACAGCAGGGTCGCCTTTCTTTTGGGTACTTTTCTTTGGCGAAGCAAAGAACAAGTACCTCGGCCGCCGGGCCGAGACCCGGCCTCCGCCTTCAGCAAAGGAACTGAAGCAATAACAACCCATGTCGGTCGACCATCATTTCCAGGCCGGAGCCCGCTTCTCGACAAAAGCCCGGGCCCCTTCCTGAGCAGCCCCATCCATCATGTTCACCGCCATGGCCTGCCCAGCCAACTGGTAAGCCGCATCCATCCCCAGCTCCCGCTGCTGGTACACCAGCGCCTTGCCCATGGCCACCGCCACACGCGGCTTCTGCAGGATGGACGCCACGAACCTCTCCACCTCAGCATCCAACTCGGCAGCAGAAACCACCCGGTTCACCAGCCCCTGCTCCAACGCAGTGGCCGCATCGATGAAGTCCCCCGTCAACAGCATCTCCATCGCCCGCTTGGCTGGCACATTGCGCACCAGCGGCACGCTGGGCGTGGCGCAGAACAGGCCGTAGTGGATCCCGCTGGTCGCAAAGGTCGCGCTGTCAGCCGCCACTGCCAGGTCGCACTGGGCCACCAGTTGGCAGCCAGCCGCCGTGGCCATGCCCTGCACGCGCGCGATCACCGGCACGGGCAGCTTGTGGATGGTGAGCATCATGCGGCTGCACTGGGCGAAGAGCTGCTGGTACCAGGCCAGGTCGGGGTGGGCCGCCATGTCCTTGAGGTTATGGCCGGCGCAAAAGGCCTTGCCCTCGGCCGCCAGCACCACAACACGCGCCGTCTCGTCACGGGCCACGGCGTCGAGCGCCTGCTGCAGGGCCGTGAGCATCTCCGCGCCCAGGGCATTGAAGCGCGCGGGGTCGTTGAGCGTGAGGGTCACCACGCCGCGCGCGTCGCGTGCAATGCGCAGGGGCTGGTGTTCGGATTCCGTCATGTCGTTGCAGTCCCAAAAATCACAGATCGGCCAGCACGCGCAGGTGGGCTTCCACGCTGCGGGCCAGCGGCCCCATCACATAACCGCCTTCCAGGCAGGACACGATGCGCCCCTTGGAGTAACGCCGCGCGATGTCCTTCACACGCTGGGTGATCCAGGCATAGTCGGACTCGGTCAGGCCCAGCTGCCCCATGTCGTCCTCGCGGTGGCCGTCGAATCCGGCGCTCACGAAGACCATCTCGGGCTTGAAGGCCTCGAGCCGGGGGATCCACATCATCTCGATGATCTCGCGGATGTCCATGCCACGCGTGTAGGCGGGTACCGGCACGTTGACCATGTTGGGGGCCGGGTCCTGGTCGCCACTGTAGGGGTAGAACGGGTGCTGAAAAATGCTGACCATCAGCGCCCGCGGGTCATTGGCCAGGATGTCCTCGGTGCCATTGCCGTGGTGCACGTCGAAATCGACCACCGCCACGCGCTGCAGGTTGTAGCGCTGCAACGCATACTTGGCGGCCACGGCCACGTTGTTGAAGAAGCAGAACCCCATGGCCTTGCTGCGCGTGGCGTGGTGGCCTGGCGGGCGCACGGCGCAAAAGGCGTTCTCCAGCTCGCCGGCCATCACCGCATCGGTAGCGGCCAGGGCGGCCCCGGCGGCGCGCAGCGAGGCCTTCCAGGTATGGGCGTTGATGGAGGTGTCGGGGTCGAGCTGCGAGTAGCTCGGGCCGCCGGCCAGGATCTCCTCGTTGAGCCGGTCGGACAGGCCGCGCATGGCGGCCACGTGCAGGCGGTCGTGGGCCAGCTCGATGTCGGCCAGGGATGCCTCGGGTGCCTCGCGGCGGTCCAGGGCATCGCCCACGCCGGTGATCAGCAGCCGGTCCTCGATGGCGTCGAGCCGCTCGGGGCATTCGGGGTGCCCGGGCCCCATTTCATGCTTCCAGCAATCGCGGTGGGTGAAATAGCCCGTTTTGCTCACAGTCAATCCCCGTGTCTCATACTTTTAGGATAACGTCGCGCCATGACTATGAATGCACAGCACAAGATCAAATCGCTTCTGGACCAGCTTAACACGGTGATCGTGGGCAAAAAGGCCCAGGTGCAGGACTGCGTGGCCTGCCTGCTGGCCGGCGGCCACCTGCTGATCGAAGACGTTCCGGGCGTGGGCAAGACCACGCTGGCGCACGCCCTGTCGCGCACCTTCGGGCTGCAGTTTTCGCGCGTGCAGTTCACGGCCGACCTGATGCCCAGCGACCTCACGGGGGTGTCGGTCTACGAGCGCGGCAAGGAAGCCTTCGTGTTCCACCCCGGGCCGGTGTTTGCCCAGGTGCTGCTGGCCGACGAAATCAACCGCGCCAGCCCCAAGACGCAGAGCGCGCTGCTCGAGGCCATGGAGGAAAAGCAGGTGTCGGTAGAAGGCGAGACGCGCGCCCTGCCCCACCCCTTCTTCGTGATCGCCACACAGAACCCGCACGACCAGCTGGGCACCTTTGCACTGCCCGAGTCGCAGCTGGACCGCTTTCTGATGCGCATCTCCATCGGCTACCCCGATCGCGCGGCCGAGCGCGTGCTGCTGGCCGGTGCTGACCGCCGCGACATGGTGGACACCATGCTGCCCCTGCTGTCGGACGAAGAACTGGCCGAGCTGCAGCGCGAGGTGCAGGCCGTGCACACGGCCGATCCGTTGCTCAACTATGTGCAGGACCTGATCGCCGCCACGCGCTCGGGCCGCTGGTTCCTGCAGGGTCTGTCGCCACGCGCCGGCATTGCCCTGGTGCGCGCGGCCAAGGCGCAGGCGCTCATCAGCGGGCGCGACTATGTGGCGCCCGACGACGTGCAGGCCATCCTGCCCCAGACCATTGCCCACCGCCTGGTGCCGGTCGGCGATGCCGGCCGCGGCGCGGTGGAGCAGGTGCGGGCCATGGTCGAGTCCGTGCCTCTTCCTTGAGCACGAGGGAAATGTCCGCAACCCCATCGCCCGCGGCAGCCGCCGCACCGGCCGGCCGGCTGCGCGCTGCCCTGGCGACGCTCAACCCGCTCACGCGCGTGCGCAAGCGCTTCGAGGCCTGGTGGATGGTGCGCCGGCCGCTGAGCGACACGCTCACGCTGACGCAGCGCAATGTCTACATCCTGCCCACCGGCGCGGGTTGGATGCTGGCGCTCACGCTGCTGATCCTGCTGATAGCCTCCATCAACTACCAGCTCAACCTGGGCTATCTGCTGACCTTTCTGCTGGCCGGCAGCGCCGTGATCGGCATGCACATCTGCCACGCCACGCTGCGCGGCATCACGCTGCAACTCAAGGCGCCCGAGCCGCACTTCATGGGAACCAGCGCCACGGTGGAGGTCCAGGTGTCCAGCGAACGCAAGACGCCGCGCTATGGCATCGGCCTGGCCGTGCATGGCAGCGGCGGCGAGGCGCACCACTGGGCCTGGACCGATGTGCCCGCGCAGGGACGTTCCACCATGCACGTGGCCTTTGCGCCCCCGCGCCGGGGCCTGCACCGCGTGCCCGTGCTCACGGCCGAGACGCGATTTCCGCTGGGCACCTTCCGTGTCTGGACCTACTGGCGCCCGGCGGCCCAGGTGCTGGTGTACCCGGCGCCCGAGCTGCCCCCACCACCGCTGCCCCCCGGCGAGCCGCGCGGCGCCGGCACGGGCAGCGCCCCCTCGCAGGGCATTGGCGAGTTCGACGGTGTGCGCGCCTACCGGCGCGGCGACCCGCTCAAGCTCGTGGTCTGGAAGAAGGCCGCCAAGACGCTGGGCACGGGAACCGACGACCTGGTGAGCCGCGACTCCCAGCAGGCGCAGCGCCACGAACTCTGGCTGGACCCGGCCCTGGCCGCCCTGCCCGACCCCGAGGCCCGTATCTCGCGCCTGGCGGCCTGGGTGCTGCAGGCCGACCGGCTGGGCCTGGACTACGGCCTGCGCCTGCCGGGCGTGGAGATCGCGCCCGACACGGGCACCGCCCACCGCCGCCGCTGCCTGGAAGCGCTGGCGCTGTGCTGAACTTCTGCCGGCAACCAGCCCTCCAAACGCATTGCTCCTTGCCTCCTTTTTCGCGGAAAGCCGACGCTCCATGAGCCTGCGCCAGACCCTCGCCACCCTGCCACGCGACGCGCGGGACACACTGTTCCTGCTGTTCGCCACGGCCTGGGTGATCGCGCCCCAGGTGGCCAACCTGCCCGGCTGGGCCAGCGCCATGGCCTTCGGCATGCTGTTGTGGCGCGGCTGGATGGCCTGGACGGCGCGCCCCCTGCCCGGGCGCTGGCTGCTCACGATGCTGGTCATCGTGGCCGTGGGGGGCACGCTGCTCACGCACCGCACCATCCTCGGGCGCGATGCCGGCGTCACCCTCATGGTGATGATGCTGGCCTTCAAGACCCTGGAGCTGCGCGCGCGCCGCGACGCCATGGTGATCTTCTTCCTGGGCTTCTTCACGATGCTCAGCAACTTCTTCTTCTCGCAGTCGCTGCTCACGGCCGCCGCCATGCTGGTGGCGCTGCTGGGCCTGCTCACGGCCCTGGTCAATGCCCACATGCCGGTGGGGCGCCCGCCGCTGGCGCAGACCTTCCGCATGGCCGGCACCATGGCCCTGCTGGGCGCGCCCATCATGGTGGCGCTGTTCATGCTGTTTCCGCGCATGTCGCCGCTGTGGGGGATGCCCAGCGACAACCTCACGGGGCGCAGCGGCCTCTCGGGCACGATGAAGATCGGCGACATGGCCGAGATTGCGCTCGATGAGCGGGTGGCGATGCGCCTGCGCTTCGAGGGTGCGCCCACCGACATCCCCCCGCAGTCCATGCTGTATTTCCGCGGGCCGGTCATGGCCGCCTTTGACGGCCGGCAATGGCAGGCCGAGCCCTTCCGCGAGGACAGTGCCTGGGCGGCGCGCGTGGCGGTGCCTGCCAATCTGCAGACCCGCGGCCAGGCCGTGCGCTACGAAGTCACCCTGGAGCCGCAACGCCAGCCCTGGCTGATGGTGCTGGAAGCCACGCCCGAAGCCCCCCAGTTGCCCAACATGCAGGCCTACATGACGCAGGACCTGCAGTGGATGACCACGCGCCCCATCACCGAGGTGCTGCGCTACCAGGCAGTGAGCTACCCCGAATTCCGCCATGGCCCGCAGCAATCCGTGCGCCAGTTGCGCGTGCACACCGAGCTGCCGCCCGGCTTCAACCCGCGCACCCTGGCCCTGGCCGAACAGATGAAGGCCGACCCCGCGCTGGCCGGGGCCGGCACCCAGGCACTGGTGAATGCCGTGCTGCAGCGCCTGCGCACGGGCGGCTACAGCTACTCGCTCGAGCCGGGTGTCTTCGGCGAGCACACGGCCGACGAGTTCTGGTTCGACCGCATGGAAGGCTTCTGCGAGCACATCTCCTCGGCCTTCGTGATCCTGATGCGCGCGCTGGATGTGCCGGCACGCATCGTCACCGGCTACCAGGGGGGCGAGCGCAACCCCGTGGATGGCTACTGGACCGTGCGCAACGCCGATGCCCACGCCTGGGCCGAGGTCTGGATGGAAGGCCGCGGCTGGGTGCGCGTGGACCCCACGGGCGCTGTTTCACCAGGCCGCGTAGGCCAGTTCCAGCGGCTGCGGGCGCCCGAGGGCGCATTTGCCAGCGCCATGGGAACCATCAGCCCCGGAATGGTGCAATCCTTGCGCGCCGTCTGGGAGGCCGTGAACAACAGCTGGAGCCAGTGGGTGCTCAACTACAGCCAGAGCCGCCAGTTCGACCTGCTCAAGGCCCTGGGATTCGAATCGCCGAGTTGGCAGGACCTGACCACCGTGCTCGGCGCCCTCATCGTGATCGCTGCCAGCGGCGGTGGCCTGTGGACGCTGTGGGAACGCAGCCAGCACGACCCCTGGCTGCGCCTGCTGGCCCGCGTGCGCCAGCGCCTGGCCAAGGCTGGCCTGGTGCTGCCCGAGACCCTGCCACCGCGTTCCATGGCCCAGCAGGTGACCGCACACTTCGGTGACAGCGCCAGCGGCCTGGCGGCCTGGCTGCTGCGGCTGGAACAGGTACGCTATGCCCCTCTACCTGCCCAGCAGTTCGGCGCCCTGCGCCGCGAATTCAACACCCTGCCCTGGCCCCCGTCCGCACGGGGCCGATGACCCGAACGACATGCGCCTCCTGAAATCCGTTGCCGTCGCCTGTGTGGCGGCGGCCTGTGCCCTGCCGGCCCTTGCCAGCCCTTCCAAGCCCCCCAAGCAGAAAACCACCGCCGCGAGCTCCACCGTACAGGGCGGCACGCCCTACGCCAGCCGGCCCGATGCCATGGCCTTTGCCGACGATCTGGCCGCGCGGCGCGGCCTGGACCGCGAATGGGTGCGCCAGGCCATCGGCCAGGCGCGCCTGCTGTCCCAGGTGCCGCGCCTGATGCTGCCACCGCCCGTGGGCACGCCCAAGAACTGGCGCGTGTACCGCAGCCGCTTCATCGACCCGGTGCGCATCCGCGCCGGGGTGCGCTTCTGGCAGGAGCACCGCGAGGCCCTGGAACGCGCCGAGGCCGAATACGGCGTGCCGGTGGAGATCATCGTCGGCATCATCGGCGTGGAGACCATCTACGGCCAGCAGATGGGCAACTTCCGCGTGATGGACGCGCTGGCCACGCTGTCGTTCGACTTTCCGAATGCCCACCCGCGCGCCAAGGAGCGCCGCGAGTTCTTCCAGCGCGAGCTCGAGCAGTTCCTGAGCCTCGCCAACCGCAGCAACATCGACCCCTTCGAGCCGCGCGGCAGCTACGCCGGCGCCATGGGCCTGGGCCAGTTCATGCCCTCGAGCTGGGTGCGCTATGCGGTGGACTTCGATGGCGACGGCCGCATCGACCTGTTCAGGAGCCCGGTGGACGCCATCGGCTCGGTGGCCAACTACTTCAAGGGCCACAACTGGACCACCGGCATGCCCACGCACTTTGGCGTGCAGTTCGACACCGCACGGCTGCAGCTCGACACCTTGCTGGCACCGGACATCCTGCCCACCTTCAGCGCCGCCAGCATGCAGGCCAAGGGCGCGGTGCTCGACGCCGCAGGCGCGCAGCACACGGGCCCGCTGGCGCTGGTGGAGCTACAGAACGGCGGTGACGCCCCGACCTATGTGGCGGGCACGGAGAACTTCTATGCCATCACCCGCTACAACTGGTCGAGCTACTACGCCATGGCCGTGATCGAGCTGGGGCGCGAGGTGGCGGCGGCGCGGTAGTCCCCGTTACGATGGCGGCCATCGCCAACGGACCTGACCCCATGCATTCCACCGCCGCCCTGCCGCCCCGCCCCCACAACGCACGCGCCTCCCTGCTGGCCACGGCGCTGCTCCTCGCCCTTGCCACCCTGGTGCCGCCCGCAGGCGGCCCGGGCAGGGCCCATGCCGCGCCCAAGGCCACCGCAGCAGCAGGAGCAGTCAACGCGAGCGAAGCCACGCTGCACGCCCTGTTCGATGCCGAGCAGATGCCCGAACGCATGCGCCAGATCATGCAGGCCGTGGACCAGGCACAGCTGGATGCCATTGCCGGCATCGCCGACCCGGCGGAGCAGGAGCGCAAGCGCAAGGCCTATGCCACGGCGCAGCCCGTGATGCAGCAGCATTTCGCGTGGCAGAAGCTGCGCCTCCTGGTCACCGAGGTGTACCAGACCCAGTACACCGAAGCCGATGCGCAGGCCTTGCTGGCCTTCTATGGCACGGCACCGGGCCAATTGCACCTGAACAAGCTGCAGCCCGCCATGATCGAGGCCACCCTCGCACTGGCGAAATTCATGGACGAGCGCGTGGACGCCCTCTTCGATTCCAGCGACGACCAGGGCCGCGCCAAGGGCCCCAAGCCGCCCAAGCCAACGGCCTGGACCGCCGCGGATGCCCACGATGGCCTCGCCGCCGACCTGGTCCGGCTGCTGATGCAGGACGAGTTCAACGCGCGCATGCAGCGTCTGGAGTCCGCCATGCGTGCGCAAACCGGGCTGGTGCAATCCGGAGCCCCCAGCAAGCAGCAGAAGCAGTGGTTTGCCAACATCTCGCAGCGCATGCGCGCGGAGATCCGCTTCGATACCGTGCTGCCCCTGATCGTGCAGCCCCTGCGTGCGCACCTGGCACCCGAGGAACTGCGCGTGCTGCTGGCCAGCGAACGCAGCCCCGCTCGCAAGGCGCAGCGCGCCAAGGCACTGGCCGCCAGCGACGCCCTGAGCGCCCGCATGCAGCAGACGATCCGCACCGAGATCTTCCCCGAGCTGCTGGCGGCCATGGCGCGGGCCGAGAACGCGGCGGCACCCGCCAACAGCGACACCAAGCGCTGAGGCACCGCCCGCGCAGGGCCCAACAACCTGTTCAGGTTCTAAGCAACCCAGGTATCACCCACTCCGGCCGCTGTGGCCTGCGTGGCCCCTGCCCGCCACCCCAGCTCCGGCGCGATCAGCCGGGCTGTGTCCTCCAGGATCTGGCGGTATTCCTCGGGCGCGAAGTCGTAGGGCAGCTCCAGCCGCAGCTCCTGAACCAGGGGCAGGATCGGGTCCTCGCGCAGCCACTGCAGGATCTGCTCGCTGTGGCCCACCAGGTCGCGCGCGAACAGCGTGCGCCGCTCGCCCTGCGGCGCCAGGGTGCGCGCCTGCCGCGTGGCCGCCCAGGCCAGGTAGCGCGCGCGGGTGGAGGCATCGGCCCCGTCCAGCGGCACGATCACCCGCCCCAGCGCCACGCGCGGCACGCTGCCCGGCGGCTGCTGCGCGCGCCAGCGGGCATGGAACAGGTCGAGCTGGGTGCGCTGCGCCTCGAAGAAATGGTCGGTCTGCTCGCCCCGGTTGATGTTGCCGATGAGCAGGTGGTAGCCCTGCTCGCCCGCCCACTGCGCCGAGCGCAGCGAGCCCCCGCCGTACCACAGGCGCTGCGCCAGGCCCGGCGCGTACGGCTGCAGGCGTGGCCGCTGGCGGCCTGCGGGGCTTTCGACAAAGGTCTCCTCGTCACCCAGCAGGTCGCCCTGCAGGTTGCGCCGCAGGCGCTCCACGCGGGCGTGCGAGAAATCGATGCTGCCCGCATCGCCATCGAACAGGCGCTCGCCCAGCAATGCGCCAAAGGGCGGCGCCCCGGCACTCAGGCCCACGTGCAGGCGCCCACGCGCGAGCACGTCCACCGTGGCCAGGTCCTCGGCCAGGCGAAACGGATTCTCGTAGCCCATCTGCACCACGGCCGTTCCCAGGCCGATGCGCAGCGTGCGCTGGCTCGCGGCGGCCAGGAAGGTCGCGGCCGAGGACACCCCGCGCTCCAGGTGGCGCTGGCGCACCCAGGCGCTGTCGAACCCCAGGGCCTCGCCATAGGCGAACAGCTGCAGCGTGTGCTCCAGCCCGTCGAAGGGATCGGTGTCAGGGAAATTACCCGGCGACAGGAAGGCAAGGTGGCGGATGGGCATGGCGTGGAAGTTGGGATGATCTCGGTTTCAGCGGCACACCACATCGCTCGCAGGCCACGAAACCGGCGTGGCCGAAGCGAGTGCCCCCGTGCAAGGGCCGCCCCGCCGCACTGGGGGCGTCGCCCTTTCAGGGGGAAGGCGCGAAGCGACTCAGGGGGTCAAAATTTCGGCAAGCCCGGGGGATTCGTCTCCGACCGCGGCAGCGCCTCTTCCGTCAGGCTCCAGCGCGCCAGCGCCTTGCCGTACTGCCCGCCCTGGATCAGGCCGTTGGCCGCGAGCGTGAGCGCGTCGGCCAGGCCGCTGCCCTTGCGCGTGGTGATGCCCACGTCGGACTTGAGCGGCCAGCCGGCGTTCACGGTGCCCACGAGCTTGATCTTGCCGTCCTTGGCGGCGTGGTAGGCCTGGGGGGCGTTGGGGTTGAAGTTGGCATCGGCCCGGCCCGAGACCACGCCCAGCAGGCGTGCCGCATCGTCGTCGAAGTACAGGATTTCCGCCGGCTTCAGGCCTGCCGCCTGGTTCTTCCTGTTCCATTCGAGCAGGATGCGCTCCTGGTTGGTGCCCGACGCGGTGATGACCTTGAGGCCGGCCACGTCCTTGGGTTCCTTGATGGCGGCGATCTTGCTGTCGGCGCGCACGTAGAAGCCGTGCAGGCCCAGGCGGTAGGTGGAGAAGTCGAACTTCTCCTTGCGCTGCTCGGTCACGCCCACATTGGAGATCACCGCGTCGTACTTGCCCGAGGACAGGCCCAGGGGCCAGTCGGCCCAGGCGATGGGCACCAGCTCCAGCTTGAGGCCCAGCGCATCGGCAATCAGCAGCGCGTAGTCGGGATCGAAACCCACCACGGTCTTGGCATCGGTGGCATAGGTGGAGATGGGGGGCGCGAACGGCGCGATCGCCACGGTCAGCACACCATCCTTGACGAACTTGAAGTCCTTGGGAAGGGCGGCAATGGCGGCGGCGTTGCGCTCGGTGCGCAGCCGGCCCTTTTGCTCGGGGCTGAAGTCGAAGGTCTGGGCCAGGGCGCCGCCGCCGAATGCAGCCAATGCCACCGCGGCCAGCCAGCGCCGCAGGGATGGTGAGGAGAGGATGGTCATGGCGCGCCTCACTTCTTGGGCAGGCCGGGCGGGTTGGTGCGCGAGACCTGGATGGCCTCGGACTGCAGGTTCCAGCGCTCCAGCGACTTGGTGTAGTTGCCGTTCTGGATCTGCGCATTGAGCGCCGCCGTGATGGCATCGGCAATGCCCGATCCCTTGCGCGAGGTCACGGCGATCTCGGCGTTCTGCGGCCAGCCGCCCGAGAAGGCACCGACCAGCTTGGTGCGGCCATCGCGCGCGTTGTGCGCGGCGATGCCGTTGGGCGCAAGGTAGGCGTCGGCGCGGCCCGAGAGGATGGCCAGGTACAGCACCACATCGTCGTCGTAGTACTGGATCTCCACGGGTTTCAGGCCCGCGGCCACGTTCTGCTGGTTCCAGCGCAGGAGGATCTGCTCCTGGTTGGTGCTCGCGCCGACGATGATCTTCAGGCCCGCCACGTCCTTGGGTTCCTTGATCGCGGCGATCTTGCTGTCGGCCTTGACGTAGATGCCGAGCTGGTCATTGCGGTAGGTGGAGAAGTCGAATTTCTCCTTGCGCTCCTCGGTCACCGTGACGTTGGAGATCACCACGTCGAACTTGCCCGACTGCAGGCCCAGCGGCCAGTCGGCCCAGGCCACCGACACCAGCTCGAGCTTGCGCCCCAGGCTGTCGGCCACCAGCTGCGCCACGTCGGGCGCATTGCCCACGGGGGTCTTGTTGTCGGTGGCGTAGGCGCCGAAGGGCAGGCGCCCCGTGGTGGTGCCCACCGTGAGCACGCCCTCCTTGGCGAACTTGAAGTCCTTGGACACGAGCTTGAGCGCCTCGTCGACCTTGGCCGAGCGCGGGCGCCCGGGCTGTTCAGGGCTCAGGTCCACGGCCTGGGCCATGAGCTGCAGCGGTGCCATGGCCGCGGCGGCCAGCGCCAGGGCAAGGAAGGTGGAGCGGCGGGTGAAGTTCATCGGATGGTTCCTGAAAAAAGCCATGAAAAAAAGACCATGCGGGCACGCTGGCGCCCAGCCGGGCGCTGCGCGTGCAAGGAAGGGAAAGAACTGCGGCGGGCTGCTAGAGCACCTTGGCCAGGAACTCTGCGGTGCGCGGGTGCTGCGGGTGGTTGAACACCTGCTCGGGCGTGCCGGTCTCCAGCACCTGTCCCTGCTCCATGAAGACCACGGTGTCGGCCACTTCACGGGCAAAGCCGATCTCGTGCGTGACGATGACCAGCGTGGTGCCTGAGCGCGCCAGTTCCTTGATCACGGCCAGCACCTCGCCCACCAGTTCGGGGTCGAGCGCCGAGGTGGGCTCGTCGAACAACAACACCTTGGGCCGGAGGGCCAGCGCCCGCGCGATCGCCACGCGCTGCTGCTGGCCGCCCGAAAGCTGGCGCGGGTAGCTGTGTGCCTTGTCGGACAGGCCCACGCGGGCCAGCAGCTCCTGCGCCAGGGCCTCGGCCTCGGGGCGCAGCAGGCGGCGCACGCTGATGGGTGCCTCGATGATGTTCTCCAGCACCGTGAGGTGGGGGAACAGGTTGAAGTTCTGGAACACCATGCCCACGTCCACGCGGCGCGCGAGGATGTCCTTCTCGCCCAGTTCGTACAGGGTGTCCGCATCCTGGCGGTAGCCGATGAGCTCGCCGTCGATGGCGATGAAGCCGCCGTCCACCCGCTCCAGGTGGTTGATGGCGCGCAGCAGCGTGGACTTGCCCGAGCCCGACTGGCCCAGCACCACGGTCACGCTGCCGGGCGGCACGGTGAGCGTCACGTCCTTGAGCACCTGCAGCGCGCCGTAGTGCTTGGAGACACCGTGGATGGTGACCTCGCCGCCGCGCGTGAGACCGCCGCTCCAGCGCGGCACGGTGCCGGCGGGTTCCGCCTGGGGCGCGGCCGCGACGGCCGGCTGGGCCTCCAGCGGCACGGCCTTGGGAGCGAAACCCAGGCGCCGCGCGATGGCCGTGAACAGCGAGGGCGGTGGATTGCGCAGCGCGCCCTTGGCGAAATGCCGCTCGATGTAGTGCTGCATGACCGACAGCACCGTGAGGATCACCAGGTACCAGACGGTGGCCACCATCAGCAGCGGGATCACCTCCAGGTTGCGCCGGTAGATGATCTGGATGGTGTAGAACAGCTCGGGCAGTGCCAGGATGTAGACGTTGGACGTGCCCTTGGCCAGACCGATGATGTCGTTGAAGCCGCTGGGCAGAATGGAGCGCATGGCCTGCGGCAGCACGATGCGAAAGGCCTGGCGCCGGCGCGGCAGGCCCAGCGCGGCGGCCGCCTCGAGCTGACCCTGGTCCACCGACAGGATGCCCCCGCGCACGATCTCCGAGGCGAAGGCCGCCTGGTTGAGCGTAAGCCCGATCAACGCCGCCACGAAGGGGCTGATGAGCTGCGTGGTGGGGTACGAGAAGAAGGTCCAGCCCGTGAACGGCACGGAGAGGCTCACCGACTCGTAGAGGTACCCGAGGTTGTTGATGATGAGCAGCAGCACGATCACCGGGATGGAGCGGAAGATCCAGACAAAGGTCCACGACAGCCCCGCCAGCAGCGGCGAACGCGACACCCGGGCCAGCGCCAGCGCCGTGCCCAGCGTGAAGCCGAACAGCGCCCCCAGCGCCGTGAGCAGCAGCGTGCGGCCCAGGCCCACGAGCACCGGCTCGGCAAAGAACCATTCGGCAAAAATGCCCCAGCCCCAGCGCGGGTTGGTGAGCACCGAGTACAGCACCAGCGCGATGACCACCGCGGCGAACACGGTGCCCACCGCGCGTGCCCGGTAGCGTGCGGGCACCACCTTGTAGTGGGAATAGTCGCCCTTCACGGGCGGCGCGGCGGGGACTGCCGCAGCCGCGACAACAGGGGGTGCCGCATGGTGCGCCGGGCCCGCGGGCAGTGCATGGGCATCGAGCGTGGTGGTGGTCGACATCGTGGTGTATGGGAATGGAAGGGACAACTCAGGCGGCGCGTGCCAGCGCAGGCGCCTGCACCAGGATTTTTTCGAACGGCAGCGAGCGGTAAGTGCCCTCAGGCGCCGATGGATCGAACAGCGCCGCATAGCCCTGGCCCAGGTACAGCGCCACAGCTTCGGGCTGGCGAAAGCCCGTGGTCAGGTAGATGCGCGTGTAGCCCTGGCGCAGCGCCTGGGCTTCGAGCTCCTGGACCACACGGCGCGCCAGGCCCTGGCGGCGCAGGGCCGAGTGCGCCCAGACGCGCTTGAGCTCGGCCGTGCCGGGGTCCGGGTGGCGCTTGAACGCGCCGCCGCCAATGGCCACCCCATCGCGCAGCAGCAGCACGAAATTGCCGCCTTCGGGCGGCGAGAACAGCTCGGGCGGGTACTTCTCCATCTCACGCGGGCCGCCCTCGCGTTCGTAGAAATCGCCATAGCGGCTCTCGTACTCGTAGCTGAGTTCCTCGACCAGAGGGCGCGCCAGCGGGTCCAGCGGGGTGGTATAGACGAATCGTTCGCTCATGGTGTTGTCGCGTCCATCAAGGCAACAGGAAGAAGGGAGGTCATGCGGCCGGCGCCAGGAAACGCTCGGCCAGGCGCACCCAGTAGGTGGCCGAGGGCGCGAGGATGGCGTCGTTGAAGTCGTAGTACGGGCTGTGCAGCGAGGCGCCATCGCCATTGCCCACGAAGACATAGCTGCCAGGCCGCTTGAGCAGCATGAAGGCGAAGTCCTCGCTGGCCGTGCGCGGGCGAAAGCCGGCGTCCACGCGCGCGGCGCCAAAGGTGTCCACGGCCACGCTGCGCGCCAGGGCCGTCTCGGCATCGTGGTTCAGCACGGCCGGGTAGCCGGGCCGGTACTGCACCTCGGCCGTGGCGCCGAAGCTCTCGGCCTGGGCCCGGGCGATGGCCGGAATGCGCTCCTTGAGGATGGCGCGCACCTCGGGCTTGAAGGCCCGCGCCGTGAGCTTGAGTTCCACGCTTTCGGGGATCACATTCGGGGCGGCACCGCCGTGGATCGAGCCCACGGTGACCACGCCCATGTCCAGCGGGTCGACGTTGCGCGACACCACCGTCTGCAGTGCCGTGATGATGTGGGCGCTGGCCACCACCGGGTCCACCGTTTCGTGCGGCGCGGCGCCATGGCCGCCCTTGCCGCGCACGGTGATGGTGATCTGGTCCACCGAGGCCATGGCCGGCCCGGTCACGCAGCCGAAGTGCCCTTCGCCCACGCAAGGCCAGTTGTGCAGACCAAAGACCGCGTCGCAGGGAAAGCGCTCGAACAGCCCCTCGGCGATCATGCGGTTGGCACCGCCGCCGTTCTCCTCGGCGGGCTGGAAGATCAGGTTCAACGTGCCGTCGAAGCGGCCCGACTCGGCCAGGAATCGCGCCGCTGCGAGCAGCACCGTGGTGTGGCCATCGTGCCCGCAGGCATGCATCACGCCAGCGTTTTCGCTCGCATAGGGCAGGCCCGTGGCCTCGGTGATGGGCAGGGCATCCATGTCGGCGCGGATGCCCAGCGACTTGCCACGGCCACCGCCATTGCCGCGCACCAGCCTGCCCACCACGCCCGTGCCGGCAATGCCGGTGGTGACCTCGTAACCCCACGCCGCGAGACGCTCGGCCACGATGGCGGCCGTGCGGTGCTCCTGGAACGAGAGTTCCGGGTGGCGGTGCAGGTCCTGGCGCAGGACCTTGAACTCGCCGATGAAGGCGGCAATGCCCTCCTCGACCCGGGCCACATCCTGGGAGCTTTCGACAGGCAATGCGGCGCCCATCAGGCAACCTTCCGGTCGGCAGCGCCCAGCTCTGGCGCAGCCGCATACCGGCTGGCCTTGCGCGGCAGGCCCAGGTGGTCGCGCAGCGTGGCGCCGGGCAAGGTGCGCTCGTAGCGGCCGCGTGCCTCCAGCACCGGGATCACATGCGTCACGAAATCTTCGAGCCCCTGCGCCAGCACCGGGAAACCAAGGATGAAGCCGTCGGCCGCGCCCTCGTCCACCCAGCGGATGATCTCGTCGGCCACCCGCTCGCCCGTGCCCACGAACTGCGAGCGTGGCGTGGCCGCCTCCAGCGCCACCTGGCGCAGCGTGAGGCCGCGCTCCCTGGCATCGGCCTTGATGCGGTCGGTGGTGGAGCGAAAGCTGTTGCGCCCGATCTCGCCCAGTTCGGGGAAGGGCGCGTCCAGCGGGTACTGGCTGAAGTCGTGGTGGTCGAAGTAGCGGCCCAGGTAGGCCAGCGCTTCCTGCACCGTGAGCAGTTCGCGGATGGCCTGGTACTTGGCCTCGGCCTCCTCCTGGGTGGCGCCCACCACCGGGCCGATGCCCGGGAAGATCTTCACGTCGTCGCCCTGGCGGCCCTGCGCCACCGCGCTGGCCTTGACCTGGCGCAGGAAGGCGCGCGTGGCCTCGAGGTTGGGCGAATGCGTGAACACCGCGTCGGCGTACTTGCCCGCCAGGCCCACACCCGCATCGGACGAGCCGGCCTGGAAGATCACCGGCTGGCCCTGGGCCGAGCGCCCGATGTTCAGCGGCCCGGCCACCTGGAAGAAGCGGCCCTTGTGGTTGAGCGTGTGCAGCTTGGCCGGGTCGAAGAACTGGCCGGTGGCCCGGTCGCGCACCACGGCGTCCTCGTCCCAGCTGTCCCACAGGCCTTGCGTCACCTCCAGGTACTCGTCGGCGATCTCGTAGCGCAGCGCGTGGTCGGGGTGCTGGCGGCTGTAGTTGCTGGCCGTGCCTTCGAGCGGCGTGGTCACCACGTTCCAGCCCGCGCGGCCCTGGCTGATGAGGTCCAGCGAGGCGAACTGGCGCGCCACCGTGAACGGGTCGCTGTACGAGGTGGAGATGGTGCCCGCCAGGCCGATCTTCGTCGTGGCCACGGCCAGCGCCGAGAGGATGGAGATGGGCTCGAAGCGGTTGAGGAAGTGCGGGATCGACTTCTCGTTGATGAACAGGCCATCGGCCACGAAGGCGAAGGCGATGCCGTTGGCCTCGGCCTTGCGCGCGGTGTCGATGTAGAACTGCAGGTTCACGCTCGCATCGGCCGGGCCGGCGGGGTGCTTCCACGAATTCATGTGGCCGCCTGCGCCGTGCAGCATCAGGCCGAAGCGGATGGGGGTCGGGTTGCTCATGTGTTTTTTCCTTCTGGGGGCAGGGATCAGGCCTCGGCGGTCTGCAGCGCACCGGCGAGCAGCTCCACCGACGCGAGGCGCTCGGCAAAGCCGGTGACGGGCGTATCGACCACGAACTCCTCGATGCCATAGCGCTCGGCCAGTGCATCGAGCGCATCGCGCACGAAGGCCTGCGAGCCGGCGATCACATGCGGGCGGGTTTCTTCGAGGCGGTAGTCGCTCACGCCGGCCTGGCGCGCGAACTCGGCGGCGGCCTTCTCGTTGGGCAGGTTCACGCTCTGGCCGGTGGACAGGTGCAGCTTGACGATGCGCAGCGCACCCACCAGGCGCTCGGCCTCCTCCTGCGTGTCTGCGACCAGGGCATAGAGCGCGAGCAGTGGCGCGCGGCCCGCGGCCTCGCGGTAGACCTGCACCGAGCGCTCGATGTTCACCGGGTCGCCATTGAAGTGCCCGGCATAGACAAACTGCCAGCCATGGCGCGCGGCCAGCGCGGCACTCTCGGGGCTGCCGCCGAGCAGAAAACGCTCGGGCAGGCTCGGCGGCTCGGGCAGGGCCACGGCACCGGCCAGCGGGTGGTCGGCGGCAAGGGTGTTGGAGACGAAGGCGTCAAGCTCGGCCAGTTGCGCCGCGAAGTCGGCCTTGCGTGCCGGGTCGCGTGCAGCCTGCAGCGCACGGGTGGACAGGGGCAGACCGCCGGGCGCCTTGCCCACGCCCAGGTCCACACGGCCCGGGGCCAGCGCGGCCAGCAACTTGAAGGCCTCGGCCACCTTGAAGGGACTGTAGTGCTGCAGCATGACGCCGCCCGAACCCACGCGGATGCGCGTGGTGCGAGCCAGCAGGTGCGCAACCAGCACCTCGGGTGCCGAGCTGGCCAGGCCCGGGTTGCCATGGTGCTCGGCCACCCAGAAGCGCCGGTAGCCCAGCTGCTCGGCGCGCTGCGCCAGCGCTACGGTGCGCTGCAGCGCCTGGGCCGCGGTGGCGCCTTCAGGAACGGGGCTCTTGTCGAGCAGGGACAGGGCATAGGACACGGTGGGGGCGATTCGCGCATGGGTGATCAATGCCGCAAATTCTGTGGCCCCGGGCCGGCGCGCGTTGCGCTAACTTGTCATATCGATATGCGGACAAAAGGCGCCCCCACCCTTTGCCCGCGCGGCGTGGATCACCACGCCGCCAGCGCCTCCGTCAGGGGCGCTGCATGGTGCAAGTATGGGGCTGTTGCGCCTTTGCAGGGGCGATCTGGCGCACCACGCGAAAACCGTAGCCCGAGCCTTCGACGTCGAACTTGACGCCCGTGGCCCCCTTCTTGTCCATCACGCCCACCACCAGCGCCTGCTGGAACTGGTGGTCCGCCGCGCGCATGCTGCCGCCCTGGCCCGAGAGCTGCACGCTGGCCTTTTCCATCTGGCGCGCCACGGCCACCGGATCGGTGCTGCCCGCGCGCTCGATGGACTGGGCCAGCGCCTCCACCATGAGCTGCATGCGCATGTGCACGTAGTCGTCCTGGGGCTTGGGAAAGCGCTCACGGAAGGACTGGTAGAAGGCCTCGCTCTGCGCGCCCGGCACATTGGGCAGCCAGTCGGCCACGGCCACCACCTTGCCGATGCCGGCATCGCCGATGGCCGCGGGCGCGCCCAGCGCATTGCCGTAGAAGGTGTAGAAGCTGCCGTCGTAGCCCACCTCGCGCGCGGCCTTGACCAACAGCGTGAGATCGTTGCCCCAGTTGCCCGTGACCACGGCCTGCGCGCCGCTGGTCTTGATCTTCACGGCGTAGGGCGCAAAATCCTTCACGCGGCCCACGGGGTGCAGCTCTTCGCCGACCACGGCCACGTCGGGGCGCTGGGCCGACAGTTGCTTCTTGGCCTCGCGCAGCACGGCCTGGCCAAAGCTGTAGTCCTGGCCGATCAGGTAGACGCTCTTCAAGGCCTTGTCGTCGCGCATCACCTCCATGAGTGCGGCCATGCGCATGTCGGCATGGGCGTCGAAACGGAAGTGCCAGAAGCTGCACTTCTCGTTGGTGAGGATGGGGTCCACCGCCGAGTAGTTGAGGAAGATCACGCGCTTGTTCGGCTCGCGCTCGTTGTGCTTGTTGATGGCCTCGATCAGCACCGCGGCAGTGGCCGAGGAATTGCCCTGCAGCACGACCTGCGCACCATCGTCGATGGCCGCGCGCAGGGCCGACAGGGCCTCTTCGTTCTGGCCCTTGCTGTCATAGCGCTCCAGCGCCAGCAGGCGCGGGCCGCCGGCGCTGGCCGGCAGGGCCACGCCACCGCGCGCGTTGACGCGCTCCATGGCCCAGTAGATGTTGCGGTAGACGGCCTCGCCGGTGTTGGCAAAGGCGCCCGAGAGGCTTTCGATCAGCGCCATCTTCACGGGCTTGGCGGGTGCTGCAGCAGCAGCGGGTGCTGTGCCCTGCGCCCAGCTGATGGAGGCCGGTGCCAGCGTGCAGGCCAGTGTGGCAGCGACGGCCAAAACGGAATGACGTAATGCCGCAGCGCCTGATTTCAAGCCCGCGAACCGCAATTTATTCATGCTCTTTTTCCCCTTGAAAACCCGCGCGGCCGTACACAAGTTCTGTCCATGCGGCGACCACGTCGAGAGCCGCGCAGTGTATAGGAGTCCTTTTCATGATCTTCGCCCCCGTCGCCCGCCGTTCCGCCTTCAACGCACCCCGCTCTGCCGACCTGGCACTGCAGCGCTTTTTGCTCGGCAGCTTTGCCAATGCCGCCCCTGCCCGCTCTGCCGGCGTGACCGTCACACAGGACGACAGGGCCACCACCTTGCAGCTCGATGTGCCCGGCCTCGCCCGTGAGCAACTGCAGCTCGCCATCGAAGGCAATGTGGTGCGCCTGTCCAGCGTGGAAGGCGCTCCCCGCCAGGTGCAGCGCGCCTGGGAGCTGGCCACCGACATCGATGCCGCGGCCAGCAGCGCCAAGCTCGAAAACGGCGTGCTCACGCTCACTCTGGTGCGCGTGGAGCCCGTCAGCAAGGCCACCACGCTGAGCATCCAGTAAGTCAATACACGGCGCAGTGGAGCGTGGCCTGGCGGCCGCGCTCCACCCGTGCGTGCACTTTGCCCCTCCCTTTTGCCCCAGTCCGGCAAAGGCCTTATCCCATCAGGGCTTTGCCCCCGCTTATCTCACGCGCCGAACCGCAAGGGTTCCTTCAATTTCCGTACGCGCGCATTCCCAACAGCACCAACACCGCCAGCCCCAGCAGGCACGACACGGCCTGCCAGAACAGCACCGGATTGCGCTCCACCAGCGGTGGCGCACGCAGACGCTGGAATTGTGCACCCGGCGCCTCCAGGTCGTGCAGGAATTCCGAGACCGCCTCCTGGCGTTTGAGCGGCTGCGGCTGCAGGGCCTTGTGCAACACCCCATCGAGCCAGGCCGGCAATTCGGGCCGCAGGTGGCGCACGGGCACATAGCGCAGCTGCTTGAGCTCTGCCGGTGAACGCAGGCGCACCACCTGCAGGCCGTAAGGCAGTTGGCCGGTGAGCATCTGGTACGTCAGCACCGCCAGCGAGAACAAATCCGACCGGGCATCGCCCTCGCCGCCCACGAAGTACTCGGGCGCGGTGTACTGCAGCGTGCCGGCAATGGCATCTGCGCGCGCAGCGCCCGTCCCCTCGGCAAGGCCCGCCACGTGCACCGACCCGAAATCGATGAGCTTCACCGTGCCGCTGCGGTCGACCAGCAGGTTCTCGGGTCGGAGGTCCTGGTGCAGCATTTCGCGCGCATGGAAGGCCTGCAGCCCCTTGCCGATCTGTGCGACCAGGCTGCGCACGGCGTCCAGGCCGGGCCGGGGGTGGTCGGTCATCCATTGGCCAAGGGTCTGGCCCTCCACGAATTCCATGGCCACATAGACATGCTGGCGCGGCCGCTCGCCGCCCGCGGCGCGCAGCACGTGCGGGCTGTGGATGCGCCGCGCCACCCATTCCTCGAGCACAAGGCGGTCCAAGTAGTCCTTCTCGGCGGCCAGCTCCACCGACGGGGTCTTGAGCGCCACCTGCTGGCCCGTGGCGTCGTCCACGGCCAGGTGCACGTGGCTGCGCGAACTCGCATGCAGCTCACGCACGATGGTGTAGCCCTCGAACTGCATGCGCGGCGCCAGCGGCGGCGGCAAGGCCAGCCCCTCGCGCGCAGCCGGCAGGCTGGCCAGGGCCCGGTTCTCGGGCAGCGCATCGATGCGCAGCAACTGCAGTGTCAGGTCATCGGTGGCGCCGCGCGCCCGGGCAGCGGCCACCAGCGCCCGCGCGGCCGCGTCCAGGTCGCCCGCAGCGTGCGCGATGGCAGCCTGCACGGCCGCCACATCCAGGTGCGTGTACGCCCCGTCGGTGGCCAGCAGGTAGACATCGCCCACCTCGGCCGGCAGGCTGCGGTAGTCGATCTCCACATTCGGGCCCATGCCCAGGGCCCGGCCCAGGAAGGACTCGACCGAGGACAGGTGCACACGGTGGTCCTCGGTCAGTTGCTCCAGGGAAGTGGCGTGCACGCGGTAGATGCGCGCATCGCCCACGTGCAGCAGGTGCACCTCGCGGCCCTTGAGGATCAAGGCGCTGAAGGTGGTGACGTAGCCGCGGTCCTTGTCGAAGCGCGCATGGCTGCGCATGGTCTGCGCGTGCAGCCAGGCATTGGTGGCGCCCAGCACGCGCTGGGCCGAGCGGCGCACCGACCAGGCCTCGGAGGTGGCGTAGTAGTCGTCCAGGAAGCCACGCACCGCTGCCGCGCTGGCCTCCTGGCTCACCGCGCTGGAGCCTATGCCGTCGGCCAGCGCCACCACGATGCCCTTGGTGCCGCGCTGCGGCCCCACGGGCAGCATGGCGCCATGGAAGTCCTGGTTGACCCCCTTGTGACCGGCCTCGGAATGCTGGCCGAGTGTGATGTTCAAGCTGTTGCGGTCACTCATAGGAAGGGCGGGCAGGAAGGCGAGGATGAATGGATCTCCACGATGGCGCGTGCCCTGATTTGGGATGGGATGCTAGGCGCAAAGCGCAGCCATAGCCCGTGCTATGGCGAGCATTTGCTTACGCCGAGACCGCCCAAAGCAGGGTACGCGGCGCGTGAGGGACCCGTTCAGCCTCGTCTTTAGGCGATCTTGCGCTTGGGGGCGGTCTTGTAGTGCGTGGAGTACAGCATCGCGCCCACGAAGGTCAGGCCGCCCACCAGGTTGCCGATCACGGTGGGGATTTCATTCCAGACCAGGTAGTCCATGACCGTGAAGTTGCCACCCAGCAGCAGGCCCGAGGGGAACAGGAACATGTTGACGATGCTGTGCTCGAAGCCCATGTAGAAGAACAGGGCGATGGGAATCCACATGCCGATGGCCTTGCCCGACACCGAGGTCGACATCATGGCCGCCACCACGCCGGTGGACACCATCCAGTTGCACATCACGCCGCGGATGAACAGGGTCAGCATGCCGGCGGCGCCGTGTGCGGAGTAACCCACCGTGCGGCCCTCGCCGATGTGGCCGATCTTCACGCCGACGGCGTTGGGCGCCTCGCTGAATCCGAAGGTGAAGATGATGGCCATGAACACCGCCACCATGAAGGCCCCCGCGAAGTTGCCGCAGAACACCAGCGTCCAGTTGCGAAAGACGCCACCCCAGGTGGCGCCAGGGCGCTTGTCGAGCACGGCCAGCGGGGCCAGGGTGAAGACACCGGTCAGCAGGTCATACCCCAGCAGGTACAGCAGGATGAAGCAGCCCGGAAAGAGCAGCGCGCCCAGCAGCGCGTTGCCGGTGTTCACCGTGACGGTGACGGCGAAGGCGGCGCCCAGTGCCAGCATGGCACCGGCCATGAAGGAGCGGATCAGCGTGTCGCGGGTGGACATCAGGAGCTTGGATTCACCGGAATCGACCATCTTGGTCACGAACTCGGCGGGGGCGAGGTAGGCCATTGAAATTCCTTTGGGACGGGAAGACTGACATGCGCCCCAGGGGTCCACCCAGGGAAGCGCGCAAGAAAAGGAGGAAAAGAAAACGGCGTCCGCTGCGCCCCCCATGCAGATGGGGAACGCAATGGACGCCGTTATCCTCGGATGCGCGATTCCTGGACCTGCGGGTGAACCGCAGGCGGTGGATGGCAGGCCGCCGTTAGCCCGCCATCCAATGCACTCCATGCAATTTCCGTACCCTCATTGGGGCCGTTCAGGGTGGCTTGCGTCCCGCATTCCGTGCATGCGCGGCGCCTGCGGAGCAGGAATGGCTTCACGGCGGTGCAGTCAAGCACCACCATGGATCAGCTGGATTTGTCGCCCTTGCGGTCGGGGTGGGCGAAAGCCAGGTCCGGCAGGGACAGCGTGGCCTCGGCCACATCGAGCAGGCGGCGGTTCTGGTCCATCGAGGTCTTTTGCAGCACGCGGAAGGCGACTTCCTCGTTCATGCCCAGGCGGGCCATCAGCACGCCCTTGGCGCGCTCGATCACCTTGCGCTCGTTGAGCGTGCGGCGCGCCGCTTCGAGCTCGGCTTCCATGCTGGCCATGCGCGCCGACTGGGCCTGCAGCAGCTCCAGCAGCGATGCCGATTCGGCCCCCTGCGCTCCCGCTGCCGACTGCTCCACCGCCGTCGGCGCGATGGCGATGTCGAAGAAGCGGTCCACCGCGTGCGTGCGCTGCGGCGGGTTGTCGCGCAGGCCGCGCAACAGGCCCTTGGAGTCCTGCAGGTCCTGCTGGGCCTGCACGATGTGCGCGGCGCAGTCCTCGCGCAGGCGCTGCACCAGGTCCACCTGCAACTGCCACAGGGCCGTGATGCGCTCGGTGCACACATCGAACCAGGCGTCGCTGAGGTTGCTGTCCAGCGCCGCACCCGGCCGCACCACGCACAGCGTGCGCCGCAGCCGCTCCAGCTGGGCCATGCCGGGGGCCAGTTGCTGCTGCTCCCAGCGGGTGCGCAGCGCCACATCGGCAAACTCGGCAAAGGCGCGCAGGCTGCGCTCCTGGGCATCGATCAGGTGCAGCACGCGCTGCTGGTGGGCGTCGCTGCCCTGGCCCGAGGCGAACAGCAGCGCGCCCATGGCCCGCTCCTGCCCCGCCTCTTCCTGCGCCTGTACCAGGTGCACCAGGGCCACGAGCTGGCGCGAGACGCTGGGCAGCCCGGCCGCATCGGCCACGTGGAAGACCAGCTCGACCAGCCCGGCGATCAGGTGGCTGAACGCGGCAATCGAATCGTGGGCGGTCATCGCCTGCTTGTCGATCTGGCTGCGCAAGGCGGGTAGCGCATCGAGGCCCAGCAGCGCCCAGGCCATCAGCGACAGGGCCTTGGCTGTGGCGCCCTGCGCAGGCTCGACATGCTGGGCGAATTCTCCGCGCAGCTGGGCCTCCAGCGCCACGACCTCCTGCACGATGCGACCCCGCAGGTCGGCAAAACGCTGGGCCTTGGAGGCCAGGTAGACGCCCGAAGCGCCGCGCTCGCGCTGCAGCCCCTCGATCAGTTGCCCGACCACGTCGACCAGCGCGGCCCGGCTGGCAAGGTGGCGCACCGCATCGATCTCGAGCTGGCGCGAGCGCAGCACGAGGCTGGAAACGGACAGGGGCGCGGCGGCCAGATCGGGCATGCGGTGACTCCGGGATTCAGGATACGCAGATGCTAACCCCGCCGGACACCGCCCAGGGCATTCAGGCGACGGCCACGCTGATGCGCCCGCCCTCGGCGCGCACACCGTGCGCCTGCACCGAATGCTCGGGCGCCTCCAGGCATTCGCCGGTGCGCAGGTCGAAATGGTTCTTGTACAGCGGCGAGGCGACCACGACGCGCTCGCCCAGGTTGCCGATCAGCCCGCGCGAGAGCACGCTGGCGCCCGACTTGGGGTCCACGTTGTCGATGGCGAAGAACTGGTCGCTGCCGGTGCGGAACACGGCCACATGGCGGTCGGCCACCAGGGCGCAGACGCCGGTGCTGGGCAGGATGTCGTCGACCGCGCAGATGTCGGTCCAGGCAAGGGGGTCGGTGCTGCTGTTCATGGGAAGTGCGCTCATGTTGTCCTCGTCCTTCTTCTTCAAGCGGCCTGGCGGATGGGGATGACCTTGGCGGGGCCTCGTTCGTCGGCGCGCGCCGGGCGGATCTGGCCGCGTTCCTCGACGAAGAGCACGTTCTCGTCGGCCTTGTCGCTGTTCACGAACGAGCGGAAGCGCTTGCGCGTCTCGGGGTCGGTCACGGCGGTCTTCCACTCGCACTGGTAGGTGGCCACCACGTGCTGCATCTGCGATTCGAGCTCGGCGCACAGGCCCAGGCTGTCCTTTTGCAAGACATCCTTGAGGTAGTCGAGGCCACCCTCCAGGTTCTCGCGCCAGGTGCTGGTGCGCTGCAGCCGGTCGGCCGTGCGCACGTAGAACATCAGCACCCGGTCGATCATGCGCACCAGGTCTTCCTTGGACAGGTCGGAGGCGAACAGCTCGGCATGGCGCGGCTTCATGCCGCCGTTGCCGCAGATGTAGAGGTTCCAGCCCTTTTCGGTGGCGATGATGCCGATGTCCTTGCCCTGCGCCTCGGCGCATTCGCGCGTGCAGCCCGAGACGCCGAACTTGATCTTGTGCGGGGCGCGCAGGCCCTTGTAGCGGTTCTCCAGCTCCACGGCCAGGCCCACGCTGTCGCCCACGCCATAGCGGCACCAGGTCGAGCCCACGCAGCTCTTGACCGTGCGCAGCGACTTGCCGTAGGCATGGCCGGACTCGAACCCGGCGGTGATCAACTCTTCCCAGATCAGGGGCAGCTGCTCCAGGCGCGCTCCGAACATGTCCACCCGCGCACCGCCGGTGACCTTGGTGTACAGACCGTACTTCTTGGCCACCTGGCCCACGGCGATCAGGCCGTCGGGCGTGACCTCGCCACCGGGCATGCGCGGCACCACCGAGTAGGAGCCGTCCTTCTGGATGTTGCCCAGGTAGTAGTCATTGCTGTCCTGCAGGCCGGCCAGCTCCTTCTTGAGCACGAACTCGTTCCAGCACGAGGCGAACACGCTGGCCGCCACGGGCTTGCAGATGTCGCAGCCCATGCCCTTGCCATGCTGGGCCAGCAGCTCTGCGAAGCTCCGGATGTTGCCCACGCGCACCAGGTGGTAGATCTCCTGGCGCGAGTACGCGAAGTGCTCGCAGATGTGGTTGTTCACGGCCATGCCGCGGCGCGCCATCTCGGCCTTCATGACCTGGGTGACCAGGGGCACGCAGCCGCCGCAGGTGGCGCCGGCCTTGGTGCAGGCCTTCATCTCGGCGATGGTGCAGGCGCCATTGCCCACCGCCTCGCAGATGCCGGCCTTGGTGACGTTGTTGCACGAGCAGATCTGTGCCGTGTCGGGCAGGGCGTCCACGCCCAGGCCGGGCTTGGCCTTGCCGTCGCTGGACGGGAAGATCAGGAACTCGGGGTCCTCGGGCAGCGTGATGCCGTTCAGGGCCATCTGCAGCAGCGTGCCGTACTCGGTGGCGTCGCCGATCAGCACGGCGCCCAGCAGCTGCTTGCCGTCTTCGCTGATGACGATCTTCTTGTAGACCTGGCGGCGCTCGTCCACGTACTGGCAGGTGCGGCTGTGCGGCGTTTTCGCATGCGCGTCGCCGATGCTGGCCACGTCCACGCCCATGAGCTTGAGCTTGGTGCTCATGTCGGCACCGACGAAGGCCGCGTCGGTCTCGCCCGCGATGTGGCGGGCCGCCACGCGCGCCATGTCGTAGCCGGGGGCCACGAGGCCGAAGGTCTGCTCGTTCCACGAGGCGCATTCGCCGATGGCGTAGACATCGTGGTCGCTGGTGCGGCAGGCACTGTCGATGGCCACGCCACCGCGCGGGCCGATGGCCAGCAGGCTCTGGCGCGCCAGTTCGTCCCGCGGGCGGATGCCGGCGGAGAACACGATCATGTCGGTTTCCAGGTAGGTGCCGTCGGCAAACACCATGCGGTGGCGCGCGCGGGCGCCATCGGTGATCTCCTGGGTGTTGCGGCCGGTGTGCACCTGCACGCCCAGTTCCTCGATCTTGGCGCGCAGAACGCGGCCGCCGCCCTCGTCCACCTGCACGGCCATGAGCCGGGGGGCGAACTCGACCACGTGGGTTTCAAGACCCATGTCGCTCAGGGCCTTGGCGCATTCCAGGCCCAACAGGCCGCCACCCACGACCACGCCGGTCTTGGATTTGGCGCCCGAGGCCTGCATGGCCTCCAGGTCTTCGATGGTGCGGTAGACGAAGCAGTGGTCGCGGTCGCGCCCCGGCACCTGGGGCACGAAGGGGTTGGAGCCGGTGGCCAGCACCAGCTTGTCGTAGTGGAGCACTTCGCCGTCCACCGTGGTCACGGTGCGGATGCGGCGGTCCACCGATGCGGCCCGCGCCGCCAGGCGCAGCGTGTAGCCGGTGCGCTCGAAGAAGCCGGGCTCGACCAGGGAGAGCTCGTCGGCCGAAGTACCACTGAAGAAGGCCGACAGGTGCACCCGGTCGTAGGCGGGGCGCGGCTCCTCGCACAGCACGGTGACTTCGACGCCGGTCATGCCGGTCTCGGCCAGGCTTTCGAGGAACTTGTGGCCGACCATGCCGTGGCCAATGAGAACGATTTTCATGCTTGCTCATCCTGCAAGAACCCGGGGAACCGCATCAAGGGGTGCAGGATGTGCCGTGCCTTGCGGCACAACGCACCCTCCGCGGAACCACGGGCGTGGGTTGGAACTACCAGGCAGCCCGCTGCGACGCTGCGGCTTGCCCGGGTGTTCCGCCATCATTAGCGGAGGGGTTGTTTATCAGTGCGCAGGCAGCTTTACCGGCGGACAGCCAGTGTTCAGCAATAAGCGTGCCCGGCTTTTGAAGGGGGTTCGTCGCCACGTGGTCGGGCTTTGTCCCCTGGGCGCCTCGCTGCGGTGCAGCATGTCACCAATTTGGGGCGGGCCCCTGGCAAGCCCCCGCCCTGCCCCGGTGCCTGGGCACCGGGGAGGCGCCTCACTCGTGGCGCAGGGCGTCGATGGGGTCCATGCGCGCGGCCCGGCGCGCGGGGAAGTAGCCGAACACCACGCCGATGCCGGCCGAGAACACGAAGGACAGCAGGTTCACACCCGGGTTGAACAGGTAGGGCACGCCCATCAGCACCGACAGCCCCAGCGACGCGGCCGTGGCCAGCACGATGCCGATGAGCCCGCCCAGCGCGGCCAGCACCACCGCCTCGACCAGGAACTGCAGCAGCACCTCGCGCTCGAGCGCGCCGATGGCCAGGCGCAGCCCGATCTCGCGGGTGCGCTCGGTCACGCTGACCAGCATGATGTTCATGATGCCGATGCCGCCCACCAGCAGGCTCACGGCCGCCACCGCCCCGAGCAGCGTGGTCATGACCTTGGTGGTGCCCGACAGTGCCTCGCCCAGCTGCTTGGTGTCGAGCACGTTGAAGTTGTCCTCGTCGGTATCGGAGAGCTTGCGCAGCTCGCGCAGCAGCTGGGTCAGGCTGGCCTTCACGCGCTCGGGTTCGCTGCCGTCCTTCATCGACACCAGCAGGGTGTTCACGCGGGTGTTGCCCGTCACGCGGCGCTGCAGGGTGCGCAGCGGCACCAGCACGGTGTCGTCCTGGTCGTTGCCGAAGGCGCCCTGCCCCTTGGAGGCCAGCACGCCCACCACCTCGCACGAGAAGGCCTTCACGCGCAGCTGCTCGCCCACGGCGTCGCGCGTGCCGTAGAGCTCGCGCCGCACCGTCTCGCCGATCACGCAGACGGCGGCACCGGCGCGCAGTTCGTCGTCGCTGAATGCGCGGCCGATGCGCAGCGTCCAGTTGCCCGTTTGCAGCCAGGCGTTGGTGCTGCCGATGATGCTGGTGGACCAGTTGCGCCCGCCGGCCACCACGGTGGCGGCCGCGCGCGATTCGGGCGCCACGGCCAGGATGCCGCCGATCTGCTGGGCGATGGCATCGGCGTCGGTGTCCTTGAAGGCTGCGGCACCAGTGCCGCCGCCCGGGCCCATGCGCTGCCCCGGGCGCACCTGCAGCAGGTTGGTGCCCAGGCCCGAGATCTGGTTCTGAATGGACACCGTGGCGCCATTGCCCAGCGTGACCATGGTGATCACCGCGCTCACGCCGATCACGATGCCCAGGATGGTCAGGAACGAGCGCATGAGGTTGCGCCGGATGGAGCGCAGCGCCAGCAGGATGGAACTGAGGAACATCAGTGCACCTCCGCCGGCAGCAGCGCACCGTGAGCGGCCAGGCCGCGTGGGTGCGGATTCGGCTCGTCGCTGCCCACCACGCCATCGACGAAGCGCACGATGCGCCGTGCGTACTCGGCCATGTCGCCCTCGTGCGTGACCATGAGCACGGTGATGCCCAGGTCCACGTTCAGGCGCCACAGCAGCTGCATGATCTCGTGGCTGCGCTGGGTGTCGAGGTTGCCGGTGGGCTCGTCGGCCAGCAGCACGGCCGGCTCGGTGACGATGGCGCGCGCGATCGCCACGCGCTGCTGCTGCCCGCCCGAGAGCTCCGCCGGCGTGTGGTGCTCCCAGCCCTTGAGGCCCACGGCGGCCAGCGCCTTCGCAGCCGCCGCATGGCGCGCCGCGGCGGGCTCGCCACGGTACAGCAGCGGCAGCTCGACGTTCTCCTGCGCGGAGGTGCGCGCCAGCAGGTTGAAGCCCTGGAAGACGAAGCCGAAGTAGCGCCGGCGCAGCCGCGCGCGCTCGTCGCGCTGCAGCGCCTCCACATGCACGCCCTTGAACAGGTAGTCGCCCGTGGTGGGCCGGTCCAGGCACCCGAGGGTGTTCATGGCCGTGGACTTGCCCGAACCGCTCGGACCCATGATGGCCACGAAGTCGCCCTGGGCGATGTCCAGGTCCACGCCCTTGAGCGCCTGGAAGGCGAGCGCGCCTTCACCATAGACCTTGGTGACGCCGCGCAGGCGGATCAGCGCCGTGTCGCCCGTGCTGTCCATGCGGTGGGTGGCCGTCATCGCGCGGCCCCGTTGCTGCGCTGGTCGGTGATCACCGCCATGCCGGGGGCGATGCCCTCGCCCGTCACCTCGGTCATGCGGCCGTCGCTGATGCCCGCGCGCACCTTCAGGGCCTGCGGCGCGCCGTCCTTGAGCACCCAGACCTGCTTCATCTTCGATGCGGCGTCCTCGCCCGGCGCACCGCCGCCTGCGGGGCGACGCCCACCCTGGCCACCCGGGCGTGGCATGCGCGGCATGAGCTGCCCCATGATGCCGCCGCCCTGCTGCGCCGCCGCGGGCTTGCCGCCGCCAGCGGCCGCGCCCGCCTGCGCCGGCGTGAAGCGCAGCGCGGTGTTGGGCACCAGCAGCACGTCCTTGCGCTCGGTGGAGGTGATGGTGGAGGCCGCCGTCATGCCGGGGCGCAGGCTCATGTCGCGGTTGTCCACCTCCAGCCAGGTGACGTAGGTGACCACGTTGTCGGTCTTGGTGGAGCCGAAGGACACGCGCGTGACCGCGGCCGGGTAGCGCCGCGAGGGGAAGGCGCTGACCGTGAAGCTGGCCTTCTGCCCGACCTGCAGCGAGCCCACGTCGGCCTCGTCCACGCTCACGTCCAGGCGCAGGCGCGTGAGGTCCTCGGCCACGGTGAACAGGGTCACGGCCTGCAGCGATGCGGCCACGGCGTTGCCGGGCTCCACCGTTCGGGTGAGCACCACGCCATCGATGGGCGAGCGGATGGAGGCCTTGGACAGGCTGGTCTCGTCGGTGGACAGCGCCGCACGCGCATCGTCCACGCTGGCACGGGCGCTGGCCTCGTCGGCGCGGGCCCGGTCCAGCGTGGCGCGGCCGGTGTCCAGTTCAGCCGCCGAAGGCACCTTGCCACCCGACAGGCGGGCGACCTCTTCCAGCCGCCCGAGGCCCGCCAGCGCCTCCTTGGTGGTGGCCGCGGCCTGTGCCTGCCGCGCCTGCGCGGACGCCAGCGAAGCGCGCGAGCGCAGCACCTGCGCATCGAGCTTGGCAGTGTCGAGTTCCACCAGCACCTGGCCTTTCTTGACCTTCTCGTTCACGTCCACCATCACCTGGCGCACCGTGCCCGAGAGCTCGCTGCCGATGGTCACCAGCCGCGTGGGCTGCAGCGTGCCATTGGCCGATACCGAGAGCGTGAGGTCACCCGTCTTCACCTCTTCGGTCACGTAGACCGGCGCGGCGCTGGCCTGCTTTTGCAGCTGCCAGGCGTAGATGCCGCCGCCTGCCAGCGCCAGGGCCGCCACGCCCAGCCACAGCGAGGTGCGCCGGTACCAGCGGCGCGGCTTCTCGCCGCCCAGCAGGGCCTGCAGGTCGGCCGGGGCACGGGCCCCGGGGGTGGCAGCGCCGGGCTGCGGTTCCTTGGTGTTGTCGGTCATGGCGATGGGCTCGGGAAAAGACAGGAAATGAGGGGCGACAACGCCCGCGCACGGGCCGTGCGCGGGGTCGGTGGCCTTTGGCTGCCAGGTGTCCGTGCGCCGTGTGCGCCGCGACCTCCAGGTGGCTGTGGATGGAATAAGGGCTCAGTCAGGGCTGCCAGCCGCCGCCGAGCGCCTTGTACAGGCGCACATGGTCGGCGGACAGGCTGGCCACCGTGGTGGCCACGCCCTCCTGCGTGGACAGCAGCGTGCGCTGGGTCTCCAGCACCGCCTGGAAGTCGATCAGCCCGCTGCTGTAGCGCTGGCGCGCGAGCAGTTCGGCATTGCCCGCGGCATCGGCGGCGGAGCGCAGGCGCACCAGGCGCTCGCGGTTGCCGCGCAGGGACACGAGTGCGTCTTCCACGTCCTTGAGCGCCGTGAGCACGGCCGCCTGGTAGGCGATGCGCGCCTGCTCCAGGCCGGCCTCCTGCGCCCGCACCTGGGCGCGCGCGGCACCGCCATCGAGCAGCGGCACCGAGACGCTGCCCAGCAGCGATGCGGCCACGGCGCTGCCGCCGCTGAGCGCTCCCAGCGTCAGGGCGCGCAGGCCCACCGAGCCGCTGATGCCGAAGTCCGGGTAGCGCGCCGCGTCGGCCTGCGAGACGCGGGCCAGCGCCGCGGTGATGCGCTGCTCGGCCGCGCGCACGTCGGGGCGCTGGCGCAGGGTTTCGGCCGGTATCGCCATGGCCAGCTCATCACCGGGCTGGGGCACGGCGGCGCTGGCCGCCAGTTGCGCATCGAGCGCGGCCGGCGCCTGCCCGGTCAGCACGGCCAGGCTGTGGCGCGACTGGGCCAGGCTGGCTTCGAGCGCGGGGATCTGGGCGGCGGTCTGCTCGGACGCCGCACGCGCCTGCTCGGCCACGAGCGAGGTGGTGAGGCCGGCCTGCAGGCGCCACTGCGTGATCTGCAGCGTCTCGCCCTGGCTGGCCAGGTTGCTGCGCGCGATCACCAGGCGCTGCTGCAGGCTGCGCAGCTCGATGTAGTTCACGGCCACCTCGGCGGCCAGCGACACCTGCACGTCGGCCAGGCTGGCCTCGGCGGCGCGGGCATCGGCTTCGCTGGCGTTGACCCCGGCGCGCACGCGGCCGAACACATCGGGCTCCCAGCTCGCGTCGAAGCCCAGCTGGAAATTGTTGCCCGTGCCGCTGTTGCCCGAGCGGCTGCGCTGCGCCGAGGCCGAGGCACCCACCTGGGGCGCCAGGCCGGCAGCCTGCACATCGACCTGGGCGCGGGCCTGCCGCAGCGCGGCCTGGGCCGTGCGCACGCTGGTGTTGGCCGCCAGGGCCTGCTTGACCAGCGCGGTCAGCTGGGCATCGCCCAGGCGCTGCCACCACTGGGCGAGCGAGGTGGCCGTGCTGCCGGGGGCGGCCGTGGTGCCGGCGGACCAGGTGGTGGGCACAGGGGTGTCGGGCAGGCGCGCGTCCTGCGGGGCCATGCTGGCGCAGCCGGCCAGGGCCGCAGCCAGGGCCAGTACCGGCCAGCGCAGGGCATGGCGGCAGGGGGGCAGGCGGCTCAGGGAACGCGGGGAGGAAGGGCGCATGGAATGGGTTGGCTCCGGGTTGATGGCCCTATTGTGCGGACCCCACCCTTCGCAAAGTTAGCCAACGCGTCAACCCCATGTAAAGAATTGCTGCAGTGCACGATGTCCTCTGCCCGGCAGGGAACGGTCTCTTCAATGCGCCTGCAGTTCGGGCGCCGGCAGCGATGCCCGCGCCCGGTACTCGCTCGGGCTGCAGCCCGTGTGGGCCTTGAACACCCGGCTGAAATGGCCGCTGTTGCGAAAGCCCCAGGAGATGGCGATGTCCGTCACCGAGCGGTGCGCATGCCCGGGGTGGCGCAGCTCGCGCAGGCAGGCTTCGAGGCGGCGCTGCTGGATGGTGGCGGCCAGGGTGTCGCCATCGTCGGTCATGGCGTTGTACAGGTGGCGGCGGCTGCAGTTGAGCGCCTGGGCGATGCGGTCGATGGTGAGGTCCGGGTCGGCCAGGTGGCGGTCGATGTACTGGCCGATGCGGTCGCGCAGGGCCTCGCGCTGCGACACGGCGCTGTGCTGGCCGTTGCGCTCCAGCAGCGACAGCTGCACCAGGTGCGTGATGACGTCGGCCACGCCGTCGGCCGCCGCGTCGGACATGGTGGGCAACTCGGTGAAGGCAGCGCGCATCGTGTCCCAGGCCAGGCGCGAAACGCCGCTGGTGCCCGAGAAGCGCTGCACCATGAGGTCGTCGAGCCGCAGCCGGCGCTCGGGCATCTGCTCCTTGGGGATCATCAGCACCATCTGGCGCACGGCCTCGGGGTTGCTCACCGCGTAGGCGCGCGTGGTGTCGTACACGCTCCATTCGCCCGGGGACAGCCAGACCTGGCGGCCGTTCTGCTCGAAGCAGGCACGCCCTTCGAGCTGTGCCACCACCTTGATGTAGGCCCGGTCGCTGCCGCGGATCAGGCTGGGGGTGCGCACCACGCGGTGGCGGCTCACGTCGAGCTGGCACAGGTTGACGTAGCCGGCCTGCCCCGAGGTGATGTGGCCCGCGAAGGCCTCGTCGCCGAAGGCGTCGGACTCCAGCCCGCCGATGAGCCGCCACACCGCGTCGCCCCACAGGTGCAGGCGGTCGCGCGGTGCCACGGTATCGGTGGATACCTCGGTCAGGGGGTGGGCCATGGTGTCTCCAGTACAGCGGCTGGCGCCGCCGGTATGCCCCGGATTATCCGGCGCAGCCCTATTCCCCGGCGCAGCACGGAAATCCGGGTAAACCCGCTGCGCCGTGCACGCTGGGACCAGCGTTTTGTGCACGCTCAGCACAGCAGGCCCGGGCGCCCCTGCCTACGATCGGTCAACGGCCTGCGCTGCGCGGGCCGCCCATCCGAGGAGACAGAAAAATGGTTCAACAATCCAAACGCCAATGGATCAAGGGCATGGCCGCCACGGTGGGCGCCATGTCGGTCGCCCCCCACCTGCTGGCCCAGTCGGGCCCTGTGCGCGTGGGCTACGCCATCGCCCGCACGGGCCCCTGGGCGGCGGGCGCGCAGGTCAGCCAGGAGCCCAACTACCTGCTCTGGGCCGAGCAGGTGAACGCGGCGGGCGGCCTGGCCATCAAGGGCGCCAAGCGCCCCATCGAACTCATCGGCTACGACGACCGCAGCGAGACCGAGACCTGTGTGCGCACCTTCGAGAAGCTCATGGGCAGCGACAAGGTGGACCTGATCCTGCCGCCCTGGGGCTCGGGCGCCAACTTCGCCATCGCACCGCTGGCCAACCGCTTCGGCTACCCGCTGCTGGCGCCCACGGCGCTGTCGCGCAAGCTGATCGACATGAACCTGCCCTACTTCTTCTCCCTGCTGCAGCAGCCCGACAAGATGATGGGCGCGCTGGTGGACATGCTGGTGGCCAACGGCGTCAAGTCGGTGGCCATCGTCTACATGGACGACCTGTTTGGCCTGGAGAACTTCGCGGCGCTGAACAACGCGCTCAAGAAGACCAGCATCCAGGTGGTGGAACGCAAGAGCTACCCGCTGGGCGTGAAGGACCTGGCGCCCGTGCTGCGCGGCATCAAGGACCAGAACCCCGACGCCTTCATCGGCATCACCTACCCGCCCGACACCATCCTGGCCAGCCGCCAGGCGCGCGAGGTGGGGCTGAACCCCAAGTTCTTCTACGCCTCGGTGGGCACGGCCTTCCAGCTGTACAAGAACGTGATGCAGGCCAACACCGAGGGCGTGATCGGCATGGGCTCGTGGAGCGTGAAGACCAGCCCCGAGGCCAAGGCCTATTTCGACGCCCACGTGAAGAAGTTCAACAAGGAGCCCGACCGCTGGGCCAGCGGCCATGCCTGGGCAGGCCTGCAGATCCTGCAGCAGGCCGTGGAGAAGGCGGGCCTGGACCGCAAGGCGCTGCGCGAGCACATCGCCAAGAACGAGTTCAAGACCATCCTGGGCGGCATCCGCTTTGCGGGCAGCGAGAACGCCTCCATCCCCGGCACCGTGAGCCAATGGCAGGGCAGCGACTTCGAGGTGGTCTGGCCCAAGGACCGCGCCACGGCGCAATTGAACACCAACAAGCCTGCCTGGAAGTAACACGGAATGTCCCTGACCTCCTGGGCCGAACTGGTCGCCAGTGGCCTCATTACCGGCGGCATCTATGCGCTGGTGGCCATGGGCCTGAACCTGCAATACGGGCTGATGCGCATCATGAACATCTCGCATGGCGAGTTTCTGATGCTCGGTGCCTTCATCACCTGGTGGGCGCACACCGCCTGGGGCTGGTCGCCGCTGCTGCTGATGCCCATCGCCTTCATCGCGCTGTTCGTGCTGGGGGTGGCGGTGCATGCGCTGTGCTTCAAGCGCCTGGCGGCGCGCGCGCCGAACGTGGACGTGTTCGAGGCGCGCAGCCTGATGGTGGGCTTCGGCCTGATGTTCCTGGTGCAGAACACCGCCCTCTTGATCTGGGGTGGCGACCTGCGTGGCTACGAGTACCTGGCCGACCCGGTGCAAGTGGCGGGCATGCGCTTCACCGAGAACAAGCTGGTGCTGTTCGGCGTGGCGCTGGCGCTGTCGGCCGCGCTGATCGCGCTGCTCAAGCTCACCTTGCTGGGCAAGGCCGTGCGGGCGCTGATGCAGTCGCCCACGGGGGCGCAGCTGGTGGGCATCAACACCCGGCGCCTGCACCCCATGATGTTCGGCATCGGCCTGGGCCTGTCGGGCGTGGCGGGGGCCCTGCTGTCGATGACCTACGAGATCTCCCCCTCGATGGGCGAGCCCTATACCGTGACGGCGCTGATCGTGATCACGCTGGGCGGCTTCGGCAGCCTGGCGGGCAGCCTGGCCGGCGGCCTGCTGCTGGGTGTGGTCGAGGCCCTGGGCATGCACTTCAGCAGCCCGTCTCTCAAGATGCTGCTGAGCTATGCGGTGTTCATCGGCGTGCTGATCTGGCGCCCCAACGGCCTCTTCTCCAAAAAATGAAATCTCTGCATTCCAACAAGCCCTGGCTCGCGCTCGCCATGGGAACGGCCGTGGTCGGCACCCTGCCCTGGCTGGTGTCCGAGTTCGTGGCCTCGGTGCTGCTCAGCTGCCTGATGTACATCGCGCTGGCCACCAGCTGGTCGCTGTTCTGCGGCGCCACGCGCTACCTGTCGCTGGCCACCTCGGCCTTCTTCGGCATCGGGGCCTATGCCAGCGCCACTTTGCTGGAAGTGCTGCCCTGGCCGCTGGTGATCGTGGCCGGCGCGCTGATCGCCGCCGTGGTGGCCGTGGTCATGGGGGCCGCCGTGCTGCACCTGCGCGGCACCTACTTTGCGGTGCTGACCTTCGGCATGACGGAGCTGATCCGCCACGCAGTGACCTTTGTCGAAAAGCAGGTCTCGGGAACCGTGGGCCGTGTGCTCACGGTGGTGCCCAGCAACGAGACGGTGTACCTCACGGTGCTGCTGATCGCGGCGGCCGCCATCGCCACGGCCATCGCCATCCAGCGCAGCCGCTTCGGCCTGGCGCTCTCGGGCATCGGTGCCGACGAGCAGCGTGCGCAGACCCTGGGCGTGGACACGCGCCTGGCCAAGATCGCGGGCTTCGGCATCACGGCCGCGTTTGCAGGCGCCGTGGGCGCGGCCATGGCCGTGCGCTGGACCTACATCGAGCCGGCCGCCGTGTTCAGCCCCTTCATCGGCTTCCAGACGGTGCTGATCGCGCTGATCGGCGGCGCGGCCAGCATCGGCGGGCCGGTGCTGGCGGCCATCGTCTTCAGCCTGCTGGCCGAGACGCTGCGCCTGCAGCTGCCCTATGGCTACATGATGGTGCTGGGCCTGCTGCTGATCCTGTGCGTGATGTACCTGCCCAACGGGCTGGCCACGCTGTGGCAGCGCAAGCGGGCGGCCACGCCTGCAACGGAGGCCGGCCATGTCTGAAGCCCTGCTGACCATCGACAGCGTGACCGTGCGCTTTGGCGGGCTGACCGCCGTGGACGGCGTGAGCGCCACGCTGCATGCCGGCGAACTCATCGGCATCATCGGCCCCAACGGCGCGGGCAAGACCACGTTCTTCAACGCCATCTCGGGCGTGCAGCCACCGACCTCGGGCACGCTGCACTGCGGGGCCGACAACCTGACCGGCAAGGGGCCGCACCACTATGCGGCCCATGGCATCGCGCGCACCTTCCAGACGCCGCGCGTGTTCCCGGACATGACGGTGCGCGACAACGTGCGCTTCGGCATGCAGTTCGCGGGCCGCCACCGCCAGGGCCCCGTGGGCCTGCGCAGCGAGGACGAGATCCTGGCCATGCTGGGCCTGTCGGCCCTGGCCGAGCGGCCCGCGGCCGATGTGACGCCCTCGCAGCAGCGCCTGCTGGAGATCGGCATGGCCCTGGGGACGCGCCCGCGCCTCTTGCTGCTCGACGAGGTGGCCGCCGGCCTGACCGAGGCCGAGGTCGATGCCATGGCCCAGCGCATCCGCCGCCTGCGCGATGACTGGGGCCTCACGGTGGTGTGGATCGAGCATGCGGTGACCACGCTGCTCAAGTACGTGGAGCGCGTGCTGGTGCTGCACCAGGGCCGCAAGATCGCCGATGGCACACCCGCCGAGGTGGTGCGCAACCCGGAGGTGATCGAGGCCTACCTGGGCGATGAGATGGGCACCCAGGCAACACCCGAAGGAGCCACGGCATGAGCGGCGCACACCTCACGGTACAAGGGCTGGTCACGGGCTACAACGGCTTTCAGGTGCTGCAGGACCTGTCGCTCGAGGCCCAGCCCGGCATCACGGTGATCGTCGGCCCCAACGGCGCCGGCAAGACCACGCTGCTCAAGGCCCTGGCCGGCCTGCTGCCGCGCCAGGGCACGGTGCAGCTCGACGGCCAGGCCGTGCCGGCCCTCAATGCGACCGCCTGCGTGCAGCGCGGCCTGGCCCTGGTGGCCGAGGGCCGCCAGCTGTTCCCGCAGATGACGGTGACCGAGAACCTGGAGCTCGGCGGCTGGCTGGTGCCCTCGCGGGTGCGCGCCGGGCGCCTGGCCCAGGCCTTCGAGGACTTTCCGCGCCTCAAGGAGCGTGCCCAGCAACTGGCCGGCACCATGAGCGGCGGCGAGCAGCAGATGGTGGCCGTGGCCCGCGCCATGATGAGCGGGCCGCGCCTGTTGATGCTGGACGAGCCCTCGCTGGGCCTGGCACCGCGCATGGTGGACGAGCTGCTGACCATCGTGCAGCGCATCGCGGCGCAGGGCGTCACCGTGCTCATGGTGGAGCAGAACGTGCGCAAGGCGCTGCAGGTGGCCCAACGCGGCTATGTGCTGGAGCGCGGGCGCATCGTGGCCTCGGGCGATGCCGCCGCGCTGCTGCAGTCCGACGCCGTGCGCCAGGCCTACCTGGGCGTTGCCTGAACGTCCCACACCCCATCCCCATCCGACTTTTCCTTCCTATTCATCCAGGAGACATTCCATGACTGCCATTTCCATGCTGATCAACGGCGAGCGCGTGCAGGCCGCAGGCGGCGCCACCTTCGAGCGCCGCAACCCGCTCGACGGCTCCGTGGCCACCACCGCGCCTGCCGCCACGGTGGCCGATGCCAAGGCCGCCGCCGACGCCGCCGCCAAGGCCTTCCCGGCCTGGTCGGCCCTGGGGCCCAATGCGCGCCGTGCGCTGCTGCTCAAGGCCGCGCATGCGCTCGAAGCCAAGGGCGAGGCCTTTGCCGCCGCCATGGCCGCCGAGACCGGCGCCTCGGGCCTGTGGGCCGGCTTCAACGTGCACCTGGCCGCCGGCCTGCTGCAGGAGGCTGCCGCGCTCACCACCCAGATTGCCGGCGAGGTGATCCCGTCCGACGTGCCCGGCAGCCTGGCCATGGGCGTGCGCCAGCCCGCAGGCGTGGTGCTGGGCATCGCGCCGTGGAACGCGCCCATCATCCTCGGCGTGCGCGCCATCGCCACGCCGCTGGCCTGCGGCAACACGGTGATCCTCAAGGGCTCTGAACTGAGCCCCGCCACGCACGGCCTGATCATCGAGGCCCTGCAGGAGGCCGGCCTGCCCCCGGGCGTGGTGAATTTCGTGACCAATGCCCCGGCCGATGCCGGCGCCGTGGTCGAGGCCATCGTGGCCCACCCGGCTGTGCGCCGCGTGAACTTCACGGGCTCGACCAAGGTCGGCCGCATCGTCGCGCAGACCTGCGCCAAGTACCTCAAGCCCACGGTGCTGGAGCTCGGCGGCAAGGCCCCGCTGGTGGTGCTCGACGATGCCGACGTGGATGCGGCCGTGGATGCCGCCATCTTCGGCTCGTTCGCCAACTCGGGCCAGATCTGCATGTCCACCGAGCGCATCGTGGTGGACGCCTCCATCGCCAACGACTTCGTGGCCCGTTTCGCAGCGCGCGCCCAGGCGCTGCCGCTGGGCGACCCGCGCAAGGGCCCGGTGGTGCTCGGCTCGGTGGTGGACATGGCCACCGTGCAGCGCTGCAACGCGCTGATCGACGACGCCCTGGCCAAGGGTGCCAAGCTGGTCTGCGGTGGCAAAAGCGAGAACACGCTGATGGCTGCCACCATCCTCGACCACGTGACGCCCGCGATGGACATCTACCGCGAGGAGTCCTTCGGCCCGCTCAAGCCCATCGTGCGTGTGAACGGGGTCGAGGAAGCGGTTGCCTGCGCCAACGACAACGAGTTCGGCCTGTCCGCCGCCGTCTTCGGCCGCGATGTGGCCCGTGCCTGGAACGTGGCTGCGCGCATCGAGTCGGGGATCTGCCATATCAATGGACCCACCGTGCACGACGAGGGGCAGATGCCGTTTGGCGGGGTGAAGAATTCGGGGTGGGGGCGGTTTGGGGGGATGGCCGGGGTGCGGGAGTTCACGGAGTTGCGCTGGATCACGGTGCAGACGACTGCGCGGCACTATCCGTTCTGAGCTTTCTGCAAAGTTGCTGCGTGGTTGCTGCGTGCCTTGGTTGAGGGCGGAAGCCGGGTCTCGGCCCGGCAGCCGAGGTACCTTTCTTTGCTTCGCCAAAGAAACGTACCCCAAAGAAAGGCGACCCTGCTGCCCGTGTCCCCCTCGCCCTGCGTACGAGGGGGCAGCCTGCGATGCTCGAAGCTGGGGTGCGCCTCGCAACTCGCTGCGTTCCCCCTTCGGGTGAACTCCGCTCAGACATCTGCGGCGAGTCAGATGACAAAGCGCGTGTGTCCTGCGGCACATGCGCCACCCCAGCTTCTGCGCTTCTCGGCACGGTCAGAAGGGGGTGGAGACCCACACGGGCCATTGCTTCGCTCGGCCCGGTGCACCGTCGCTACGCTCGGTCTGGGCAGGGCAATCGCGCAAGTCGAGTCGGCAGCACGCAGCGCGTAACCGACACCCGGCGCAGCTGCGCAGCAGCAGCCGTCCCTGTCACCGCTCCCCACCCCTGCTGGCTGCGCCGAGAAGCGCAGGAGCTGGGGTGGGCGTGTGTGCCGAAGGACACACACGCTTCGTGCTCTAGCTTGCCGCAGCTGTCTGAGCGGAGTTCGAAGAACGCAGCGAGTTCTGCGGCACCACCCCAGATCCGAGCACCGCAGGCTGCCCCCGTTCGCCCGACAGGACGAACGGGGGACGCAGACTGGGGGTCGCCTTTTCTTTGGTGAATTTCTTTTGGCGACGCAAAAGAAAGTTACTGCGCCGCCGGGCGCACATCCCGGCTCCCGCCCTCAACACAAACCACAGAAGCAACCACAGCCAACATACCAGCAACAGGCTACCCCTCACCGCCAGCAAGCACCCCCACCAAGCTAACCCCCATGGGGTCAGACCCACCAGAGGGGAAGGTAACCAAGGCCCCGGGGTTGCTGGAGTAGGCATAGGAGTCCACCAACTCCCTGTTCCACGCCACAGCGGCAGCATGGAGCACCGCCTGATCCCCCGGGGCGTGATGCTCCAGCCCCGACAGGATCTGCCCCAACTGCAAGGCCACCAGGCCCACATTGGCCTTGCCCACCAGCACCAGGTAGTCCCGCAGGGCCGCCTGCAGCCCAGCGTTGGGCAGCACCCCCAGGTTGCCCAGGAGATGGGTGGACAACTGATCCTCCGACATCCCGACAAAGCCGGCACCAAAGGCCAGGGCAAATGCGCCTGTGCCCATCGATGCGGCCATCGCCACCTGGTGGTTGAAAGCCGTGTACGCAGGCGACTGATCGTTGAACGCCCGGTTCAGGACCGTGGTGACGGCCTGGGGACTGTCGGAAAGGGTCTGTGTCATGGAAGGAGCTCAGGGCACTACAGGGAACGACCGAGCAAGGTGCAGGGCCAGGCCGCCGCCCTCTTCAGGCCACAGCCCACGATGCATCGGCCAGCGTTGTGACACCACTGAGCTTGACGAGGCTGTCGTTGGCGCCCAGGGAGGCCACGGCATCGTTCACCAGGATGTAGGTGTCGGCCCCATAGCGAAAGGCGATGGCCTTGTTGGCGCCCGCCGTGGTGGCGGCCAGGGCCGCGGCATCCAGCAGCGACGCCGACGCGGCAATGCCGTCCAGTTGCGCAGCGCTGGGGGCCGCCTTGGCCGTTGCGCTGGCCGCGCTCAGGCGGATGGTGTCGACGCCGTTCTCGAAGTCGGTCACCCAGATGGCCGACCAGCCGAGCGCCTGCGACGTGCTGGTGTCCAGGTCCCGCGCTGCGGCGCCGGCCAAGCCTCCAATCCGCAGCGTGTCCGCACCGCTGCCCAGGGTCACGATGTGCGCGTTGCTGGCACCGCTGGTGACCACGTCATCGCCATCACCCGAATTGAAGACCAATCGTGCGCCAGAGGCATCGTCGATGGTCAAGGTGTCGCCCGCCGTACCGCCCATGATCCCCACGGTACCAGTGCCGGTGGTGGCAAACCCCAGGTTCAAGGCGCCCGAGAGGGCCGACGCATCGATCGTGCCGATGTGTTCCCCTGTCACCGTGGTGGTGAGCCCCTGGCCACCACGGATCACGATCAGTTGGGCTGCATCGGCAGCGATCCGGGCCTGGTTCACCGTGGTGGACGCCACGGTGCCCGCCTTGCTGTCGATGGTCAGGGTCTCGATGGCGTTCACGATGAGGGTATCGGCTCCAGTGGCATCGGCCAGGGCGATATTGGCCGAGTCGAAGGCACCAGATGCGCCGGCAAAATTCACGGTCAGCGTTCCGCCGGCAAGGGAGTTCTGGATGCCCACGGTGGTCGAGAGCTTCACGCCATCGAAGAAAAGGGAGCCCGTGCCCGCAGCAGCCTCCCGCCACAACTCGGCGATTCCCAAGGACTGCTCAGCGTTGAAGTGGGCGAAGCCAGCGGCGGTGATGAGCACCTTGTCGATACGCTGCATCGAAGGCGTGACCCTTTCGCCATCCCCCAGTGTTGCCTTCAGTACGTCCCCCTGCAGGCCGCGGCCTCCCCCCTGGATGACGTCAGCCGATCCCAGTTGGCCAGGCCGCTCTGCCAGAATGAGGTCGTCATACAGGGTGCCCAGCAGGGCATCGGCACCGTCCGTCAGCGACAGTGTGGAGCTTGGGCCGTCCGAGTAAACCGGCCCGGGAAGGGTCGGTAAGGCGTTGGCTGGGTTGCTGGTGTAAGCATGCGAAGTATCCACCTCCAGATTCCACCTCGCCGCAGCCGCCCCGTAGATGGCCAGGTCGCCCGTTGCGTTCTCCAGGCCCGACAGGATCTGCCCGAGCTGCAGCGCGACAATGCCCACATTGGCCTTGCCCACGGAGACCAGGTAGTCCGTCAACACCGTTTGCAGGCCTGCATTGGGCAGCAGGCCCATGTTCCTCAGGAGCAGGGTGGACAACTGGGCTTCGGTCATGCGCGTGTAGCCCTCGCCATACAGCAGCGCAAAGTGCGTAATTCCATACGAACTGGCTGCCGTAACCATGTTGGTGTAGGCGGCGTAGGAGTGCGACATATCATTGAACGCGCGGCTCAGCATCGTGATGCCTGCGGGAACGCCCGAAACTTGTAGCGGCATATCAACCTCTTGGTTCAGAAAATGGGCGAACAGCAGAGCAGGAAGCGCTCAAGGCGCATCACGCCACCGTCCACGACATCTCGGCCAGCGCCGTCACACCGGTCAGCTTGACCAGGCTGTCGTTCTCCCCCAGTGCCGCGGCGCCGTCATTCACCAGGATGTAGGTGTCGGCACCGAAGCGGAAGGCAATCGCCTTGTTGGCGCCTCCCGTGGTGGCCGCCAAGGTCGCGGCGGACAGCAGCGAGGAGGAGGCTGCGATGCTGGCCAGCTCGGCGCTGCCGGGCGCGGCCTTGGTGGCAGGGTTGGAGCTGGTCAGTCGGAGCATGTCCGTGCCGCTCACGAAGCCGGCCACCTGGATGGCCGACGCGTCGAGCGCGGCCGCGGTGCTGAGGTCCATGTTCTGCGCCACCATGCCCGCCAGGCTGGCAATGGACACCGTATCGGCACCGCTCCCCAGGGTGACCTTGTGCGCGGCCTGGGCGTTGAGGTCGATGGACACGCCTGCGGTCCCCGCAAGCGCCAGGTCCAGTGCATTGACCATGGACCGGGCATCGATCAGAGAAAGCTTGGCACCGGTCACCGTGGTGGCCAGGGCCTGGCCGCCGTAGATGGTGATCTTCTCTGCCTGGTCGGCGGTGATGCGGGCCTGGTTGGTGGTGGTCGCTGCCACATTGCCTGCCGTGCTATGTACAGTCAGGGTTTCGACGCCTGCAACGATGATTTCGTCGTTGCCCGTGGCGTCCGCAAACACGACATTTGCCGCGTCGGCAGTGCCCGTCGCACCCGCGAACTTCACGGTCAGGGCACCGCCTGCGCCGGAGTTCTGGATACCGACGGTGGTTGCCAAGTTCACGTTGGAGAACGTGGCTGCGCCTGCGGCTGCGTCGACCCACAGCTCCGCCAGGCCCGTCGCATTGGCGGCGCTGAATTCGGCTCCGGCACCCGCAGTGATGAACGCCTTTTCAACACTTGTCAGTTTCGGTGACACCACCGCTGCTGCGGCCAGGGTGGCCTTCAAGGTGTCGACGCCGCTGCCGCCATCGACCACATCGGCACTGGACAGCAGGCCTGCCGTGCTGGCCAGGATGGTGTCGCCACGGTCGCTGGTCTGTGCGGAGGACAGAACGTCATCGCCCGAAGTCAGCGTCAGCGTCAGGCCCGGCATATTCATGGGGCCGACATGCGATGGAACGGTGTTGGCGGGATTGGACGAGTAGTTGGACGAAGCCGCATGGTCGCTGCTCCAAGCCAACGCTGCGGCGCTGTAGATGGCCAAGTCGCCGACGGCATTCTCCAGGTTTAACAGGATCTCGCTCAATTGCAGGGCGACGATGCCCACATTGACCTTGCCCACGGACACCAGATAGTCCTTCAAGGCGGTCTGCAGGTTGGCATTGGGCAGCACACCCATGTTCCCCAGCAGCTTGTTGGCCAAGGCCTCCTCGCTCAGGTCCTGGAAACCCGCCCCGTACTGGAATGCAAAAGCCCTGTGGCTCTGGGCCGTCGTGCCTGCAGCCGCCACATCGCTTCTGAATACGGCATTCGAAGGGGCCTGGTTGTTGAACGCACGGTGCAACAGGATGACGGGGTCGTACAGAGGTCCAATCGTTGCAGGCATCGCGAACTCCAAAACAAAAAAGGATGCGCGAAGCGTAGGTGCAGGCCAGGCAGGCCCGTGTGTCAGCCGTCACAAAAAAACATTTTGCAACCTGTCGCGCAGCCGTACGCCGCCCTGGGATGGTCCGGCAGCGCGGGCCGCCCGCAGGTACTCAGGCGGCGGCCGCCGAGATCGAATCCAGCGGCCAGCGCGGCTTCACGTCGAAGGCGTACTCGGCCGAGGCCTGCTGCTGCCCCGATTCGAGGCGCATCGCGGCGGCCATGGCGATCATGGCGCCGTTGTCGGTGCACAGGTGCAGCTCGGGGTAGTGCACGCGCACCTTGTTCTTGGCGCAGGCTTCGTTGAGCTGCTTGCGCAGGTGGCGGTTGGCGCCCACGCCGCCGGCCACGACCACGCGCTTCATGCCGGTCTGCTTCAAGGCGGCCAGGGTCTTCTTCACCAGCACCTCGACGATGGCGGCCTCGGTGCTGGCGGCCAGGTCGGCCTTGCGGGGTTCGAGCTCGTCGCCCAGCTTTTTCGCCTGGGTGAGCACGGCGGTCTTGAGCCCCGCGAACGAGAAATCGAGGTCGCCGCTGTGCAGCAGCGGGCGCGGCAGCTTGAAGGCCGCAGGATCGCCCTGCTCGGCCAGGCGCGACAGCGCGGGGCCGCCAGGGTAGCCCAGGCCCATGAGCTTGGCCGACTTGTCGAAGGCCTCGCCGGCCGCATCGTCGATGGTTTCGCCCAGGATCTCGTAGCGGCCCACGCCGTCCACGCGCATGAGCTGCGTGTGGCCGCCGGACACCAGCAGCGCCACGAAGGGGAACTCCGGTGGGTCGGCGCTCAGGAAGGGCGAGAGCAGGTGCCCTTCAAGGTGGTGCACGCCCAGCACCGGCTTGCCCAGCGCCGCGCCCAGGGCGCAGGCCACGCCCGCCCCGACCAGCAGCGCGCCGGCCAGGCCGGGGCCGCGCGTGTAGGCCACCACGTCCACGTCGGCCAGGGTCTTGCCGGACTCGCCCAGCACCTGGGTCGCCAGGGGCAGCACGCGGCGGATGTGGTCGCGGCTGGCCAGCTCGGGCACCACGCCGCCATAGGCCTGGTGCATCTCGATCTGGCTGTGCAGGGCGTGGGAAAGCAATGCGGGTACCTGCCCTTGCGCGCGCGTTTCCACCAGGGCCACGCCGGTTTCATCGCACGAAGATTCAATACCCAGTATCAGCAACGTCATGCCCCAAGTGTAGAGGGCCTACGCCCGCCGCGAGGCGCCACAATCGGACAACCCCACGCACTGCACGCCTCCCCGCCATGGCCGACGCCCTCCACTTCCACTCGCCCCAGACGGCGCAGATGCTGCTTTTGGCCCAGCAGGTGCGCGCCTGGGAGCGCGTGGCGCCGGCCGAGTACCAGGCCCTGCAGCAGCGCCAGCTGCACACGCTGATGCGACATGCCCACCAGCATTCGCCCTTCTGGCGCCAGCGGCTCGAAACGGCGGGATGGCCGGCCGGGGCCGCATCGCCGCACACGGTGCTCGCCCACCTGCCGGTGCTCACGCGCGCCGACCTGCAGGCGCACTTCGCCCAGGCCCGTGCGCGCTGGCCTGGGCTCCAGGACGAGGGCGTGGCCACGTCCGTCACCTCGGGTTCCACCGGCGAGCCGGTGCGCGTGGAAAAGGCCAGCGCCATGTACTCGCCCCTGTATGCCGCCATTTCCTGGCTCGAAGCCCAGTGGCACCAGCGCGATGCCCGGCGCAAGATCGCCGTGCTGGGCACGGGCCTCACGGATGGAACGCAGGACACCTGGGGCGACATGTACTCCGCCATGGGCCTGCGCGGCCCCTGCGTGCTGCGCAACATCAGCCAGCATGGCATGGACTCGCACCTGGACTGGCTGCTGCAGGAGCAACCCGACTACCTCAAGTGCAGCCCCTTCGCGGCAGCCGAACTGGCACGCATGGCCCTCGCGCGCGGCGTGCAGCTGGCCATCCGGCAGGTGATCTCGCAGTCCGAGCGCGTCACGCCCGCCCAGCGCGCCCTGTGCCGCCAGGCGTTTGGCGCGACCATCGTGGACCGCTATTCCTGCGAGGAGACCGGTTGGATCGCGCTGCAGTGCCCCATGCACGAGCACCTGCACCTGCTGGGCGCCACCACGTTCATGGAGATCGTCGATGGGGAGGGCCAGCCCTGCCCCGTGGGCGTGCCGGGACGGGTGCTGGTGACCAGCCTGCACAGCTTTGCCATGCCCATCCTGCGCTACGAGCTGGGCGACATCGCCGAATGGGGCCCGCCCTGCGGCTGTGGCATGGCCCTGCCCGTGATCGCGAGCATGAGGGGCCGCACCCGGCACTTGGTGCAGACCGGCCGGGGCCCGCTGCCCATGCCCTTCCTGGGCGATGAGCTGGGCCGCATCGAACCCATCCGCGCATTTCGCATGCGGCAGTATGCGGACGGCACGCTGCAGTTGCAGCTGGAGGTGCCGCGCGCGCTCACCGCCGAAGAACATGCTGCCGTGCGCACCGTGTTTGCGGCCAACGCCTTGGCGGACCTGCCCCTGCATGTGGAGGAGTTGGCCCGCATCGATTGGCCGGCCGGGCGCAAGCGCGAGGAGTTCGAGCGCGTGGACCGCGCATTCGAACCCTCGCCCTAGTTCACTGCGGCCAGACCTTGCCCTTGTTCACAAAGGCACCGCTGCCAGCCCGGTAGCCGAAGTGGACCTCGACATTCGCTGCCCGCATCTCCGCTTCGGTGAAGTCCAGCTGCGGCTTGAACTGCAGCGTGGCGGCGTTGGTCACCTGGCTCGCGAAGGCAATGCCCTCGGCGTCCGCCGGCACCTGGCTGGTCCAGGTGCCATCGCCCTTGCGGAAGAACCACAGGTCCGGTGCAGAGCCCTGGGCCGGAATGCGGGCCGCCACCCAGGCGCTGATCTTCGGGTTGGCAGCCACGTCGGCTGCCGTCTGCGCCAGGGTGATGCCCAGTTGCAGCGGCTGGCTGGCCGTGGACAGCACCGCCGTCGCAACCGTTGCGGCCGCCGAGGCCTGGGTGGTCGCCTGCTGGTCCGTGCTGCTGGCGGTGCCCACGGCCGGGCTCGGGCCCTCCACCGGATCGGGGGTGGTTGTAGCGGTCCAGGTGATCGCTGCGTACCCGGCAGCATACTTGGCCATGTCCACGTCGATGGCGCCCTGCACGTCGTACAGCGGGCTGCCGTTGATCTGGCGGATGTAGAGCCAGTTGCCCTGGCTGGTGCTGCCCTTGCTGGCGTCGAGCTGGCCGCCCACGAAGCGCACCGTGCCACCGCCATCGTGCACCACGAGGTGGTCGGCGCCGGGCTCGTTGACCAGGCGCGAGAACGTGGTGTCGATGTGCTCGGTGGCCTGCACGTTGGCGTACTCTGCGGCGCCCAGGGCCGCCTCACGGACCGGTGCCGAGCCGTAGCGCAGCGCGAAGGCGGACTCGGTGCGCTGGGGCGCATAGCCCGAGAACATGAACGAGCGGGTGCCTGCGGGGATGTAGATCCTGAATTCCTTGTACTGCAGCTGGTAGCCGGTGAACTCGGGCAGCGCCAGCGAACCGCCGCCGGGGAACGCGCAGCCGCCCGTGGCGTAACCGATGGCGCAGCCCGTGACGCCCTCGGGAGCGTACTGCTGCTGGAAACCGGTCTTGGTCGTGAAGGTGTAGTCGTAGGTGCCGGCGGCAGGGGGCAGCGCGATCTTGAGCGCCGATTGGTGAAGCGAAACGAAATTGGCAGCGTGGGCCAGCGAGGCCAGCGCAGAAAGACACAGGACAACCAGAAACCGCATTGAAAACCACTCCAGGACAAACAGACAGGCAGAAAAAAGCGCCCCGCGGGCGCCGCGAGGCCTGGCCTCGCCGCGCCCACCAGGGGCGGCCATCATTCAGTTATTTTGAATAACCTTATGCAAGCACTCCGTACGGGCCCGAAGCGGCACGCACAGCCTTGCCCCATGCCATCTGGCGCACGGGGCGAGGCTCAGAGGGGCTGCCAGAAGGGAAGTTCCTGTAAAGACAGGGGTGTTACACCTGGCCCACTGCCCCACCGCGGCGCCGGTAACGATCGCGAGGATTTGCAACGCAATCCTGGCACCTGCTCACTGCAGCGGCCCGAGGTAGGTCGCCTGCATGCCGTTGAGCAGGAACAGGTGCTTGTGGTTCAGGTCGGGAAAGCGCCCCTGGTTGATGACGATGTCCACCTGGCCGTTGTCCCACCGGGTGGGGACCTGCACGACCGCATCGGTGCGCTGCTCCCACTGGGGCGCGTCGGCCAGCTCGATGCGCCGCAAGCTGAAGTCCAGGTAGGGCATGGCGTGGCCGATGAATTCGCCCAGGTCGCCGTTCATCTCCACCGTGTTGTTGAGCAGGAAATAGTCGAGCTTGCCGCCCACGCCCAGCCAGCCGGTGTTCTCGCCGGTGTAGTTGCGCGACACATCGGTGAGCAGCTTGCCGTTGGCATAGAACGCCACCTTGTCGTTGGCAAAGTCGGCCAGGATCTCGTAGCGCATCCAGGTGTTGTCCGTGTACCGGACAGGCGCATCCGAGTAGATGCCGGGCACGCCGGTGTTCGCCCCTTCGGCGCGGGCCGTGAGCGAGCCGCCCTCCTTGGCGGTCCAGACGTTGCGGTTGGGGTTGCTCGAATCGGTCCAGTAAAAGCGCAGGTACTTGCCAGGCGCGTCGATCGTGGACAGGTTGATGTAGCCCGTGTAGTACATCTGCGGGTAGTAGGCATTGGTATCCCACAGGTTCCAGTTGCGCAGTCGGTAGCTGCTCGGGTACCTGTCGCGCGTGGCCTGGGTGATGCTGCGCTTGAGCCAGCGGCCCGAGGGCGTGGTACCGCCCGACAGCTCCAGCGTGGCGCCGGACTCCGTGGCCTGCGCGTTGAAGTCCGTGGAGGTCAGGATGGGGTAGATGCCATCGAGGTGCGTGCGCCATGCCGCCTTGGTGTTGGCCGCAGGCACCTGGCCGGTGGCGCTGCCGAAGTCCGTGAAGCGCGCCAGCAGATGGCGCTGGCCGAAGAAGGTGTAGCCGCCCGCATTGTGGTCGGCCTTGCTGCCCAGGCTGCTGCCGGTGATGCTGTACGGCCGGCCATGGGCGGGGCTGGTGGCGGCCTGCGTGCGGCCCTGCACAACGCCGCTGGCAGCCGATGCGTTGCCGGCGGCGTCCAGCGCATGCACCCGCAGCGCATAGCTGGTGGCAGGGGCCAGGCCGGTGAGGGTATGGCTGGTGGTGGAGACCTTGTCCTGGAGCGCGCCGTCGAGATAGACCGCGTAGGCCGCCACGGCCACGTTGTCGGTGCTGGCCTGCCATTGCAGGCGCAGGCTGTTGCTGGTGGCCTGCACGACACGCAGGTCCGTGGGCGCACTGGGCGGCGTGGCATCAGGGACGCCTGGGCGTGTTCCGCCGGGCCCTGTGCCCTGGGGTGTGGCCGGGCAGGCGGCCACCACCGCTTCGTTGCCCGCGATAGCCCCCACGGCGCCGAAGCGCTGGCGTGCCAGCAGGTCCTCGAAACTGCCGGGGCCGCTCTTGCCAAAGCCGGCAAAGAGCTGCAGACCCGCGAGCCCCGCGGCGCTGCGCACGGCCGGCTCGGCGATGCTCTGGTGCAAGGCGTTGCCGGGGGCCGTGGCCGATTTCTGCGGATGCGCCACATTGCGCAGTGCCGGCGCCGGCCAGGTGCCGGGCTGGTGGGCGGCCCACCCCCCGGCAGCATTGCGATAGAACCAGTGCCCGGAATAGGCTGCGACCAGGTACACGTCGTAGCCCGCGTCCACACTGTCCTGGGCAAGGTCCAGGTCGAAGCGCAACTGAAGGCCCTCGCTCTGATGAAAGCAAGTGCTCGCATTGCCCACGGGTGCCGCGCCGGCGAGGAGGCTGAATGCGCTGGCCAGGGCTCCCAGGGCCAGGCGGCCCCGCCAGGCGGCAGGCACCACGGGCGTGCGGGCGGTGGTGCGGTGTTTCACGGCGTTTTTCATGGCGGCGCTGGTGTGCGTGGGCGCAAGGCACGGTGCCCGGGGGTTGGCGGGTATCGGAAAGCGCCCGACGATACGGGAAAGAACGGCGCGCCGCAACGCCGCGCCCAGCCTTGGGCCTGCGGGGCCGCGGCGACCACGCGCAAGCAGGCTCAGCGCCGCTGCGTGCGCGCCGCCAGCAGCTGCTGCACCATGGCGGCCACCGTGGTGGTCTGGGTGTCGTAGCGCGACTCGGGGGCACGGGGCACCTCGTAGGCGCCGTCCCAGCCGGTCAGGCCGGTGATCAGCCCGGCCCGGGCGCGCGCGTACAGGCCCTTGGGGTCGCGGCGGGCACATTCCTCCACGGGCGTGCTCAGGTGGATCTCATGGAACTCGCCGGGGGCGAACAGGGCGCGCACCCGCTGGCGGTCGGCCTCGAAAGGGGAGACAAAGGCGCACACCACGGTCAGGCCGTTGTGGGCCATCAAGCGCGCCACTTCGCCGGCGCGCCGGATGTTCTCGGCCCGATCGGCGGCCGACAGCCCCAGGTCGGAGCACAGGCCCTTGCGCAGCTCGTCGCCATCGAGCACGCCTGCCCGGCCACCAGCCTGGTTGATGGCACCGGCCAACGCGGTGGCCAGGGTGGTCTTGCCGGCGGCGGGCAGGCCGGTGATCCAATAGACGATGGGGTTCAGACAGGGCTCCAGCATGGGCGGCACAGGGGAAGTGCACCGACTGTAAACCAGCCAGAGGCCTGCCGGTCTGGCGTTCTTACCAGCGGTCCGAGCGCATGCGCAGCTCCCACCCGCCGCCGCGCAGCTCGTACACGCCCACGGCGCCATAGCGCTGCTCGCCCTTGTCGTCCCAGGTCATGGTGCCGATCACCGGCGCATAGCCGTTGATGCTGTGCATGGCCTTGGTGATGGCCTTGGGGTCCGCAGACTTGGCCTTCTGGATCGCAGCGGACAGCACATAGGTGCTGTCGTAGCTGTAGTGGCCCCCATAGGCCGGGGCCTTCTTGAACTCGGCCACGTACTTCTCGAGGAAGGGCTTGCCGGTGGTGAACTCCTTGGCCTCCAGCACGGGTGAGGTGGCATAGATGCCTTCCACGATGCCGACGCCCTTGGCCATGTCGGTGGTCTTGATGGTGTCACCGCCCAGCAGGCGCACCTTGGTGTGATCGACTTTCTTGAGGGCCTCGAGCAGGGCAATGGCCTGGAAGTCGTTGAGCGTGGAGACGATCACCTCGACCCGGGCGGCCTTGAGCTCGCCGGCCAGCGCATCGAAGGCCGTGGTCTTGTCGTCGAAGGACTTGCGCACCACGACTTCTTTCTTCTCGGCCTTGAGCTGCTCGGCCGCACCGTCGGCCAGGCCCTTGCCGTAAGGGGTGCCGTCGTCGAGCGCGGCATAGCGGCTGGCGCCCAGCTGGGTGGCAGCGAACGAGCCGATGGCGCGCGCCTGCAGGGTGTCGTTGGCCACCATGCGGAAGGTGGTGGGAAAGCCCAGCTGCGTGAACTTGGGGTTGGTGGAGATGGCGATCTGCGGGATGTCCTTGGCCGCGTAGATGGGGGCGGTCTCGATGCTCACGCCCGAATTCAGGTGGCCGATGACCGCCACCACGCCGGCATCCACCAGTTGCTGGGCCACGGTCTTGCCGGTGGCGGCGTCGGCCCGGTCGTCCACGGGCACGACCTCCAGCTTCACGCGCTTGCCGTCCACGGTGTAGCCGCCCTTGTTAAGCTCGGCCACGGCCAGGTTCACGCCGTTGAGCAGGTCCTGCCCCAAAGCGGCCAGGGGGCCGCTCAGGGGTTGGGCGACCCCGATCTTGATGGTGTCGGGCACTTTGCCGCAACCCGCCAACAAGGCGGTGGCGGCCACAGCGGTCAAGGCCAGGCTGGCCGAAAATCGGCGCCGGTCGATGGGCAGGTTCATGCAGGAAGCTCCATATCAGTATGTCAATGTGACCGGATGTATATGCGACGCCGCAAAGAGGCGCTATCGGGTATGCCCTCCCAATACTCACTCTATTAGCAAGTTTCAGGCCCTCGCCGCCATGGACCTGCCAAAACCAGGGTAGACCCCTGCCTGCACCAGCCCGGCGCACCAATTTATGGCGTAAATCTTGCTATGCTGACAGCATGAACGAGGCCTTGCGCATAGTGGTGGTCGCCCCCGATCTGGCGGTCACCGACCCCAACGACGAGCACGCCCTGCTGCAGGCAGAGCGCTCGCGGGCGCTGCGCATCGGCCTGCTGGAAAACAACTTCAACCTGGTGGCCACGCTGCCGTCCGACGTGTACCTGAGCGAGCGCCTGGCCCAGTTGCAGCCCGACCTCATCATCGTGGACGCCGAAAGCGAGGCACGCGATGCGCTGGAGCATGTGGTCATGGCCACACGCGACGAGCGCCGCCCCATCGTCATGTTCACCAATGACGAGGACACCTCGCACGTGAAGGCGGCCGTGGCTGCCGGTGTGTCGGCCTACATCGTGGCCGGCCTGTCGCCCCAGCGCATCCGGCCCATCCTGGACGTGGCGATGGCGCGCTTCCAGCACGAGCAGGCGCTGCGCGCCGAACTGGCCGACGCCAAGACCGAGCTCAAGGACCGCAAGACCATCGACCGCGCCAAGGGCCTGCTGATGGAGCGCCAGGGCCTGACCGAGCAGGCCGCATACGAGAAGCTGCGCAAGACGGCCATGGACAAGGGCCTCAAGCTGGTCGACGTCGCCCAGCGCATGCTCGACGTGGCCGATCTCCTGAGCTGACAGACCCCGGCGGCGCACGCCGCAGGGCCAGCATGCAGCGCCGCCAGCACACGCGGCGCACCACTCCCGCCCCCCGCCCTGCCCACCACGGCCCGCGATGGTGCAGCGCACAACACCTGTGCAGTCGAACACGGTGCAAGGCCGGCGCCTTGTCGTGGTGCATGTGGCCAATCTCCGCTTGTCGATTGAACATGTTGCTATCAAAAACTGATCTGACAGGTTGTTGAACAGGTTGGCACAGGGTTTGCATTACCTGGACAAGACCAACGGAGGTCTTCGATGAGCGGTATCCATCCAATGGCGGGCGGGTACCCCTCGCCACCGGACAGAGGCGTCCCCACCCGCGCTTGGCGCTGCGTGACTTTCTTTTGGAAGTTGCAGCAGCCCATGCGCCGAGGGGGACGCCTTTTTTGTTTTTCAAGCCACCAGGGAAGCACCATGACCGATCTGCTCAAAACCAGTCTCAACCGCCGCACCGTGCTGCAGGCCGCCACCGTGGGTGCCGTGGGCGTGAGCCCCGCCCTGCGCGCCCTCGTCCACGCACAGGGCTCGGATGCCCCCGAGAAGAAGGAAGTGAAGATCGGCTTCATCCCGCTGACCGATTGCGCCAGTGTGGTGATGGCCTCGGTGCTGGGCATCGACAAGAAGTACGGCGTGACCATCATCCCCACCAAGGAGGCGAGCTGGGCCGGCGTGCGCGACAAGCTGGTCAACGGCGAGCTGGACTTCGCCCACGTGCTCTACGGCCTGGTCTACGGCGTGCACCTGGGCATCGCCGGCCCCAAGAAGGACATGGCCGTGCTGATGAACCTGAACCACAACGGCCAGGCCATCACGCTGTCCAAGAAGCTGGCCGACAAGGGCGCCGTCAACGGCGCCGGCCTGGCCAAGCTCATGGCCAGCGAGAAGCGCGAGTACACCTTCGCCCAGACCTTCCCCACGGGCACACACGCCATGTGGCTGTACTACTGGCTGGCCGCGCATGGCATCGACCCGATGAAGGATGCCAAGGTCATCACCGTGCCGCCACCGCAGATGGTGGCCAACATGCGCGTGGGCAACATGGACGGCTTCTGCGTGGGCGAGCCCTGGAATCACCGCGCCATCATGGACGGCATCGGGGTGACCGCCACCACCACGCAGGACATCTGGAAGGACCACCCCGAGAAGGTGCTGGGCACGACCTCGGAGTTCGTGCAGAAGTACCCCAACACGGCCCGCGCCGTGACTGCCGCCATCCTTGAAGCCGGTCGCTGGATCGACGAGAGCCTGGGCAACAAGAACAAGATGGCCGAGACCATCGCCGGCAAGGCCTACGTGAACACCGGCGTGGACGCCATCAACCAGCGCATCCTGGGCCGCTACCAGGACGGCATGGGCAAGACCTGGGACGACCCCAACCACATGAAGTTCTACAACGACGGTGCGGTGAACTTCCCCTACCTGTCGGACGGCATGTGGTTCCTGACCCAGCACAAGCGCTGGGGCCTGCTCAAGGACCACCCCGACTACGCCGGCGTGGCCAAGGCCATCAACCGCACCGATGTCTACAAGCAGGCGGCCACCGCCTCCAAGACCCCGCTGCCCAAGAGCGAGATGCGCACGCACAAGCTCGTGGACGGCGTGGTCTGGGATGGCAAGGACCCCGCGAAGTACGCCGACGGCTTCAAGCTCAAGACCTGACAGCCCCTTTCCCCGCACGCCCCACGTTCCCACCCGCACAGGAGATCCACCATGGTCAGTGCCGTTTTCCACTCCCCTCCCGCCGCGCTGCCGGCCGATGCACCGGCAACGCCCGCCCGCGGCGCGGCCACCCAGGCCGAGGCCCGCAAGGAGCCCCCCGCCAGCGTGCCCGCGCCCCGCGCCCCGCGCGACTGGGCCGCGCTTTCGCGCAGCTTCTGGATGGCCGTGCTGCCGCCGCTGTGCGGCCTGGGCCTGCTCATCGGCCTGTGGGCGGTGGTGTCCACCACCACCGGTGGCAACATCCCCAGCCCGCTCGCCACCTGGGCGCAGGCGATGGACATCTTCAGCAACCCGTTCTACCGCAACGGCCCCAATGACCAGGGCGTGGGCTGGAACGTACTGATGTCGCTGGAGCGCGTGGCCGTGGGCTTCGGCCTGGCGGCGCTGGTCGGCATCCCTGCAGGCTTCGTGATCGGGCGCTTCAACTTCCTCTCGCGCATGTTCAACCCGCTGATCAGCCTGCTGCGCCCGGTGTCGCCGCTGGCCTGGCTGCCCATCGGCCTGCTGGTGTTCAAGGGTGCCAACCCGGCCGCCATCTGGACCATCTTCATCTGCTCCATCTGGCCCATGGTCATCAACACCGCGGTGGGGGTGCAGCGCGTGCCGCAGGACTACATGAACGTGGCCCGCGTGCTCAACCTGTCGGAGTGGAAGATCGCCACCAAGATCCTGTTCCCCGCCGTGCTGCCCTACATGCTGACCGGCGTGCGCCTGGCCGTGGGCACGGCCTGGCTGGTGATCGTCGCCGCCGAGATGCTGACCGGCGGCGTGGGCATCGGGTTCTGGGTCTGGGACGAGTGGAACAACCTGAACGTCAAGAACATCATCATCGCGATCTTCGTGATCGGCATCGTGGGGCTGGCGCTGGAGTTCGCGCTCATCAAGCTGGCCACCGCATTCACATTCGAAGAGGTGAAAGCATGACGACCGCTACCGCATCGCAATCCGCCAAGTTCATCCAGGTGCAAGGGGTCGAACAGACCTTCAAGACCACCAAGGGCCTGTTCCCGGCACTCCGGGACATCCACCTGACCATCGCCAAGGGCGAGTTCGTGGCCCTCATCGGCCACTCGGGCTGCGGCAAGTCCACGCTGCTGAACCTGATCGCAGGCCTCACCACGCCCACGGCAGGGGCGCTGCTGTGCGCCAACAAGGAGATCAAGGGCCCCGGCCCCGAGCGCGCCGTGGTGTTCCAGAACCACTCGCTGTTGCCCTGGCTGACCTGCTTCGACAACGTCTACCTGGCGGTGGAGCGCGTGTTCGGCGCACGCGAAACCAAGGCCCAGCTCAAGGCCCGCACCGATGCGGCGCTGGCCCTGGTGGGCCTGACGCATGCGGGCCAGAAGCGCCCCGGCGAAATCTCGGGCGGCATGAAGCAGCGCGTGGGCATCGCCCGCGCCCTGTCGATGGAGCCCCAGGTGCTGCTGATGGACGAGCCCTTCGGCGCCCTGGATGCCCTCACGCGCGCCAAGCTGCAGGACGAGCTGCTGGACATCGTGGCGCGCACGCAGAGCACCGTGGTCATGGTGACGCACGACGTGGACGAGGCGGTGCTGCTGTCCGACAAGATCGTGATGATGACCAACGGCCCGGCCGCCACCATCGGCGAGGTGCTGCAGGTCGACCTGCCCCGCCCGCGCAAGCGCGTGGAGCTGGCCGAAGACCCGCGGTATGTGCACTACCGCAAGGCGGTGATCGATTTTCTCTACACGCGCCAGGGGCACGTCGAGAAGGCAGCATGAAGCCCCGCGCCGCAAGGCGCGGCAACACGCCCAAGGCGCTGACCGATCCCGGTCAGCGCCTTTTTTTCAGGCTCAGTGCGTACCGGTGATGTACTGCTCCAGCTGTTCGATGATGAATTTCTGCTCCGAGATGATGTCCTTGACCAGGTCGCCGATGGAGATCATGCCCACGAGCTTGCCCCCTTCCACCACGGGCAGGTGGCGCAGGCGGCCGGTGCTCATGATCTGCATGCACTGTTCACTGGACTGGTCGGGCCGCACGAAGCGCACCGCCGTGGTCATCACGTCGCGCGCCAGCGTGGCGGCGGAGGTGCGGCCCAGCAGGGCAATCTTTCGCGCATAGTCGCGCTCGGTGAAGATGCCCACGATGGCATCCCCTTCGGTGACCACCAGGGCGCCGATGCCCTTGTCGGCCATGAGCTGCAGGGCAGAGAGCACGGAATCCGTGGGCCGGATGGTGTGCACGGTGGCGTCAGGCTTGGACTGAAGAATCTTGGCTACGACGGTCATGGAAACCTCCCTCTGAGAGACGTGGATCGGGCACACGGTCATTTCAGCCCATCTGCTGCCCGAGTGCAACCGCTAAGCAGCATGCGGCCGACCACTGATGTTTCTGCGCTGTTGCATTGCCCTGCGGCCGAAACAAATCGAAAAGAAACGAAACCGCGTCGAGACCCCCGTTAGGGGTTAACCCGGCACGATACACCCATGTTCAACGCGCTGGCTCTCTCGGGAACAAGCCTGGTGGACACCGCAGGAACTCTGTGGATTGTTTCTGATACCGGAACAGTTAATTTGCGACTAGGTGGTTTTTCTCTGAACACCCCAGGCGTACAGTTCAACCCATCGATGAGCCGAACCCGCAAGGCGACTCACCGAACCCGGTCAGCAGCTTGTTCGTATCGCAGCCGTTCCGGTTTTTTTGAGACGCTTTTTCTAACCATAGGACTTCATCATGAACACGACCGCACGCTTCCTCTCCATCGCCGCTGTTGCCGCTTTCGCATCGTTTGGTGCCCAGGCCGACGAAGCCGACGCTTCGCAATTCGCCACCAAGTTCGAAACCAACCGCACCCGCGCCGAAGTGGCCGCTGAAGCCGCCACCGTGGCCCAGACCCGCAGCATCGAGCCTGCCGGGTCGCGTGTCGTGACCTACAAGTCCACGGCCGACCGCGCTGCCGTGCGTGCCCAGGCTGCTGACGCTGTGCGCACCGGCCAGATCTCTTTTGGCGAAATCGGCGCTCTGTAATTCGCATCCAGTTGGCGAATTGCCCCGTATTTCCCAGTACCTCATCCTCATTTTTCAAGTTTCACAGGAGTTTCACCATGAACACCACTGCACGTTTCCTCTCTATCGCCGCTGTCGCCGCTTTCGCTTCCTTCGGTGCCCAGGCTGACGAAGCCGATGCTTCGCAATTCGCCACCAAGTTCGAGACCAACCGCACCCGTGTTGAAGTGATGGCCGACGCCGCCACCGTGGCCAAGACCCGCAGCACCGAGCCCGCTGGCTCGCGCGTGGTGTCCTACCAATCGACCGCCGACCGCGCTGCCGTGCAGGCCCAGGCTGCTGACGCCGTGCGCACGGGCAAGATCTCGTCGGGCGAACTCGGCTCGCTGTAATCTGCCAGGCGAAGGGGCTGCCGACCGCACGGCCGCCCCAGCCAAAAAAGGCCGGGGCCCCGCAAGGGACCCCGGCCTTTTGCCATGGGGCTGCTCGCCTACTTGCGCGCCGCGGCCACCGCGCCCTGCACTTCCTTCCACAGGTCTTCGCCCACGTTGGCGGCGATGCTGGCGTTCACCGCGCCGAGCTTCTCGCGCATGCGGCTGGCTTCGGCGGACGACAGTTCGTTGACCTGCATGCCCTTGGCCTTGAGGTCGGCCAGCGCCTTGGCGGCCTCGTCACGCGTGTCCTGGCGCTCGAAGTCGCGGCTCTTCTTGGCGGCGTCGAGCAGCACCTTCTGCTCGGCCTTGGACAGGCCGTCCCAGTACTTCTTGCTGACCAGCACGATCCAGGGGCTGTAGACGTGGTTGGTAACCGTGAGGTACTTCTGTACCTCGTAGAACTTGCTCGACAGGATGGTGTTGTAGGGGTTCTCCTGGCCGTCCACGGTGTTGGTCTCGAGGGCCGTGAACAGCTCCGAGAACGGCAGCGGCACGGCATTGGCGCCCAGGGTCTTGAAGCTGTCGAGGAACACGTTGTTCTGCATCACGCGCAGCTTGATGCCGTTCATGTCCTCCAGCTTGGCCACGGGGCGCTTGCTGTTGGTCAGGTTGCGAAAGCCGTTCTCCCAGTAGACCAGGCCGACGAGGCCCTTTTCCTGCAGCTTGTCCATCACCTTCTGGCCCACGGGGCCGTCGAGCACCACGTCGGCCTCCTTGGCATTGTTGAACAGGAAGGGCGTGTCCCAGATCGCCATTTCCTTGGTGATGCCCACCAGCGTGGCGGTGGAGCCGACCATCATCTCCTGCGCGCCGCCGATCAGCGCCTGCTGCATCTGCAGGTCCGAGCCCAGCGCGGCGGCGCCGATGGCGCGCACCTTCATCTTGCCGCCCGAGGCCTTTTCGACCTCCTGGGCGAACAGCTTGGTGGCGCGGCCCTGGTTGGACACCTCGTTGAGGCCATAGCCGAAGCGGATGATGCGCGGCTTGAAGTCCTGGGCGGCGGCCTGGAACGAGGCGGCGACAGCGGCGACCGACAGGGCGGCCAGCAGGGTACGGCGGAAAGTCTTCATGGTTGTCTCCATTGGCAAGGGAAAGAAAGGCACGGAAAAAGAAAGGCGCAACGCCGTCACCGCATCCAGAGGACCGGTGCCGTCACGATCTGCGGGAACACCACCAACAGCGCCAGGATCAGCACGTAGGTGAACAGGAACGGATTGACGCCCTTGATGACGCTGTGCATCGAGATGCGCCCCACGCCGGCCACCACGTTGAGCACGGTGCCCACGGGCGGAGTGATCAGGCCGATGGCGCCGTTGAGCACGAACATCAGGCCGAAGTAGACCGGGTCGATCCCCGCCTTGACGGCGATGGGCAGCATCACCGGCGCGAAGATCAGGATGGTGGGCGTGAGGTCCAGCGCCGTGCCAATGAGCACCAGCACCACCATCATCACCGCCATCAGCAGGCGCGGATTCTCCACCAGCGGACCGAGCCAGCCGGTCAGCACCGTGGGCAGGTCGGCCAGGGTGATCATGTAGCTGGCCACCTGGGCACCGGCGCACAGGAACATCACGATGGCCGTGGTCTTGGCAGCGCGCACCAGCACGCCGTAGATCGCGGGCACCTTCAACTCGCGGTGGACGAACAGGGCCACGGTCAGGGCATAGAAGGCGGCCACGACCGCGGCCTCGGTGGGGGTGAACACGCCCGACTTCATGCCGCCGATGATGATGAGCGGCATGAGCATGGCCCAGAACGCCTTGCGCGTGGCGTGCAGGCGCTCGCGCAGGGGCAGCGGCGCGCGACTTGGCGGCAGGTCGATGCCGCGCAGCACCCAGCGCCACGCGAAGATCAGGCCCACGCCCATCATCAGGCCGGGCACGATGCCCGAGACGAACAGCGCCGAGATGGAGGTGTTGGTCGTCACGCCATAGATCACGAAGGGCATGGACGGCGGGATGATGGGCGCGATGATCCCGCCCGAGGCGATCAGCCCGGCCGAGGTGTTCATCGGGTAACCCTGCTGGCGCATCATGGGCAGCAGGATGGTGGCCAGCGCGGCCGTGTCGGCCAGGGCCGAACCGCTCATGCTGGCCATGAGCACCGCAGCGCCGATGGCCACATAGCCCAGGCCGCCACGGATGTGGCCCACCCAGGCCTGCGCCATGTCGATGATGCGCCGGCTGATGCCGCCGGAGTTCATGAGCTCGCCGGCCAGGATGAAGAAGGGCACGGCCAGCAGAGGGAAGCTGTCGACCCCGGCCACGAGGTTCTGGGCCAGCAGCTGGGTGTCGAAGAAATCGAGCACCCAGGCCATGCCGGCGCCGGTGAGCACCAGGGCCAGGCCCATGTTCATGCCGGTGCCCATGAACACCAGCATGCCCAGCGAGAAAACGATGAATGCCTGCGCTTCGGGACCCATGGCCATCACTCCACTTCAGCGCCGTGACCGAGGTCCAGCGGCTTGCGTTGAATCAATTCGATGAGCGCCATCACCCCGATGGACACCGCGCACAGCAAGGCCGGCAGCGGCAGCAGCGCCGCCGAGTAGCCGAGCACCACCGAGTGGCTGCCCAGCCCCACCACCACCTGCTGCCAGGCGCCCCAGGCCAGCATGCCGCAGGCAGCGATCACCAGCAGCCGGATGAACGCGGAAAGCAGCGCGAAGGCCAGCGGCCGCTTGGCCAGCAGCCCCGCCAGGCTCGTGAAGGCCATGTGCTCGCCTGCCGGGTAGGCTGCCGCGGCACCGATGAACACCATCCACACGAACAACAGGCGCGAGAGTTCTTCGCTGGCCACGATGCCACTGCCGAAACCGTAGCGCAGCACCACGTTGACGAAGACGGCCAGCGCCATCACGCCCAGGCAGGCGGCCATCAGGACCTCGGCGAATTGGCCGAAGCGGCGGGGGGATCCCTGCTCGGGACGGGAGGTTTCAGCGCTCATGGGCAGCTTTCGTGGGATCGGCAAGCCAGGCGGACACCTGGGCCTGCAGGGTGGCAATGCTCTGCAACGCATCCAGGCGCAGCACGCCGGGCTCGCCCACAGGCGATTCCAGCGTGGCGAACTGGCTGTCCACCAGTGTGGTGGAAAAGAAGTGGGTGTTCACCCGGGCCGCCACGCGCTCGCCGGCATGGGCCCGGTCGATGTCCAGGAAGGCGAAGCGCACACTTGCGCAGGCCGCGCGCAGGCGCTCGCGGTAGGCCTTCTTGAGGGCCGAGCAGGTGAGCACGGCGCCCTCGGGGTGGTTCTGCAGCAACTGGCCCAGCGTGGCCAGCCAGCCTTCGCGGTCGGCGTCGGTCAGGGCAATGCCCTGGCTCATCTTCTCGCGGCTGGCGGGACTGTGGTGGTCGTCCCCTTCGATCAGGGGCAGGCCCTGGGCCTGTGCCACGGCGGCGCCGAGGCTGGACTTGCCGCAGCCGGCCACGCCCATGACCACGAGGAATACCGGTGACGGCGGACGGTTCATATTGGTAGCGCTATCCAACAAATTTCAAAAAAACATCCTGGCGGGATGAGAGGAAAATTCAGACAGCACAGAGGAAAATGCCACACTATTGCGCATGCTGGCCTTGCCTCGGCTTCTGGACAGCGCTATCCTAAATCCATCAGGCCGCAACCACCCGAGGGAAAACCCTTGTCCAGATCCGAATCCCGGCGCCGTTCCAGCGGCCGCGTGACGCTCAGCCATGTCGCCGAGGCGGCCAGCGTGAGCCCCATCACTGCCTCGCGCGCACTGCGCGGCGAGCGCGGCGTGGCCGACGAGCTGGTGCAGCGCGTGAAGGCCGCCGCCGCGCAGCTGGGCTATGTGCCCGACCCCGCGGCCCGCGCCCTGGCCTCGCAGCGCAGTGTGCAGGTGCCGGTGCTGGTGCCCCTCTTGTCCAACGCCCTGTTCGTGGACGTGCTCGATGCCGTGCACCGCACCCTGTTCCCGCATGGCTACCAGGCCCTGATCGGCGTGACCCATTACGACCCCGATGAAGAAGAGCAGTTGCTGCGCACCTACCTGGCGCACCGCCCGGCCGGCCTGCTGGTCACGGGCTTTGACCGCACGGAATCCGCACGCCAGATGATTGCCGCCAGCGGCGTGCCCTGCGTACACCTGATGGAGATGACGACGGCGCCCGGCGTGTACTGCGTGGGCTTTTCGCAGCAGGACGCGGGCCACCACATCACCGCCCACCTGCTCGAGCGCGGCCGCCGCCGCGTGGCCTTCGTCGCGGCGCAGCTCGATCCGCGCACCATGCAGCGCGCCGAAGGCTACCGCCGCTGCCTCAAGGAAGCCGGCCTGCACGACCCGCGCCTGGAGCTGCTGAGCGCGCAGCCCTCTTCCATCCGCCTGGGGGCCGAGCTGTTCGAGCAGGTGCTGCGCACCCAGCCCGACGTGGACGCGATCTTCTTTTGCAACGACGACCTGGCCCAGGGCGGCCTGCTGGCCGCGCAACGCCTGGGCGTGGCCGTGCCTGCCCAGGTGGCGGTGGCGGGCTTCAACGACCTGGCGGGCAGCGACCAGATGCTGCCCACGCTGACCACGGTGCGCACGCCGCGCTCGTCCATCGGCGAGGCCAGCGCGCGCATGCTGCTGGCGCTGATGCGCGGCGAGGCGCCCGAGCACAACTCGGTGAACCTGGGCTTCGAGCTGACCGTGCGCGAGAGCACATGAAGGACCAAAAGACGGTGAAAATGGACCGCTGCGGCGTTTTTGCAGCCGACACGCCTCAAGCCCGACTGCCTCCTGGACAGAGTTTCTACACGTGAGATGGATGAGACGACTGCGTCGACAAGCCTGGTCGCATTCAGCGACTCGTGGAAGGCGATGCCGAAGTTTCAGGACCTGCCGAGACAGCGCTGGTTGCAGCCCCCAGCGCTCTGGCGTCGGCCTCCCAGCCGCGCAGTTTGTCGCGAGCATGGCGGCGCTGCTCAGGTGTGGTGCTGTTGTGCAGCTCGGCCAACCAGGCGCAGTTGTTCTCCACCACCTTGCGCTGATAGGCTGCATAGGCCGGACGCGGCGAGCGCAGCCAGCTGCCCATCAAGGCCTTGACCTGCGCCTGGGCGACCGACGCCGCCAAGGCGCGACCGTCGCCGGTGAGGGAACGCAGCGTTTGCAGCGTTTCACGCTGGCGGGCAAGGCGCTCCTGCTGCCACACCTCAGCGTCGTAGGGCGACGCGGCCAGCGCCTTGGACAAACGCTCTCGTTGCGCATCGTCCAGCCGGCCATAGAGCGTTTCAAGCCGCTCGACGGTACGCTTGTGCCGCTCCTCGCGGCGCTTGTCCAGGTCGGGCTGCAGGTAATCGTCGCGGAACTCCTTGTTGCTGCGCTCGTAGCGCTTCTCGATGTGGCGCAGTTGCTGTGGCCTCAGCGACACCACCAGCTCGGTCACGGGCACCACGGCTTGCGCCAGCGCGGCCTCGGTCCGCAGAAGAAGTTCGGGCTCCCAGCGGCACAGCGCGGCGCCGGTGGTGTTGTCCATCACCTGCACCTGCATGCGGGCCAACATCCCTGCGTACTCCGGCATTTGCGTGCTGCGGTGCCAGCGGAACCAGGCGCCGATGGCGTCGCGGGTGCGGGGGCCCTGCTCGTCGTCCAGGTCGGCGTAGTTGTCGATCCACAAGGAGGCCCAGTTCGGGGCCTGGTTGTAGGCCAGCCGCACCACGGTGCAGCCGGCGAGGGCGAGTGCCAGCAGGCTGGCGCCGACTATCCGCGCCCCCTTTCGCCATGGCATTACACAGAACGATTCGCGCATGATTCTCCACATGGTCCTGGTGGCTGCGGGCCAGGAAACCCGCATGGCCTCCGATTCACCCGGCCAGCTGCAACGTGCGTTCGATGCCACCGCCTCGCTGCAGGCAAAAAACACAACCTACGCTGATGAGCCCGGTGGCTTTACTTTCTGACCAGGTTGATGCGCGTGAGTTCCGGCGGCTTGCAAGGTCGAAGCACGAATCCAGGCCATGGTGCTGCGCCGTTGTTGACATAAATGCAAGTCTCCGATCTTGCAACTGCCGCAGCGCGTGCGCTGAGCCCGTTAGGCGCAATGCAGCGCCTGGCCCGCGCGCTGACACCAAAGCGGCCCGCATCCCAAGACGGGAAGGGGGCGAACATGAGTGGACTCCACGATAGGGCCGCCCGACGAGCCGATCGCCCAACCTGTGCGCTTGGCTACCCGTCAAAAAACCCAACTGACCCCGCAAAAGATCATGCAGGCCGCGCTGGTGGCATATCCGGTAGCTCGGGCGGCCAACACGCGAGTTGACAAAGGGGCGGCAGTTTTTCTCGTCGCTTTAAGCCGAGGCGAGCGCCCTTTGCGAAGACGACGACTTCATGGCCTTGCGCAAGGCCACCGCGTCCTGGGCCTGCGCCGGCGCCGACGCATCGAGGCGGAACACCGCCACCGTCTCGGTGACCGATTGGGCCTGGCCCTGCAGCTCCATGGCCGAGGCCGCGTTCTCCTCCACCAGCGCAGCGTTCTGCTGGGTGATGGTGTCGAGCTGGGCCACGGCGGCATTGACCTGCGAGATGCCCGTGAGCTGCTCGTTGGAGGCGTTGTGGATCTCGCCGATCAGCGTGTTCACGCGGCGCACCAGCTCCAGCGATTCGCTCATGGTCTTTTGCGCCGTGTCGGTCTTCTGGTGGCCCTCTTCCACCTTGGTGGCCGAGTCGTCGATGAGCTGGCGGATCTCCTTGGCGGCCGACAGCGTGCGGTGCGAGAGGCTGCGCACCTCGGAGGCCACCACCGCGAAGCCCCGCCCCTGGTCGCCTGCGCGCGCCGCCTCCACGGCGGCATTGAGCGCCAGGATGTTGGTCTGGAAGGCGATGCTGTCGATGAGCTGCGTGATCTCGCCGATGCGGCCCGAAGCGGTCTGGATCTGCTTCATGGTCTCGGCCACGCCGTCCACCGCCTGGTTGCTGCGCTCGGCCACCGAGGTCGCCTGCGTGGCCAGCACCGTGGCCTGGCGCGCCGATTCGGCCGTGTGCTTGACGGTGCCGGTGATCTCCTCCATCGATGCCGCCGTCTGCTGCAGGTTGCTGGCCTGGGTCTCGGTGCGCGAGGAAAGGTCCTGGTTGCCCTGCGCGATCTCGCGCGTGGAGACCTGCATGCGCTCGCTCTCCTGGCGCGCATCGCGCACGATGGACAGCAGGTTCACGTTGAGCTGCGACAGCGCCTTCTGCAGGTTGCCCACGGTGTCGTCGCGCGAGACCTCGATCTTCTGCGTGAGGTCGCCCGCCGCCATGCGGTTGGCCCAGCCCAGCATCTGGAACAGCGGCGCCACCGTGGCACCGTGCAGGTACCAGGCCATGCCCATGGCCAGGGCCAGCACGCCCACCCAGGCCAGGCCCGAGCCGAATGAGAAATCATGCCCGCCCAGGTCGGCAGCGCCCCAGGCCGCCAGCACCAGCACCAGCAGGCACATGCACATCTTGCCCAGGGGGCCGAGCTTGAACCGCGAGGCCAGCGCCCCCCAGGCGGTGTTCCTGACCAGGCGCCCATTGCGCAGCACATGCACCAGGCTGCCGCGCTCCTTTTCGGCACGCATGGTGGCGTAGAGCCGGTCGGCCGCCTGGATCTGCTCGCGCGTGGCCTCGGTGCGCACCGACATGTAGCCCGTGGGGTGGTCGCCCTGCATCAGCGGCGTGACGTTGGCCATCACCCAGTAGAAGCTGCCGTCCTTGCGCCGGTTCTTGACCGCAGCCGACCACGGGTGGCCGTTGCCGATGGTCTCCCACATGTCGCGAAAGGCCTCCTCGGGCATCTCCGGGTGGCGGATCATGTTGTGGGGCTGGCCCAGGAGTTCCTCTCTCTCGTAACCACTGACCTCGATGAACATCGGGTTGCAGTAGAGGATGCGGCCCTTGAGATCGGTCGTGGAGACCAGGGTTTCGCCTTTGGGAAAAACGTACTCTTGGGTGCTGACCGGCAGATTCACGCGCATTGGATTCCCTCCAAGGATGGCATCTCGTCCCCGCTGTCTTCGGCCGTGGAACCAGGCGCACGGCCTGCAGCGGTAAAAACATCCTAGGAAGAATGCCCCGATCGCGCAAACAACATTTGCGCAATGCGGGCATCCCCAGCCTGGTGCAGGCCCTGGTGCATGCCGGCACACGCGAGGTATTGCAGCGCACCACGGCGGCCCACAGGCCCTGCACGGCATTCAAATTTCATAGCACCCAGTGCAATGAATTCGGCCACTTTCGGGCGATTTTGGCATGCCAAACCCGACGCACCATCATTTGGCACACGCCTTGCTTGGAAAGTGGAGCACGGCCGAAGTTGGCCGTTCGTGTTGCCAGATGCAAAGGCGCATCCGGCGGGCACAGGACGCAGGCGTCCCCATGGAGAGTCGTTGGCCCATCGGCCGGCGCACTCCGTGCGGACGCCTTTTTGTTTTTCCATTTTTGCGCAGCAAGCCACGGTACAGAGCAGCGCTGCGGGCAGGCCGGCCCCGCCGCCCCTGCCTGCCAACGCCCTATTCCACGCGAGACATCCATGCTTCAATTTCGGGACTTCCTCAAATCCGGCCACGCCCCCACGCTGTGGTCCGCGTTCCTCTACTTCGCCTTTTCGTGCGCCGTATGGGTCATCAACGGTGCGATGGCGCCGTTCATCACCGAGAGCCTGAAACTCACCCCCACGCAGATGGGGATCATGCTGTCCATCCCGATCTTCGCGGGCGCGCTGATGCGCTTCCCGCTGGGCATCCTGGCCCAGTACATCGGGCGCAAGAACGCCACGCTGGTGGAGATGGCCGGCATCTTCATCGCCATGGGCTTCGGCTACCTGTTCGTCAACGACTACAACGACCTGCTGGCCATGGGCGTGCTGCTGGGCGTGGCGGGGGCCAGCTTCGGCGTGGCGCTGTCGCTGGGCTCGGGGTCCTTCCCACCACGCTACAAGGGGCTGGCCATGGGCATCGTGGGCGCCGGCAACGTGGGCACGGCCGTGTCCGCCCTGCTGGCCCCGGTGCTGGCGCAGAAGTTCGGCTGGCAGTCGGTCTACGGCTTTGCCGCCGTGGGCGTGGCCCTGCCCGCCATCGTGATGGCCGTCTACGCCAAGGAGCCACCCGACCGGGCGCCCCATGCCTCCTTCCGCGAACACATCGCCTGCCTGTTCGAGAAGGACGGCTGGGCCTTCAGCCTGATCTACGCGGTCACCTTCGGCGGCTTCATCGGCCTCATCGCCTTCATGCCCACCTACTTCTACGACCAGTTCGGCGTGAGCAAGGTGCAGGCCGGCCAACTGACCATGATGGCCGCCTTCCTGGGCGCCGCGCTGCGCGTGTTCGGCGGCTGGCTGTCGGACCTGTGGGGCGGCGTGAACACGCTCACCGGCGTGCTGGCCATCACCACCGTCAGCCTGGTGCTGTGCGGCCTGGCCGAGAAGTCCCTGCCGGTCACCATGCTGCTGTTCCTGGTGTGCTTTGCCGCACTGGGCGCGGGCAATGGCGCACTGTTCCAGCTGGTGCCGCTGCGCTGGCCCCTGTCCACCGCCGTGGCCGGCTCGATGATCGGCGAGATCGGCGCCCTGGGCGGCGGCCTGATCCCCAATGCCATGGGCCTGTCGCGCCAGTACAGCGGCACCTACCTCTGGGGCTTCGTCTCCATCGCCGTCTGCGCCGCGGCCATGCTGGTGCTGTTGCGCGTGATGCAGATCCGCTGGACACGCACGTGGGCAGAGAAAGGGGGCCGCGCGCGCAGCGCGTGACCGGCGTAGCCGGTAAGCGCGTCAGCGCTTGCCCCATTTCCAGCGAAAGAGAGGTTGGCGCGCAGCGCCTGAGTTGGCGCGAGCCAACCAACGCGCAGCGTTGCCCTCGCTGCAACTGAAAGGGCGGTCGTGCGCGTAGGCCGCCCGACCTGCCAAGGCTTGCCCCCTACCTCGGCAAGAACAACACCCAATACACCAGCAGCAGATTCACCAGCACGCTCACCGCCAGCGCGATCTTCCAGATCGCCGTGGCATCGCGTTGCATCAGCGGTGCCAGCGGTGCGTGTGCATGCAGGGGCCGCGAGGCGCCCCGCTCCAGCGCCAGCAGCAACTCCTCGGCCGTCTCGAAGCGCTGGGCACGCTGGCGCGCCACGGCCTTCAAGGCAATCTGGTCCAGCCAGATCGGCACCTCGGGGTTGTGGCGGCTGGGGGCCACGGGGTCGCGGTGGTAGCGCCCAATCTGGTAGGGCACCACCTCGCCATAGGGCAGGCGGCCGTGGCTGAGCAGCTGGTACAGAGTCACGCCCAGCGCGAACAGGTCGCTGCCGGCATCGGGCAACTGCCCGGTCTCGCCGTCGGCAGTGCGCTCGTAGCCGGGCCATTGCTCGGGGTTCATGTAGCTCGGCGTGCCGGCATGCAGCTGGCGCGTGGCCTCGGGTTCGCGGCCGCTCAGCGCCACGCCCAGGTCGAGCACGCGCAGCACGCCATCGTCCCCCAGGTGCAGGTTGTCGGGCTTGATGTCCCGGTGCACCACGCCCTGGCGGTGCAGCAGGCCCAGCACGCGCACGGCCTGGGTGACCACGCCCACCGTGCGCGCCACGCCAAAGGGCTGGCGCTGGCGCAGCTGCTGGCCCAGGGTTTCGCCGCGGTGCCAGTCGTAGAGCAGGTAAAAGAAGCTGCTGCCGGCACCCGAGGATGCGGCAGGCCAGTCGTTCAGGCAGGCCAGGTGGGCCGCGGCGCTGCCCGACTGCATGCGCCGCGCCACCCAGGCCTCGTGTGCCAGCGTGGCGCGCTCCTCGGCATCGTGGGCGCGCTGCGGGTTCAGGGTCTTGAGGGCATACAGGCGCTGGGTGGCGGGGTCGCGCACCTGGTAGATGCGGTGGATGCCGCTGTCGGCCACCAGCGCCGTGACCACCAGGCCATCGACCGCGTCGCCCACCTTGAGCAGGGGCAGCACCGGCAGTTCCTGCGCGCGCCGCGACTCGTCCTGCAAGGTGGCCTCGAGCACGCCGCGCACCTGCACCGCCATCGCGGTCACGTTGTCGCTGCTGCCCCGGCGCAAGGCGGTGCGCACCAGTTCCTCGCACAGCGCCTGCGGCGCCGGGCCCTGGCGCATCAGGCTGCGCAGTTCACGCTCGGGCAGGCTGCCATGCACGCCGTCGGACAGCAGCAGAAACAGGTCACCGGTCTGCAGCTCCCCCTGGCTGTAGTCCACCACCACATGGTCGTCGAGCCCCAGGGCGCGCGTGAGCTGGTGGGCCAGGTCGCGCTGCGCGATCACGTGGTCGGCCGTGAGCTGCTGCAGCCGCCCGTCGCGCAGGAGATAGGCGCGCGTATCGCCCACGTGGGCCACGGTGAAGGACTGGCCGCGCAGCACCAGGGCCGTGAGCGTGGTCAGGCCCACGGCGGGCTGGCGCCGCCGGTTCATGGCCGCCAGCCAGGCGTTGTGGGCGCTGAGGATGCGGTCCAGGGCCACCGTGGTGTCCCAGGTCTCGGGCGTGGCGAAGTAGTCGGACAGCAGCGTGCGCACCGTGGTCTGCGCCGCTTCGCGCCCATTGCCCCCGGCGCTCACGCCATCGGCCAGGGCCGCGATCGCGCCGCGCGCATGGTCGCGCCCACGGCCCTCGACCAGGGCGGCGAAATCCTCGTTGCCGTCCTTGCGGCCGGCCTGCGAAACGCAGCCGAAATCCAGTTCAAAGCTCATGCACCACAGGCAAGCATCTTTCATGCCCAAGCTGGTGCAAACCAGGCCTGCCCATGCACTCCCGTAAGGCGATACCGCTTTTCATCCCCATTATGGTGCGGTGCAGCATGGTGCGCCGGGCACCGCCCTGGGGCCGCCCCCACGAACGAGCCTGCCGGCAGGCGTGCCCCGGATCGGGGCGCCGCGTTGGCACACGCATTGCTTATTCGACCGCACGGCCCGCAAGGGCCCCGCGGGCCCCGGTGCAATGGCGCACCCCGGCCGGCAAGGACGAAGGCGTCCCCACATGCGGTGTCGAGCGATTTTCTCGATGCAGCATGGTGTGGGCGCCTTTTTTGTTTTGTTTTTTCGACAAGCGTGTGGGGGCTGCGATGAAAAAATCCAGGCTGGTGATGGTGGGCAATGGCATGGCCGGCGTGCGCACCCTGGAAGAGCTGCTCAAGATCGCCCCGGACCTCTACGACATCACGGTGTTCGGCGCCGAGCCGCACCCCAACTACAACCGCATCCTGCTGTCGCCCGTGCTGGCGGGCGAGCAGACCATCGACGAGATCATCCTCAACGACTGGTCCTGGTACGAAGACCACCAGATCACGCTGCACACCGGCTTCACCGTGACGGACGTGGACCGCGTGCGCCGCGTGGTGCATGCCACCAGCGCGACCGGCGAGACCATCAGCACCGAGTACGACCGCCTGATCCTGGCCACGGGCTCCAACCCCTTCATCCTGCCCGTGCCGGGCAAGGACCTCAAGGGCGTGCTCGCCTACCGCGACATCGCCGACACCGAGGCCATGATCGCCGCCGCGGCCACCTACCGGCATGCGGTGGTCATCGGCGGGGGCCTGTTGGGGCTGGAGGTGGCCAACGGCCTGGTCAAGCGCGGCATGCAGGTGAGCGTGGTGCATGTGGGCAACACGCTCATGGAGCGCCAGCTCGACGAGGTGGCGGGCGGCATGCTGCAGCAGTCGCTGCAGGAGCGCGGCATGCAGTTCCTGCTCAACGCCCAGACCGCGGAACTGGTGGGTGGCCCCGAGGGCCGCGTGACCGCCGTGAAGTTCAAGGACGGCAGCGAAGTGCCGGCCGACCTGGTGGTGATGGCCGTGGGCATCCGCCCGAACACGGCGCTGGCCGAGAAGATGCGCCTGCATGTGAACCGGGGCATCGTGGTCAGCGACACGCTGCAGACCATCACCGATGCACGCATCTACGCCGTGGGCGAGTGCGCCGCGCACCGCGGCATCGCCTACGGCCTGGTGGCCCCGCTGTTCGAGCAGGGCAAGGTGCTGGCCAACCACCTGGCCGAGATGGGCATCGACCGCTACCAGGGCTCGCTCACCTCCACCAAGCTCAAGGTGACGGGCATCGACCTGTTCAGCGCCGGCGATTTCCAGGGTGGCGAGGGCACCGAGGAGATCGTCATGAGCGACCCGGTGACCGGCTCATACAAGAAGCTCGTGATCAAGGACGACAAGCTCGTGGGCGCCTGCCTCTACGGCGACACGGTGGACGGCAGCTGGTACTTCGAGCTGCTGCGCGAAGGCCGCACGGTGGACGAGATCCGCGACCAGCTGATGTTCGGCCCGGCCGCCACCGAATGAATGAACCTGTTTCAGCAGCAGCAGCCATGACCACCAGAAAGGACACGCCCATGACCACCACGACCTTGTCGCCCGCCCTGCAGCGCAGGGCCTTGCTGCTGAAGGCCGGTGCCGCCGCAGGCGCCGCCACCGTGGCCGGCACCCTGGCCCTGGTGGCGGCCCGGCCGGCCCACGCCCAGGTGGCCAACCTCAACGATGCCATCAACAAGGCCGGGCGCCAGCGCATGCTGAGCCAGCGCATGGGCAAGGCCTGGCTGGCCCTGGCCCACAAGGTGCAGGAGCCGGCCGCGCGCCAGGTGCTGGAGCAGTCCGTGGCCCTGTTCGAGCGCCAGCTCGCCGAGCTCAAGTCGTACGCGCCCAATGCCGGCATCCGCGATACCTACGGCCAGCTCGACGCCGCCTGGGCCACGCACAAGGCCACGCTGCTCGGCGGCACGCCCGCCCTGGCCGGCGCCACCGCGATGCTGCAGGCCGACGCCAAGGTGCTGGCCCTCGCCCACCAGGGCACGGTGCAGTACGAGACCGCCTCGGGCAAGCCCGTGGGCCACCTGGTCAACGTGGCCGGCCGCCAGCGCATGCTGAGCCAGCGCATGGCCAAGTTTTATCTGGCGGCGCAGCTGCCGGTGGATGCCGCTGTTGCCGCAGCCGAGATTGCCAAGGCGCGCACGGAGTTCGTTGCGGCGACCGAGGTGCTGCGCAAGGCACCTGAGGCGAATGACCGGATCCGGCAGGAGTTGCTGCTGGCCGACGGGCAGTGGGTGTTCTTTGATGCGGCCTTGCAGCGGATGCAGGCGGGCGGGGTGGCTGGCAGCACGGCGCGGCAGGTGTCGGAGGTGTTTGTGGCGAGTGAGAATTTGCTTTCGAGCATGGATCGGGTGACGGGTCTCTATGCTGCTTTGGCTGGGTGATATCGTGGTCTATGGCGGCTTCTCTTGGGATGTTGAGGGCGGAGGCCGGGAATTGGCGTGCCTGAATTGCGGCATGCCTTGGTACAGGGCGGAGGCCGGGTCTCGGCCCGGCGGCCGAGGTACTTGTTCTTTGCTTCGCCAAAGAAAAGTACCCAAAAGAAAGGCGACCCTGCTGTCCGTGTCCCCTGCGCTGCGCTCCGGGGCAACCTGCGATGCTCGGTCCTGGGGTGTGCCGCAGAACTCGCTGCGTTCTTCGAACTCCGCTCAAACAGTTGCGGCAAGCCAGACAACTAGGCGCGTGTCCTTCGGCACGCGCTCACCCCAGGCCCTGCGCTTCTCGGCACGTCCAGAAGGGATTGGGGGGCCCACACGGGCCATCGCTTCGCTCGGCCCCGTTGCGCCGTCGCTGCGCGTCGTCGTCGGCAGCGCGCAGCGCGTAACCGACACCCGGCGTAGCTGCGCAGGCAGCAGCCGGGTGGTACCCGCTCCCCACCCCTGCTGGCTGCGCCGAGAAGCGCAGGGGCTGGGGTGGGCGTGTATGCCGAAGGACACACGCACTTCGTTGTCTAGCTCGTCGCAGCTGTTTGAGCGGAGTTCGAAGAACGCAGCGAGTTCTGCGACGCCACCCCAGGAACGAGCATCGCAGGTTGCCCGTCGCGAAGCGGAGGGACGCAGACTGGGGGTCGCTTTTTCTTTGCCTACTTTCTTTTGGCGACGCAAAAGAAAGTAGGTGCGCCGCCGGGCGCACATCCCGGCCTCCGCCCTCAGCAAAGCACCGAAGCAACCACCAACAAAAAAAGACCACGCCCATGACAGAAACCAAATCCACCTGCCCCTACTGCGGCGTAGGCTGCGGCGTGATCATCGAATCCCAGGGCGCGCAGATCACCGGCGTGCGCGGCGACCCCACGCACCCCGCCAACTTCGGCCGCCTGTGCACCAAGGGCTCCACCCTGCACCTCACGGCCGCGAGCCCCGTCACGCTGCAGACCCGCCTGCTCCACCCCCTGCACCGCACCCAGCGTGGCGAGGCAGCCCTGCCCCTTGCCTGGGATGCAGCGCTGGGCATGGCGGCCAACAGGTTTGCCGACACCATCGAACAGCACGGCCCCGACGCGGTCGGCTTCTACGTCAGCGGCCAGTTGCTCACCGAGGACTACTACGTCTTCAACAAGCTGGCCAAGGGCCTCATCGGCACCAACAACATCGACACCAACTCGCGCCTGTGCATGAGCAGTGCCGTGGCCGGCTACAAGGCCACGCTGGGGGCCGACGCGCCGCCCGCCTGCTACGACGACGTCAAGCATGCGCAGTGCCTGTTCTTCGTGGGCAGCAATGCGGCCTGGGCGCACCCCATCCTGTTTCGCCGCATCGAGGATGCGCGCGCCGCCAACCCGGCCATGAAGGTCATCGTCGCCGACCCGCGCCGCACCGACACCGCGGGCATGGCCGACCTGTTCCTGCCGATCCAGCCGGGCAGCGACGTGATGCTGTTCAACGGCATGCTGCACCTGATGCTGCGCGAGGGCTGGGTGGATGCCGCCTACATCGGCGCGCACACCAGCGGCTTCGATGCACTCAAGGCGCTGGTGGCCGATTGCACACCCGAGCGCGTGAGCGCCGTGTGCGGCATTCCCGAAGCCGACCTGGCCACGGCCGCGCAGTGGTTCGCCACGTCCAAGGCCACGCTCAGCCTGTACTGCCAGGGGCTGAACCAGAGTACCAGCGGCACGGCCAAGAACGCGGCGCTGATCAACCTGCACCTGGCCACGGCGCAGATCGGCAAGCCGGGCGCGGGCCCGTTCTCGCTGACCGGCCAGCCCAATGCCATGGGCGGGCGTGAAGTGGGCGGCCTGGCCAACCTGCTGAGCGCGCACCGCGACCTCGCCAACCCCGCGCACCGCGCCGAAGTGGCCGCGCTGTGGGGCGTGGCCGATGTGCCCGCCCGGCCTGGCAAGACGGCGGTGGAGATGTTCCAGGCGGCGGCCGACGGCGAGATCCGCGCGCTGTGGATCGCCTGCACCAACCCCGCGCAAAGCATGCCCGACCAGGCCACCGTGCGCCGCGCGCTCGAACGTGCCGAGTTCGTGGTGGTGCAGGAGGCCTTTGCCACCACCGCCACCGCGCAGTACGCCGACCTGCTGCTGCCCGCCACCACCTGGGGCGAGAAGATCGGCACCGTGACCAACAGCGAACGCCGCATCTCGCGCGTGCGCAACGCCGTGCCCGCGCCCGGGCAGACGCGCCACGACTGGGCCATCGGGGTGCAATTCGCGCACCAACTGGAGGCACGGCTGCGCCCCGGCGCACCCAGCCTGTTCCCCTATGCCACCAACGACGACGACGCCGAGGCCGGCGCCGAGGCTGTGTGGAACGAACACCGCGAAACCACGCGCGGCCGCGACCTGGACATCACCGGCCTGTCGTGGGCCCTGCTCGAGGCCAACGGCCCGCAGCAATGGCCGCTGCCCGAAGGCGCAGCCAGCGGCAAGGTCCGCCTGTACGAAGACGGCATTTACCCCACGCCCGATGGGCGTGCACGCTTTGCGGCCCATGCCTGGCAGCCCGTGGCCGAACCGCGCGAGTCGCGCTACCCCTTCGGACTGACCACCGGCCGCCTGCGCGACCAGTGGCATGGCATGAGCCGCACCGGTACGCTGGGCCGGCTGTTCGGGCATGTGGCCGAGCCCTCGGTGCAGATGCACCCGGACGACATGGCGCAGCGCAAGCTGCAGAACGGCGACCTGGTGCACCTCACCAGCAAGCGCGGCTCCATCGTGGTGCCGGTGCAGGCCGATACCAACATCGGCCTGTCGCAGGCCTTCATGGCCATGCACTGGGGCAGCGAGTACCTCAGCGGGCAGTCGTCCACGGGCGAGCGGCTGTCGGGCGTGAATGCGCTGACCACCTCGGCCTACTGCCCCACCTCCAAGCAGCCCGAGCTCAAGCACGCGGCCGTGAAGATCCTCAAGGCCGAGATGCCCTGGACGCTGCTGGCCCTGGCCTGGCTGCCGGCGGACAGCGCGCTGGCGGCGCGCACGGCCCTGTCGGAGCTGATGCAGGCCTTCCCGTTCGCGAGCTGCGTTCCCTTCAGCAACAACGCCCCGCTGTCGGAGCCGGGCCGCGAGCGCACCGGCGTGCTGCTGCGCGCCGCCGCACACGAGGCACCGCCCGATGCCCTGATCGAACGCGTCGAGGCTCTGCTGGGCCTGGCCGGCAGCGACACCCTGCGCTATGCCGACAGGAAGCGCGGCCAGCGCCGCGCCGCGCGCCTGGCACGGCGCGCCGATGGTGCCAGCACCCTCGAGGCCATCGTGCTGGCAGGCGATACCAGCGCCCAGGGCTGGATCAAGACCCTGCTGCAGGAAGAACTGCCCGCGCAGACCTATGGTCGCCTGCTGCTGGTGCCCAGCGCCAAGGCCCCGGTGGCAGTGCAGTCGCGCGGCAAGACCGTGTGCACCTGCTTCAACGTCACCGACCTGGCCATCACCGGCAGGCTGGCGCAGTGCCACGGCACCGACGAGGACCGGCTGGCACAGCTGCAGGGCGCGCTGCGCTGCGGCACCAACTGCGGCTCGTGCCTGCCGGAGCTCAAGCGCATGGTGCGCGCCACCGGCCCCCTGGCCCCCAAGGCCCCCACCATCGCCATTGCCGCCATATAACCAAAAGTTCGCTGGGTTGCGAGAAAATACCCAGCCCCACTCAAAGAGCCATTCACCCACCATGGGCATCAGCCAGTACATCAAGGAAATCGGCCGCGGCCCACGCGGGGCCAGGCCGCTCACGCGCGAACAGGCCACCGACCTGTTCGGCCAGGTGCTGGACGGCACGGTGACCGACCTGGAGGTCGGCGCCTTCTGCCTGGCCATGCGCATCAAGGGCGAGACCGCCGACGAGATGTGCGGTTTCCTGGACGCCACGCACGCCCGCATGGCCCTGCTGCCCGCCAGCGACCGCCCCCTGGTGGTGCTGCCCAGCTACAACGGCGCGCGCAAGCTGCCCGTGCTCACCCCGCTGCTGGCCCTGCTGCTGGCGCGCGAAGGCCAGCCGGTGCTGCTGCACGGCATGCGCACCGAAGCGCGGCGCATCCTGGCGTCCGACGTGCTGGAGGCCCTGGGCACGCCCGCACTCGCAGCGCCGCGCCAGGTCGCTGCCGGCGAGGTGGCCCACATCCATACGCAACAGCTGCACCCCGGGCTGGCACGGTTGCTGGCCGTGCGCGAGGCCGTGGGCCTGCGCAATGCCGGGCACAGCGCCGTGAAGCTCATGAACCCCTGTGCCGGCGCCGCCGTGGTGGTCACCAGCTACACGCACCCCGAGTACTTCGAGATGCTGCAAAACACCTTCAGCGCCATGGGCATGAACGCCCTGCTCTCGCGCGGGCTGGAGGGCGAGGTGGCTGCCGACCCGCGCCGCACACCCCGTTACGACGCCTTCGTGGGCGGGGTGCACCATGTGCTGCAGGAGCAGGAGCCCGGCACCGCGAGAGAGGTGCCCGGCCTGCCCGCCGAGATCGACGTGGCCACCACGGCCGACTACACCCGCCGCGTGCTCATGGGCGAACTGCCGGTGCCGCCCGCCCTCACGCGGCAGGTGGAACATATCTTGCAAATCACCGCTCAAACAGCCACGCCCGCCCTGCCGGAGACACAGACATGAACCGCCCCACGAATCCCCCGACCCCATCCCCGCAGCACAACCGCCCCCACCTGGGCACCGGCGGCTCCTGCACCCTGGTGGGCGCCGGCCCCGGCGATCCGGAGCTGCTCACGCTCAAGGCGCTCAAGGCCATCCAGGCCGCCACAGTGCTGCTGGTCGACGACCTGGTGAGCGACGCCATCGTGGCCTACGCCGCGCCCACGGCGCGCATCGTGCACGTGGGCAAGCGCGGCGGCTGCAAGAGCACGCCGCAGGCCTTCATCGAGAAGCTGATGCTCATGGCCGTGAACGAGGGCGAGAACGTGGTGCGCCTCAAGGGCGGCGACCCCTTCATCTTCGGCCGCGGCGGTGAGGAGGTGGAACACCTGCGCGCGGCGGGCGTGCCGGTCACGGTCATCAACGGCATCACCGCGGGCCTGGCAGGCCTGACCTCGCTGGGCGCGCCGCTCACGCACCGCGAGCATGCCCACGGCGTGGTCTTCGTCACCGGCCATGCCAAGCCCGGCGACACCGGTACCGACTGGCGCCAGTTGGCCGCCACTGCGCGCGACGCGAAGCTGACGCTGGTGATCTACATGGGCGTGAGCGGTGCCGCCACCATCGAGCAGGAACTGCTCACCGGCCTGCCGGCGGCCACGCCCGTGGCCATCATCCAGCACGCCAGCCTGCCGCAGCAGCGCCACGCCGTGACGACACTGGGCGAGCTGCACGCCACCATCGGCCGCGAGGGGCTGGCCAGCCCCTCCGTGATCGTCGTCGGCGACGTGGTGCAGGGCATTGCCGCAGCCGCCCTGCCGCAGTTGCCGGCCCACCAGCGCGCGGCCTGAACCAGCCCTCCACCTGCACACCACGGCTGCGCCGGCACACACCGGCTCCGCAGCCTTGCGCGGGGCCTGCCTGCATGCGCGGACATGCGGCCTCCCACACGCCCGCGAGGGCCCGTCTGCGCACCGTGCGGGCGCAGTGATCCACGCGCCATTGGCCCAGGTATTGCTAGTTGCACTGTGACAAAGCCCGAGGGCTCACTACACAGGATCACACCATGGCAGCCTACCCTCTCTCCACGGCCCGCAGCACGCCATCCACGCCCGCTGCGGCATCGCGCGATGGCGACATGTCCCTGGTCAACATCGCGGCCCGCCAGCGCATGCTGTCGCAGCGCATGGTGCTGCAGACGGTATTGGCCACGCGCGGCAGCGACCTGCATCTGAAGGCGGCACGCAGCTCGCTCGCACTGTTCAGCGACAGCCACGCCAGGCTGGTGGACACGCCGCGCCACCTCGATGCGGCCATGGGCGAGCGCATCCGCGCGACCTACCAGGGGGCCACCGGCGTGGGCCCCACCATCGATGCCTTCATGCAGCAGGTGGAGCGCACGCTGGAGCTGGCCGAGCGGCAGAGCCCCCGCGTGGAAGAAGCCCTGGCCCGCCTGGTGGAGATCACCGACGGCGCACTCGATGCCCTGAACACCGCCACGACCGCCTTCGACCAGATGGGCAAGGCCAAGTCCGAGACGCTGATGAAGGAGCTGGCAGGCATCGTGGCCTCGATCCAGACCGTGGCGCGCGAGGCCAAGGTGGTGAGCTTCAATGCCCAGGTGATGGCCGCGCGCGCAGGCCAGCATGGCCGCGAGTTCGCGGTGGTGGCCAATGTGCTCTCGGGCATCACCAACGAGATCGACGGCCTGTCGCTGCAGGCCGTGTCGCTGGCAGGGCGCAACCGCTGAACAGCCGGGCAGCGAGCTCACAGATTGGTGAAGCCCCCGGCAGGCGCGGGATGGGGAAGGGACCAGCCGAAATAGACCTCCACCTCCACGATGCGCCCCTCGCGGGTGGTCACCACCTCGGTGTTGCGAAAGCGCCCGCCGCCCTGGCGCGTACCCTCGTAGGTGACGAAGACGGTATGGCCCTGCTGGACCAGGTGGATGAACTGGAAGCCGCTGATGCCCTCGCTGTTGGGCCAGCAGCGCGCGAAATAGGTGGCCCGGTCGATGCGGTTGTCGAGCGGGCTCGAGAAATGGAAGTCCTCGTCGATCAGCGCCTCGAGGGCCTCGCGGTCCTTGCGGACATAGGCCTCGTAGCTGGCACGCACCAGGGCGGTGGCATCGTTCATGGTGGCTTGTCTCCCCATTGGGAAGGAGCGCCTGAGCGCTCCAAAGGGACAAGGCTACTCCAGCGAACACGGAGGCCTGTTAGCACATGTTCCAGGCGCCAACCAAACACATCCAGACACGGCGCTGTTTAGCACCAGCTGAGTCGAAACTGGCGCGGCCAAGGCCAGTGCCCCCGCGCAAGGGCCGCCCCGCCGCGCTGGGGGCGTCCCCCTCCCAGATTGCGAAGCAATATGAGAGAGGGGGAAGGCGCGAAGCGACTCAGGGGGTGCTTACATTCAAGCCGCCAGGGGCGCAGGCACCGGGGCCGAGCGGGCCTGCTCGAAGCGTGCCGCCAGCTCCTTGCGCAGGGTCTTGCGCATCACGGCGGCATCCCAGCGGCGGCGCTCGTCGGGGGTGGAAGGCGACAGCGGGGGCACCTGCACGGGCTTGCGTGCTTCGTCCACGGCGACCATGGTGAAGAAGCAGCTGTTCACATGCCGCACGACCTGCGAGCGGATGTCTTCGGCCACCACCTTGATGCCGATCTCCATCGACGAGGAGCCGGTGTAGTTGACGCTGGCCAGGAAGGTCACGAGCTCGCCCACGTGGATGGGCTGCAGGAACATCACCTGGTCCACGCTGAGCGTGACCACGTAGCAGGCCGAGTAGCGGCTGGCACAGGAGTAGGCCACCTGGTCGAGCAGCTTCAGGATGGCGCCGCCGTGGACGTTGCCGGAAAAATTGGCCATGTCCGGGGACATGAGCACGGTCATGCTCAGCTGGTGCGAGGGGATGTTCATGGGCCCCGATTTTACGTGCGATCGCGGTTACACAAGGATGCACACGCCCCCGCTACACTGCGCAACACACAAGCCTGGGCAACACCACTCCACGATCCGGGCGCAGAGGGGTAAAGCATGCTGGAAATCGACAAGCTCAATGAATTCACCGAAAGCCATGGTGCGCTGCGCACCGGGCGCGGATTGGTATCGGGCGTCATCGCGCTCACGCTGGCCATCCTGTGCTTCCTGGGCGTGCTGGCCTTCCATTTCCCCGAGTACCTGACCACGCCCCAGCTGCGCAAGAGCTACGACGTGACCGTGATCCGCTACATCATGCTGGCGGCCATGGCGATTGCGGGCGGCATCTCGCTGGTCAACATCCTGTTCAACCGCTCGCGCTGGCTGGCCACCTTCGCCTTCGCGACCGTGGCGCTGGCCGCCATCCTGGGCGGCCACAAGGTGGAGGTGGACCCCAACTTCCCCGACAACACGCCCTACATCGGCCTCGACTGGTTCATCCTCGACCTGCTGGGCAGCTCGCTGATCTTCATCTTCATCGAGAAGCTGTTCGCGCTGCGCAAGGACCAGCCCATCTTCCGCGAGGAGTGGCAGACCGACTTCCACCACTTCATCGTGAACCACATGGTGGTGGGCTTCGTGCTGCTGGCCACCAACCTCGTCGTGCACAGGTTCTTCGGCTGGGCCGCGAGCGACGGCATCCGCGGCTGGGTGCAGGGCCTGAACTTCTGGGTGGCGCTGTTCCTCATCGTGCTGGTGGCCGACCTGGTGCAGTACTGGACGCACCGCGCCTACCACGAGGTGCCCGTGCTGTGGCGCCTGCATGCCGTGCACCACAGCGTGAAAAGCATGGACTGGATGGCCGGCTCGCGCCAGCACATCCTGGAGCTGCTGATCACGCGCACGCTGGTGCTGGCCCCCATCTACGTGTTCGGCTTTTCCAAGGAAGTGATCGACGCCTACATCGTCGTCGTGGGCTTCCAGGCGGTGTTCAACCACGCCAACGTCAGCGTGCGCCTGGGGCCGCTGCGCTACGTGCTGGTCACGCCCAACTTCCACCACTGGCACCACAGCCAGGACCAGGAGGCGCTGGACAAGAACTATGCGGCGCACTTCGCCTTTCTGGACTACCTGTTCGGTACCGCCGTGAAGAGCACCAAGCTCTGGCCCGAAAAGTACGGCGTGCTGGGCGACTACGTGCCCAACGGCTTCGTCAAGCAGTTCAAGTTTCCGTTCACCTGGAAGGGCTGAGCAGCCGCCCCGAGGGGCCTCCGGGTTGCAAATGAGGCGCAAAAGCAACGCGCCTGGCCCGAATGGCGCCCATCCCAGGCACTCCTATAAAGAATGATTGTTATTTAAAAGTTACAATTGGAGCCATAAACCAGCCACGCCGTGCTCTTCTTGTTGTTGCGCAGCCAGCCAGTTGCCTGCTTTCAACAACCAGGAGCCTGTTCAATGCCTTTTTGAAGCCGCGCAAGTCCCTTTTCGGGATGGGATGCTAGGCGCGGTGCGCAGCCGATAGCCCGTGCTATCGGCAAGCGCCGCAACGCCGCAGACCGCCCGAAAAGGCACTTGCCCGAAGGGTTGGAGTGAAATCGGGCGATTGGACGCCCCGGTTGCTTGCATGGGCACGAGCCCATGCGGCGCATCCGAAGCATCCACTCATCCCGATTGCACTCCAACGCGGCTGCAAAAAGACATTGAACAGGCTCCAAGGAGTGCTCCATGTCCGTTTCCCGTAGGCAGTCCGTCTGCCGCCTGAACCCGTTGGCGCTGGCCGCCATCGCCACTGTGCTGGCCGGCGCAGCCCAGGCCCAGGACGCCGCCCCAGCGGCCTCCACCGACCAGATCACGGCCCCCAAGGCGCTGGACAGCGTCACCGTGTCGGGCTCGCGCGAAAGCGCCTCCACGCGCCTGCAACTGACCGCACGCGAAACGCCGCAGTCCACCACCACGGTGACGCGCGAACAGATCGAGCGCCAGTCGCTGACCAGCATCGACGCCGTGCTGCGCAACGTGAACGGCGTGGCCGTGAGCTTCTACGACACGCAGCGCCCGCTGTACTACGCCCGCGGCTTCCAGATCACCGACTTCCAGATCGACGGCCTGCCCTCGTACAGCAGCAGCACCAACCAGGAATTCGACACCGCCCTGTACGAGCGCGTCGAGATCGTGCGCGGCGCCAACGGCATCCTGACCGGCGTGGGCGTGCCCTCGGCCACGATCAACATGATCCGCAAGCGGCCGCAGCGCGAGTTCGCGGCCTCGGTGGCACTCACCGCCGGTTCGTGGAACCTGTACCGCGGCGAGCTCGACATCAACGCCCCGCTGACCAAGGATGGCAGCGTGCGCAGCCGCCTGGTGATCGCGCCACAGAAGAAGGACAGCTTCCGCGACCGCTACTCCGAAGACAAGACGGCGCTGCTCGCCGCCATCGAGGCCGACCTGGGCTCGTCCACGGTGGCCACGCTGGGCTACCAGCGCCAGTCCAACGACCCCAAGGCGCCGATCTGGGGCACGATCCCGCGCTTTGCGACCAATGGCTCGCCCATCGACCTGCCCACCTCGGTGAGCTTCTCGCCCCCATGGACACGCTGGGAGCGCACCTCGGGCACGCTGTACGCCACGCTGGAGCACCAGCTCAATGACGACTGGAGCGTGAAGGCCGCCCTGAACCACACCGAGGGCGACACCTTCAGCCTGCGCACCTACGGCTATGGCCGCACCGTCTCGCTGGCGCCCTTCGTCAACCCCACCACGGGCGCCGGCACCACGCTGTACGCGGCCGTGGGCGGCGGCAGCGAAAAGCAGGACACGGTGGACGCCTACCTGTCGGGCAAGTTCGAGCTCGGCGGCCGCAAGCACGACCTGATGGTGGGCGTGAGCTCCACGCGCATCGCCACGCGCACCGATGGCTACAGCTCGGTGGCCAACTGGAGCTACGTGATCCCCAACATCTACACCTGGGACGGCAATGCGCCCGAACCCGTGTACTCCAAGACCGGCGCCTGGCGCACGCAGATCACGCAGCAGACGGGCCTGTTCACCTCGGCGCGCTGGCGCGTCGCCGAGCCGCTGTCGGTACTCACCGGCGTGCGCCTGACCGACTGGCACCGCCACAGCGACAGCTACGCCACCACCGGCACCTATGCCGGCAAGAGCGCCATCCAGGACGAGAACCGCAAGGTCACGCCCTACGTCGGCGCCGTGTACGACATCACGCCCACGCTGTCGGCCTATGCGAGCTACACGCGCATCTTCAACCCGCAGAACTACAAGGACCGCAACAACAACCCGCTGTCGCCGGTCATCGGCAGCAACACGGAGGCCGGCCTCAAGGCCGAGCTGCTGGACCGCCGCATCCAGGCGCATTTCGCGGTGTTCCAGACCAAGCAGGACAACTACGGCGTGCGCGATGGCGCCATCACCACGCCGCTGCCCGATGGCACCCTGCCCTACGTCGCGGTCAACGGCACCAAGTCCACCGGTTTCGAGCTCGAGTTCGCGGGCATGGCCACCAGGCAGTGGCGCGTGAGCGCAGGCCTCACCCGCGCCAAGGTCACGCGCGCAGCCACGGACCTGATCTACGCCAACCTGCCCGAGTACCTGCTGCAACTGGGCACCGACTACCAGTTCTCGGGTGCGCTGGCCCCGCTGTCGGTGGGCGGCAACCTGGTCTGGCAAAGCTCGGTCGAGGGCTTCAACATCCCGCATCCGAGCGGCACGGTGACCGTGAAGCAGTCGCCCACGGCCGTCCTGGGCCTGCGCGCCTCGTGGCAGTTCAATCCCAAGCTCAGCGCCACCCTGGCCGTCAACAACGTGACGAACAAGAAGTACTGGGCCAACCTGGACTACGGCAACTACAGTGACCCGCGCAATGTCAGCCTCACGATGCGCGCTGCATTCTGAGCCTTCTCCTGAGGCGCCTGCGCGCCCGGGTTCGGCCGCCACGGCGGTGGCCGCCGCGCACGCCGAGGCGGCCCACCCGGCCGGCCGCTGGTACACCAGCCACCATGCGTGGCTGGTGGTCTGGCTGCAGCGCAAGATGGGCTGCCCGCACGGTGCCGCCGACCTGGCGCAGGACACCTTCCTGCGCGTGCTCGCCGCGCGCGGGATCGAGCAGGTGGCGGAGCCGCGCGCCTTCCTGACCACGCTGGCCAAGCGGGTGCTGTTCAGCCACTGGCGCCGGCGCGAGCTGGAGCAGGCCTACCTGCAGGCGCTGGCCGGGTCGCCGCAGGCCACGGCGCCCTCGGCAGAAGACCTGGCTCTGCTGCACGAGGCATTGCTGGCCATCGACCAGCGCCTCGCCGGCCTGCCCGGCAAGGTCCGCCAGGCCTTTTTGCTGCACCGCATCGACGAACTGACGCATGTGCAGATCGCGCGCGAGATGGGCGTCTCGGTGGCCAGCGTGGAGCGTTACGTGAAACAGGCCTATCTGCACTGCTGCAGGCAGGACGCAGACGCCCCATGAGCAGCGCCCCTCCCGGATCGGCGCAGGACGCCATCACGGCCGCGGTGGACTGGCAGGTGAGGCTGACCTCCGGCAGCGCACATGCACACGAGCACGCGGACTTTGCGCGCTGGCTGGCCGCCGATGCGCGCCACCGGGCCGCCTGGCAGCGCGTGCAGGGTGTGCTCGCGGAGCCCGTGGAACAGATCCACCGCATCGACCAGCGCAGCCCGGGCCAGTTGCCGGCCGTCCACCAGAGCCTGGCTGCGGGCGCAGGACCGGCGTCGCGCCGGCGCAGAAGCCTGCTCGGTGGCTCGGCCCTGCTGCTGGCCACCGGCGTGGGCGCCGCTTGCTTCGCCCACCGCAGCCAGCCACTGGGCGAACTGCTGGCCGATGTGCACACCGGCACCGCCGAAACCCGCCACAGCGTGTTGCCCGACGGCAGTACGCTGGACCTGAACGCCCGCAGTGCGGCCGACCTGCGCTTTGACCACGGGCAGCGCCTGGTGCGGCTGCGCGCCGGTGAACTGCTGGTGCAGGTGGCGCGCGATGCCGTGGCCGACCCCTCTTCGGGCCTGCCGGCGCGCCCTTTCGTCGTCCAGACCCGGCATGGCACGGCCCAGGCCCTGGGCACCCGCTACCTGGTACGCCAGGAGGCAGAGCGCAGCCTGGTGGTGGTGCTGGAGCACAGCGTGGCCGTGCAGACCGGCGACGGCGTGCGGCGCCTGCTGCGCGAAGGCCAGGCCGCCTGGATGGATGGCCAGCGCATCGAGATGGTGGAGCAGCGCATGGCCCACCATGCCAGCTGGACCGAAGGGGTGCTGGATGTGCGCGACGAACCGCTGGGCGAGGTGGTCGCCGCACTGGGCGCCTGGCGCAGGGGCCCGGTGCGCATCAGCCCGGCGGCCGCCCGGCTCCGGGTGTTCGGCGTCTTCCGGCTGAAGGACACCGAGCGGGCCTTGCAGGCCCTGGTGGACACCCAGCCCATCCGCGTCACCCGCTATGGCCCGATGCTGACCCTGATCGACCTGGCTGCCAGCTGATACGGTCTGCCGGACTTTTTTTGTCGCCGGGTGAGGGGTTTTGCGCGGCCCGTTGGACAAGGGGGAAAGAACCCCTTTTTCCATCTTCAGCACAGGAACCCGATCCCATGCCCAGCCCCTCCTTTCGCCCCCGCCTGCTCGTCGCGGCCCTGAGCGCCGCACTGGGCAGTGCCAGCCTGGCACAGACCCTCCCCGCCATGGGCGACACCCTGGTGGCCCAGGCTGGCGCCGTGCAGAACTGGGACCTGCCTGCCGGCGCCCTGGACGAGACCCTGGCCCGCATCGCCCGCCAGGGCGGCAAGATCCTCACCGCCGATCCGGCGCTGCTGCGCGGCAAGACCGCCCCGGCCGTGCGCGGCAGCTTTGCCCTCGAAGAAGCGGCGCAGCGTGCGCTGGCAGGCTCGGGGCTGGGGCTGGTGCGCCTGGGCAGTGACACCCTGACCGTGCGCCCCGCGCCTTCTGCCCCTCCTGCCACCCCCGCTGCGGCACCGGCCGCAGCCGCGCCCGGCACGGCGGAGCGCAGCATGGCGACCGTGACGGTCGAGGGCTCGCGCGACCCCAATCAGGTGTACCAGCCCTTCCCGGGCGGTCAGGTGGCCAAGGGTGCGCGCCTGGGGGCCCTGGGCAACACCGCCCTGCTCGATGCACCCTTCGCCATCAGTGGCTACACCGAGCAGGCCACACGCGATGCGCAGGCCCGGCGCCTGATCGACGTGCTGGCCGTGGACCCGGCCGTGCGCTCCACCAACTCCGAGAGCAATGCGGTGGACGTGTTCTTCCTGCGCGGCCTGCCCATGCTGAGCCAGGACATCTCGTTCAACGAGACCTTCGCGGTGGTGGACACGCGGCGCATCGCCGTCGAGCAGTTCGAGCGCATCGAGGTGCTCAAGGGCCCGAGCGCTTTGCTCAACGGCATCGGTCCAAGCAGCAGCACCACGGGCGGCACGATCAACCTGGTGCCCAAGCGCGGCACCGACGTTCCGCTGACCCGGCTGACCCTGTCCGCCTCGTCCCACGGCCAGCTGGGGGCCCACCTGGATGTGGGGCGCCGCTTCGGCACCGACAACGAATGGGGGGTGCGCATCAACGCCGCCAGCCGGGGCGGTGGTTCCACCGGAGTGCCCGACGAGAAGGTGGGCACCGACCATCTGTCGGCTGCACTCGACTACGCGGGTGACAGGCTGCGCCTGAGCCTGGACCTCGCCCAGAACCGCCGGCACTTCGATGGCTTCCCCCAGTTCTTCCGGTTCAACGAGGGCTTTGCCCTGCCCGCACCGCCAGCGACCAGCCAGGCCTTCAGCCAACCCTGGGACAGCAGCGACACCAAGAGCTCTTCTGCCGTCTCGCGGGTGGAGTTCGACATCACCCCCGACTCCACCGTGTTCGGCGTGCTGGGTGGCGTGAATTATGAGGAGTCGAACATCAACGCGGGCAACCCGCGCATCACCTCGACCAGCGGCAACTTCACGGCCCAGCCCAGCATTTTCAGGACCGCCTCCTCCACGCGCTCGGGTGAGCTGGGCTGGCGCGTGCGCTTTGACACCGGCCCCGTCAAGCACCGGGTGGTGGTGGGTTATTCGCGCTTCACAGGGAAAGGTGCCAGCCTGAGCCAGCAAATGGGCAGCGCTTTCACCAGCAACTTCTACAAGCCGGTCTTCGTCGCACGGCCCACGCTGCCCACCGGTGGTGTTCCGCTGCGCTTCCAGGACGGCAGTTCCGACAGCCTGGCCGTGATGGACTCGATGCACCTGCTGGACGACCGCCTGCACCTGATCGGCGGGCTGCGCTACCAGAAGCTGGACATCGGCGAGTTCTCCGCGGGCGTGGAGCAGCGCCGCTTCGACCAGACGGCCACGGCGCCCTCGCTGGGCGCGAGTTACAAGCTGGCCCCCACCTTCTCGGTGTATGCCAACTACGCCGAAGGCCTGGCGCAAGGGCCGGTGGCACCGGCTTCCACCGCCAACCTCGGCACGGTGTTCCCCCCCTTCAAGGGCAAGCAGATCGAGACGGGCCTGAAGTACGACGGTGGCTCCTTTGGTGCCAGCGCCGCCCTGTTCCAGATCCGCCAGCCGGTGTCCTATGTCAACGGAGCGAACTTCCTCGTGGTCGATGGCGAGCAGCGCAACCGCGGCCTGGAGCTGTCGGTTTACGGCGAGGTGGCGAAGAACCTGCGCCTGAATGCCGGCCTGGCGCTGTTCGACGCCGTGCAGTCCAAGACCCTGAACGGCGCCAACGACGGCAAGAAGGCCATCGGCATTCCCGACCACAGCCTGGTGCTGGGCGCCGAATGGGACATCGCGGCACTGCCCGGCCTGACGGTGACCGGCCGGTACACCAAGGTGGCTCGCCAGATGGCCAGCGTGGACAACAAGCAGAGCATCCCCGGCTTCGACAGCTACGACCTGGGCCTGCGCTATGCAACGCGCCTGGCTGGCAAGCCGACCGTGTTCCGCCTGGCCGTTGAAAACGTGGCGGATTCCTCGCACTGGCTCTCCGTGCGCACCGGTTTCCTCTCGCGCAGCACCCCGCGTACCGCCCTGTTCTCGGTCAGCACGGAGTTCTGACGCGCCTGTGCGTCCTGGCCGGCGCAGGACTACAGGGCGCCAAGCTCCTCTTCCAGCGTTTTCAGTTGCTTGCGCAGCTCCTCGCTGCGGGCCTCGCACGCCGCCTTGCCCTGGCCGGCTGCGGCCGCCCGCTCCTGCGCAAACTGGGTGCCCGATGCCAGGGTGCTGCGAAGCGGACCCGCGCTGGCGACGGCCTCCGCGGATTGCGCTCCACATTCCTTCTGGTTGCGTTCCAGGGCCGCACGCGCCTGGGGCACGCCCTGGTTCTGCAGTTGGTTCTTGCGCTGCCAGGTGGGGCCGAACGCCCCCTCCCTGGAGGTGGAGGGCGGTGACGGGATCGGCGTGGCACCCTCCAGGGCGGGGCGCACCTCGATCTTCTCGCCCTGGCCCGGGCAGGGCGCATCCTGGAAGGACACCTTGCCATCGGCATCCGTGCACTTGTTGATGGCCCAGGCAGGGGCCAGAAAGCCCAGTGCCAGGGTGCAGGCGGCGTAGCGGATCACGGTCATGGGGCAGTCCTTGCGGGATGGATGGCACATGCTAACCGCGCTGCGGTTCATGCGGCACCCTACAATCCGCGGCTTGCATGACCATCCCTTTCTTTGACGCCATCATCATCGGCGCCGGCGCAGCCGGCCTGTTCTGCGCGGGCCAGGCGGGCCAGCGCGGCCTGTCGGTCCTGCTCATCGACCACGCCGAGAAGGTGGCCGAGAAGATCCGCATCTCGGGTGGGGGGCGCTGCAACTTCACCAACCGCGACCTCGACCCGGCGGCCCCCCACAAGCACTTCGTGGGGCAGAACCCGCAGTTCTGCCGCTCGGCACTGTCACGCTACACGCCGCAGGACTTCATCGCGCTGGTGGACAAGCATGGCATTCCCCACCACGAAAAGCACAAGGGCCAGCTGTTCGCCGACCGCTCGGCCGAGGACCTGATCGCCATGCTGCTGGCCGAATGCGCCGAGGGCGGTGTCACCCACTGGCAGCCCTGCGGCGTCAAGAAGGTCGCGCCCGAGCCGCTGGACGATGGCCAGGGCGGCTACCGGGTGGAGACCGACCGGGGCCCGGTGCTGGCGCGCAGCCTGGTGGTGGCCACCGGTGGGCTGTCGATCCCGAAGATCGGCGCCACCGACTTCGGCTACCGGCTGGCCCGGCAGTTCGACGTTCCGCTCATTGAGCAACGCCCGGGGCTGGTGCCCATGACCTTCGACGGTGCCGGCTGGGCGCCGTATGCCCAGCTCGCGGGCCTGGCGCTGCCGGTGCGGATCAGCACCGGGGCCAAGAAGGCGCGCATGGTGTTCGACGAGGACCTGCTGTTCACGCACCGTGGCCTGTCGGGCCCGGCGGTGCTGCAGATATCGAGCTACTGGCAGGAGGGCACGCCCCTGGCCATCGACCTGGCCCCCACGGTGGACCTGCCCGCCGCGCTGGCGCAGGCCAAGATGCGTTCGCGCAAGCTCATCGCCAACGAACTGGCCACCCTGGTGCCGAGCCGCCTGGCCGATGCCTGGGCCCAGCGCGAGGCGGACTGGCAGCGCCCCATCGCCGAGGCCTCGGACAAGGCGCTGGCGCGCCTGGCCGAGCAACTGGCGCGCTGGGAGCTCACGCCCACGGGCACCGAGGGCTACAAGAAGGCCGAGGTGACGCTGGGCGGCGTGGACACGCGCGCCCTGTCGCAGCAGACCATGGAATGCAAGGCGCAGCCTGGGCTGTACTTCATCGGCGAGGTGGTCGACGTGACCGGCTGGCTGGGCGGCTACAACTTCCAGTGGGCCTGGGCCAGTGCCCACGCCTGTGCAGAAGGTCTGGCCGCCAAATCGGCTCAGTGACTGGACGCACTGGCCACCTGGCCCCAGCGCACATGCCCTAGCCAGTTGCGCAGCGCCACCGCGCCGCCGGGCGTGATCTCCAGCGCGCGGCTGTCGGCACGGCGCAGCAGCCAGCCCTCTTGAAGGCAGTGGCTGCAGATCATGGCGCCGAGCTTGCCGGCCACGTGCATGCGCCGCTCGCTCCAGTCCAGACAGGGTCGGCAGTGCGGGCGCTTGCCACTGCCAGCCGCGCCCTGGCTGGCCCCTTCATCCAGGCCCAGGCGCTGCAGCACAGCTGCCGCCTGCGCCGTGACATGGCCGCCCGCATCGCCGTCGAAGGCCATGGCCCCCTCGTCCAGCAGGTGCTCGGTGATGGCCACGCCCAGGCGCCCGGCAATGTGGTCGTAGCAGGTGCGCGCGGTGCGCAGGGCCGCATCGCGCGGGCCCACCACCACGCGCCGGGGTGCCGTTGCAGGCGCCGGCTGCTGCACGGCCAGCTGCATCAGGCCTTCGAGCACGCGCGCCACGTCGGCCGAGGCCAGGCGGTGGTAGCGGTGGCGGCCCTGGCGTTCCAGGCGCAGCAGGCCGGCCTCGACCAGCAGGGCCAGGTGGCGGCTCGCGGTCTGCGCGGTGATGTGGCCGGCATCGGCCAGCTCGCGCGCCGTGAGCGCGCGCCCGTCCATCAGCGCCATCAGCATGGCCGTGCGCGCGGGCTCGCCGACGAGGCCGGCGATGTGGGCGATCTGGTTGGTGTTCATGCCCCCAGTGTGCACCGCATCGGCGCGGCCACACTTCGCTCGCCAGCGAAGCGGGCGGCCCAGGCGCCTTTCAGGGAACGCTCACCAGTTCCCCGAAACGCGAATCCCCGAGCGCCGGGCGCTGGGCATGCAGCAGCACCCATTCCTGCAGCTGCGCCACCGGCAGCGGCCGGGTGAAGTGAAAGCCCTGCAGCTCCTCGCAGTCGAGCGCATCGAGCACCTGCACGGTGGCCAGGTCCTCCACGCCTTCGGCCACGATCTTCAGGCCCAGCGTGTGGCCCAGCGCGATGATGGCGCGCGTGATGGCCATGTCGGCCGGGTTGGTGAGCATGTCGTGGATGAAGGACTTGTCGACCTTGAGCCGGTCGATGTCGAAGCGCTTCAGGTAGGCCAGGCTCGAGTAGCCCGTGCCGAAGTCGTCGATGGACAGCTGCACGCCCAGGGCCTTGAGCGCTGCCAGCTGGCGCTCGGCCGAGTTGGCATGGTCCATGAGCTGCGACTCGGTGATCTCCAGCTCCAGCCGGTGCGCCGGCATGCCGCAGCGCGTGAGCAGCGCCTCGATGTCGGGCACGAGCTGGGGGTCGGCCAGCTGCGCCGCCGAAAGGTTCACCGACACCGAGACCTGTGCCAGCGGGTGCGGCACAGAGCCCTGCGGCCCTTCGTGCTCCAGCGACTGCCAGGCCAGCCACTGCGAGCAGGCCTGCTGCAGCACCCAGGCGCCGATGGCGCGGATCATGCCGGTCTCTTCGGCAATGGGGATGAACTCGCTGGGCGGCACCATGCCCAGCACCGGGTTGTTCCAGCGCAGCAGCGCCTCCACGCCCAGCACACGCGAGCCCCGGGCGCTCAGGCGCGGCTGGTAGTGCAGGCTCAGTTCCGCACGCCCCAGGGCCCGGCGCAGGTGCTGCTCCATGGACTGGCGGGCCAGCGCGCGCTGGTCGGTCTCGGCCGAATAGAACAGGGCCATGTCGCGGCCGGTGGTCTTGGCCTCGTACATGGCGGCATCGGCACGGCGCATGAGCTCGTCGATGTCGCCGCCATCCTCGGGATAGACCGCGATGCCCACGCTGCAGCTCACGTTGAGCTCATGGCCCTCCACCGGATGCGGCTGGCGGATCAGCGGGATCAGGCGGTTTTCGACCAGTTGCTGCACATCCTCGGGCCCGGCCACGTCGCGCATGATGACCACGAACTCGTCGCCGCCCAGGCGGCTCACGGTGTCGCGGCTGCGCACGGCCTGCGTGAGGCGCTGCGCCACCGAGCGCAGCAGGCCATCGCCGATGTGGTGGCCCAGCGTGTCGTTGATGGCCTTGAAGCGGTCCAGGTCGATGAACAGCACCGCGACGCGCTCGCCGAAGGCATTCGCGTGGGCCAGCGCCAGCTGCAGGCGCTGCACGCACAGCGAGCGGTTGGGCAGCTCGGTGAGCACGTCGTGGTGCGCCAGGAACTGGATGCGCTCCTCGTTCTGCTTGCGGTCGGTGATGTCGATGGCGATGCCGATGTGGTTGACCACGGCCCCGGCCTTGCCCTCGCGCACGGCCGAGACCATGAGCCAGGCCGGGTAGGTCTCGCCCGAGCGGCGGCGAAAGCGCACCTCGCCCTGCCAGGACTCCTTGTCCTGCATGGCGCGCGCGATCTGCGCCGACAGCGGCTCCTGCCCTTCACTGTCTTCCTGCAGAAAGCCCAGGCCCTCGCCGATCACCTCGTAGAAGTCGTAGTGCGTGCTGCGGCAGAAGGCCTTGTTCACGCTGATGATCTGCTGGTCGGCATTCATGATGATGATGCCCTCGGACGAGGCCTCGAACACCTTGGCCCACAGCTCCAGGCGCTGCTCCATGACCTTGAGCACGTTGATCGGTGTGAAGGCCGTGAGCACCGCGTCGCGCCCCTGGAACACCAGGCGCCGCGCCGACAGCACGGCCCAGGAGGGCTCGGGCCCGCCCTTCCAGCGCACCTCGAACTCGTCGACCGAGCCCTGGTCCGCCAGGCGCTGGAAGAAGCGCCCGCGCACGCCCGGCTCCAGCCCCGCCACCCAGGGATCGATGGTGCGGCCGTTGAGCCACTGGCCCGCAGGCGTGTTCGAGTGCAGCACCTCGTGCTCGGGGATCGAGGTGACCATGATGGGAATGGGGAAGGCCTCCACCAGTTCGCGCTGCGCCTCGGCGGCGCGCGCGCTGGCGGCCAGCTCCTGCTGCAGCAGGCGCTCGTGGTCGAGCTGGGCCAGCATGCCGTTGAAGGCCGTGACCAGGCGGCCGATCTCGTCGCTGCTGTTCCAGTGGGCGCGCAGCGTGTGGTCGCCGCTCTTTCTCACCTCGTCGGCCACGCGGGCCAGTTGCTGCAGGGGCTTGGCGATCTGGCGCGCCACCAGCGTCACCAGCGACAGGATGCAACCCAGCAGCACCAGCGCCGTGCCCAGGTGCAGCCACATGCGCGAGTACAGGCTGCCCACGCGCTGGTGCAGCAGGCGATCGAGGTCGTTGATGCCCGAGCCCCAGGCGGCCTGCAGGGCGCCGAGCACCCTGGCCTCCTGCTCGGCCAGTTGCGCCATGGTCAGGCGCGACTCCCCGCTGGCGATGGCCTGCAGGTGCGACTGGAATTCGAGCAGCGTGGCGTTGAGCGCCTCGCGGTCGTGCACCAGCGCCGTACGCAGCTCGGGCGAGCCGGCGATGAAGGCCTGGTTGTAGTCCGACTCGATCCCCAGCGTGACGGCCTCCAGCCGCCCCACCAGCGTGAGCAGCTCCGACGACCACTGCGGCCCGCGCGCGGTGCGCGGCGAGTTCAGGAAGCTCACGGTGTCGTGCACGGCCTGCAGCAGCTCAGGGAAACGCAGCACCGACAGCGACATCTCGTAATAGCTGTCGAGATCGGGATCGAGGATCAGGTTGGACTGGTTGCCCACGGTGGTGAGCAGCTCGCGCCCATCGCGCAGCAGCTGGCTGCGCAGGCGCGTGAGGGCCTGCGGATCGGCTGTGGCGGCGGCATCGGTGCCCAGGCGCTCCAGCGCATCCTGGAAGCGCTGGCCGGCCTCCTGCGTGTGCAGGGCCTCGTCGTGCGCGGCACGCACGGTGCCCAGGCGCTCCAGTGTCTGGGCCACCGAGAGGGACGGCTCGCCCGGCTGCAGGAAGCGGCCGAGCAGGCCGTCGCGCACCACGGTGGCGTAGCTCGTGCCCACGATCTCCTTGCGCGTGAAGTCGATGGCCTGGTTCTTCTCGTGGATCAGGATGCTGGAGACGTAGATGACCGCCGTGAGGTCCAGCAGATAGATGAGCATGAGCTTGCGGCCCACACTGAGCCGGCCAAGCCAACCCGATACGCGATGCATGATTGCCATGGGTGCCCAGTTTCCCGTTCCTGCAAGATGCGCCCGGCGGTTCGGCGCCGGGCAGTGAGGTCGTGCGCCGTTGCGCCCGGGTCGGACGCAATGGAAACACTCTGTAAGTACACATGCAATTTCCGCGCCACACGCACCACCTTGGGGCAACCAGAACGCACTTGCACAATTCCCGCATCCAACTGCTATAATGCTCGGCTTCGCTGGCATGCCCCGTCGGCCAATACTAGTTACAGACGGGGACAACCGCCACGCACGGTCTTGAGGCCCGATCTCCCCAAGACCCTCTGCGGGCAAAAAAATTTGGAAACCATTAGCTAATGACTACGATCCGCGTAAAAGAAAACGAACCCTTTGACGTTGCACTGCGCCGCTTCAAGCGCACCATTGAAAAGCTCGGCTTGCTGACCGACCTGCGCGCCCGCGAGTTCTACGAAAAGCCAACGGCCGAGCGCAAGCGCAAGAAGGCTGCCGCCGTCAAGCGCCACTACAAGCGCGTGCGCAGCATGCAGCTGCCCAAGAAGCTGTACTGATCGCTGGCCTTCACAGGCCGCATCAACCCGCGCTCGGGACGCCAGGCGCGGGTTTTTTGCTTTTTGCGCTCTCTTTTTGCAGATTCAACGACAAGACCCTCAGGAGAAATGCCATGTCCCTCAAGGACCAGATCACCGAAGACATGAAGACCGCCATGCGCGCCAAGGACAGCGAGCGCCTGGGCACCATCCGCCTGCTGCTGGCGGCCATGAAGCAAAAGGAAGTCGATGAGCGCATCGAGCTCGACGACGCGGCCGTTGTCGCCATCGTGGACAAGCTGATCAAGCAGCGCAAGGACTCCATCGCCGCCTTCGAGCAGGCTGCGCGCCAGGACCTGGCCGACAAGGAGAAATCCGAGCTGGTGGTGCTGCAGGCCTACCTGCCCGAGCGCATGTCGGCCGAGGAAACCCTGGCCGCCGTCAAGGCCATCGTTGCCGAACTCGGTGCCTCGGGCCCTGGGGAAATGGGCAAGGTGATGGGCGTGGTCAAGACGCGCCTGGCCGGCAAGGCCGACATGGGCCAGGTCTCCGCGGCGGTGAAAACCGCGCTTTCCGGCGGCTGATCGGCCTTCAGCCGATCGCGGACCACTCCTTCTGGAAGTGGTCCTGCAAGAACTCCACGCACACGCGCACCTTGGCCGACAGGTGCAGCCGCGTGGGGTAGACGGCCCAGACGTTGGCGTCCTGGCGCCATTCGGGCAGCACCTGCACCAGCTGCCCGGCCTGCAGATGGGGCTGCACGTCCCACAGCGAGCGCAGCGCAATGCCGCGCCCGTCCACGGCCCACTGCACCACCATCTCGCCGTTGTTGGCCGACAGCGGCCCGCGCACCTTGACCATCTCCTCCACGGCGCCGGCACGCAGGCGCCACACGCCGATGGGGTGGTCGCGCTCCTTGATCACCAGGCAGTCGTGGCTCGACAGCTCGGCCAGCGCGCGCGGCGTGCCGTGGCGCGCCAGGTAGGCCGGCGCGGCGCACAGCACGCGGTGGTTGTCCGCCAGGCGCCGCGCGATCAGGTGCGGGGCGATCTCGTCACCCACGCGCACATCGAGGTCGAAGCCCTCGCCGGCCACGTCCACCAGCCGGTCGAACACCTCCAGCCGCACCTGCAGGCCCGGGTGCCGCTCCACCAGGCGCGACAGCGCGGGCGCCACGACGCGCCGGCCAAAGCCGAAGCTGCTGCTCACGCGCAGCAGGCCGCGCGGCTCGCGGCGCGTGACCGCCACCTCCTGCAGCAGCTGGTCCACGTCGTCCAGGATGCGCTGGGCCCAGTGGAAGACGCGCTCGCCCTCCTCCGTCACCGCCACGCGCCGCGTGGTGCGGTGCAGCAGCTTCACGGCCAGGTCTTCCTCGAGCAGGCGGATGCGCTTGCTCACGTAGGCGGGCGAGGTGCCCAGCTCGGTGGCGGCGTCGGCAAAGCTCGATTTGCGCACGACCACGGTGAACACGCGCAGGTCGTCGTTGGAGGGTGTTTTATGCACGAAGTGTGAACAATGGATGCACAGGCGGCAGATTGTATTTTGGTGAGGGCTGTCCAACAATGCACGCCATGCCCTGTTTGCACGGGCTTAGCCAACCATCCAAGGAAGACATCTGATGAGCAGCACCACCCAGTACACGATCGCCGTGATCCCCGGCGACGGCATCGGCAAGGAAGTCATGCCCGAAGGCCTGCGCGCCGTGAAGGCCGCGGCCGAGCGCTTCGGCATTGCACTGACCTACCGCACCATCGATTGGGCCAGCTGCGACTACTACGCCGAGCACGGCCAGATGATGCCCGACGACTGGAAGGCGCAGCTCTCGGACGTGGACGCGATCTTCTTCGGCGCCGTGGGCTGGCCGGCCACCGTGCCCGACCATGTCTCGCTGTGGGGTTCGCTGCTCAAGTTCCGCCGCGAGTTCGACCAGTACATCAATCTGCGCCCCGTGCGCCTGTTCGAGGGCGTGCCCTGCCCGCTGGCCGGCCGCAAGCCCGGCGACATCGACTACTTCGTGGTGCGCGAGAACACCGAGGGTGAATACACCTCGCTGGGCGGCATCATGTACGAGGGCACGGACCGCGAGATCGTGATCCAGGAATCGGTCTACTCGCGCAAGGGCACGGACCGCCTGCTGCGCTTCGCCTTCGACCTGGCCCAGAGCCGCCCGCGCAAGCACGTGACCTTGGCCACCAAGAGCAACGGCATCGCCATCAGCATGCCCTGGTGGGACAAGCGCGCCGACGAGGTGGCCAAGGACTACCCGGAGATCACACTGGACAAGCAGCACATCGACATCCTGACCGCGCGCTTCGTGCTGCAGCCCGGGCGCTTCGACGTGGTGGCCGCGACCAACCTGTTCGGCGACATTCTCTCGGACCTGGGCCCCGCGACCACCGGCACCATCGGCCTGGCGCCCTCGGCCAACCTGAACCCCGAGCGCAGCTTCCCCTCGCTGTTCGAGCCCGTGCACGGCTCGGCGCCCGACATCTACGGCAAGAACATCGCCAACCCCATCGCCATGATCTGGTCGGGCGCGCTGATGCTGGACTTTTTGACCCAGGGCCAGGGGGCCGGCCGCGCCGCGCACGATGCCATCGTGGAGGCGATCGAAAAGGTGCTCAAGGACGGCCCCCGCACGCCGGATCTGGGGGGCACAGCGAGTACGGTGGACGTGGGACAAGCGATTGCAGCGTTGGTTGCAAGCCACTGAGCGCCCTCGGCTCCTGCAAATCCGGCGCAAAAAACCGCGCGCCGCCGATGTGATGGCAGACTATCGACCTCCATTTCCACTTCTTTGCCAGGAGAGTTGCCTTGGGTGTCAGAACTGTCTCGCTTGTACTGATCATCGGTGGCCTCGCATGGCTGGGAGCCGAGTATGCAGAGAACCGCAAACGGCCTTCGCGGCTGAAGGTCCCCACCGAAGCAGAGCTGAGCACGGTCTCGGGCAAGGCCATCGGTGCCCGCGTGGTGGAACACAAGTCCAAGAAGAATGTGCTGGCCAGCCGCTACACCGAACTCGACGTCAAGGGCTCCGACGGCGTCGTCACCCTGCGCCTGGGAGACCCGCACTCCGAGCGCGTGCTCAATGGGCTGAGCGGGGAAACCGTCACTGCGAAATTCGACCCCAAGGACGAAAAGACGATATTCAGCCTCAGCACGCCAAGCCGCCAGGTGGTTGCCTACCGTGACACGGCTGCCTACAAACACAAACTCGTGGAGTCGAACAGCGGCGGCTACGTGGCTGGCTGGATTGCAATGGTCCTGGGAATTGCGGGCTTCTGGTTCAGCCGAAAGCCGCAATAAGGGCTCGCTCTCGGGCGCGAAGTGCCTCAGCCGCGACCCCACCGGGGTCCAAACTGGTTGATGAGCATGCCGCAGAGCACGATGGCCGTGCCGCCCCACTGCGCTGTGCTGGGCTGCTCACCCAGCACCAGCATGGCCGCCAACAGGCCGACCACCGGGATCAGCAGCGAGAACGGTGACACGCGCCCGGCCGGGTGGCGCTGCAGCAGCCGCGTCCACAGGCTGTAGGCCAGCAAGGTCGCCAGCAGGGCCAGGTAGAGCACGGCGAACAGTGCCTGGCCATTGAACGCTGCGAGCTGCGCGGCCACCGCGGCGGGGCCATCGAGCCACAGCGCCAGCGCGAAGAAGGGCACGATGGGCACCGTGCTGCTCCACACGACAAAAGGGAACGGCGCGTAATCGCCCCCCACGCGCGCCGCAAGGCGCACCACCAGGTTGGATAGGGCCCACATGAAGGCCGCGCCCAGCGTGAGCACGAAGCCCGCCAGGCTCATCTGCAGCGCGCCCTCGCCATGGGCGCTGGCGATTACCAGCAGGCCCGCGAAGGCCACCGCCAGGCCCAGCCACTGCGCCGGGCGCGCGCGCTCGTGCAGCAGCGTGACCGCGAGGATCAGCGTGAAGAAGGCCTGGGTCTGCATGACCACCGAGGCCATGCCCGCCGTCATGCCCAGGCGCAGGCCCAGGAACAGCAGGCCGAACTGCCCCAGGCCCTGCGCCAGGCCATAGGCCACGATGAAGCGCCAGGGCAGCGCCGGGCGGCGCACGAAGAGCAGGAAGGGCAGCGAGGCCGCCATGAAGCGCAGGGCGCCCAGCAGCATGGGGCTGAGCGCCTGCAGGCCCATCTTCATGACCACGAAGTTCGAACCCCAGATGACGATGACCGCCAGCGCGCAGGCCAGGTCGCCCTGCGACAGCGCACGGGCCGGCGCTGCGCCCAATGCCGTGCTGCTCATGCGCGGCTGCCTGCCAGCGCGCCGGCCACGGCCACGGGCCGCCCCTGCTGCTGGCGCGCCGCCACGAAGGCATCGAAGGCCTGGGCGCTGGTCTTGCGCGGCAGGTAACCGAGTTGCTCCTTGAGCGCGGTATTGAGCAGCACCGGCCGGTAGCGCAGGAAGTCGAGCTGCTCGGGCCCATAGCGGCTGATGCCCAGGCGCGAACCCACGAACAGCGCCGACTGCAGCAGCCAGGCCGGCAGGTCGAGCGTGGTCTTGCCCAGGCGTGCAGCGATCTGGTGGATGGTCAGCGCGCCGTCGCCCGCCAGGTTGTAGCAGCCCGGGGCCGCGCCATCGAGGGCATGCAGCAGGGCGCCGGTCACGTCCTCGTCCCAGATGAAGACGAAGGGGCTGTCGCTGCCGCGGATGGCCAGAAGGCGCGGCTTTTCGAACAGCGCGGTGATCTGGTTGTCGACCCGCTCACCCAGGATGGTGCCGATGCGCAAGATGGTCTGCGCCAGCCCTGGGTGGCTCTGGCGCCACTGCCCCAGCATCTCCTCGACCAGGCGCTTGTGGTGCGCGTAGGCAAAGCTTTCGTTGCCGCGCAGCGGGTGCGATTCGGTGAGCCAGGGCGCGTTGTCGGCATGGTAGCCATAGGCCGCGCCGCTGGAGGACACCACCAGGTGCCGCACGCCCTGGGCCGCGCAGGCTTCGAGCACGTTGCGCGTGCCGTTCACGTCCACGTCGTACTCGAAGGCCCGGTTCGAGTCCCGACCCGGCGTGACGATGGAGGCCAGGTGCACCACGGTGTCGATGGCATGGCGCTGCAGCGTGGCGGCCAGGGCCTTGTCGCGCACGTCCTGGGCCTCGTAGGTGACGCCCGGCTGGCGGCGCTCGGGTGGCACCTCGCGCACATCGAGCGCGACCACGCTGCCGGTATCCGGGCGCCGCGCCAGCGCCGCCACCACGCCCCGGCCCAGGAAACCGTCGGCCCCGGTGACGAGGATGTTGCGGGCGCGCGGGACCAGCGCGGTCGGCGCGGTCATGCGCCCTCCCCTTGCGCCAGCACGGGCGCGCCCACCGGGTCCTTGCGGCCCCACCAGCTGGCCAGCGCCAGGCCGGCGATGATGTCCCAGAAGCCCCAGACACCGGCCACCACGGCCATGCCGCCCAGGCCGCCGAAGAAGCTGAAGATCACCACCAGGCCCAGGCCCGCGTTGCGGATGCCGACCTCGATGGCCACGGCGCGCCGGTCGTAGTCCTGCAGGCCGGTGGCGCGCGCGCACAGGTAGCCCGTGCCGAAGGCCAGCGCATCGTGCAGCGCCACGGCCAGCAGCACCATGCCCACATAGTCGAGGAAGAAGCGCCAGTTGCCCGCGATGGCGCCCAGGATGAAGCCGATGAGCGCCAGGAAGCTGACGATGCGCACGGTCTTCTTCACGCGCTGCGTGAGGCGCGGCAGCTGGTGCGCGCACGCGAGGCCCAGCACGAAGGGCACGCCGATGATGGCGACGATGTGGCCCACCATCTCCAGCGGGTCGAGCGCAATGGTCTTCAGGAGCGGCGCGGCCGTGGGGTGCATGCCGCCCCAGAAGGCAAAGTTGAGCGGCATGGCCACGATGGCGATGGCGTTGGAGATCGCCGTCATGGACACCGACAGCGCCACGTTGCCGCGCGCGCGGTGGGTGAGGATGTTGGACACATTGCCCGGCGGGCAGCAGGCCACGAGGATCATGCCCAGCGCAATGCTCGGGCCCACGCCCAGCGCCAGCGTGAGCACATAGGTCACCGCCGGCAGCACGATGAACTGCGCGGCAATGCCCACGGCCATGGCCCAGGGCATCTTGGCCACGCGGCGGAAGTCGTCCACCCGCGTGTCGAGCGCGATGCCGAACATCAGGAAGGCCAGCACCGCATTGAGCAGCATCAGCGACGCGGGGTTGAAGTTCAGGCGGATCTCGTCGACGGGCAGCATGGTCAATGTCTCCTGTTCAGGCCAGTTGCGCCGATGCGTTGCGCACGGCGGCGCGGTAGGTGTCCTTGTGCACGTAGTAGGCCATGCGTTCAAGCTGCAGGTACTTGAAGCCGCCCGACAGGTCGGGCGGCGGGCCCTGTACCGCGGCCGTGAAGGCCTGGGCGGCGGGCGTGCCGGCATCAAGCGCCTTGAAATAGCGCGCCACCAGCTCGGCCTGCTCGTAGCGGCCCTGCCAGCCGATGCCACTGGCCTCGATCATGCCCAGCACGGCCAGGCGGCGGCGCCCTGGTGCAAAGATGTTCAGGTGCAGGCGCGGCGCCATGCCCTGCCAGTTGAGCAGCCCGCGCGCGATGAAGGGGTAGTGCAGCGTATAGCCCGTGGCGGCCAGCACCATGTCGTAGTCCTGCTGCGTGCCGTCCTTGAAGTGCACGGTGGCGCCGTCGAAGCGTGCGATGTCGGGTTTCACATGGATGTCGCCATGGCCCAGGTGGTGCAGGATCAGCGAGTTCACGATGGGGTGCGACTCGTACATCTTGTAGGTGGGCTTGGGAAAGCCGAAGCGCGTGGGGTCGCCCGTGAACCACTTGAGCACCGTGCTGTCCACCTTCTGCTTGAGCCAGGGCGGCAGCGGGCGCTTGCCGCCCAGCGTGTCGGCCGGCTTGCCGAACACGTACTTGGGCACGAAGTAGTAGCCGCGCCGCACCGAGATGTCCACGCCCTCGGCATAGTGCACCGCGTCCACCGCAATGTCGCAGCCCGAGTTGCCGGCGCCGACGATGAGCACACGCTTGCCCTTGAACTGCTCGGCATGCTTGTAGGCCGAGGTGTGCAGCAGCTCGCCGCTGAAATGGCCCTCGAAGCGCGGCATGCTGGGCTCGGCCAGGGTGCCGTTGGCGATCACCACCCCCTTGTACTCGGCGCACTCGGTACGTCCATCGGCCGTGGCGACGGTCACGCGCCACAGGCTGTCCTCGCTGTCGTCCACGGGTTCCACCTTCAGCACGCGCACACCGAAGCGGAAATGCCGGCGCAGGTCGAAACGGTCGGCAAAGGCCGCGAAGTAGCGGCACAGCTCGCGGTGGCTGGGGTAGTCGGCCACGCTGTCGGCCATGGGGAATTCGCTGAACTCGGTGGTGCGCTTGCTCGAGATCAGGTGGGCCGACGCATAGACCGTGGAGCGCGGGTTGGCGATGTTCCACAGCCCGCCCACGTCGGTATAGGCCTCGAAGCCCTGGAACGGGATGCCGAGCTTTTGCAGGTTGCGCGCGCCGGCCAGGCCCGAGGGGCCGGCGCCGATCAACGCAATGGAGCCCCGCGTGGTGGGCGTGGTGCTGTCCACGCAGGCCTGCAGGTCGGCGGGTGCGTTGCGAAGGTCGTCTTGCATGGGCTGGGCCTGGAAGTGGAAATTCAACGGGGCTTGGCGGGCGCTGTGCCATCGGCGGCACCCGGCAGGCCCGGGATGGCGGTGGCACCCGCCTCGCCCACGCGCGGCTTGCGCGGCTGGCCGCGCAGCAGGCGGTCGTAGGTGGCGGCGGGCAGGCAGGCCAGCAGGCGCGAGAGCCAGCCGATATGCCGTGGCAGCACGATGCGCTCGCGCCCGCGCGCCACGCCGGCCAGCAGGGCACGCGCGGCGGCATCGGGCTCCATCAGGCCGGGCATGGCGAAGCGGTTGCCGGCGGTGAGTGCGGTGCGCAGGTAGCCCGGGCTCACGGTATGCACGGACAGGCGCGAGCCCCGGCACTCGGCGCGCAAGCTTTCGAGGTAGCGGATCAGCCCGCCCTTGCTGGCGCAGTAGGCGCCATTGCCGGGCATGCCGCGCCAGCCCGCGATGCTGGCCACGCCCACCAGGGCGCAGCGTGGCCCCTGCACGGCGTGCTCACGCAGCGCCTGCACGAAGGGCTGGAAGGTGGTGGCGGGCCCCAGCAGGTTGATCTCCAGCATGCGGCGCATCACGGCCAGGTCACCGGCCTCGCCGGTGTCGAAGCCGCCGGCCACACCGGCGTTGGCGACCACCAGGTCGGGCAGGCCGGCGCGCGCCATCCAGTCGGTCGCCACCTGCGCCATAGCGGCCGCATCGGCCACGTCGGGTGTGTACACCGCACAGCGCCCGGGCGCCGTGGCGGCCAGGGCGTCCAGCACGTCGCGCTGCAAACCCACCAAGGCCACCTGCGCCCCCTGGGCCAACAGCTCGCGCACCAGGGCCTGGCCCAGGCCGCCACAGGCACCGGTCACGACGGCATTGCGAAAGGGTGCAGGAGATGGGGCCATGGGCGGGGGTATGTCCGGGAGAGGGGTTGCGCCCACTGTAGGGCAGGCCTTATAAATCCCGGAATATTTTCTTATTACGTCTCGGAATCAGAGATTCATGACAGAAAACACCGCCACCACATCGCCCGGCCTGCGCCTGTTCGACCTGCTCGAGGTGCTGGTGCGCGAGGCGCGCCCGCTCACGCTGGCCGAGGCCGTGGCCGCCAGCGGCTGGCCCAAGCCCAGCGTGCACCGGCTGCTGGTGCAGCTGGAGTCCGGCGGGCTGCTGGCGCGCGAGCCCGACGGCCGGCGCTATGCGCCCGCACCGCGCCTGCTGCGCCTGGCCGAGGCCACGCTGGCCGGCAGCACGCAACAGGGCGTGCGCCATGCCGTGCTGCGCCAACTGGTGGCCGAAGTGGGCGAGAGCTGCAACTTCACCGCCCTGTCGGGTGTCGAGGTGGTGTACCTGGACCGCATCGAGTCGGCCTTTCCGCTGCAGATGCAGCTGCGGCCCGGCACGCGCGTGCCGGTGCACTGCTCTGCCAGTGGCAAGCTGCTGCTCGCCCACATGGCAGCAGGCCAGCGCAACCGGCTGCTCGAAGGCCTGGCACTCACACGCCACACCGCCACCACGCTGACCACGCGCGCCGCGCTCGATGCGGAGTTCAGGCGCATCCGCAAGGACGACTATGCGGTGGATGCCGAAGAGTTCGTCGAGGGCCTGGTCTGCGTGGCCGTGCCGGTGCGCGGTGCCGACGGCAAGAGCATCCGCTGCGCCGTGGCACTGCAGGCCCCCGTAGCACGCATGTCGCTGGCGCAGGCGCTGGACAAGCTGCCGCGCCTGCAGGCAGCGGCCGCAGCGTTGGCGCGCACCTGGAACTGAGGCGTCAGGACTTCGAACGTGGCTTTTTGCGCATGCCGCCTGCCACCTGGCGCAGGCAGTCGATCAGTTGCTCGGTGCTGGGCGTGGGCCGCTGGCCGCGCAGCGTGATCAGGCCCACGGGCGGCAGGTCGATGGGCACGGCCAGCGGCAGCACCGCCACCTGGCCCTGCGCCGCAAAGTGCTGCGCCACCGAGCGCGCCATGAAGGCCACCGCGCCGCGCTGGTGGATGAAGGAGAGCTGCGTGAGGAAGGAGGCCGACTCCACGATATCGGCCGGCGGGTGCAGGTCGTGGGCAAAGAACATCTGGTCGAGCTTGACGCGCAACGAGGCCCAGGGCGGCGGCACCACGCAGGGCTGCGCAGCCAGGTCGGCCCACCGGGGCTTGCGCCTGCCGGCGAGCGCGTGGCCCGGCCGCACCACCACCGCCATGGGCTCGGCGTAGAGCGCCTCGGTCTCCAGGTCGGGCGAGGCATAACCGGGTTCGAGCCGGCCCACGAAGAGGTCGAGCTCGCCCAGGCGCAGCTTGGGCAGCAGCCGCGTGAGGTCGCCCTCCTCGACCAGCACCGTGGTGTGGATGGAGCGTGCCTTGAGCCGCTCCACGGCCTGGGCCAGCAGCACCGGTGTGGCCACCACCATGGCGCCCACGCTGGTGCGGCCGCTGGCACCGCTGGCCTCGGCCGCGATCTCGGCGCGCGTGCGCTCGTAGCCGGCCAGCACCGAGCGCGCAAAGCGCACCACGCTGGCGCCCGCGGCCGTGGGCTCGGTGCCGCGCGTGGAACGCTCGAACAGCGGCAGGCCGAACATGCGCTCGATCTCGGCCAGCGTCTTGGAGACGGCGGGCTGCGTGACCGAGAGGAACTCGGCCGCGCGCCCCAGGTGGCGGAACTGGTCCAGCGCCACCAGCATCTGCAGGTGGCGCAGCTTGAGGTTGGAGCGCAACACGCGGTCGATCAGGGTCATGGGGTTTGTCCTTATTCATTGCCTGCAGGCTATGAAGCCAGTCTGCATTTTCATTGGATTGTTATGCAATGCTTGAGAACAATCGCGGCTCCCGACCCCAATAATCACGGAGACAGACACCATGCACGACACCCCACGCCAGGACCGGCGGCAGCTGGTCCTTGGCGCCCTCGGCGCCACCGCACTCACCGCCCTGCCCGGCACGCTGCTGGCCCAGAACTACCCCGACCGCCCCATCACCTTCATCTGCCCCTGGCCTGCGGGCGGCACGGCCGACCAGTCGATGCGCACGCTGTGCACCGTGGCCGGGCGCATCCTGGGCCAGGCCATCGCCGTGGAGAACCGCGCCGGTGCCTCGGGCATGATCGGTTCCAAGGCCCTGGCCGCGGCCAAGGCCGACGGCTACACCATCGGCCAGATCCCCATCTCGGTCACGCGCTTTGCGCAGCTGGGCACCTTGCAGGCCGACCCGCGCAAGGACTTTACCTACCTGGCGCGCACCTCGGGCCAGACCTTCGGCATCGCCGTGCCGGCTGACTCGCGCTTCAAGACCCTGAAGGACTTCGTGGACCATGCCAAGGCCAACCCTGGCAAGGTCACCTACGCCCATGCCGGCGTGGGCGGCGCCACGCATGTGGGCATGGAGGAGTTCGCGGCCGCTGCCGGCATCGCGCTCAACCATGTGCCCTACAAGGGCGGCGCCGAGGCGCTGCAGGGCGTGCTTGGCGGCCATGTGGATGCACTGGCCGACTCCAGCTCCTGGGCCCCGCACGTCGAGGCGGGCAAGCTGCGCCTGTTGGCCACCTGGGGCGAGCAGCGCACCGCGCGCTTCAAGGACACGCCCACCCTGCGCGAATCGGGCTACAACGTGGTGGTGGACGCACCCAACGGCATCGGCGCCCCCAAGGGCCTGGAGCCGGCCGTGGCCGCCAGGCTGCGCGACGCCTTCCGCCAGGCCGTGGCCAGCCCCGAGTTCAAGGCCGTGGCCGACAAGCTCGATGCGCCCCTGCTGTACCTGGACGGCCCCGACTACGAGAAGTATGTGAACGCGGTCTACCAGAAGGAGACCGTGCTGATCGACAAGCTCAAGCTGCGCGAGCTGATGCGCTCCTGAGCACGCAGTTGCGTTCCCCACCACACCAAAGGCCCCCGATGAACTCCCCCGCAGCCACCGCTGCCCTGCCCCAGCCCGCCAGCGAGGCCAGCCCGCTGCTGCACCTGCACCCCCATGACAACGTGCTGGTGGCCAAGACGGCCCTGGCCCTGGGCCAGGCCATCCCCGAACTGGGCGTGCGCACGCGCGCCCAGGTGCCTGCCGGCCACAAGATCGCCGCGCGCCGCATCGCCGAGGGCGAGCAGGTGCGCAAGTACGACACCGTGATCGGCGTGGCCACGCGCGACCTGGAGCCTGGCGACTATGTGCACAGCCACAACCTGAAGATCGTGGACTACTACCGCGACCCCGCCTTCGGCGCCGACGTGCGGCCCGTGGACTACGTGCCCGAGGCCGGGCGCGCCAGCTTCCAGGGCTTTGTGCGGGCCGACGGCAGCGTGGGCACGCGCAACTTCATCGGCATCCTGTCGTCGGTGAACTGCTCGGCCACCGTCATCAGGCGCATCGCCGCGCATTTCACGCCCGAGCGGCTGGCGGCCTTCCCGCATGTGGATGGCGTGGCCGCGTTCGCCCAGACCAGCGGCTGCGGCATGTCTTCGCCCAGCGAGCACTTCGACGTGCTGCGCCGCACCCTGGCCGGCTATGCGCGCCACCCCAACCTGGCGGGCGTGCTCATCGTGGGCCTGGGCTGCGAGCGCAACCAGGTCGATGCGCTGGTGGACTCACAGGGCCTGAAGGCCGGCCGGCTGATGCGCACCCTGGTGATGCAGGAGGTGGGCGGCACGCGCGCCACCATCGAGGCCGGCATCGCTGCCATCGAGGCCATGCTGCCCGAGGCGAACGCCGCGCGGCGCCAGCCGGTGAGCGCCGCCCACCTCAAGATCGGGTTGGAGTGCGGCGGTTCGGACGGCTTTTCGGGCATCACCGCCAACCCGGCGCTGGGCGCGGCCATGGACCTCCTGGTGCGCCATGGCGGCACGGCCATCCTGTCGGAGACGCCCGAAATCCATGGCGTGGAATTCATGCTCACGCGCCGCGCCGTGCGCCCCGAAGTCGGCCAGAAGCTGCTGGACCGCCTGGCCTGGTGGGAGCGCTATGCCGCCGGCCAGAACGCCCAGTTCAACGGCGTGGTGGGCCACGGCAACCAGGCCGGCGGGCTGGCCAACATCTTCGAGAAATCGCTGGGCTCGGCCATGAAGGGCGGCACCACGCCGCTCACGGCCGTGTACGAATACGCCGAGCCCATCACCGAGAGCGGCTTCGTCTTCATGGACTCGCCCGGCTACGACCCCGTGGCCTGCACCGGCCAGATCGCCAGCGGCGCGCAGCTGATCTGCTTTACCACCGGGCGCGGCTCCATGTTCGGCAGCAAGCCGGCACCCACCATCAAGCTGGCCAGCAACACGCCCATGTACACCCGGCTCGAGGAGGACATGGACATCAACTGCGGCGTGGTCATCGACGAGGGCGTCTCCGTGCCCGAGATGGGCCAGCGCATCTTCGAGCAGATCCTGCGCCACGCCAGCGGCAAAGCCACCAAGAGCGAGGCCCTGGGCCTGGGCGACCACGAGTTCGTGCCCTGGCATCTCGGGATTGTGAGCTGAGCCCGCACCGACCACCCCATCGACAGACACCCATGCCCTTGACCCTGACCCGCCCCGACCTGCTGCGCAGCGCCAACTTCATCGCCGGCCAATGGACGCCCGGCCCCGGCGCCCTGCTGGCCGTGACCGACCCGGCCACCGGCGCCACCATCACCGAAGTGCCCGACAGCGGCGCCGCCGAAGCCCAGGCTGCGCTCGATGCCGCGCACGCCGCCTTCCCCGCGTGGAAGAAGGTGCCCGCCAAGCAGCGCGCGGCCACCATCAAGCGCTGGAACGACCTGGTGCTGGCCCACCAGGACGACCTGGGCAGGCTCATCTCGCGCGAGCAGGGCAAGCCCCTGGCCGAAGGCAAGGGCGAGGTGGCCTATGCGGCCAGCTACATCGCGTGGTTTGCCGAAGAGGCCACACGCATGAACGGCGAAGTCATCCCCGCGCCCGTGCCGGGCCGGCGCATGTTCGCACTGAAGGAGCCCGTGGGCGTGGTCGCCGCCATCACGCCCTGGAACTTTCCGGCGGCGATGATCGCGCGCAAGATCGCCCCGGCCCTGGCCGCCGGCTGCACGGTGGTCTGCAAGCCGGCCGAGGACACGCCGCTGACCTCGCTGGCCCTGGTGCTGCTGGCCCACGAGGCGGGCGTGCCGGCCGGCGTGCTCAACATCGTGACCGCCTCGCGCGAGAAGACCCCCGAGGTGGTGGACGTTTGGCTGGACGATGCGCGCGTGCGCAAGATCACCTTCACCGGATCCACCCCCGTGGGCAAGCACCTGGCGCGGCGCAGCGCCGACACGCTCAAGAAGCTCTCGCTGGAGCTGGGCGGCAACGCGCCCTTCATCGTGTTCGAGGACGCCGATGTGGATGCCGCGGTGGACGGCTTCATGGCCGCCAAGTTCCGAAACGGCGGCCAGACCTGCGTGTGCCCGAACCGCGTGTTCGTGCACGAGGCCGTGCACGACGTTTTCGCCAGCAAGCTCGCCGCCCGCGTGGCGGCCCTGAAGGTCGGCCCCGCCAGCGACCCCGCCTCGCAGATCGGCCCCATGATCAACCACCGGGCCGTGGAGAAGATCGAGCGCCACGTGCAGGACGCCGTGGCGCGCGGTGCCCGCGTGCTCACGGGCGGCGCGCGCCTGCCGCAGCTGGGCCCCACCTACTACGCGCCCACCGTGCTCGTGGGTGCCGACGCCACCATGGCCTGCGCCTGCGAAGAGACCTTCGGCCCCGTGGCGCCGCTCACGCGCTTCACCGACGAGGCCGAGGTACTCGCCGCCGCCAACGACACGCCCTTCGGCCTGGCCGCGTACTTCTACAGCAACGACGTGCGGCGCATCTGGCGCGTGGCCGACGCGCTGGAGACCGGCATCGTGGGCATCAACGAAGGCGCCATCGCGGCCGAGGCGGCGCCCTTCGGCGGCGTCAAGGAGTCGGGCTACGGGCGCGAGGGCTCGACCCATGGCCTGGACGACTACCTGCACACCAAGTACCTCTGCCAGGGCCTGCTGGATTGATTGAGCGAACCACGGAGAACGACACCCATGCCTGCACACAACCCCTTCAAGGCCGCCCTGGCCGCACGCCAGCCCCGCATCGGCCTGTGGCTTTCCATGGCCGACCCCTACCTGGCCGAAGCGGCCGCCACCTGTGGCTACGACTGGCTGCTGGTCGACGGCGAGCATGCGCCCAACGATGTGCGCAGCACCCTGGCCGCGCTGCAGTCGGTGGCGGCCCACAGCGCCCAGCCCGTGGTGCGCGTGGTGGAAGGCAGCACGGCACTCATCAAGCAGATGCTGGACATCGGCGCCCGCACACTGCTGGTGCCCATGGTGGACACCGCCGAACAGGCCCGCGCCCTCGTGGCCGCCACCCGGTACCCGCCGCACGGCATCCGCGGCGTGGGCAGCGCCGTGGGGCGCGCCTCCGGGTGGAGTGCGCGCGCTGACTACCTGAATGTGGCCGATGACGAGGTCTGCCTGTTGGTGCAGGCCGAGACGGTGGCCGCCCTGGGCAACCTCGCGGCCATCTGCGCGGTGGACGGTGTGCACGGCGTGTTCATCGGCCCGGCCGATCTGGCTGCCTCGATGGGCCACCGCGGCAACCCCGGCCACCCGGAGGTGCAGGCGGCCATCGAGGGGGCGATGAAGACCATCATCGCCAGTGGCAAGGCGGCGGGGACGCTGACCTCGGACCCGGTGTTGGCGCAGCGCTATCTGGACCTGGGGTGCACCTTTGTCGCCGTGGGCGTGGATGTGCTGGTGTTTGTGAATGCGGCGCGCAAGTTGCGGGTTCAGTTTGGGGGTAGTAGTGCCGCTGCTGGCGTGCCGGCTCAAGCCAATGCGGCGTATTGATCGCATGAGGACGATAGTTGCTTCTCGCCTTTGCCGTGGGCGGGAGCCGGGGTGTGCGCCCGGCGGCGCACCTACCTTCTTTTGCTTCGCCAAAAGAACGTAGGCCAAGAAAAG
>NZ_JBWKNZ010000024.1:0-51511 GCF_059415825.1 Acidovorax sp. GW821-FHT10A04
GCCGCCGTCAGGGTCGTCTTGCCGTGGTCCACGTGGCCAATCGTACCCACGTTGACGTGGGGCTTGGTCCGTTCGAACTTACCTTTTGCCATTTTTCCGACTCCGAAAAAAATCTACAAACTACACAACGAAATTTCGGCGCACCCGAACGACTTCGGGTGCGCCTGAAGGTGGTGCCCATGGCGGGAATCGGACCCGCGACCTCTCCCTTACCAAGGGAGTGCTCTACCACTGAGCCACATGGGCAATCGGAACCGCTTTCGCAACCCCAAAAAAACTTCTCTCTCAACCTGCCAGCAAACCGAACAATGGAGCGGGAGACGGGAATCGAACCCGCGTCATTAGCTTGGAAGGCTAGGGTTCTACCATTGAACTACTCCCGCGCTGCCAACTGGCCCTGCGATCCCAGCCCCAAGGGGCCTACCGCAACCTGCTTTCATTTTCTTCTACTGGTGGAGGGGACTGGATTCGAACCAGTGTAGGCGTAAGCCAACAGATTTACAGTCTGCCCCCTTTAGCCACTCGGGCACCCCTCCGGAGAATCTCGAATTATAGCACTGAATTTTTACGCTCTGCAAAAGCACATGCCAAAAAAATCCAAGCGCCACTTTTCGCCCCAGACATTGCGCGGCACCGCTTGCGACGGCGGCAGCGTTTCTGCCTGAGACCGCGATTCTATGCCACCCGAAGATGCCCCGGCGCCAAGTTCGGGCTTTTGGTGTGGAAAAAACCGCCGCAGCCCCACCAGCGGCACCAACACCACCCGGCAGGTGCGCTGTCGACCCCGGCCCCTGCTCGCGAGCGCCTGACCCCGCACCCTCCTGCCGGCCGCCGCACCAGAGCCATTTCCTGTGCAGCGTCCAGAAACTCGCGTCAGTGTGCGCAGCACAGGCGCCGGATCGAAGTATTGAATTAACTCATTAATCCATTGAATTTAATCGTTTGAAAGATGGCATGGAACGCATTGAAATACAGCCCATGCCGGGAGCCCGTCCCCCTGGCTGAGGCTTACACGACAACCCCCTACGGAGAGATCGCCCATGGACAGACCGCTTCCACCCCCGCGCCGCCTGCTGCTGGCGTCCCTGGCAACCGCACTGGCCCTGCACCTGGCGGTGCCGCTGCAGGCCCATGCGCAGAGCGCCGCCGCCGCCGAGATCGACCGGCTGCTGGCCAAGCAGGCCATCACGGAACTGATCTACAAGTACCCGCGCGCCCTGGACCGCGGTGACCGCGAGATGCTGATGTCGCTGGCCCATCCGGGCGCGAAGATGCGCTTTGGCACCCGTGACTTCCCCCACTGGGAGGCCTACGTGGATTGGCTGATCAAAGCCCATGACGAGATGGCGGGCAACAACCACCGCATCACCAACATCCTGATCGAAGTCAACGGCGACCGTGCCGTGAGCGAATGCACGGGCACCGCCACGCTGCTGGTTCCCAAGGAAGGCAACCCCAATCTCTACGAAGAGCGCTGGATGCACTCCCGCTACCTGGACACCTGGTCGCGGCGCAACGGCAAATGGGCGCTCGATGGACGCCACACGGTGAGCGACTACCGCCGCGTGCTGGACGTCCCCGCCGAGCTGGTCAAGTCGCGCTACCAGGTCATCGGCCACACCGGACGCAGCGATCCCTCCTACCGGCATTTCGAGAGCATCAAGTGATGAGCCCCCTGCTGAACCCCACCCGCCGGTGCCTGCTGGCCGCACTGGGCCTGGCCAGCGCCCCGCTGTGGGCGCAAGCTCCCGCGTGGCCGGCCCGTACCGTCAAGATCGTGGTCCCCTACGCGCCGGGGGGCGGTGTCGACCTGGTGGCACGCATGCTGGCCGAGCGCCTGCACCGGCAGTGGGGCCAACCGGTCGTGGTCGACAACAAGGCCGGTGCGTCCACGCTGATCGGTGCCACGGCGGTCGCCAAAGCGCCCCCCGATGGGCTGACGCTGCTGCTGACCAGCGAGGCCACCATCACCAGCAACCCCTTTCTGTTCGACAAGCTGCCCTACGACCCCGTGCGTGAGCTGGCGCCCATCAGCCAGCTGGTGAGCCTGCCGCAGATGGTCGTTGCGCACCCTTCGGTGCCAGCGAACACCATGGCCGAACTGATGGGCCTGGTCAAGTCGCGCACCCATGCGCTGAGCTATGCCTCCTACGGCTCCGGCAGCCTGCCACACCTGCTGTTCGAAGCGCTGCGGGCCAAGCACGCAAGCAACCTCGTGCACGTGCCCTACCGGGGGATATCGCCAGCGGTGTCTGCCGTGCACGCCGGCGAGACGCAGCTCACGCTGGCGGGCGTGTCAGGCGCCCTGGCCCTGCTGCGCGCCGGCAAGCTCAAGGCCCTGGCGGTGGGACGCGCCACCCGGCTGGCAGAAATGCCCGATGTGCCCACCCTGCGCGAGGCGGGGCTGGCCGACATCGATCCGGGCGAATCCTGGTTCGGCCTGTTCGCCACCGGGGGCACGCCCGCGAGCGTCGTGCAGAAGATCCACCAGGATGTCGCGGCCATCGGCAACGACCCTGCCTTCCGCGAGGCCGTGCTGCTCGCGCGCGGCTTCGAGCCGGTGTTCTCGAACCCTGCGGCCTTCGCGCGGTTCATCGAGGCCGACATGCGCCAGAAGGCACAGCTGATCCGCATCTCGGGCGCCAAGGCCGAGTAGGCCCCCTCCCCCCTTTTTCCTTCAGCGACTTATGCACCCGCGCGTGGTGCAGGAGATTCTTCGTGCCTTCGAAACCTTCGCCCGACCGTTCCGGCCTCGACCAGGAGCTCATCATCCGTGGCGGCCACGTGCTCACCATGGACCCCGTGCTGGGCGATCTGCCCTGTGCCGACGTGCATGTACGCGATGGCGCCATCGTGGCGGTCGGCCCCCAGCTTCCCGTGCAGGGAGTGCCCGAAGTGGACGCGCAGGACATGATCGTGCTGCCGGGCTTCGTGGACACGCACTGGCACCTGTGGAACAGCGCCCTGCGCGCCCTGGTGCGTGGCGATGACCCCGTGCACGGCTACTTTCCCGTCACCCTGGGGACCGGGCCGCTGTTCACCCCCGACGACAGCTATTGCTCCGTGCGCCTGGGGCTTGCCGAGGGATTGCTGTCGGGCATCACCACGGTCCACAACTGGGCCCACAACACCCGTTCGCCAGCACACGCCGACGCCGAACTGCGCGCCATGGCCGACATGGGCGTGCGCGGTCGTTTCGCCTACGGATGGGGGCAGGAGCAGCCGCTCGCCCAACCCATGGACCTGGGCGGCCTGGAAGGCCTGCAGCAGCAGGGCCTGCCCTCGCCGCTGCTCACGCTCGGCGCAGCCGTGCGCACCCCTGTGAGCAATCCGCGCGGCGCCGTGCCCATAGAGGTGGTGGCTGAGGAGTGCGCCCGCATCCGCTCCCTCAACCTGCCGCTGACCATGCACGCCCGCCCCGGGGTGGTGTCCGTGCTGGCCGAGCACGGCCTGCTGGGCCGCGACCTGCAGCTGGTCCATCCGCAGGGCATGGCGCCACAGGACTGCGCCTTGCTGGCAGCGGCCGGAACCACCATGACCTGCTCGCCCACGATCGAGATGCTTTACGCCCAGGCCAACCGCGGCGTGATCCAGTTCCAGGAGATGGAAGAGGCCGGCGTGCACCAGAGCCTGTCGGTGGACAGCTCCGGCGCATCCGCCAATGCCGACTTCTTCGCCTGCATGCGGGCCCTGCTGTGGTCGCACAAACAGCGCTTCGGCAACCGCATCCCGCTCACCGCGCGCCGCCTGCTGCGCCTGGCGACGCTGGACGGGGCGCGCGACCTCGGACTCGACCACCTGGTCGGGTCCCTCACACCCGGCAAGCGCGCCGACATCCAGATCGTGCGCGCCACCGATCCCAACCTGGCCCCGGCTTTCGATCCTGCGCATGCGCTCGTGTATTCGGCACAGCCGGCCAACGTGGACACGGTGCTGGTCGACGGCCGGGTACTGCTGCGCCGCAGCCAACCCACCCGCTGGGACAGCACCGACATCGTGCGCCGGGCCACCGCGTCCATGCGTGCGCTGGCCCGCCGCCACCCCTTGCCCTGAGCGCCACTTCCCAACCCGGGCCGGCAACGGAGCCAGCCCCTCACCCAAAGGAGAGCACGATGCAACACCGATACACCCGCGCACTGGCGGCCATGGCCCTGGCCGGCCTGCTCCTGCCCCCCGCGATGGCCGCCGAGCACCTGGAGCACGGCGAAAGGACCAAAGGCCGGTCTTATGCACCCGCCGTGGTCACCGAAGGCGGCCGCACCATCTGGCTGGCAGGCGAAACCACCACCACGGACCTGAACGGCAAGGACATCAAGGGCGACTTCGAAGCCCAGGCCCGCACCATCTTCGCCTTGCTGGAGCAGACCCTCCAGCGCGCCGGCGGCAGCCTGCAGGACATCGTGAGCATGACGGTCTATCTGACCGACGCCCGCAACGGCGCGATCTTCTCCAAGGTGCGCACCGAGATGTTCCCCGACCGGCGCTTCCCCGCCAGCGCGCAGATCACCGTGTCCAACCTGGCCGTCCCCGGCATGCTGATCGAGATCCAGGCCGTGGCCGTGACCGGTGACCCATGCGGCAAGGCCAAGCCATGCATCGCGCGTTGACACCCTGGCCCGCCACCGGCCGCCCGCGCTCAGGCCTGCAGTTGCTTGCAGCAGTCTTCGAGGCAGCTGCGGAAGGCGCTGGCACTGGGCGACAGCGAGCGCGAGGCGCGCCAGACCAGCTCGACATTGCGGTGGATGACCGGGTCGTGCAGTTCACGAAAGCGCGTGCGGGTCGAGCGCACCAACGCACCCACGTAGGCCGGCACAACGGTCGCGCCCAGGCCGGCCTCCACCAGGCCCACCGCCGTGCCCAGGTGGCCGACCTCGAAACGCAGCGCAGCCGTCTCGCCCCCCTGGGACACCAGCGGATCGACCAGGGCACGAAAGCCGCCCGCTGGCGCCAGGCCGATCATGGGCTGGCCCTCCAGGTCGGCCCAGACCATGCGCCGGCGCCGTTGCGCCAGGGGCCAGGCCGCCGGCAGCAGGACACCCAGGCTGTGGCGCAGCAGGATCGCCCGCTCCATCGCGACGTCCATCTGCGGAAACACGCCGAAGCCGATGTCGGCGTCTCCGTGGTCCACCGCCCGCACCAGTTGCTCGGTGGGCAGATCGGCAATGCGCACCGACACCGCGGGATGCGAGACCTGGAACTGCGCGATCACGCCGGGCAGGAAGTGGGCTGCCAGGAAGGGGGTGGTCGCCACCGTCACGCGGCCGCGGCGCTTGTGCAGCAGGTCCTGCGTGTTCGCCACCGCGTGCTCCACGTCCGCAAGGATGCGCTCGGCACTCTCGAACAGCTCGCGGCCCGCGTCGGTCAGCGCGATCTGGCGCGTGGTGCGGTCCACCAGCGGCAGGCCCAGCTGCGACTCCAGCTCGCGCACCAGCAGGCTGGTGGCCGACTGCGTCAGGTGCAGCTTGCGCGCCCCCGCAGTGAAGCCTTCGCTCTTGATCACTTCCACGAAGGCGCGCAACTGCCGCAAGGTGATATTCATAAGAAATTCAAATCAATTTCGAGCATTCATTCTATTTATTTCCCCGTCCCTACCCACCCCTCCACGGAAGCGCTCACATGAAAAAAACCTGCTTCGCCCTGTCCTTCATGGGTCTTGCCATGGTCAGTGGCGGCGTCGCCGCACAAACCCAGGTCACGCTGTTCGGCGTGGTCGACCTGGGCATCGCCCATGTTTCGCACGGCAATGCCCGCCTCACCGCACTGAGCTACAGCGGCAACAGCCACGCACGCCTGGGCTTTCGGGGCACCGAAGACCTGGGCGGCGGCATGTCCGCCAGCTTCTGGCTCGAAAGCGCACTCGCCCCCGACACGGGCGGGACCGGACTGAATTTCCAGCGCCGTTCCACCGTCAGCCTGAGCGGCGGCTTCGGCGAGTTGCGCCTGGGCCGCGACATGTCGGCGACCAACCTCAACCCCTCCTGGTTCGATCCGTTCCAGGGCACCGGCATCGGCCAGCCCACGGTCTACAGCATGCTGGGCGCACCGATCCGCGTCAGCAATGCGCTGGCCTACCTGCTGCCAAGGCAGCTGGGCGGCTGGTACGGCCAGGTGCAGTACGCCTTTGGCGAAGAGCCCTCCAACAGTGCCAACCGGCGCAACAACAATTACGAAGGTGCGCGCCTGGGCTTCGCCGACGACGCCCTGAACGTCGCAGCCGCCGTGGGCCGGCGTCACAGCGGCACCGCCACCGCGGCGGCCCAGGTCAAGGCCGCCAACGTGGCAGCGTCCTACCGCATCGGCCCCGTCACACCCATGGCCTTCTGGGCCCGCGAAGAAGACAGCCGGGGGGCACGCATCGACGCCTGGCTGATCGGTGCGTCGCTGCGCCATGGCGTGGGCGAATGGCGCGCCGCCTACAGCCACTACGACCGCAGCCACAGCGGCGACGACTGGAGCAAGCTGGCCCTGGGCTACGTGCACCACCTGTCCAGGCGGACGGCGCTGTACGGAACCTATGCCCACATCCGCAACCGCGGGGCCTCGGCCCAGTTGGTCAGCGGCACCGGCGTAGCCGACTGGCCGACCACCCCGCCCTTGGCATCCCAGGCCGGCGCCCGCTCGCAAGGCGTCGAGCTCGGCATCCGCCACAACTTCTGAAACCGCAGCAGGAGCCTCCCCCATGGACCACCTGTCCCCTTCCCCGGCCGGCAGCCCACCCCACGTGCCCTCGCGCCGCGGCTTTCTCGGCATGTTCGGCTCGCTCGGCACCCTGGGTGCCATCGGCGCAACCACCTTCGTGCCGGAGGGCCGGCCGCTCGCCCAGACCCTGGCCGCCAAGGGTTCGCGCATCGACTTCCACCACCATTTCTTCTCGCCCGCGTGGGTGCGGCTGGTGGAGCGCCAGCACCTGCAGCAGCCGGTGCTGGGCTTCGACCAGTTCAAGACCTGGACGGTGGAGAAAGACCTGGAAGCCATGGACCGCGGCGGCGTGGAAAAGGCCTTCCTGTCCGTCACGCAGCCGGGCGTCTGGTTCGGCAACGTGGCCGAGACACGCGCTGCCGCCCGCGAACTCAACGAGTTCGCCGCTCGCATGAAGGCCGACCACCCCGGCCGCTACGGCCACTTCGCGGTGCTGCCGCTGCCCGACGTGGAGGGCAGCCTGCGCGAGATCGCCCATGCCTTCGACGTGCTCAAGGCCGATGGCGTGGGCCTGCTCTCCAGCTACGACGACAAGTGGCTGGGCGATGCGTCCTTCGCGCCGGTATGGGCCGAGCTCAACCGCCGCAAGGCAGTGGTCTACGTCCATGCCACCGCGCCCAACTGCTGCGCGTGGAACTTCCAGCCGGGCATCCTGCCCACCTTCGTGGAGTTGGGCTCGGACCTCGCGCGGGCCATGGTGAGCCTGATCCACGGCGGCACCGCCAAGGTCACACCCGATGTGCGCTACATCTGGTCGCACGGCGGCGGCAGCATCTGGGCGCAGCGCTTCCTCGTCGGCGAGACGGCCGAATCGCTGGCGCGCGCGGCGCCTGCCGACTCGCGCCTGCACCACCTGCGCCGCTTCTACTACGACACGGCCGCTGCGGCGGATGCGGTGCACATGGGCATCCTGAAGATGATCGTGCCGACCTCGCAGATCGTGTTCGGCTCCGACTTCCCGTGGGTCGAGCCGGCCAGGATCGTCGAAGGGCTGGAGAAATCCGGCCTGAGCGCCAGCGAGCTGCAGGCCATCTACCGCGACAACGCCAAGGCGGTGCTGCGATGAGCGCGGGCACCCCTGTGGTGAAACAGCTGCCCGCCCAGAGCGGCCTGTCGGCAACGGACCCGGCACAGTTGCTGGCCGCCGTGCTGCGCGCCAATGCCGGCACCCGGGATGCGCGGCTCAAGCAGATCATGGACGCACTCATCCGCCATGCCCATGCCTTCGCGCTGGAGGTGGACCTGACGTCCGCCGAACTCGACCTGGGCATGGACTTCCTGGTGCGCATCGGCCAGGCCAGCGGGCCGCACAAGAACGAGGGCATCCTGCTGGCCGACATCCTGGGCCTGGCCACGCTGGCCCAGCTGCGCGGCGCGCGCGAGGCCCTGGCCCAGGGTGGCACCGAGCCCGCACTGGTCGGACCCTTCTGGCGCGCCCGGCAACCGGTGCGCGCAAGCGGCGAGAGCATCGCGACCGCGGACACCCCGGGCGCTCCGCTGCATGTGCGCGGCCGCGTGTGCTCGCTCGACGGCGCACCGCAGGCCAACGCACGGGTGGAGACCTGGCAGGCCTCGCCGCAGGGCCTGTACGAGAACCAGGACCCCGAACAGGAGGACATGAACCTGCGCGGCGTGTTCCTGACCGACGCCCAAGGCCGCTTCGACTTCCACAGCGTGCGCCCCGCAGGCTACCCCGTGCCGGTGGACGGACCGTGCGGCGAACTGCTGGCGGCCCAGGGGCGCGCCATCATGCGACCGGCCCACCTGCACTTCATCGTGGTGGCCGCAGGCCACAAGGTGCTGGCCACGCAGTACTTCGACATCGACGACCCGAATGCCCACGCGGACGTGGTGTTCGGTGCCGTGGGCTCGCTGCTGCGCCGCTTCGAACCCGATGGCCAGGGCGGCTTCTCCCTGGACATCGAACTGCGCCTCGAACCCGGGGCCACGCAGCTGCCCCATTGCCCCCTTCCCTGACCTCCATCCCCATGCAAGACAACGACAACCGAAGTTTCGCGCCGCGCGAGCGGCTCGACGGCGAAATCGCCGTCATCACCGGTGGCACCGGTGCCATCGGACTGGCCACGGCCCGGCGCATCGCCGCGCTGGGCGCACGCGTGGTGCTGCTGCAGCGCAGCGCACCCGAGGCGGCGGCGCCCGCGCTGGCGCAACTTGCCGGCAGCGGGCACCGGGCCCTGCAGGCCAGCGTGACCGACAGCGCCGCTTTGCGCGACGCCGCGCAGACGGTGGAGCAGGAAATGGGCGCCGCCACGGTGCTGGTGAACAGCGCCGGCTTCACCCGCCCGGTGCCTGCGGCCGACCTGGATGGTCTCAGCGACGAGCTGATCGACGAGATCTTCGCCACCAACTGGCGCGGCAGCTTTGCGGCCATCCGTGCGTTCGCACCGCAGATGAAGGCAACGGGCGACTCGGTCGTGGTCAACGTGTCGTCGATCGCGGCCTTCACAGGCCTGGGCAGCAACCTGGCCTACGCGGCTGCCAAGGCCGGCACCGATGCGCTGACGCGCGCCCTCGCCAAGACCCTGGCACCCCGGATCCGGTGCCTCGCGGTGTCGCCCGGTGTGGTCGACACGGCCTTCGTTCCCGGGCGCGATGCGGCCTTCAACGACCGCGTGGGCCCCACGATCCCTTTGCAACGCGTGGGGACGGCGGACGACGTGGCAGCAGCCATCGTCGCCTGCTGCACCTCGCTGCGCTATGCCACCGGCAGCGTGATCGTCGCCGACGGAGGCCGCCATCTCGGCTGACCGACCATGTCCCTCGAAACCACCACCATCCTCACCTGCGCCGTCACGGGCAATCTCACGCGGCCCGACCAGACGCCGCACCTGCCGGTCACGCCCGGGCAGATCAGCGACGCCTGCATGGAGGCCGCAGACGCCGGTGCCGCAGCGGTGCACATCCATGTGCGCGATCCGCACACCGGGGCACCGTCCATGGACGTCGAGCTCTATGCCCGCGTGGTCGAGGCGCTGCGCCGCGACCGGCCCGAACTCATCCTCAACCTCACCACCGGGCCGGGCGGGCGCTTCGTGCCCAGCGCGGACGAACCCCGCCTGGCCGCACCCGGCACCTCGCTGCTGCGGCCCGAACTGCGCGTGGCGCACATCGCGGCGCTCAAGCCCGACATCTGCTCGCTGGACCTCAACACCATGAATTCAGGCGAGCAGGTGGTGATGAACACCCCCGCCAACGTGCGCCGCATGGCCGCCGTGGTGCGCGAACACGGCGTGGTGCCGGAGCTCGAATGCTTCGACACCGGCGACCTGGTGCTCGCGCAGGCCCTGATGGCCGACGGCACGCTGGCCGGGCCAGGCCTGTACACCTTCGTCATGGGCGTGCGCTATGCCCTGCCGTTCACGCCCGCGGCCCTGATGCTGGCGCGCTCGCTGATCGCGCCGCAGGCCTGCTGGTCGGCGTTCGCCGTGGGGCGCCACGCCTTTCCCGCCGTGGCCCAGGCCCACCTGCTGGGCGGAAACGTGCGCATCGGCCTGGAAGACACCATCTACCTCGACAAGGGCCTGCTCGCCCGCAGCAATGCCGAGCTGGTGCACAAGGCGCGCCGCATCGTCGAGGACCTCGGCGGACGCCTGGCGACCAGCGCCCAGGCCCGCACCACCTGGGGCCTGCGTGCCACCAACGCCCTGCACTGAACCGATTTCTTCCCACCCAAGGACTCTCACCATGACCATTGCCTCTCCCGCGCACGCATTGCGCGTGTCCCAAAAGGCCGAAGCGCCCGAAACACTCGACCTGCAACTGCAGCCCCAGGACCGGCCCGACGCACCGCCCGGCCATGCGGTCGTCGAAGTCCTGGCGGCCGCCGTCAACCCCAGCGACGTCAAGGCGGCGCTGGGCCTGATGCCGCAGGCCATCTGGCCACGCACACCGGGGCGTGACTTTTCCGCCCGCGTGGTGGCCGGCCCGACGGAGTGGCTGGGCGCCGAGGTCTGGGGCACGGGCGGCGACCTGGGTGTCACCCGCGACGGCAGCCACGCACGCTACCTGGTGCTGCCGGTGGCGGCCCTGGCGCGCCGGCCCGATGCCGTGCCCGTGGCCGCTGCGGGCACGGTGGGCGTGCCCTTCATCACCGCATGGGAGGGCCTGCGCCGGGCGGGCCTGCAGGGCCCCGGCCAGACGGTGGTGGTGTTCGGCGCCAATGGCAAAGTGGGCCAGGCCGCCATCCAGCTGGCAACGCGCGCCGGCGCCACGGTGGTCGGTGTGGAGCGGGGCACCAGCAGCTACCGCGGCCACGCCAGCCGGCCCGTCCCCGTGCTGGACGGAACCCTCCCCGAGCTGGGCCAGGCCCTCCACGACGCCACGGGCGGGCGCGGCGCCGACATCGCCTACAACACCGTGGGTTCGCCCTACTTCGCACCCGCGCTGCAGGGCCTGGCCGTGGGCGGCACGCAGGTGCTCATCTCCACCATCGAGCGCTCGGTGCCGTTCGACATCCTGATGTTCTACCGCCGCAACCTGCAGTTGCTCGGGGTGGACAGCCTCAAGCTCAGCGTGGTGGACTGCACCGCCATCCTGAACCTGCTGGCACCCGGCTTCAGCGATGGCTCGCTGCGCGCCTTCGACGTCGATCCTGCCGGCCTGGTCCCCCTGGAGGAAGCGGCCGACGCCTACCGGCGCGTGATTGCGGGCTCGTCCTCGCGTGTCGTGCTGGCCCCCTGAACGGAGACAAGCATGCACCTGGTACGACATGCCGATGCGCCCGGCTACGACGCCCCGGGCCACGAAGGCTTCGCGATGGCACGCCTGCAGGGCCGCGAGGCCGGCCCCGCGGACACGGCCTGGATAGGGCTGTCGCTGGTGGCGCCCGGAGGCAGCACGACGCTGTCGGCCTCCCCCCTCGAGAAGTTCTACGTGGTGATGGATGGTGAGCTCGAGATCACCAGCCAGCAACCCGGCGGCCCGCCATGCAGCGAGGTGCTGCGCGCGCTCGACAGCTGCCGCATCGCGCCGGGCGAGGCGCGGCAGCTGCGCAATCGCAGCGCGCACCCGGTGCGGGTGCTGCTGGTGATGGCAGAGCCCCGCTGAGCCCATCGGACGCGCCGCCCGCTCAGCGCCGGTCGTCCACCACGTTGAATTCGAAGCGGAACTGCACCGCGACCTTCTCGGGCAACGTCACCACGACGCGTGTCTCCTGGGGATGAAGAATCGTCCCCCCATCGGCGACGATGGCGCCGTTGGCGACGGCCAGTGTCTCGTCCTTCGAGGTGGTGGTGCGGCGCGTGGCCTCCCAGCCGAACTGCCCGGGACGCAGCTTCTGGCGCTGGATCCATGCCCAGATGGCAACGATCTCCGCATTGACCTCGGTTTCGAGGGCACGGGGGGTCAGCGCCTGACCGGAGAACTCGTAGCGGTCCTCGCGCAGGACCCATTTGAAAAGCAGGTGCGGCATGGTTCTATTGGACACGGCGCATCAGCATTGCGCAAACACCATGGAGGTCTTTTGCACCGAGTCGATGAGGGTCACCATGGTTGCCCCATGGGCGTGCCCGGATCCTGTTGGCAATGCATGGAGGCGCATGTCCATGCCACTCCGAAAAGGAAGCGTCAGCGTTCCGAATCGGCATGGAGACAGGAACAGCATCCAGGTTCATGCTGGGAGATGGTGGTGCGGCTGGCGGGGATCGAACCCACGACCCTTGGCTTCGGAGGCCAATACTCTATCCACTGAGCTACAGCCGCATGCGTGTAGCTCGGCATTATCGCATGCAGCACGCACCCTGCGGAGCAAGCGGCCCCCGCCCTCCGCTTACGGCCTGCCGGCGGCCGGCACCGGGGCCCCGAGCCGCAGCCCCAGGCCGGTGATGAAGGCATCGGTGGTCACACGGCCGATACCGGCGAGGTCGAACACGCCGTTGGACAGGATCCAGTTCTGGATCAGGCCATCGAACAGGGCATGCAGGCCCACGGCGGCGCCCATGGGAGACACCGGCATGGCCACCCGCTGGGCCTGGGCAGCCAGCTCGAAGTCACGGGCCAGCTGGCGCGTGAATCCGTCGCTGGCGGCCAGGTGGCGCTCGCGCACCGCCACCAGCTCGCCCACGTACTCCACCTTGTGCATGGCGATCTCGAACACCCGGCGCGTGTGCTCGTCCGAGGCCACGCTCTCCAGCACCAGGGCCATCACGGCGCGCAGGCGCTGCAGCGGGTCCAGGTCGGTACTGGCTTCGAACTCGCCGTAGCCCTGCTCCAGCGGCAGGGTCACCCGGTCCATCATGGCGTTGAAGAGGTCGACCTTGTCCTTGAAGTGCCAGTAGATGGCTCCCCGGGTGGTGCCGGCGGCCAGGGCGATGTCGCTCAGGGATGCCCGGGAGACGCCCTTGTCGTAGAACACCTTCTCGGCTGCATCGATCAGGCTGTTGCGCGTGGCAATCGCGTCTTCTTTGGTTCTGCGCACCATGGATGCAGCCTCCCGTTCATTGCAATTTCACAGGCGGCCCAGGTTGGGCGCCAGCCCTATTATACATCCATGGTTGTATGTATAATTGCCCGTCTATTGGTAGAAACTCCTATTCGCCGACGCACACCGCTGCTCGGCGATGCCTGCCGTGAACATCCCGTTGATGCCCAACACAAGGACTCCCATGCCTCGCCTGCGTGACCCATCCCGCCGCATTGCGCGCATCCCTGCCCTGCAGCGCATGCTGCCCGTGGCCGCTCTGTGCACCGTTACCGTCTTTCTCGCCGCATGCGGCAAGTCCGATGCCCCGGCCGCCGCGGGCGGTGCGCCCAAGATGCCTCCCGTCGAAGTCGGCGTGGTGGTTGCCACGCCGGGCGACGTGGGGCTGGTCACCGAGCTGCCCGGCCGGGTCGAAGCCTCGCGCGTGGCCCAGGTGCGTGCCCGCGCTGCCGGCATCCTGCTCAAGCGCGAATTCCGCGAAGGCAGCGACGTGAAGGCGGGCCAGCCGCTGTTCCGCATCGACCCGGCCACCTACGCGGCCGCTGCGGACAGCGCCAAGGCCAGCCTGGCCAAGGCCGAGGCCAACCTGGCCCAGGCCACGGCCACGGTGGAGCGCTACCGCCCCCTGGTGGCCGCCAATGCCATCAGCAAGCAGGACTTCGTGAACGCCGAGGCCGCCCAGAAGCAGGCCCAGGCCGACGTGGAAGCCGGCCGCGCAGCCACGCGCACCGCGGGCATCAACCTTGGCTACGCCAGCGTGACGGCCCCCATCTCCGGGCGCATCGGCCGCGCCCTGGTGACCGAAGGCGCGCTGGTCGGCCAGGGCGAAGCCACGCCGCTGGCCATCATCCAGCAGATCGACCCGGTGTACGTGAACTTCACCCAGTCGGCCAGCGACGTGTTCGCGCTGCGCCGTGCCATGGAAAGCGGCCAGTTCAAGCGCGCCAGCGGCGACGCCGCCAGCGTCAAGCTGCTGCTGGGCGATGGCTCGGCGTACGCCCATCCCGGCAAGCTGCTGTTCTCGGACCTGTCGGTCGATGCGTCGACGGGACAGGTCACGCTGCGCGCCGAAGTGCCCAACCCCAAGGGCGAGCTGCTGCCCGGCCTGTACCTGCGCGTGCAGATCGAGCAGGCAGAGGTCAGCAACGCCATCACCCTGCCCCAGCAGGCGGTGACGCGCACCCAGCAGGGTGACACGGTGAGCGTGGTGGGCGAGGACGGCAAGATCAGCCCGCGCAGCGTGAAGATCAGCGCGGCGCAGAACAACCGCTGGGTGGTGCTCGACGGCCTGAAGGCCGGCGAGAAGGTCATGGTCGACGGCTTCCAGAAGCTGCAGATGCTGCCTCCGGGGACACCCGTGAAACCCGTTCCATGGCAGGCCGCCGGTGCCGCGCCCGCTGCGGCGCCAGCCGCCGCAGCAGCCCCCGGTGCCGCACCTGCGGCCTCTGCCGCCGCGTCGAAGTAAGGGGCATCCATGGCCAAGTTCTTTATCGACCGCCCGATCTTCGCGTGGGTGATCGCACTGTTCATCATGGTGATGGGCGGGGTGGCGATCACGCAGCTGCCGATCGCGCAGTACCCGCCGGTGGCACCTCCCGCCATCGTCATCAACGCCGCCTACCCCGGTGCCTCTGCGCAGACGCTGGAGGACAGCGTGCTGTCCGTCATCGAACGCGAGATGAACGGCTCGCCCGGCCTGATCTACATGGAGTCGGTGGCCCAGGCCGATGGCTCGGGCAGCATCACGCTGAGCTTCCAGCCCGGCACCAACGCCGAGCTGGCGCAGGTGGACGTGCAGAACCGACTCTCGCGCGCCTCGCCGCGGCTGCCCTCGGCCGTGACGCAGCAGGGCGTGCGCGTGGACAAGTCGCGCTCCAACTTCCTGCTGTTCACGATGCTCTCGTCGACCAACCCGAAGATGGACACCGTGGCCCTGGGCGACTATGCCTCGCGCAACATCGTGCCCGAGCTGCAGCGCCTTCCCGGCATCGGCCAGGCCCAGCTGTTCGGTACCGAGCGCTCGATGCGCATCTGGATCGACCCGGCCAAGATGGTCAGCTTCAACCTCTCCTCGGCGGAGATCACGGCCGCCATCCGGGCGCAGAACGCCCAGGTGGCCAGCGGCACCATCGGTGACCTGCCCAACGTGGCCGGCCAAGGCATTGCCGCCACCGTGGTGGTCAATGGCCAGCTGTCCAGCGTCGAGCAGTTCGGCGGCATTGTGCTGCGCGCCAACACCGATGGTTCCACCGTGCGCCTCAAGGACGTGGCGCGCGTCGAGCTCGGTGGCCAGGCCTATGCCACCTCGGCGCGCCTGAACGGCAAGCCCGCCGTCGGTATCGGCGTGCAGCTGTCGCCGAGCGGCAATGCGCTGGAGGCCGCCAAGGCCGTGCGCGTGAAGATGGACGAGCTCTCCCGCTTCTTCCCGCAGGGCACGGAGTGGAGCATCCCCTACGACAGCTCGCGCTTCGTGGACATCTCCATCACCCAGGTGGCCATCACCCTGCTGGAGGCCGTGGCCCTGGTGTTCCTGGTGATGTTCCTGTTCCTGCAGAACTGGCGTTACACCATCATCCCGACCATCGTCGTGCCGATCGCCCTGCTGGGCACCTTCGCCACGCTGCTGGCGCTGGGCTTCTCGATCAACGTGCTGACCATGTTCGGCATGGTGCTGGTGATCGGTATCGTCGTGGACGATGCCATCGTGGTGGTGGAGAACGTCGAGCGCATCATGAGCGAGGAAGGCCTGCCGCCGCTGGAGGCCACGCGCAAGGCCATGCGCCAGATCTCGGGCGCCATCATCGGCGTGACCGTGGTGCTGATCTCGGTGTTCGTGCCGCTGGCCTTCTTCTCCGGCTCCACCGGCAACATCTTCCGCCAGTTCTCGGCGGTGATGGTGGCCTCCATCGGCTTCTCGGCCTTCATGGCGCTGTCGCTCACGCCGGCCCTGTGCGCCACGCTGCTCAAGCCGGTGGAAGCCGGCCACCACCATGAAAAGAGCGGCTTCTTCGGCTGGTTCAACCGCGGCTTCTCGCGCACCGCCAAGGGCTACGAAGGCCTGGTCTCGCGCATGCTCCGCAAGGCCGCGCGCTACCTCGTGATCTACGCTGCCATCATCGGCGCCGTGGTCGTGGTCTACATGCGCGTGCCCACCTCCTTCCTGCCCGGGGAAGACCAGGGCAACATCATCGTCAACGTGCAGCTGCCCCCGGGTGCCACCCAGGAGCGCACGCTGGCCGTGATGCAGCAGGTCGAAGAGTTCATCCTCAAGCAGCCCGAAGTGCAGAGCATGGTCGGCGTGCTGGGCTTCAGCTTCTCCGGCCAGGGCCAGAACGCCGCGCTCGCTTTCGTGACCTTGAAGGACTGGAAGGAACGCCACGGCCCCGGCCAGTCGGCCCAGGACGTGGCAGGCCGGGCCTTCGGCGGACTGATGGGCATCCGCGATGCCTTCATCTACCCGCTGAGCCCGCCACCCATCCCCGAGCTGGGCAACGCCAGCGGCTTCTCGTTCCGCCTGCAGGACCGCAGCGGCGCAGGGCACGAGGCGCTGATGAACGCCCGCAACCAACTGCTGGGCATGGCATCGCAGAGCAAGGTGATCACCCAGGTGCGCCCCGACGGCCTGGAAGACGCGCCGCAGCTGCAGATCGACATCGACCGCGACAAGGCCAACGCCCTGGGCGTGCCCTTCGACGCGATCAACTCGGCCCTGTCCACCGCCCTGGGCTCCACCTACGTCAACGACTTCCCGAACCAGGGCCGTCTGCAGCGCGTGGTGGTGCAGGCCGATGCACCGGCGCGCATGCAGCCCGAGGACCTGCTCAAGATCAACGCCAGTAACAGCCAGGGCAAGCCCGTGCCGCTGTCGGCCTTTGCCAGCACCCGCTGGATCAAGGGTGCGCAGCAGACGGTGCGCTACAACGGCTACCCCGCCGTGCGCATCTCGGGCTCGCCCGCGCCGGGCATGAGCACCGGCGCCGCCATGGCCGAGATGGAAAAGCTCGCCGCCCAGCTGCCGCCCGGCTTCGGCTACGAGTGGACGGGCATGTCGCGCGAGGAAAAACTCGCCGGCTCGCAGTCGCTGATCCTGTACAGCTTTGCCATCCTGGCGGTGTTCCTGTGCCTGGCCGCGCTGTACGAAAGCTGGTCGATCCCGCTGGCCGTGATCCTGGTGGTGCCGCTCGGTGTGCTGGGCGTGCTGCTGGCCACCCTGCTGCGCGGGTATGCGAACGACATCTACTTCCAGGTGGGGCTGATCACCATCATCGGCCTGTCCGCGAAGAACGCCATCCTGATCATCGAGTTCGCCAAGGACCTGCAGGCCCAGGGCCGGGGCGTGGTCGAGTCGGCGCTGGCCGCGGCCCACCTGCGCTTTCGCCCCATCGTGATGACCTCGCTGGCCTTCGGCCTGGGCGTGCTGCCCCTGGCCATCGCCTCGGGCGCGGGCTCGGCGAGCCAGCGCGCCATCGGCACCGGCGTGCTCGGCGGCATGATCACCGGCACGGCACTGGCCGTGTTCTTCGTGCCCGTGTTCTTCGTGGTGGTGCGCAGCCTGTTCAAGGGCAGCGCGCGCCAGCAGGAAATGAACCGCCGCCACGCAGAAGAAGCAGGAGTTGGAACCCATGATTGACCGCCGCCCCACCCCTCTGGCCCTGGCCGCAGCCACCGCGCTGCTGCTGCTCTCGGGCTGCTCGATGATCCCCACCTACGAGCGTCCCGAGGCACCCGTGCCCGGCACCTACCAGGCGGGCGCCACGGCGCCCGCAGGGGCCGCTGGCGCGGCGCAGGTGCCGTGGCGGGACTACTTCGCCGACCCGCGCCTGCAAACCCTGATCAGCGCGGCGCTGGCCAACAACCGCGACCTGCGCGTGGCCGCGCTCAACATCGAGCAGGCGCGTGCGCAGTTCCAGATCCGCCGCGCGGACCAGTTCCCCAGCGTGGGCCTGGGCGTCAACGCCAGCCGGGGGCCCTCGGCGTCCAACGGCGACCTGACCAACTCGTTCAGCGCGGGCCTGGCCCTCTCGGCCTGGGAGATCGACTTCTTCGGCCGCATCGCCAGCCTCAAGGAACAGGCGCTGGCACAGTACCTGGCCAGCGAGGAAGGCCGCAATGCCGCCCAGGTCAGCCTCGTGGCCGCCGTGGCCAACGGCTGGCTGACCCTGTTGGCCGACGAAGAGCTGCTCAAGCTCTCGCGCCGCACGCTGACCTCGCGCGAAGAATCGGTGCGCCTCACGCGCCTGCGCCTGGATGCCGGCGTGGCCTCGGAACTCGACTTCCGCCAGGCCGAGTCGCTCACCCAGGCCGCGCGCGCCACACTGGCACAGCAGCAGCGCCAGCGCGCGCTGGATGAGAACGCCCTGGCCTTGCTGCTGGGCCAGCCGGTGCCGGCCGAGGTCCTGGCGAGCCTGGCGGGCAGCACGCTGGCCAACGCACCGGCCATGGCCGCGCTGCCTGCGGGCCTGCCCTCGGAGCTGCTCACGCAGCGCCCCGACATCCGCCAGGCCGAGCAGCAGCTGATCGCGGCCAACGCCAACATCGGTGCCGCGCGCGCCGCCTTCTTCCCGCGCATCTCGCTGACGGCACAGGCCGGCACGGCCAGTGGCGAGCTCTCGGGCCTGTTCAAGAGCGGCTCCTGGGGCTTCACTATCGCCCCGTCACTGCTGCTGCCGATCTTCGATGCCGGCCGCAACCGGGCCAACCTGGAGAGCTCTCAGGCCTCGCGCAGCATCGCCGTGGCGCAGTACGAGAAGGCCATCCAGACGGCGTTCCGCGAGGTGTCCGATGCGCTGGCCGGCCAGTCCACCCTGGTCGAGCAGTCCGAGGCCCAGCAGCGCCAGGCCGAGGCCGAAGAGGCCCGCCTGCGCCTGGCCGACCTGCGCTACCGCAACGGCGTGTCCAGTTACCTGGACCTGCTGGATGCCGAGCGCTCGCTGTTCAGCACCCAGCAAGGGGTGGTGCAGGTGCGGCTGGCCCAGCTGCAGAACCAGGTCGTGCTCTACAAGGCGCTGGGCGGCGGCGGTACGGCCGAGCCAGTGGCGCGGGCGGCTGCGGGCTCCTGAACGCCTTCGGGCGGCCACTGCCACAGTGTGCCGCCCGAAATTGTTTTGTCTGCCTTTCGGCACGCACGTCGCCCGTGCTGCAGGGGCCGGGGGCACCGGCAGATATAATTGAAGGTTGATTGCATCAAAGCCCCACGATAAACCCGAGGAAGTCATGAGCGACACCCACCACGAAGAAGCCCATACCGGCCCGATCAAGAACCCCAAGCAGTTGCTGATCGCGGTACTTGCCTCGTTTGTGATTCCGATCTTTGCCATCATCGGCCTGGTCCTCTACGTCACCTCGGACAACAAGCCGGCCGCCGGCGCGGTGGACACCCAGAAGGCCACCGCGGCACGCATCCAGAAGGTGGGCGCGGTCGAGGTGCGCGATGCCAACCGGCCGCTGGCCAATGGCGAAGCCGTCTACAAGGCCCAGTGCGCCGCCTGCCACGCCACCGGCGCAGCAGGGGCCCCGAAGTTCGGCGATGCCGCCGCTTGGTCGGCCCGCATCAAGACCGGCTTTGAAACGCTGGTGCAGTCCGCCCTCAAGGGCAAGGGCGCCATGGCCCCCCAGGGTGGCGGCGACTTCAGCGACACCGAGATCGCACGTGCCGTGGCCTTCATGGCCAATGCCGGTGGTGCCAAGTTCGAAGAGCCCGCCGCCCCTGCGGCAGCGGCGTCTGCCGCCGGTGACGGCGCATCGGCCGCAGCGGCAGCGCCTGCATCTGGCGCGTCGCAGTAAGCGCACTGCGCACACCCCAACAAAAAGCCGACCCCGCGAGGTCGGCTTTTTTGTGGCCTCTGGAATGGCCTGCTCAGGCGCTGGCGTGCCGTGCAGCCGGGCTGGTCACAAAACCATGGCGGGCCGGCAGGTCCTCGGCCCGCACTTCCACCGGCGTCCAGCGGCCCTGCTCCACGGCGTCGGCGGCCAGGCCCACGTCCAGCGTGTGCACCAGGCCCAGCCCCAGCGGCGTGGCCAGGTACACCCGGCCTTGCGCATCAAGCAGGCATTGCTCCACTGTGGTGGACTTGCCTGTGTGGGAGGTCACCGATCCATCGGCCGCCAGGCGCCAGACCAGCGGCGTGGCTTCGAGTTCCACGTACACGCGTTGCGGCCCGTTCTGGAAGAACCACTGCCCCATCCCATCGGCTTCGTAGTTGCGGTGGATGAAGTCGATCAGCTTCTCGTGCTGCAGCAGCGAGCCCTTGGCCTCTGGGAACGGGCCGGCGGCCTGCGTCCGGTCGTCGCGCATGTACCAGCGCCCGCGCGCATCCAGCCCCAGCCAGCCGTAGCAGTCGGGCACATTCGGCCATTTGGCCAGGGCCTGCTTGACGATGTCATCCATGCCGCGATTGTGCCCCCGCTGCGCGGCGTTCCGTGTCAGTCTGCGCCGCGAGCCAGGTGCCCACGGTATCCGGCATGGCCCGCACATGGCCGGGCAGCCGCCCCTTGGCAAAGCCCACGTGGCCGCCATGCGCCGGCTGCCAGAGGGTGACGCAGCGGCCCACCTCGTGCACGCCAGGCAGGCTGCTGGCCGGAACGAAGGGGTCGTTGCGCGCGTTCACCACCAGCGCCGGGATGCGGATGCGGTGCAGCAGCGGCTTGGCCGACGCCCGCAGCCAGTAGTCCTCGGTGTTGCGAAAGCCATGCACCGGCGCGGTGAAGACGTTGTCGAACGCGTACAGGTCGCGTGCCGCCAGCAGGGCCTGGCGATCGAACAGGCCGGGGTGCTGGGCCAGCTTCTGCAAGGCCTTGGGCACCAGGGTGCGCAGGAACATGCGGGTGTAGACCTGCCGGTTGAAGCCGCGCCCGATCGCATGCCCGCCGGCGGCCAGGTCGATGGGCGAACACACCGCAGCAATGGCGTCGGCGCTGCGACTGGCCTCCTCGCCCAGCTCGGCGGCCCAGCGCAAAAGCGCGTTGCCCCCCAATGACACGCCTGCCGCCATCAGCGGGCCTGTGTGCATGGCACGCAGGCGCTGCAGCATCCAGCCGATCTCGGCATGGTCACCCGAGTGATAAGCGCGCGGCGCGCGGTTGATCTCGCCGCTGCAGCCGCGAAAGTGCGGCAGCGCACAGGCCCAGCCACGCTCTCGCGCGAGGTCGGCAAAGGCCTCGCTGTAGTGGCTGCGCGAGGAGCCTTCAAGGCCATGGAACACCACCAGCAGCGGCCGCTGCGTCGCTGGCGGCACCCCGTCGTCGAGGAAATCCACGTCCACGAAATCCCCGTCGGGCGTCTCCCAACGCTCGCGCCGGTAGGGGGGCGGCGCACCGAACACGCGGCGCGAGTACAGCGCAGGCCAGATGGTCTGCAACTGCCCGCCGGGCAGCCACCGCGGCGCCGTGTATTGCAGGGAGTGCATGGCGTGCGGCACCCTCAATGCAGCACCGGCTGCTGCGCCTGCATGGCCTGCACATCCTCCACCACACCCGCGCTGGCATGGTGCACCACCAGGCGCCAGCCCTGGGGGGTCTTGTGGTAGACATTGGTGGCAATCACGATGGCGCGGTGCATGCCGTCGGGCAGCATCACCTCCACATGCTCGGCCACACTGTGCACCGCGCTGGACAGCGCCTGCACACGGCGCACCTGGGTCGGCCGGGCACGCACCGTGCCATTCGAAAACATGGCCTCGAACGCGGCGCGGATGGCACCGGACCCCACGAGCCGGGGACCGCCCGGGTGCACGCAGACGATGTCCTCCTCGTCGGCCCAGCACGACATCAGCAGTTCGATGTCGCCCCGCTGGAGCGCATCGTAAAAGGCGGTTTCGGTCTCATCCGAAGAGCCGCCCAGGGTGGCGGCTGTGGGTCGTGCGCGTGGCATGGGCAAGGAGAGGGGGGTGGTGGGCGGTGCGCCTATTGTGCGCGGTCCGCTGCGCTTGTGGGCCCGCCCGGGCGGGCCGCTGCGGGCGGTCTGCACAGCATTTGCCACTGTCCTGTTGGCAGCCGCGGGTTTTCCTGTATCCACCCGAGCAAGGGCGCCACCTGCCTGCTTGAGGCACGGGTAAACCCGCAAAAGTTCCCCATGCATTGTTTCCAATACTGGAACAGTTAGTTCGCGACTGGGTGGTTTTTCTCTGGTCACCTGAGGCGTACAGTTCAACCCATCGATGAGCCGAACCCGCAAGGCGACTCACCGAACCCGGTCTGAAGTTGTTTTCTCTCCGGTTTTTTTGAGACGCTTTTTCACTTTAAGGATTTTCATCATGAACACGACCGCACGCTTCCTCTCCATCGCCGCTGTTGCCGCTTTCGCATCGTTTGGTGCCCAGGCCGACGAAGCCGACGCTTCGCAATTCGCCACCAAGTTCGAAACCAACCGCACCCGCGCCGAAGTGGCCGCCGAAGCCGCCACCGTGGCCCAGACCCGCAGCATCGAGCCCGCTGGTTCGCGTGTCGTGACCTACAAGTCCACCGCCGACCGCGCTGCCGTGCGTGCCCAGGCTGCTGACGCTGTGCGCACCGGCCAGATCTCCTCCGGCGAAATCGGCGCTCTGTAAGCCGCCCCGGACCGAACTAACCCTCTGCCCAATCAATAAACAAAGTAAAGAATCGAGATCACCATGAACAAGACCGCACGTTTCCTGTCCATCGCCGCTGTGGCTGCTTTCTCCGCTTTCGGTGCCCACGCTGACGAAGCCGACAGCTCGCAGTTCGCGCTGAAGTTCGACACGAACCGCACCCGCGCTGAAGTGGCTGCAGAAGCCGCTACCGTGGCACAGACCCGCAGCATCGAGCCCGCTGGTTCGCGCGTTGTGACCTACAAGTCCACGGCCGACCGCGCTGCCGTGCGTGCCGCAGCCGCCGAAGCCGTGCGCCTGGGCCAGATCCCTTCGGGCGAAATCAGCGCCCTGTAATCCACAGGCAAGGCTGCAGACCGCACTGCAGCCTCCATGCAAAAGGCCGGTGTCCCGCGAGGGGCACCGGCCTTTTGCATGGGGGGCGCCAAACAGCGGAAGTGATGGCTCACCCAGGCACAATGCATCGGACAGGGACCACACGCACGCCCCGGATGCCACCCTACCGTTCCATCGACCACGTCATGCTGCGCCTGACCGCTGCGGAGCCCTTGTTCGATCTATTCAGCCGCGTGTTCGGCTTGCCCGTGGCCTGGCCTTTGCAGCGCACAGCTTTCGCCACCTACGGCTGGGTGCATGTGGGCAATACGGACCTGGAGCTCTGGGCCGCGGCGTCCAACGCCGACTTGCCCGCCCACGCGCAACCACCTCTCGTGCATGGGTTCGCACTCGAGCCTGCGGGGCCTTTGTCAGCGGCCATGGCGCAAGTCGCGGCACTGGGCATGCAATGCAAGTCATCCCGGCCGTTCCAATCCACAAATGCCCACGGCGAAGTGGTCACGAACTTCACCAACTCTGTGCTGCTGGACCTGTCGGCACCTGAATGCTGCGTGTTCTTTTGCGAATGGAATGCCCAGGGGAGCATCTACCCCTGGGGCGAAGCCGCCACCCCCACGCAACGCCGCGCCCAGCACAGGCAGGCGCTGCAGGGCCAGGCTGGCGGCCCCTTGGGACTGCTCGGGCTGCAGACGGTGCGCATGGGCACGCCGGACCTTGCGGCGCACCAGTGCCGTTGGCGGGCACTCACCGGTACCCCGCCCGGCCATGCCGTCAGCCTCGCACCCGGCATCGGGCTGGAGCTGTTTCCCGCCGGGCAGTTGCGCATCGAGTCACTCACGTTCGGCGTGCACTCGCTGGCCACGGCACGCGCCTTCCTGGCCCCCCGGCAGTTGCTGCAGGCAGACAGCACCACCGAGGACACACTGGCGCTGGCGTGCGAAGGCCTGCAGATCCGCTTGGTCCAGGGCGCCGGCGAGCAGGCATAAAAAAACCCGGCAGGGCCGGGTTTTCAGGCCAGATCCGCGAGGATCTGGAGGGCTTGCTTGCTTACTTGTTTTCTCTTCTCACTTCTTCTGGCGGAACTTGCGCAATGCGGCGACTTGCGCTGCCAGGACGGCCAGCTCGGACTGGGCACGTGCCAAGTCGATCTCGCCCTTGGCATTCTTGAGGGCTTCTTCGGCCGATGCCTTGGCAGCATTGGCCTTCTCTTCGTCCAGGTCCTTGCCGCGGATGGCGGTGTCGGACAGCACGGTCACGCGGTTGGGCTGCACTTCCAGAATGCCACCTGCCACGAACACGAACTCTTCGCGACCGTCGGCCATTTCGATGCGCACCGAGCCCGGCTTGATGCGCGTGATCAGCGGGGTGTGGCGGGGAAAGATGCCCAGTTCGCCAGACTCACCAGGCAGCGCGACAAAGCGTGCTTCACCGGAGAAGATGGACTCTTCGGCACTGACCACATCAACGTGGATGGTGTTCATCATTGCTCCTAGGAAAAGGGGATGGGTTGCTCGATTGCAGTGGAAGGCCGAGCAGCGGTGGGCCGCTGCTCAGCCGCCGGGCAATCAGGCCACCTTCTTGGCCTTTTCGAAGGCTTCGTCGATGGTACCGACCATGTAGAACGCCTGTTCTGGCAGGTGATCGCATTCGCCGCCGACGATCATCTTGAAACCACGGATGGTTTCGGCCAGGGGAACGTACTTGCCTGGCGAACCCGTGAACACTTCGGCCACGTGGAAAGGCTGCGACAGGAAACGCTGGATCTTGCGCGCGCGGGCCACGGCCAGCTTGTCTTCAGGAGCCAGTTCGTCCATGCCCAGAATGGCGATGATGTCGCGCAGTTCCTTGTAGCGCTGCAGCGTGCCTTGCACCGCACGGGCCGTGGCGTAGTGGTCTTCGCCCACGACGTTCGGGTCCAGCTGGCGGCTGGTGGAGTCCAGAGGATCCACGGCAGGGTAGATACCCAGCGAAGCGATGTCACGCGACAGCACCACGGTGGAATCCAAGTGGGCGAAAGTCGTGGCAGGCGAAGGGTCGGTCAAGTCATCGGCTGGCACGTAAACGGCCTGGATGGAGGTGATCGAACCGACCTTGGTCGAGGTGATACGCTCTTGCAGGCGGCCCATTTCCTCGGCCAGCGTAGGCTGGTAGCCCACGGCGGAAGGCATGCGGCCCAGCAGAGCGGACACTTCGGTACCGGCCAGCGTGTAGCGGTAGATGTTGTCCACGAAGAACAGCACGTCACGGCCTTCGTCACGGAAGGACTCGGCGATGGTCAGGCCGGTCAGCGCCACGCGCAGACGGTTGCCTGGTGGCTCGTTCATCTGACCGTAGACCATGGCGACCTTGGAGTCTTCGAGCTTCTCGAGGTTCACCACGCCGGAATCGGCCATTTCATGGTAGAAGTCGTTCCCTTCACGGGTACGCTCGCCCACACCAGCGAACACCGACAGACCCGAGTGGGCCTTGGCGATGTTGTTGATGAGTTCCATCATGTTCACGGTCTTGCCCACGCCGGCGCCACCGAACAGACCCACCTTGCCGCCCTTGGCGAACGGGCAGACCAGGTCGATCACCTTGATGCCGGTTTCCAGCAGCTCTTGCGAAGGCGACAGTTCGTCGTACGCAGGGGCCTTGCGGTGGATGGATGCCGTCAGTTCCTGGCTCACGGGACCGCGTTCGTCGATGGGCGCGCCCAGCACGTCCATGATGCGGCCCAGCGTCGCCTTGCCCACGGGCACGGTGATGGCGTTGCCGGTGTTGGTCACCATGATGCCGCGGCGCAGGCCGTCGGACGAACCCAGGGCGATGGTACGCACCACGCCGTCACCCAGCTGCTGCTGCACTTCCAGCGTCAGCGTCGTGCCTTCGAGCTTCAGAGCATCGTAAATCTTGGGCATCTGGTCGCGCGGGAACTCAACGTCCACCACAGCGCCGATACATTGAACAATCTTGCCTTGCACTTGAGCCATTTTTCGCTCCAATTTAGATGTTGGTTGAGCTGCTTACACAGCAGCGGCGCCAGCCACGATTTCCGAAAGTTCTTTCGTGATCGCTGCCTGGCGCGTCTTGTTGTAGACCAGCTTCAACTCGCCAATGACGCTGCCGGCGTTGTCGGTGGCGGCCTTCATGGCCACCATGCGTGCCGACTGCTCGGACGCCATGTTTTCCGCAACCGCCTGGTAGATCAGGGACTCGACATAGCGGACCAGCAGATCGTCGATCACGGTCTGGGCATCGGGTTCGTAGATGTAGTCCCAGCCATGCTCGGTCTTCTCGGCCTGCATCTGCTCGGACGACAGGGGAAGCAACTGCTCCACCACCGATTCCTGGCGCATGGTGTTGATGAACTTGGTATAGCTCAGGTACACCGCGTTGATCTTGCCTTCCGCGTAAGCGTCGAGCAGCACCTTCACAGGGCCGATCAGCTTGTCCAGATGGGGCGTGTCACCCAGGCCCGTCACGTGCGAAACCACCTTGGCGCCGACACGGTTCAGGAAACCCAGGCCCTTGTTGCCGATGGCAACCGCCTCGGTGGACACGCCAGCACCCTGCAGCTCACGCAGCTTGGCCGTCACGATGCGCAGCACGTTGGTGTTCATGCCACCGCACAGGCCCTTGTCGGTCGTCACCACGATCACGCCGGCCGCCTTGGCATCGTTCAGTTTCATGAACGGGTGCACGTACTCCGGATTGGCGTGGCCGAGATTGGCTGCAATGTTGCGGATCTTCTCGCTGTAGGGGCGGGCAGCCCGCATCCGTTCCTGCGCCTTGCGCATTTTGGATGCAGCCACCATCTCCATGGCCTTGGTGATCTTCTTGGTGTTTTCCACCGATTTGATCTTGCCGCGTATTTCCTTGCCTGCTGCCATGATGGCTCCTCGTCCGGTTTAAGCGAACGACTTCTTGAACGCGCCGATGGCGGCGGTCAATTCGGCTTCAGCGTCCTTGTCCATGGCCTTGGCCTGTTCCAGCTTGGCCAGCAGTGCGGCGTGGCTGGTCTTCAGGAACTGGTGCAGGCCGTGTTCGAAGTCGAGAACCTTCTTGACGTCGATGTCGTCCATGAAGCCCTTGTTCACAGCGAACAGCGTCGCGCCCATCAGCGAGATGGACAGGGGGCTGTACTGTGCCTGCTTGAGCAGTTCGGTCACGCGGGCACCGCGGTCCAGCTGCTTGCGGGTGGCTTCGTCCAGGTCGGAAGCGAACTGCGCGAAGGCAGCCAGTTCACGGTACTGGGCCAGGTCGGTACGGATACCGCCGGACAGGTTCTTCACCAGCTTGGTCTGGGCTGCACCACCGACGCGCGACACCGAGATACCGGCGTTGATGGCGGGGCGGATACCGGCGTTGAACAGGCTGGTTTCCAGGAAGATCTGGCCGTCGGTGATCGAGATCACGTTGGTCGGAACGAAGGCGGACACGTCGCCGGCTTGCGTTTCGATGATGGGCAGTGCGGTCAGCGAACCGGTCTTGCCCTTGACTTCACCCTTGGTGAAGGCTTCGACGTAGTCGGCGTTCACGCGGGCTGCGCGCTCGAGCAGGCGGCTGTGGAGATAGAACACGTCGCCGGGGTAGGCTTCGCGGCCTGGTGGGCGGCGCAGCAGCAGCGAAACCTGGCGGTAGGCCACGGCCTGCTTGGACAGGTCGTCATAAACGATCAGGGCGTCCTGGCCGCGGTCGCGGAAGTACTCGCCCATCGTGCAGCCCGAGTAGGCCGACACGTACTGCATGGCTGCCGATTCGGAGGCCGATGCGGCCACCACGATCGTGTAGTCCATGGCACCGGCTTGTTCCAGTGCGCGCACCACGTTCTTGATCGACGAAGCCTTCTGGCCGATGGCGACGTAGATGCAGGTCACGCCCTGGCCCTTCTGGGCGATGATGGCGTCGATGGCCACGGCGGTCTTGCCGGTCTGGCGGTCACCGATGATCAGCTCGCGCTGGCCACGGCCCACAGGCACCATCGAGTCGATGGACTTCAGGCCGGTCTGCAGGGGCTGGTCCACCGATTTACGGGCGATCACGCCCGGAGCGACCTTTTCGATCACGTCGGTGAGCTTGGCGTTGATGGGACCCTTGCCGTCGATCGGCTGGCCCAGGGCGTTCACCACGCGGCCAACCAGCTCAGGGCCGACCGGCACTTCCAGAATGCGGCCCGTGCACTTGACGGTGTCGCCTTCGGAGATGTGTTCGTACTCACCCAGAATCACGGCGCCAACGGAGTCGCGCTCAAGGTTCAGGGCCAGGCCGAAGGAGGGCTGGCCGTCCTTGGTGGCGGGGAACTCAAGCATTTCACCGGCCATCACGTCCGACAGGCCGTGCACGCGCACGATACCGTCGGACACGGACACCACGGTACCCTGGTTGCGGATATCGCTGCTGGCGGCCAGACCTTCGATGCGGCTCTTGATGAGTTCAGAAATTTCTGCGGGATTGAGTTGCATGACTCTTTCCTTCTTTCTTTGGTTCGCTGTCCTCGCCGCGCGTTACGCGGTGAGGGCCGCTTTCATTTGTTCAAGACGGGCCTTGACCGAAGTGTCCAGCACCTCGTCACCCACCACTACGCGAATGCCACCGATCAGGGACTCGTCCAGCTGAACGGCGAGGTTGAGCTTGCGGCCGAAGCGCTTTTCGAGCGCCGAGCCGACCTCAGCCAGCGCTGCGGCGTCCATCGGGAAGGCGCTGTGCACCACGGCATCCGAAGAGCCGCTGCGGCGATTCACGAGGGCACGGAATTGCACGGCGACTTCCGGCAGCGCGTTGAGGCGCCCGTTGTCGATGACCGTGCGCAGGAAGTTCTTGGCCGTATCGGACAGCGCCGAACGCGCAACACCCGTGACGACGGCGAACACCTGGTCTGCCGTCACCTTGGGGCTGTCTGCCAGCTGGCGCAACTGGGGGTTGGCGGCAATGGCCGCCAGTTCATCGACCCAGTCAGCGGTGCTGGCCAGGTCCATGCCCGCGCCCGCAGTAGCGGCCTTGAACAGGGCTTCGGCGTAAGGGCGGGCAATGGTGGCGAGTTCAGCCATGTGTGTCCCCTTACAGCTCGGTCTTCAGGCGGTTGAGCAGGTCGGCGTGAACGCCGGCATTGACTTCCTTGCGGAGAATCTGCTCTGCACCCTTGACGGCCAGCGCGGCAACCTGCTCACGCAGGGCTTCGCGGGCTTGCACCGTTTGCTGTTCGGCTTCGGCACGGGCGGAAGCAACGATCTTATTGCCTTCTTCCGTGGCGCGTGCCTTGGCTTCTTCGATGATGGCCTGGGCACGTCGGTCGGCGTCCGCAAGACGCGAGGCCGTTTCGTTGCGTGCCTGTGACAGTTCCTTCTCGACGCGCTGGTTGGCAGCGGTCAGTTCGGACTTGGCACGGTCGGCAGCAGCGAGGCCTTCGGCGATTTTCTGGGCTCGTTCATCCAACGCCTTCGCGATCGGGGGCCACACGAATTTCATCGTGAACCACACCAGGATCAGGAAGACGATGGCCTGAATGAACAGGGTCGCGTTGATACTCACGGCAACACCTTTCTAGAGTGGCGTTGAGTGGGAATTACTTGGGCAGGTTGGCCAAGAACGTGGAAGCGAAGGGGTTGGCGAAGGCGAACAGCAGGGCGATGGCCACACCGATCAGGAAGGCAGCGTCGATCAGACCGGCCAAGATGAACATCTTGGTTTGCAGTTCGTTGATCAGCTCAGGCTGACGTGCCGACGATTCGAGGAACTTGCCGCCCATCAGTGCGATACCGATGGAAGCGCCGATAGCGCCGAGGCCAACGATCAGACCACAAGCCAGAGCGACGAGACCGAGAATGTTTTCCATGATGACTCCTGAGTTAAAAAAAGAAAGGTTGAAAGGAAAGAGAAACGAAAGGGAACCGTTAGTGCGCGTTGTGCGCCTGACCGAGGTAGATCAGCGCAAGCATCATGAAGATGAAGGCTTGCAGCGAGATCACCAGAATGTGGAACAGCGTCCAGATGGTGCCAGCGATGACGTGGCCCACAGGCAGCAGCACACCCGACAGCGACAGCGCAGCCGCACCACCCATCAGGGCGATCAGCATGAACACCAGTTCGCCGGCGTACATGTTGCCGAACAACCGCATGCCATGCGACACGGTGTTGGCGACATATTCAATGACCTGCATGAGCAGGTTCACCACGCCCAGGATCAGGGCGAAGATGGGATTCTTGCTGGTGCCGAACGGGGCCGACACGAGTTCGTGCGCCCAGCCGCCGGCGCCCTTGATCTTCACGCTGTACCAGAAGCGCAGGATCAGGATGGCGAATGCCAGGCCCAGGGTGGTGGAGAGGTCGGCCGTGGGCACGACGCGCAGGTAGGCGTGGTGCGGGTCATGGCCGGCAGCGCCATAGATCTGGGCCCAGATGGCGGGCAGCAGGTCCACGGGCAGCATGTCCATGAAGTTCATCAGGAAGATCCAGACGAACACCGTGAGGCCCAGGGGCGCGATGAACTTGCGGCTCTCGGCGTTGTGGATGTTGGCCTTGGCCTGGTTGTCCACCATCTCGACCAGCATTTCCACTGCCGCCTGGAAGCGACCGGGAACGCCGGAGGTTGCCTTGCGGGCCGCGGACCACAGGATCAAAAGGGTCAGAGCACCCAGAACCAAACCCACGATGATCGAGTCATAGTTGATGACCGTGAAGTCAACAATCTTGGTCTGGTTGACGTTTTGAAGATGCTGCAGGTGGTGAACGATGTATTCACTTGCAGTCGGAGCGTGCGCTTCTGCGGCCATCGGACAACTCTTCTCTATATCAATCGGTTTTTCGGACACCGGACCGCACCATGAGCGCGACCCAATACGTTTTCATCGTGAGCACCATGCCTGCCAGCAAGGCCAGCCACACCAGCCCCGGCACAACCCAGGGGGCCGCTGCCAGCAATGCAATGGTGAACACGATCTTGGCAATCTCCCAACCAAAGAACCCCGCCATGGAGGCGCCCGCATTTCCGGACGCCATCTGGCGCGACATACCGCGGGCGAACAATGCGGCCGGAGCCACCACTGCAAGCGCGCCGTAGGCGGCAGACCAGCCCACCTCGGTCCTGCCCGTCAGCCCCCAGGCCACCAGGGCCACGAGCACGCCGACAAGCGCCTGACCCGCCACCACCCTCCACATCGAGACAGGTGGGTTGCGGCTTCGCCACTGCTGCGCTTCCTGCGCGGTCAGGGGCTTGAAGTCAGAATCTTCAGCCTCAGTTTCAGTCTCAGGGGCGATTGTTTTCATTGTTGAGTAACGCCCGTGTTACAGACTGCAAATTTCACAAAGCCTCTAATTATAAGTAAAAACCCGTGCGCAGCGACAAAGACCCGCAATCGGGACTGAAAGGGGTGCGCTCGCCAGCACCTTTGTGGTGACCCACCAACGCCCGCCCGGGCGCTGGGGTTCCCGGTTATGCACCGAAAAGGCGCACATCCGTGTGACACATCCACGACACCGCGAAGGGCTTGCCGCACAATGGCCTTGCCCGCACCGCCACCGCAACCGTAGCACCTGCCCATGACGTCTTCTCCTTTGCCACCGAACCTCACCATCCTCGACTCCTCCTCTGCGGATGCCCGCAAGGACTCGCTGATCGAATACCCCTCGCGGTTCCCGATCAAGGTCATGGGCGCCAAGGTGGATGGCTTCGTCCATGCAGTGACCGAGCTGGCTCGCCAGTACGACCCGACCTTCGACCCTGCCACCATTGAACTGCGCGACAGCAGCAAGGGCAATTACCTCGGAGTTACTGTCACCATCACGGCCACCAGCCGCGAGCAGCTCGACGACCTGTACCGGGCCCTGTCATCGCACCCCCTCGTCAAGGTGGTGCTCTAAGTCCGTGGCCATCGATCTGCGCACCCTGGGGCGGGTGGACTACGCCGCCACCGTGCAGGCCATGCAGGACTACACGGCCACGCGCACGGCCGACACGCCCGATGCGCTGTGGCTGTGCGAGCACGACGCGCTCTACACGCAAGGCCTGGCGGGCAAGAGCGATCACCTGCTCAATCCCGGCACGATTCCGGTGGTGCCCACCAACCGCGGCGGCCAGGTCACCTTCCATGGCCCGGGCCAGGTGGTGGCCTACCCGCTCATCGACCTGCAGCGCGCGGGCTACTTCGTCAAGGAATACGTCTACCGCGTCGAAGAGGCGCTGATCCGCACCCTGGCGCACTTCGGCGTCACCGGCCACCGCGTGGCCGGTGCCCCGGGCATCTATGTGCGCCTGGATGACCCGCACAGCCACGCCATGCTGCCGCAGCGCCCGCAAAAGCGCGAGGCCGCCGGGCCTGGCGAGCCCGATTTCGCGGGCCTCGGAAAGATTGCCGCACTGGGCATCAAGGTCAGCCGCCACAGCACCTACCACGGCGCCGCGCTCAACGTGGCGATGGACCTGGAACCCTTCGGCCGTATCAACCCTTGCGGCTACGCGGGACTGCAAACCGTGGACCTTTCTACAATCGGGGTCCAAACCACCTGGGACGATGCCGCCAAGGTGCTGGGCCAGCAGCTCGGCATCCGCCTGTCTCCCTGAACCGCCACCAAGCCATGAGCACCACCGACGTCGTCCGCGAAGCGCAGTCCATCGAAGCCTACAACCCGCTGGCCAAGCAGAAGGCCGCGGCCAAGCTGTCGCGCATTCCGATCAAGGTCGAACAGGGCGAAGTGCTCAAGAAGCCCGAGTGGATCCGCGTCAAGGCCGGCTCGCCCACCACGCGCTTCTACGAGATCAAGGACATCCTGCGCCAGAACAACCTGCACACGGTGTGCGAAGAGGCGTCCTGCCCCAACATCGGCGAATGCTTTGGCAAGGGCACGGCCACCTTCATGATCATGGGCGACAAGTGCACGCGCCGCTGCCCGTTCTGCGACGTGGGCCACGGCCGTCCCGACCCGCTGGACAAGGACGAGCCGCTGAACCTGGCGCGCACCATCGCCCAGTTGCGCCTGAAGTACGTGGTGATCACCAGCGTCGACCGCGATGACCTGCGCGATGGTGGCAGCGGCCACTTCGTGGAATGCATCCAGAACATCCGCGAGCTCTCGCCGCTCACGCAGATCGAGATCCTGGTGCCCGACTTCCGCGGCCGCGACGACCGCGCGCTGGAGATCCTCAAGGCCGCGCCACCCGACGTGATGAACCACAACCTGGAAACCGCGCCGCGCCTGTACAAGGAAGCGCGCCCGGGTTCGGACTACCAGTTCAGCCTGAACCTGCTCAAGAAGTTCAAGGCCCTGCACCCCAAGGTGCCGACCAAGAGCGGCATCATGGTCGGTCTGGGCGAGACGGACGAAGAAATCCTGCAGGTGATGCGCGACATGCGCGCACACGACATCGACATGCTGACCATCGGCCAGTACCTGTCGCCCAGCAACAGCCACCTGCCGGTGCGCCGCTATGTGCACCCCGACACCTTCAAGATGTTCGAGGAACAGGCCTACAAGATGGGCTTCAGCCACGCCGCCGTGGGTGCCATGGTGCGTTCGAGCTACCACGCCGACCAGCAGGCCCACGCCGCCGGCGTGTAAGACCTGCTGCGCCGCCAACGCGCCCTGCCCTCCTGCCCATGGACACCGCCGGCTCGCTCTCGCTGCGCCGGTATGGCCCCTCCCCCGGCAGCCACAGCCATGACCACTTCCAGGTGCTGCTGGGCCTGGCCGGCGCGCTGGAGCTGGAGATCGATGGACGCGGCATGCGCGTGGCCACCGGCGGCGGCTGCGTCATCGCACCGGGCGCGCACCACGATTTCGAGGCCACCGGTGGCAGCCTGTGCCTGGTGCTGGACAGCAGCGACATGGGCTGGACGCACTGCACCGCCCCGGCATTGCAGAGCGCCCCGCCGCCCCCGGCGCTGACCCTGGCCCGCTACCTCGCCAGCGCCCTGCAGCAGGGCCGCCCCCTGGCCCAGGCCCACGGGCCCGCGCTGCTGCTGGAGGCCTGGCTGCCCCCCTCCCCCGCCTCCCGGACGCCGAACCCGGTGGACGCCACCGCACGCCGGCGCGCCATCGACTGGCCCGCGCTGCGCGCCTGGGCCGCACTGCAATGGCACCGGCCGCTGTCGGTGGCCGACATCGCCCGGCAAGTGCACCTGAGCCCCAGCCAGTTCGCCGCGCGTTGCCGCGATGAACAAGGCCAGGGCGCGATGGCCTGGCTGCGCAGCCAGCGGCTCGAACACGCCCGCTTGCTGCGCTCGGGTGGCATGGCTGTGGCCGAGGTGGCGCGGCGCACGGGCTACCGCTCACCTTCGGCCCTCACGGCGGCCCTGCGCCGCGGCTGACCGGCCCGGCTCCACGACCGGGGGATGGCGACGACGCTCCGTCGTTGCGCGATGCCCGGCGCGCTTACAGTGGCCGCATGCAAGCCAATCTCTATGCCCTGGGCGCCATTGCGCTGTGGGCTTCCCTCGCCTCGCTGGGCGTGTCGCTGACCCATGTGCCGCCCTTCCTGCTGACCGGGGTGGCGCTGATCATCGGCAGCGTGCCGGCCTGGCCCTTCGTGCTGCGCGACCCGTCGCAGTGGCGCATTCCGCTGCGCACGCTGGCCCTGGGCGTGTACGGGCTGTTCGCCTACCACTTTCTCCTGTTCATCGCGCTGCGCCACGCGCCACCGGTGGAGGCCAACCTGGTCAACTACCTGTGGCCGCTGTTCATCGTGGTGCTCGCACCCGTGCTGTTGCCTGGCGTGTCACTGCGCTGGCCGCACGTGCTAGCGGCACTGCTGGGCTTCGGCGGCGCGGCGATTGCCATCGTGGGCGGCCGCGAGCTCAACGGCACCCTGGCCTGGGGCTACCTGCCGGCCTTCGCAGCGGCGTTGATCTGGGCCACCTATTCGCTCATGACCAAGCGCGTGGCGGCCTTTCCGACCACGGCCATAGGGCTCTTCGGCCTGGTCTCGGGCGTGCTCTCGCTGTTGTGCCACGTGGCGCTGGAGCCCGCGGCCACCCTGGCGCCGCGCGACTGGATGCTGCTGGCCGTGCTGGGCCTGGGGCCGCTGGGTGCTTCGTTCTTCCTGTGGGACAAGGCGCTCAAGCTCGGCGATGCCCGGCACATCGGCATCCTGAGCTACATCACGCCGCTGGCCTCGACCGCCTTGCTGATCGTGGTGAGCGGCCGCGCGTTCAGCGCCAGCATCGCGCTGGCCACGGCCATGATCATCAGTGCGGCCATCCTGGGCATGCGGGCGAAGTAGAGGACGCCCCGCAAGCGCCAACAGATCAAGCCGCCCCCGCGGACACCCTGGGAGCCATTTGCGCCCTGCGCAAGCGCAAGAAGAGCCAGCCGGTGAGGGACAGGTTCAGCAGGTTCCAGCCAATGCCGTTGAGGAAGGCGGCGTGGTAGCTGCCGGTGAGGTCGAAGATGAAGCCCGACAGCCAGCCGCCCAGCGCCATGCCGACGAGCGTGGCCATGATGGCGGCACCCACCAATGCGCTCGCCCGCGCGGGCGCGAAGTGCTCGCGCACGATGATGGCGTAGGTCGGCACGATGCCGCCCTGGAACAGGCCGAACAGCGCCGAGATCACATACAGCGGGACCAGGCCGTCATAGGGCAGGAACAGCAGCAGGGCGATGCCCTGCAGCGCAGACCCCAGCAGCAGGGTGCGGATGCCGCCGATGCGGTCACAGATCAGCCCGAAGACCAGCCGGCTCACGATGCCGCAGGCCAGCATGAGCGACAGCATCTGCGCGCCCTGGGCGGCACCGAAGCCCAGATCGGTGCAGTAGGCCACGATGTGGACCTGCGGCATGGCCATGGCCACGCAGCACGCCACGCCGGCCACGCACAGCAGCGCCATCGCAGCGCCCGGCGCGAGGCCGAAGGGACGTGCGTGGTCCACAGCGGCCGCCTGGGCGCCAGCCGCCGCGGCCTGGATGGCCGGCGGGCGTTGGCGCATGCGCAGCGACAGCGCGAGCATGCCCAGACCGCAAACCACGCCCAGCGCCACGTAGGTCGGCCTCCAGCCGATGGTGTCGATGCCGTACTGCACGATGGGCGGCCAGACCGCGCCCGCCACATAGTTGCCGCTGGCACAGACCGCCACCGCAATGCCACGCCGGCGGTTCCACCACAGCGCCGTGTCGGCCAGCAAGGGCGCGAACGTGGCCGAGCTGCCGATGAAGCCCATCACCGCATGCGCCAGGCCGAAGGCCCAGATGCTGCCGGAAAAGGCCGCACCGACGAAGCCGCCCAGCACGGCCAGCGCACCCAGCCAGAGCACGGGCGTGAGGCCATGGCGGTCGGCCAGCCGGCCCGTGAGCAGGCCGCCCAGGCCCAGGCAGACCATCATCAAGGTGTAGGGCAGCGAGGCACTCGCACGGCCGATGCCGAACTCGCTCTGCACGGCCGGAAGCACGACCGACACCACGTACATGCTGCTGTTGCCCAGCACCACCAGGCCCAGGGTGACCAAGAGGCGCTGGAAGGCCTGGCGCGAGTCGATGAGGGACGCGTCTGCGGGGACTGCTACCGGGATATGGGCCAAATCGACCTCCAGCGCTTTTCCAGCGAGCGCTGGCAGCTATTGATTCGAGAGTTTTCTAGGATGCCAGCAGCGCCGCAGGTTCTTCCCCGTCCAGCACCTGCTGCGCCCAGGGCACGAGCTTGCGCGTGTCGGCGCGCAGGATCTCCTGCTTGACGGCCAGGATCTGCGCCGGGTGCATGGAAAAGCTGCGCAGGCCCAGGCCCAGCAGCAACCGCGTCATGGTCACGTCGCCCGCGGTCTCGCCGCAGACGCAGACGCTCTTGCCCTGGCGCTCGCCCTCGGCGATCACGTCGGCCACCAGGCGCAGCACGGCCGGGTGCACCGGGTCGTAGAGATGCGCCACGGCCTCGTCGGCCCGGTCGATGGCCAGGGTGTACTGGATCAGGTCGTTGGTGCCGATGGACAGGAAGTCGAAATAGCGCAGGAAGGTGCGCACCATCAGCGCCGCGGCCGGCACCTCGATCATGGCCCCCAGCTGGATCGGGCCGTAGGGCTCGCCCCGGGCATCGAGCTCGGCGCGCGCCAGGTCCACCTGGGCCAGGGTCTGGCGGATCTCGTTGGTGTGCGCCAGCATAGGGAACAGCAGGTTCACCTTGCCATGCGCCGCCGCACGCAGCACGGCCCGCAGCTGGGTGCGGAACATGGCCGGGTCGGCCAGGCTCCAGCGGATGGCACGCAGGCCGAGCGCGGGGTTCAGGTGCGTGTCCTTGTGGACCTTGCTGTCCAGCGGCTTGTCGGCCCCCACGTCGATGGTGCGGATGGTGACCGGCAGGCCCTGCATGCCGTCGAGCGCCTCGCGGTAGGCGCGGTACTGCTCGTCCTCGCCTGGCAGGTTGCCGGTGCGGCCCATGAACAGGAACTCGCTGCGAAACAGGCCCACACCCACGGCACCGGCGCGCACGGCCCCCACGGCATCGCCGGGCTGCTCGATGTTGGCCAGCAGTTCGATGCGGTGGCCGTCGATGGTGACGGCCGGGGTGTGCCGCAGGCGCGACAGGCGCTCGCGCTCGAGCTCCGTCTGGCGCTGGCGAAAGCCGTACTCGGCCAGGATGATGGGCGAGGGGTCGACGATGATCACGCCAGCATCACCGTCGATGATGACCCAGTCGTCCTGGCGCACCAGTTGGCTGGCCGCGCGGGCGCCGACCACGGCCGGGATGTCCATGCTGCGCGCGACGATGGCGGTGTGCGAGGTCTTGCCGCCCACGTCGGTCACGAAGCCGGCGAACACGCTCTGCTTGAACTGCAGCATGTCGGCCGGCGACAGGTCGTGCGCCACCAGCACCAGGGGCACGTCCACCGTGTCGTCGAGCAGCAGGTCCTGCTGGGTCTTGCGGCGCGGGCTGCTGGCGGGCGGTGCCACGGGGCTGGCCACGCCTTTCATGTAGCGCAGGATGCGCTCGACCACCTGTTCCAGGTCGGCCTTGCGCTCGCGCAGGTACTCGTCCTCCATCTCGTCGAACTGGCGTGCGATCACCTCGAACTGGGTGGTGAGCGCCCACTCTGCGTTGTACAGGCGCTCGGTGATCCAGTGCTTGACGCCGCCCGTCAGAGCCTCGTCCTGCAGCAGCATCAGGTGCACGTCGAGCAGCGCGGTGAGCTCATGCGGCGCGTCGGCCGGCATGTCGGTCTGCAGGCGCTGCAGCTCCTCGACCACCGCATTGCGGCCCTGGCGCACACGCTCGATCTCGGCCGGTATCTGTTCGGGCTGGATGAAGTAGTGGGCCACGTCCACGCGGCTCGACGCCACGAGCACGGCACGGCCGATGGCAATGCCGCGTGCCACCGCCAGACCGTGGACGGCGAAGGTCATCGGAAACCCCTTTCTTCTTCAGCCATGTCAGCCATGGCGCGTTTATTCGCCTTCGCCGAACTTGTCCGCAATCAGCGCCAGCAGCCCATCCATGGCCTCCTGCTCGCGATCGCCGTTGGTTTCGATCTCGACCTCGGTGCCGATGCCGGCGGCCAGCATCATGACCCCCATGATGCTCTTGGCATTGATGCGGCGGTCACCGCGGCTCATGAAAACGTCACAGGGAAAGCTGCCTGCCAGCTTGGTGAGCTTGGCCGAGGCGCGGGCATGCAGGCCCAGTTTATTGCTGATGGTCGTACGAGTCTTGATCATGTCGGTTGCGTCGGGACTGGTTCTGCGGCGCGGCGATGGCCACCTGCATCACCCCTTGCGTACCGCCCACCACCGCACGGGTGACGACCGAGTCCAGGGGCTCTGCACGGTAGCTCACGGCACGCAGCAGCATCGGAAGATTGACCCCTGTCACCAGGCGCGAGCGCACACCATCGACCAGGCGCTGCGCCACGTTGCAGGGCGTGGCGCCGAACACGTCGGTCAGCACCAGGGTGGAGTCGGCGCCCAGCTGGTCCAGCAGGATCTGCGCCTGGGCCAGCGTTTCTTCGGGCCGCTCGTTGGGCTGCACATCCAGTGCGGCCACGCTGTCGCCACAGTCGGCGAACACATGCAATGCGCATTCGCGCAGGGCATGGGCCAGGGGGGCATGGGCGATGAGGAGGATGCTGGTGCTCATGGGACAGAGGTTTGGAGCACATTATGGCGCTGGGCCCGTGCAAACCACAGGTAGGCCCCGGTGTTGCAGGCCAGGAAAACCCCCATGGCCGCCCGGAACGATTCGGTCGTCGACAGGCCTGCGGCCGCAAAGGCATCCACGGCCAGGCCAATGCCCCATTGCACCACGAACACGCCGGCAAAGATCACCAGGTTGAAGGCCGACAGCGCACGCCCCGCCAATGCCTGTGGAAAAGCCATGCCCACCGCCGGCTGCGACAGCGATACGAAAGTGCACGAGACACAGAACAGCGCCCAGGCCGCGCCCCCCGCCGCCGGCCCGGCGACGATGATCGCCAGCAGGATACACAGCGACAGCGGCAGGCCCGCAAGGATGAGCCGGTCGGCCCCGAGGCCGCGGCGCAGCAACCAGGGGTTGACCATGCCCCAGGTCCAGAAGGTGCACAGCATGGAGACGTTGATCCAGAACAGGCCAATGGCCGACTCGAACGCGGTGTAGCCGGCCACCTGCTGCATCCAGGGCCCCGCCCACAGGGTCTGCATGGCCACCATGCCGCCATAGACGAAGAAACCCAAGGGCGCCATGCGCTGGAAGTAGGGATGGCGCCAGACCACGCCATAGCCGCCCGGGGCAGCTGGCGGCGCAGCCGCTCCTGCCGCGGGCACCGCCGCATGCCAGCGCGGCACCCACAGCGCAATGCCCACCATGGCCACGCCGATCAGCACGGCCAGCCCCCAGAACAGCGGGCGCCAGCCCACCAGCGGCAGGGCCCACTGCACCGGCAGGGTGGAGGCCACCATGCCCAGCGAACCGGTCATCAGCATCCAGGAGTTGGCGCGCATCTGCGCAGTCGGGTCGAACCAGCGGCGGTAGCCGGTGAGCGGCGCCATCAGGCAGGCGCTCACCCCGGCACCGCAGAGCACGCGCCCCGCGAGCAGGCCCGAAAAGCCCGTGGCCATCGAGAACACCAGGCAACCGGCGACGGCCACGCCCAAAAAGCCAAGCAGCACCTTCTGCGGGCCGTGCCGGTCCAGCCAGGTGCCCAGCGGCAGTTGCGTGGCCGAAAAGCCCAGGAAATAGCCGCCCGCGAGCAGGCCCAGGTCGCTGGCGTGCAGGGTGAATTCCTGCGACAGGGTGGGCGCCAGCGTGGCCGTGACGGCGCGCAGCAGCGCCGACAGGAAATACGCGAAGGCGAACGCGAGGAAGACGATGACGGCCATGCGCCGTGGCAGCACACCGGCGCTCATGGCAGCAACAGCCCGGCGAAGAAGGTATCGGCCACCTCCGGACGCGGCTTGGGCGCATAGACCACGGCGTGGTACAGCCGCATCTGCGGCCCCACGGGGCGGGCAAACCAGACCGCCTGGGCGGTGACGGCCTGCCCATCGGCCGCCCGCCCCTGCGCCGCGGTGCGCACCGATTGGGGCAGTGGCAAGGCGTTGCGCGGGGCAAATGGGGCATCGGTGGCCTGGGCCTGGGCGCCGCCCAGGCGCGCCAGCATGGCGGACCGCCAGTGCGTGAGTGCCACGCCCACCTGCGCGGGATCGGTCAGCGTGGCGTAGGACACGGCGAAGGTCGCTCCATCGGCTTCGCAGCCCACCATGGACAGGTCGACCGGCGTGCCCGCCAGCTCCACCTTGCGCGTGGCATGGTCGGGCTTGCAGGGCAGCGTGATGGTGAGAGCAGCCTCGGGCAGGGCCACGGTGCGCCAGTTGAGTGCCGGGCTGCATGCGGCCAGTCCCAGGAGGGCGCTGGCAGCGCCGGTCAGTGTCCAGTTCATGGACCCATTATCGGCAGTGCTCGCCTTTTTGGTGCACGGCGAACGGGAAGGAGAACTTTTGCGCGGCCCAGCAGTCCATACGGAGGGACAGGCCGCCGGCAGGCGGGAGCCTTGTCCGGCACAATACCGTGCGGGCTGGTGCCCGCACTTTCGGGATGGAATGACGCCATGGGTATCAAGCAGTGGGCAGCAGGTGCAGCGGTGGTGGCTTTTGCCGCCGTGGGCGCCTACGTGTACCTGGACACGGGCCGCTCTGCGGCGCCCGAGTCCACCTTCGTGCTACTAGACGGCTCGCGCCAGTCGACGGCCGACCTGCGCGGCAAGGTGACGCTGGTGAACTTCTGGGCCACGAGCTGCACCACCTGCGTGGCCGAGATGCCCGAGATCATTGCCACCTACAAGAAGTACCAGCCCAAGGGCTTCGATACGCTGGCCGTGGCCATGAGCTACGACCCACCAAGCTACGTGGTGAACTTTGCCGAAACGCGCAAGCTGCCCTTCAAGGTGGCCATCGACAACACCGGCGCCGTGGCCCAGGCCTGGGGCGACGTGCGGCTCACGCCCTCGACCTTCATCGTCAACAAGCGCGGGGAGATCGTCAAGACCTATGTCGGGGCACTCAATTTCCCCGAACTGCACCAGTTGATCGAGAAATTGCTGGCGGAGACCTGATCCCACCAGCCACCGCGCCATGAAAAAAAGCCTCTTCCACCCGGAAGAGGCTTTTTGCCTTGGGGACCACCGCCGAGGCGGCCGGATCACTTGGCGCGGTAGTTGTCGTGGCAGGCCTTGCAGCTGTTGGCCGTGGCACCGAAGGCGGTCTTGAGGTTGTCGAGGTTGCCGGTCTTCGCAGCCGCCGCCAGCTTGACAGTATCGGCCTCGAGCTTGTCCGAGTGCTCCTTGAACTTGGCCTGCTGGGCCCAGATCTCGGGCAGGGCCTTGGTGGGCGCCCCCTTGTCGGTGCCGGCGCCAAAGCCGGCCCAAGGCAACTTGGCCATCTCGGCGACGATGTCCGCATTTTCCTGCGCCGCCTTGGCGTCGAAGGGAATGCGGCCATTGGCCATGGCGCCCAGGCGGCCGAAGTGCTGGCCCATCACGAACAGCGCACTCTGGCGGTACTTGATGGCGTCTTCGGGCTTGGCGAACTGGGCAGATGCGGGCGCCGACAGCATGGTGACGGCCGCGGCAAAGGCGACTACAGCGAGGGTTTTCATCGGATATTTCCTTTTATCGTGGGGAGCAAAAACCAACCAGCCGACGCCAGTATGCCGCTTTGCGGCGGTTTTGGCATGTCTGTCGATGCGCGTTGGCGACGCCAGCCATCTCGCGCACAATGCGGCCAAGAACACCCCTACGACACGGCAAGCGCCGGAGCACGACCATGACACACACCGTCCGCATCTGGGATCTGCCTACCCGCCTCTTCCACTGGACCCTGGCCGCCAGCGTGATCGCCCTGGTGGTGACGGCCAAGGTGGGCGGCAATGCCATGGTCTGGCACCTGCGCCTGGGCTATGTGGTGCTGGCGCTGCTGGTCTTTCGGCTGGTCTGGGGCCTGGTGGGCGGGCACTGGTCGCGCTTTGGCGCCTTCCTGTACTCGCCTGCCCGCCTGGTGCGCTACCTGCGCGGCACCGGCCACCCCGAGGACGCGGTGGGCCACAGCCCGCTGGGCGCGCTCTCGGTCTTCGCCCTGCTGGCCGTGCTGGCCGCCCAGGTGGGCACCGGCCTGCTCAGTGACGATGAGATCGCCTTTTCAGGACCGCTGACCCGCTTTGTCTCCAACGCGGTCGTGGGCCAGGCCACGGGCTACCACAAGGAGATCGGCCAGTACCTGGTGCTGGGCCTGGTCGCGCTGCACCTGCTGGCCATCGTCTTCTACGTGGTGGTGCGCAAGCACCGGCTGGTGCGGCCCATGCTGCACGGCAACAAGGAGCTGCCCCAGCCCGTGGCGCCTTCGCGCGACGACCTGGCCAGCCGCATCGCGGCGGTGGTGGCCCTGGCCCTGGGCGCGGGCCTGGCCTGGTGGGTGTCGACCCTCGGGGCGGTGGCGTTCTGAGCGCCTGTTCCCGGCGTGCCCGGATCGAGCCGCTACACTGCCCCTTCCCCAGCCCCTGAATTTCCGCCTTGGACAAGCCTGCCGTCACCCTGCTGAATCCGTCGTCCGCCGCCGAGATGGAGGCGGTGCGCGACATCTTCCGGGAATACGCCGGCACCCTGAACGTGGACCTGGCGTTCCAGGATTTCGAGACCGAGCTGGCCCGGTTGCCCGGCGACTATGCCGCACCGCGCGGCCACCTGCTGCTGGCCATGGTGGAGGGGGCCATTGCGGGCTGCTGCGCCCTGCGTCCGCTGGATGCCGCCGACTATCCCAACGCCAGCGAGATGAAGCGCCTGTACGTGCGCAAGGCCTTTCGGGGGTTCGGCCTGGGCCGCGAACTGGCCGAGGCCATGCTGGACCAGGCGCGCCGCGCGGGCTATGCCTGCGTGCTGCTCGATACGCTCGATGGCATGGAGTCGGCCCGGGCCCTCTACACCGACCTGGGCTTCGAGGAGATCCCGCCCTACTACCACAACCCCATTGCGGGCTCGCACTACCTCAAGGTGGACATCTCCTGAGGTCGATGGTGTTCCACTGCACCTGTTGGGCCATCGTTCGTTGCCCTGTTTTTGATAGCAACGATAGAATGCCTGCGGCCTGGTGCCAAGCATTCTGAATCACTGAAGGTTCGGGCCGTGGGGTAGCCCCACGGTGTATCCGACAAGCACGCTTCGCGGCGCGCGAACCACCCGCCACCCGTGGCGCCCAGTTCGCGCCCGACCCGCAGGTTGGTGCCAGGCCACCTCCATCCCACAGCCGCCCATCCCCGCCAACACGCCGTGAAGACACCCGTCCGCTCCCGCGTGCTGGCCAAGGCGATCGCGATGGCCGTGCTGGCCGACGCGCAGACACCCGAGCACCGCACGCCCCAGGCCTTGGTCGCGCGGGTACAGGCCAGCCTGGGACTGGAGCCTGCTGCAGGCTCTCCCCTCCCTGCCTTTCTGCTGGAACAGTTGCAGCGCCTGTCCGCGATGTCATCCCCGGAGTGGGCGCGGTGGGAACCGGAAGATGTGGCCGCCTGGCTCTGTTGGGGCCGTTGGTGGCGCAGCGCAGGTCTGCGCTGGGGAACGGAGCCTTCCGGGGCTGGGGTGGAAGATGGCGCATCGGCCTGGGATGGCGATGACGAAGACATCGCCGAACCCGACGGCGATGGTGAAGGCGATGACATCCTGCCCGGCCTGCCGCCCACCGATTGGACGGCACCGCGCCTGGGCCAGGCATTTCGCATCTGGACCGCGACGGCACGCAGCGCCGTGCCACGGCGTTGGCTGCTGCGCCCCGCCGGAGCGGGGCCCCTGCCCGCCTGGATGGACCGCGGCACCACAGTGCCGGTCCTGGCGACAGCCACCGATGTGGCCCAGGTCCTGGCTGTTTCGGTGGAGGATCTGTTGTGGCTTGCGCCCCAAGGCGCCTTCTGGCGTGAGCGGCACTCCGAAGGCCATTCCCTTCCTGCGTCGCACTACCGCTACAGGCTGCTGCCCAAGCCCAGCGGTGGCCTGCGCCTGCTCGAGTCCCCGCGCCCGCGCCTGGTGCACGCACAGCGGCGCATCCTGTACACGCTGCTGGCGAACATCCCCACCCATGAAGCTGCGCACGGATTTGTTCGCGGCCGCAGCGTGGGCAGCCACGCACGCATTCACACCGGCCAGGCCGTGGTCATCCGCTTCGATCTGGCGGACTTCTTCACGCAGATTCACGCCACGCGCGTGCGGGCCCTGTGGCGCGCCCTGGGCCACGGACGTGCCGCCGCCGAACTGCTCACCCAACTGACCACCGCGCGCACCCCGGCGGGGGTGCGGGATCGGCTGCTGGAATCCATGCCCGAGCTGCCGACGTCCATTGCGCAGCGCCGCGCCACCGCCCAGCGCCTGGCCCGGCCCCATTTGCCCCAGGGTGCGCCCACGTCGCCGGCACTGGCCAACCTGTGCGCCTTTGGGCTCGATGTGAGGCTGCAGGCGCTCGCGCAACGTTTTGGCGCGAACTACACGCGCTATGCCGACGACCTGGTCTTTTCCGGTCCCGACATGCTGCGGCGCCAGTTCATTGCGCTGCGCGCCTGGGTCGCGGCGATTGCACAGGACGAAGGCTTTGCCTTGCGGGCCGACAAGACCCGGGTGATGCCCGCCCACCAGCGCCAGTTTGTCACCGGCCTGGTGGTCAACCAGCGCGCCAACTACAGCCGAGTGCAGTTCGACACGCTCAAGGCACGGCTGCACCGGCTGGCACAGCAGGCGCAGGTGGATGCGGGCGAGCGCGCGCGGTTGGAGGGGGAAATCCGCTGGGTCAGCCAATGGCTGGCACCAGCGCGCACTGCAAAGTTGCAACGCTTGCTCGCCGCGATCCGCTTCGGGTCGATGGACAGCGAGCTGGCGGCGAAGGGCTGAAATCAGGCCTTGGCCTGGGCCAGCAGGGTCGCCGCGTCGCTGACTTCGAACTTGCCCGGGGCTTCGATGTTGAGGGTGACGACCTTGCCGTCGCGCACCAGCATCGAGTAGCGGTTGCTGCGCAGGCCCAGGCCCTTGCCGTTGAGGTCCAGCGTCAGGCCAGTGGCCTTGGCGAAGGTGGCGTCGCCGTCACCGAGCATGCGCACCTTGCCGTCGGTCTTCTGGTCGCGCGCCCAGGCGCCCATCACGAACGCGTCGTTCACGCTCACGCACCAGATTTCATCGACGCCCGCCGCCTTGAACTCGGCGGCCTTTTCCAGGTAGCCGGGCACATGCTTGGCCGAGCAGGTGGGCGTGAAGGCGCCGGGCAGCGCGAACAGCGCAATGGTCTTGCCTGCCGTAGCCTTGTCCACCGGCACGGGGTTCGGGCCAATGGAGCAGCCCTCGCCCTCGACTTCCGAGTATTCCATCAGGGTGCTGGCAGGCAGGGTGTCACCGACTTTGATCATTGATCTCTCCTAGGGTTGTTGGTAGGTATGTATCCGCATGCCCCGGGCGCCGCACACAAAATGCGACCCCCAAAAGCAAAACGACCCACATTGTGGGTCGTTTTGGAGGGCAGTGCTGCCAACAAGCCGGGAGGGCTTAGAGCAGGCCGGCCTTTTGCACCAAGCGGGTGGCAACCCAGTTCTTGGTCTTGGAGAGCGGACGGCTCTCGGTGATTTCGATCACGTCGCCCAGCTTGTACTCGCCATTTTCATCATGGGCGTGGTACTTGCTCGACTTGCCCACGATCTTGCCGTAGAGCTCGTGCTTCACACGGCGCTCGATCAGCACGGTCACGGTCTTTTGGCGCTTGTCGCTGACCACCTTGCCAATCAAGGTGCGCTTGAGGGATTTTTTAGCTTCCGTCATGTCGGCTCCTTACTTGGCGGCTTGCTTTTCAGCAAGGATGGTTTTTGCACGGGCGATGTCGCGGCGGGTGGTGCGCAGCGTGTTGGTGTTGGCCAACTGCTGGGTCGCCTTCTGCATGCGCAGGCCGAAGTGGGCCTTCTGCAGAGCCTTGATTTCGCTTTCGATGCCGGCAACGTCTTTTTGGCGCAGTTCAGTAGTCTTCATTGCTTGTTCTCCTGAATTACGAGCCAATGTGGCGGCTGACGAACGTGGTGCGCAGCGGCAGCTTGGCGGCAGCCAGGCGGAACGCTTCACGGGCCAGTTCTTCGGGCACGCCGACGATCTCGAACACGATCTTGCCGGGCTGGATTTCGGCCACGTAGTACTCGGGGTTGCCCTTACCGTTACCCATACGCACTTCTGCGGGCTTGGTAGAGATTGGCTTGTCCGGGAACACGCGGATCCAGATGCGGCCGCCACGCTTCACGTGACGGGAGATTGCACGGCGTGCAGCCTCGATCTGGCGGGCCGTCAGACGGCCACGGTCGGTGCACTTCAGACCGAAATCACCGAAAGCAACGGAGGCACCCCGCGTTGCAACACCAGTGTTACGGCCCTTTTGCTCCTTGCGGTATTTGCGGCGAGCAGGTTGCAGCATACTTATTCTCCTTTTCCGTCCGCTGCTGTAGCGGGCGCGGCGACTTTGCGTACGCGCTTAACGGCGGTGTTATCAGCGCCACCAGCTTCCGCTGGCTTGTCGCTGCCGTCGGCCGGGCCGGTGTTCACACCGGCTGGACGACGTGGGCCTCCACGGCCAGCACCTGGACGGTCGCCACCTGGGCGGCCATCACGGCGTGGACCGCGTGGGCGGCGTTCTTCGTCTGGACGTGGGGTTTCCACGGCAGGCAGGTCGTTACGACCCAGCGTATCGCCCTTGTAGACCCAGACCTTGACGCCGATCACACCGTAGGTGGTCTTGGCTTCGGAGGTGCCGTAGTCGATGTCGGCGCGCAGCGTGTGAAGTGGCACGCGGCCTTCACGGTACCACTCGCAGCGAGCGATTTCGATACCGTTCAGACGGCCGGACGACATGATCTTGATGCCCTGGGCACCCAGACGCATGGCGTTCTGCATGGCGCGCTTCATGGCGCGGCGGAACATGATCCGCTTTTCGAGCTGTTGCGTGATGCTGTCGGCGATCAGCTTGGCATCGATTTCGGGCTTGCGCACTTCTTCGATGTTCACTGCGACGGGCACGCCCAGGCGAGCAGCGAGTTCCTTCTTGAGGTTCTCGATATCTTCACCCTTCTTGCCGATCACCACGCCCGGACGTGCCGAGTAAATGGTGATGCGGGCGTTCTTGGCGGGGCGCTCGATCAGGATGCGCGACACGGCGGCGTTCTTCAGCTTGGCCTTCAGGTACTCGCGCACCTTGATGTCTTCGGCCAGCATGCCCGCGAAGTCGCGGTTGCTGGCGTACCAACGGCTGGACCAGTTGCGGCTGACCGCAAGGCGGAAGCCGGTAGGATGGATTTTTTGTCCCATAGTCTTCCGAGCCTTTAGTTGCCAACCGTCACGTACACATGGCACGTGGGCTTGCTGATGCGGTTGCCGCGGCCTTTGGCGCGCGCGGTGAAGCGCTTGAGCGTGGTGCCTTGTTCGACGTAGATGGTCTTGACCTTCAGTTCGTCGATGTCGGCGCCGTCGTTGTGCTCAGCGTTGGCGATGGCGGACTCCAGAACCTTCTTGACGATTCCCGCAGCTTTTTTCTGCGTGAAGTTCAGGATGTTCAGAGCCTGATCCACCTTCTTGCCGCGGATCAGATCAGCGACCAGACGGCCTTTGTCGACCGACAGACGGACGCCCCGGAGGACTGCACGTGTTTCAGACATGGTCGTTCCTTATTTCTTCTGGACTTTTTTGTCCGCGGGGTGGCCCTTGAAGGTGCGCGTCAGGGCGAATTCGCCCAGCTTGTGGCCCACCATCTGGTCGGTAACGTACACAGGTACGTGCTGCTTGCCGTTGTGCACGGCGATGGTCAGACCGATGAAATCGGGCAGAACCATGGAGCGGCGCGACCAGGTCTTCACTGGCTTCTTATCCTTGGTGGCAACGGCCTTTTCGACCTTGGCCAGCAAGTGATGGTCAACAAATGGACCCTTTTTGAGAGAGCGAGTCATCTGTTACCCCTTACTTCTTGCGACGCGACACGATCATGATCTGTGTGCGCTTGTTGTTACGGGTGCGATAACCCTTGGTCAGATTGCCCCAAGGATCGACTGCATGGCGGCCTTCGCCGGTGCGGCCTTCGCCACCACCGTGAGGGTGATCCACCGGGTTCATGGCCACGCCGCGAACCGTAGGACGAATACCCATCCAGCGCTTCACACCGGCCTTGCCCAGTTGGCGCAGGCTGTGTTCTTCGTTGGCCACTTCGCCAATGGTGGCGCGGCATTCGATGTGGATCTTGCGCACTTCACCCGAGCGCATGCGCACTTGGGCGTAGGTGCCTTCGCGGGCCAGCAGGGTTGCCGAAGCACCAGCCGAGCGGGCGATCTGCGCACCGGCACCGGGCTTGAGCTCGATGCAGTGGATGGTCGAACCCACGGGGATGTTGCGGATAGGCAGCGTGTTGCCAGCGCGGATCGGCGCTTCCGAACCGGACAGCAGGGTTGCGCCCACTTCCAGGTTGCGGGGAGCGATGATGTAGCGGCGCTCGCCGTCGGCATAGCACACCAGAGCGATGTGGGCCGTACGGTTCGGGTCGTACTCGATGCGCTCAACCTTGGCCGGAATGCCGTCCTTGTTGCGCTTGAAGTCCACCACACGGTAGTGATGCTTGTGACCACCGCCCTTGTGGCGGGTGGTGATGTGACCGTTGTTGTTACGGCCGGCCTTCTGGAACTGGGGTTCCAGCAGGGGGGCGTACGCTTCACCCTTGTACAGGTGGTCACGCGTGACCTTCACCACGGCACGTTGGCCGGGCGAAGTGGGTTTCATCTTGATAACGGCCATGATTAAGCAGCCTCCCCAGACAGGTTCAGCTCTTGACCTGGCTGCAGCGTGACGTATGCCTTGCGAACGTTGTCGCGGCGGCCCACGGTCTTGCCGAAGCGCTTGGTCTTGCCTTTGGTGTTCACCACGGAAACGCCCTTGACCTCGACCTTGAACATCAATTCCACAGCGGCCTTGATTTCTGGCTTGGTAGCGTTCTGCAGCACCTTGAACGTCACAGCATTGGACTTCTCGGCAACCATGGTGGCCTTTTCGGACACGATGGGAGCGACCAGCACTTGCATCAGACGACCTTCGTCAAACTTGAGTGTGCTCATGCGAACATCTCCTTGAGTTTGTCGATTGCACCCTTGGTGACGAGCACTTTCTTGAAACGGACCAGCGACACGGGATCGGCGTAACGCGGCTCGACGACGAGCACGTTCACCAGATTGCGCGAAGCCAGATACAGGTTTTCGTCCACTTCCTCGGAGATCACCATCACCGATTGCAGGTTCATCGCCTTGAACTTGTCGGCCAGGACCTTGGTCTTGGGCGAGTCAAGCTTCAGGGAGTCGACCACCGCCAGACGGCCTTCGCGGGCCAGCTGCGACAGGATCGCAGACATGCCGGCGCGGTACATCTTCTTGTTGATCTTTTGCGTGAAGTTTTCTTCTGGCAGGTTCGGGAAAATCCGACCGCCCCCGCGCCACAGTGGCGACGAGGTCATACCTGCACGTGCGTTACCCGTACCCTTTTGCTTGAAAGGCTTCTTGGTCGAGTGACGGACTTGCTCGCGGTCCTTCTGAGCGCGAGTGCCTTGGCGTGCGTTGGCTTGGTAAGCCACCACGATCTGGTGAACCAGATCTTCGTTGTATTCACGACCGAACACGGTTTCAGGAACATCCAGCTTGGATGCGCCCTGGCCTTGGTCATTCAGGAGTTCGAGCTGCATTAGTTCGCTCCTTTGGAGGCTTTGGCCTTGATCGCTGGACGCACCGTCACGAACCCACCCTTGGAGCCCGGAATAGCGCCCTTGATCAAGAGCAGTTGACGCGCTTCGTCGATGCGGATCACATCGAGGTTCTGCGTGGTCTTGGTGACATCGCCGAGGTGGCCCGTCATCCGCTTGCCAGGGAACACACGGCCTGGATCCTGCGCCATACCGATGGAGCCGGGAACGTTGTGCGAACGGCTGTTACCGTGCGACGCGCGTTGCGAGCTCATGTTGTGGCGTTTGATGGTACCGGCGTAGCCTTTACCGATCGAGGTGCCTTGCACGTCGACCTTCTGACCCACGGAGAACACGGACGTCACAGCCACCGATGCGCCAGCTTGGTACTGGGCAGCGGTATCGGCGGTCACGCGGAATTCCTGGATGATTTCACCGGCTTCGACACCTGCCTTGGCAAGGTGGCCGGCTTCTGGCTTGGTCACACGCGATGCTTTGCGCGAACCGAACGTGACCTGCAGGGCCACGTAGCCATCGTTCTCTTGGGTTTTGATCTGGGTTACGCGGTTGTTGGACACATCCACCACCGTGACAGGCACTGCGTCCCCGTCATCGGTGAACAGACGCATCATGCCCACCTTGCGACCCAGCAACCCGAGGGAGTTGCTCAGACTCATTTGTTTCTCCAAAACTTCCACCGCCGCAACTTCAATTGGCTGCGGCGTTGCACTCGCGTGCATGAAAGAGGGTTATTAAAACTTCGCCCGCGCACCTTGCCTGGGCAAGGTGCACCTATGAATCCGCATGCACAAAAGCGCACGCAAATAAAGCGAAGCCCTAAAGTATAACGCGAACTGCTTTTGCAAGCAAGTTCGCGTTATACGAGACCAAAACCTGGCGGGCAGGCCCGCCAGGAAGGGATCATTACTGCAGCTTGATTTCGACGTCCACGCCGGCTGGCAGGTCGAGCTTCATCAGGGCGTCAACCGTCTTGTCGGTGGGGTCCACGATGTCCATCAGACGCTGGTGCGTGCGGATTTCGAGCTGGTCGCGGCTGGTCTTGTTGACGTGCGGCGAGCGCAGGATGTCGAAGCGCTTCATGCGCGTCGGCAGGGGCACGGGGCCCTTGACGATGGCGCCGGTGCGCTTTGCGGTGTCAACGATCTCGGCAGCGGACTGGTCGATCAGCTTGTAGTCAAACGCCTTCAGGCGGATGCGGATCTTTTGCTTGGACATGTCAGTTCCTTCTTGTTATTGGATCGATCAGGCGATGATCTTGGCCACGACGCCGGCGCCGACGGTACGACCGCCTTCACGGATGGCGAAGCGCAGGCCTTCTTCC
>NZ_JBWKNZ010000025.1:0-40192 GCF_059415825.1 Acidovorax sp. GW821-FHT10A04
CAAATAGGTTTCTTCTACACCCTCTTGGCGACGCAAGAGAAAGTTACTGCGCCGCCGGGCGCACATCCCGGCCTCCGCCCTCAACCAAAGCAAAAAGCAACCATCACCCACGCTAAGCCACACGACGAAGCATGCTCCCCCCAATAAAGCACATGATCCCCACTGCAGGGCAAAAAAAGACCCCTGACAACACACAAAAGCCAACCCAACGAAAATACCCCCTCGCCGTCCGCAAGGACCGACGACGAACGACGAAAGCCCCGACCATGACCCTCACCCACTGGCTCCTTTTCTGCGGCGTCTCGCTGCTGATGTGCTTCACCCCCGGCCCGGCCGTGCTGCTGGCGGTGTCGAATTCGATGGACGTCGGGGCCCGGCGCACGGCCTTCAGTTCGGTGGGCAGTTCGGCGGGCATCTACGTGGTCTCGGGCCTGGCGATGATCGGCATGGGCGCCGTCCTCAGCATGTCGGCCAACGCCTTCCTGGTGATGAAGGTGGTGGGCGCGATGTACCTGGTCTGGCTGGGCGTCAAGCGCTGGCGCAGCAAGGATGCGCTGATCAGCAGCGATGCCGGCCAGGCCCCCACCGACCGGCGCGAGCGCAAGAACTGGCAGCTGGTGGCGCAGGGCATGGGCGTGTCGCTCACCAACCCCAAGGCCATTTTGTTCTTCTCGGCGCTGTTCCCGCAGTTCATCGTGCCGGGCCAATCGCTGTTCACGCAGTACCTGCTGCTGACCACGACCTTCGCCGTCTGCGCGCTGATCTCGCACGCCTTCTACGTGGCGCTGATCTCGCTGGTCAAGCGCCATGTGGTGGCGCGTGCCAAGCTGTTCAATCGCATCGTGGGCGGTACCTTCATCGCGCTGGGGCTGGGCCTGCTGAACACGCGGCACAAGCTGGGCTGAAAATAGCCAGGTTCAAGCCACCTTCGGGCCAGGAGCGCCCGACTCCAGCGGCAGCCATAGCACGCAGCGCGTGCCAGCCGACGTACTGGCCCAGGACAGGCGCGCGCCAATGGCATCTGTCCGGCGCAACTGGTTCTTGAGCCCGCGGCCGCGCGCCTGCAGCGCGGCGTCCACGTCGAAGCCACGGCCGTCATCCAGCACGCGCACCTCGATCCCGCCCCCGTGCACCTCGCACTCGACCCGGATGCAGGAGGCCTGGGCATGCTTGACGATGTTGGCAAAGCACTCCTGCAGGATTCTGAGCAGGTGCAGCGCACTGGCGGCATCGAGCCATGGCACCAGGGGCACGTCCTGCACCTCCCAGCGCAAGGCCATGCCCAGGCCCTCCAGACGCGGCGCGAGCCGAAAGCGCAAGGTCGCCAGCAGCAAGAGCAGGTCGGCGTCCACGGGCTCCATGGAGTCGATGGCCAGCTTGAGGTCGTCCATGCACTCGGCCAGCACCTGGGCCAGCTCTTCGCTGCCGGCCTTGCCGTGCCGCACCAGGTGCAGTGCGCTGGTGAGCGATGAGCCCAGGCCGTCGTGCATGTCCTGCATCAGGCGCTGTCGCTCCTGCACCAGGGTCTCGCGGTGCTCTACGTCGCGCAGGCGTGCGTAACTTTGCGCCAGCTCGCCCTCGCGCTCGCGCAGGCGCTGCTCCAGGTGGGTATTCACGCGCTCCATGCCATCGATGGCGGCCAGGTAGCGGTGCAAGACGACGTAAGAAAAAATGAAAAACACGCCGATGTTGCTATAGGCCCCCAGGTACATGCCTTCCACGTTGACCAGCAGATTGCTTTGCAGCAGCCAGTCATAGCCGCCTGCCAGCAGGCTGATCAGGCCCCATCCCGCGAGCAGGCCTGCCTCCTTGGACCTGACGCGCCAGGCATCGAGGCACGCCATGGCGAAAAGCGTGGTTCCCAGCACAAGCAGCACGACGTACAGCAGCGGAGAAAGGAGAGCCGCGTTGGGCAGCGCGGGCACAATCGGCAGCGTCACGGCGCTCACCGCCGCGGTGATCGTGCAGGCCGTGATGGTAAGCCAGCGGTGGCGCACGCCATGCATGTAGAGCAGAAAGAAATGCGCGGTCAGCACCAACCAGAACAATGAACTGACAGTGATCCAGCCGAACCATTCATCGCTGATCGGCAGCCGCTGCCGGCTCACGAAATAGTGCAGCGTTCTCACGAACGCCACAGCGGACATCACGAAGAACAGCAGGTACAGCGCCTCCCGGCGCCGCCACACCCACACACCCAGGGCGAAGACGCCCGCGGCCAGGAAGGCGGCGCTGCTCATGGCCGGAAAGTCGGACTGCAGCCAGTAGCGCACCTGGTAGCGCCAGCCGATGGCCGCGCTGGAACCGACCCATGCGGTGGACAAAGCGGCGCCGGTTTGGCGCAGGCGCTGGCCGCGGATCTGTATCTCGCGCACGGCGGGCGCCCCGGCCGTGCCCTGCAGGGGGATCCACAGGGGCAGGTTCACGGCGTTCCACAGAAACTTCGCATCCGACTGGTAGAGCAGCCGTCCATCGGCGTAGATGGCGACCTGGCCGTCCGACTTCCAGCGCGGCAGGTACAGGTACAGGGGGCTGGCCTCCTCCTGCGCGAGCATGGGCACCGCCAGGCGGTACCAGACCTCCGTAGTCAGCGGCGGGTCCTGCGGCGGCTGCATCCGCACCTGCGGAGACTCGGCATAGGGCAGGTCGACCACCGTCCAGGCGCCGCCGGGCAGGTCAGCGCCCAGCACATAGGGCGGCGGCGTGAAGCCCAGGCTGGGGCGGCTGAACATCTGCGCCTTCCCGATGTGCACCGCCTTGTGCTCCCCGGGCAGTGCCTGCTGCGGGGGCTCGGAGGCCTGCAGCACACCGCCCCACAGCAGGCAGCATGCAAGAAAGGCAAGGCAGGCGGAACGCAGGACAGCGGCCACGGCGTCAGATGAGGCCCCGCGCACGCGCCTCGTAGATCGCCTCGGCCTTGGAGCGCACCTTGAGCTTGGCATAGGTGCGCCGCACGAAGGTGAGCACGGTGTGGTGCGACACCTCCAGCACCCGCGCGATCTCGTCGGCAGTGAAGCCCTTGGTGATGTACAGCAGCACCTCGCGCTCGCGGGCGGACAAGGTGACCACGTTGCTGGCGTCGGTGTCTGCATCGGCGTGGGCAGCAGCGGCCCCCGGTGCCGGCGCACCGGCCTGCTTGAAGCGCATGAGCACCTGCCGCGCGATCAGCGGGCTGATGGGGCTGCCGCCCGCGTGCAGGCTGCGGATCTCGCCCACGATGCGTTCGGGCATGCTGTCCTTGAGCAAATAGCCGCTGGCACCGGCTTCGATGGATTGCAGCACATGCGCCTCGTCGCCAAAGGCGGTGCTGACCATCACCGCGCAGGCGGGCCACAGCCGCGCGGCCGCGGCGATGGCCTCGATGCCCGAGCCATCGGGCAGGCCCAGGTCGACCAGCAGCACGTCGGCCGCCGGCCCGTCGTTCAAGGCGCACAGCCCCCGCGCCAGCGTATCGGCCACCCAGAGCAGGCGCATGTCGTCCGTCTGGCGGATCGCCGAGGCGACGGCGGCCTGGAACTGAGGATCGTCCTCCACGATGGCAATCCGGATGGTAGCGGGGCTGGCAATGGCTGCGGGCATGGGGCGGGCGTGAATGAAAGCTCTCGGCGACAACAGGAGCTGCGGAGTTTCCCACAGCGCTCGCATCTGCGCTGTCCCCAGTTCTAGGGACAAGGAGCACATTCCCCGCCCTGCCCGCCCTTGCTACGCACCCGCCAAAGCCACTGCATCCGCTCCCGCCGGCAGGCGCATCGGCGCCGCCCCATCGGTCACCGCACGCCACACCGCCTCGGCCACGTCCTGCGCATGGGTGACGGGCGTGGACGTATCGCGCACCGCGGCGTACACGCCGTCGCGGAACTCCGCATACGCCGCTGGCACGCTGCCGACCATGCGCGGCAGCGCGTTCTGGCCAAAGCGGGTGCCGGGCGCGCGGCCGGGCAGCACCAGGCGGGCGCGCACGTTGAAGGGCGCCAGCTCCAGCGCCAGCGATTCGGTGAAGGCATTCACTGCCGCCTTGCTGCCGGTGTAGACCGACAGCAGGGGCAGCGGCAGCAGCGTGACGCTGGAGGTGACGTTGACCACCACCCCTGCCCGGCGCTCGCGCATCTGCGGCAGCACGGCCTGGGCCATGGCGATGGTGCCCAGCACGTTGGTCTCGAATACTTCCCGGGCGTGGGCCATGGCAATGCCTTCCAGCGGCGCCAGCACGCCGATGCCGGCGTTGTTGACCAAGGCGTCGATGGGGCCCGCCTCGGCAATGCACCGGCGGATGCTGTCGGCATCGGCCACGTCGAGCGCAAGCACGCGCAGGCGGTCCGATGCGGGAAACAGATCCTCCCGCGGCGTGCGCATGGTGGCGATGACGCGCCAGCCCCGGGCCAGGAAGAAGCGCGCGGTCTCGAGGCCGAAGCCCGACGAGCAGCCGGTGATGAGGACGGTGGAGGAGTGGGTGGACGGGTGGGTGGCAGGCATGGGGCAAGGGCTCCGTTGTTTGGCGATGGCTGCATGGTAGGAACGCCGGCCTGGATTGAATACACTCGCCCGTCCATCGTTTTGTCGAAAGCGTCCAGTCCCGTGAGCACCCCGGCCGTCGATCCCCTGGCGGAAGTCGTCGCGCTGCTGCAGCCCGCGGCGCCGTTCTCCAAGCTGGTGGTGGCCTCGGCCCCCTGGGCCGTACGGCGCAGCGAGACGGGGCGGCCGTTCTACTTCGTGGTGCTCGAAGGCAGCTGCCATCTGACCATCGACGGCCCCGGGCGCAGCGACACCCTCACGCTGCAGCAGGGCGACTTTGCGCTGATCCCCGCTGCGCGCAGCTTTGCCACCAGCAGCCTGTGCCGCGAGCCGCCGCGCGAGGGCGAAGCCGTGGCCACCCCCATCGCCCCCATGCCGGGCGGCGCCCGCGTGGGCGACCCGGCGGGCGCGGTGGACGTGCGCATGCTGGTCGGCAACTGCGTGTTCGAGTCGCCCGACGCGGCCCTGCTGGTGCCGCTGCTGCCGCAGTGGCTGCACGTGCGCGGCGAGCGGCGCCTGGCCACCCTCGTCGAGCTGGTGGGCGACGAAACGCGCAGCGACCGACCCGCGCGCCAGATCGTGATGGCGCGCCTGCTCGAGGTGCTGCTGATCGAGGCACTGCGCTCCTCGGCCCGCACCCTGGCCGCGCCCGGCCTGGTGCGCGGCCTGGCCGACCCCCAGCTGGCGCTGGCACTGCGCCGCATGCACGAGCACCCGGGCGAGCCATGGACCATGGCCCGGCTGGCGCAGGAGGCGGCCATGTCGCGCAGCGCTTTCTTCGGGCGCTTTCACCGTGCGGTGGGCATCGCGCCCATGGAATACCTGCTGGCCTGGCGCATGGCGCTGGCCCGGCAGATGCTGCGGCACGGCGCGCTGGCGATGGCCCGGATCGCCGAGCAGGTGGGTTACAGCTCGGTCAGCACCTTCGGCGTGGCCTTCACCCGGCACGTGGGCATGCCGCCGGGGCGGTATGCCAAGGAACAGGCGGCCGGCAGCGCGGCCTAGAGAGTGGTGCCGCCATGCTCGCATTCCCTGAGGTACTGGCCAGGGCTGAATCCTAAAATGGCGCCACCTGCCGCACAGGCAGCACCATCCCCACCGCAGGGAGGAAAACACCGATGTCCGCATCCCTCTTCGCCGCCATGTTCTTCACGGTGGCCCTGCTCGTCACCACGGCCTACTTCATCATGGGCTCCATCCCGCTGCTGGTGCTCAAGCACGATACGCCGCTCGACGCGCGCTTCGTGCGCGGCTTCTTCAACCTGTACTACCGCGCGGCGCTGGTGACGGCCACCGCCACCGCGATCAGCTTTGCAGCGGCAGGCCGACCGGGCATCGCCGCCGGTGCGGCCGCGCTGGCGGTGCTGGCCATCGTGCTGCGCCGCCAGGTCATCCCCAAGATGGACGCGCTGGGCGCGCAGATACAGTCGTCGACCGACTACGTGACGGCCATCCCGGGCTTTCGCAGGACGCACCTCACGGCCATCCTGATCAACATCGTGCAGCTGGCGGCCATCGTCTGGACGCTGATCGCCTTCAGCAAATAACGAGCAAGAAAGAGTCACCCCTCCGATGGCAGCCGTAATCGTAGACCCCACCAAGGTGCATGAGTTTGCCGACGCAAAGGCCTTCTACACCTGGCTCGGCCACCACCACGACCAGGAAACCGAGGTCTGGATCAAGATCCACAAGCTCGCCTCGGGACTGCCCTCGATCACGCCCAAGGAAGCCATCGACGTGGTGCTGTGCTGGGGCTGGATCGACGCCATTCGCAAGGGGCTTGACGGCACCAGCTACCTGCAGCGCTACACCCCGCGCGGCAAGAAGAGCGTGTGGAGCAAGATCAATGTCGACAACGTGGCGCGGCTGGTCAAGGAAAAGCGCATGACGCCGCACGGCCTGGCGCATGTCGACGCGGCCAAGGCCGATGGCCGCTGGGACCGCGCCTACGGCAGCGGCAAGGACCTGAAGATCCCCGACGACCTGCAGGCCGCCATCGACGCCCACCCCCAGGCGCGCAAGATGCTGCCCACCCTGACCGAGCAGAACCGCTTCGCGCTGGCGTTTCGGGTGCACAACCTCAAGACCGAGGCGGGGCGCAGGAAGAAGATCGAGGCCTTCGTGGAGATGCTGGCGCGCGGGGAGACCATCTACCCGCAAGGCAAGAAGGCCAAAGAGGCAAAGGAGGTCAAGGAGGCCTCCTGAACCCCTTGGCTCACGCCGCCTCGCGCGCCCTGCCCCGCGCGGCCTGGATGTCGCGCACCGGCGGCAGGCCGAACAGGCGCCCGTACTCGCGCGTGAACTGGGGCACGCTCTCGTAGCCCACGGCAAACGCGGCCGTGCTGGCGCTGGCACCCTCGGACAGCATCAGCCGGCGCGCCTCGATCAGGCGCAGCTGCTTTTGGAACTGCAGGGGCGACAGCGAAGTGACCGCCCGAAAGTGCTGGTGGAAGGACGAGGGGCTCATGTCCGCCAGCGCGGCCAGGCTTTCCACCGGCAGGGCCTGGGCAAAATCGGTGCGCAGCACGGCCACCGCGCGGGCCACGCGCTGGGCGTGGCTGCCGGGCCAGCCCAGGCGGCGGATGGCGGCACCGTGGCGGCCGGCCAGCAGCCAGTAGTGCAGCTCGCGCACCAGCGGGGCGTGCAGCAGGGGCACGGCCTCGGGCCGCTCCAGCAGACGCATGAGGCGCAGGGCCACATCGGCCACCTCGCTGTCGGTGGGGTCCACGCGCACGGGGGAGTGGTCGCCCAGGGGGGCGGCGCCCATCTGGGCCGACAGGTCCGCGATCACCGGCAGGTTCAGCTCCAGCGCGATCGACAGGTAGGGCGCGGCCGCGCTGGCGCGGGTGATCTGGCTCACGGTGGGCACGTCGGCCGTGATCAGCAGCGACTCGCCCGCTGTGAACTCGAAGGTCTGCGGCCCCATGGTCACCTGCTTGCTGCCCTGCAGCACCAGGCAGATGAGCGGGTGCGAGATGGCGTGCAGCAGCCCGCTGGGCTCGGTGGCGCGCACCAGCGTCATGCCCGGGATGGGGGTCGGCTGCACACCGGGCTGGCGGGCATGGGCATCGGTGTACCGGGCCACGGCCTGGAACAGCAGAGAAGGTGACGTCATGTGCCGAGCGTAACGCTTTGTAGGAGCTTTGGCATTGATTTTGGAGAATCAGGCAAGGATTGGCGTGGTTTGCGCAACACGCCCGGGGGGCGGCGCCAGACACTGGATTCCGTTCAACAAGGAGCCCCCGCATGACATCCAGCACCCGCACCCCAGCCACCATCACCCTCGTCACCGGCGCCAGCCGCGGCCTGGGTCGCAACACCGCCCTCGCCATTGCGCGCACCGGCGGCGACGTGGTCGTCACCTACCACAGCCAGGCCGGCGAAGCCCAGGCCGTGGTCACCGAAATCCAGGCCCTGGGCCGCCAGGCCGTGGCCCTGCAGCTGGACACGGGCGACGTGGCCAGCTTCGCAGGCTTCACCGAGCGCCTGCGCGCCGCACTGCAGGCCACCTGGCAGCGCGACCGCATCGACCACCTGGTGAACAACGCCGGCCATGGCGACTACGCCAGCTTCGCCGAGACGACGGAGGCCCAGTTCGACCGCCTGGTCGACGTGCATTTCAAGGGCGTGTTCTTCCTCACGCAGGCGCTGCTGCCCCTGGTGGCCGATGGCGGGCGCATCGTGAACTTCTCCACCGGCCTCACGCGGCTGACCCTGCCGGGCTATGCCGCCTACGCAGCCGCCAAGGGCGCCGTGGAGGTGCTCACGCGCTACCTGGCCAAGGAGCTGGGCGCGCGCGGCATCGCGGTGAACACCGTGGCGCCCGGCGCCATCGAGACCGATTTTGGCGGCGGCGCGGTGCGCGACAACCCCGCGCTGAACCAGCAACTGGCCCAGCTCACGGCCCTGGGTCGCGTCGGCCTGCCCGACGATATCGGCCCCATGGTGGCCAGCCTGCTGGATGCCAGCAACCGCTGGGTCACGGCCCAGCGCATCGAGGTATCCGGCGGCCAAGCGCTTTGAGCGCCAGGGCGGCGGCAGGCCGCCCTGCCCCGCCTCAGCGCATCTGGACGGAACCCGAGACGGTCACCACCACCTGTGCCTTGCCCGCCTCCACCGGAACGGCGGAATCGGAGAAGGACGAAGCCTTGTTCGCCTCCATGGCCATCATGCGCGGGCGCGGGCCGGGGGACATCTCGTTGCTGTTCACGGCCACTTCGCGCAGGCTGTAGTTGGCAAAGCCGAAGCCCTTGGCCAGCTCGGCCGCGCGGGACTTGAACTGCTCGATGGCCTGGGTCTGGGCCTCGCCCTCGACCTTGGCGCGGGCCTCGCGCGACAGCGCGAAGGCCACCTGGCTGATGGCCATGGTCTGCACCTTGCCGGCGGTGGTGGTGATGCGCGAGAAGTCGCGCCCCTCCAGCACCAGCTCGGCACGGCCCTGCCAGCCGTTGATCTTGCCGTCCTTGGCATAGCGCGGGTACAGGCCGAAGGGGCCCGTGCGCACATCGAGCTGCCCGGGCTGGGCGTTGCGCTTGGCCTCGGCCAGCGCGGCATCGAGCGCTTGCTTGAGCTGGGCCTGCACGGCGCCGGCGTCGGCGCCCTCCTTGCTGGTGCCAAGGGTGACCACCAGCAGGTCCTGCTGCGCCTCCACGGTGCCCGTGGCCGACAACTGCACCACATTGCGCAGCTCCTGCGGGGCCGTGGCCTGGGCCATGGCGGTGCCGGCACAGGCCAGCAGGGCGGCGGTGGCGATCAGGCGGGTGGTGATTTTCATGGGGGTGGAACCTTCGTCAAACAATGATGGCGCCACGATAACCGCTGGCGCCTACCCCACCGTGAAGCAGGTGCCGCAACTGTGCGAAGCTCCGCAAAACTTGTAACAGTTGGTCAAACATACCCCCAAAAACCGAACTTTGCGGCTCCAAGTAGTCAGAATCGGCTCTGTTACAAATTGGACTTGGGATCAACATGGCCACAACAACCAACCGCACCGACAAGATTCTCGTCGTGGACGACGACGCTCGCATCCGCGATCTGCTGCGCCGCTACCTCACGCAGGAAGGCTTCGAGGTGATGGTCGCCGAAGACGGCAAGGCGCTCAACCGCCTGCTGCTGCGCGAAACGGTGGACCTCATCGTGCTCGATCTGATGATGCCCGGCGAAGACGGCCTGTCCATCTGCCGCCGCCTGCGCGCGGCCAACGACCGCACGCCCATCATCATGCTCACCGCCAAGGGCGAGGACGTGGACCGCATCGTGGGCCTGGAAGTGGGTGCCGACGACTACCTGGGCAAGCCCTTCAACCCCCGCGAGCTGCTGGCCCGCGTGCACGCAGTGCTGCGCCGCCGCCCTGCGCAGGAGGCACCGGGTGCCCCCTCGGGCGACAACGAGGTGGTGAACTTCGGCCCCTTCACGTTCGATCTGGGCACCCGTGCCCTGCAGCGCAGCGGTGAAGAGCTGCCCCTGACCACGGGCGAGTTTGCCATGCTCAAGGCCCTGGTGCGCCACCCGCGCCAGCCGCTGTCGCGCGAAAAGCTGGCCCTGCTGGCCCGCGGCCGCGAGTTCGAGCCCTTCGACCGCAGCCTGGACGTGCAGGTCTCACGCCTGCGCAAGCTGGTCGAGGTGGACGCTGCCGCACCGCGCTACATCCAGACCGTGTGGGGCGTGGGCTACGTGTTCGTGCCGGACGGCACGAGCTGATAATCGAGGGATATGTCCATTTCCGGCGCCAAGGGGCGGTCTGCACCGCGCCCTTCTCCCTCCGTGACCGCGCCGACCGAAGCCACCAGCCCGGCCCCGCTCGAAGCGGTGCGCCTGGCGCGCGAGCAAAAGGCGCGCGTGGGGCTCAACCTCTTCTGGCGCACCTTCTTCCTGCTGGCCTTGCTGCTGGTGGGCAGCATCCTGGCGTGGCTGCAGACGCTGCGCGCGCTCGAATTCGAGCCGCGCACGCTGCACACCGCGCAGCAGATCGCCTCGCTGGTCAACCTGAGCCGCGCGGCGCTGGTGCATTCGGACGCCATCGCGCGCGTCTCGCTCATCAAGACCATGGCCGACCAGGAGGGTGTGCGCATCCTGCCGCGCGAGCCCAAGGACCAGTTCGCCCTGCTCGACGGCACGGCCCTGGGCAACCGCCTCACCGACGAGCTCACCCAGCGCCTGGGGCCTGACACCATCGTGGCCCAGAGCGTCAATGGCGAGCCCGGCCTGTGGGTGGGCTTCAACATCAACGGCGACCCCAACTGGCTGCTGATGGACCGCTCGCGCTTCAGCCCCGCAGGTGGGCGCACCTGGCTGATCTGGCTCATCACCGCAGGCGCGCTGTCGCTGGCCGGTGCGGCGGCCATTGCGCGGCTGATCAACCGACCGCTCAAGCAGCTGTCGTACGCGGCCAACCGCGTGCGCGACGGCGACTTCGCCGCCAGCCATCTCGATGAGGAGGTGGTCACCAGCGAGATCCGCGAGGTGAACATCGGCTTCAACCGCATGGCGCAAAAGCTCGCCAAGCTCGAGCAGGACCGCGCGGTGATGCTGGCCGGCATCTCGCACGACCTGCGCACGCCGCTGGCGCGCCTGCGCCTGGAAACCGAGATGAGCGTGAACGACGACGTGGCACGCGAGCACATGGTGGCCGACATCGTGCAGCTCGACGCCACCATCGACAAGTTCCTCGACTACGCGAGGCCCGACCACGTGACGCTCACGCCGGTCAACCTGCATGCCGTGGTCTCGTCGTGCGTGTACGCCGTGCAGGACCACCGCGAGCTGCAGATCAGCATGACCATCCCCGAGGACCTGAACGTGCTGGCCGACGAGGTGGAGCTGGCCCGCGTGATCTCCAACCTGCTGGAGAACGCGCGCCGCTATGGCAAGGGCGACGACACCGGCGTGGCCAACGTGGACATCGCCGCCAAGGGCCGCGAGAACTGGGTGCTGGTGAAGATCCGCGACCACGGCATGGGCGTGCCGCCCGAGCAGCTGTCCAACCTGACCAAGCCCTTCTTCCGCGGCGACTCGGCCCGCACCGCCGCGGCCGGCGCGGGTCTGGGCCTGTCCATCGTGGACAAGACGGTGCAGCGCATGGGCGGCATCTTCGCGCTGGCCAACTCCAGCACCGGCGGCCTGGTGGCCCACATCCAGCTGCAGCGCGCCAGCGAGCTGCCCGATGGGGTGGACCCCAAGCAGCGCCTGCAGCGCCCCGCCGTCAAGCGCCAGCTGCCGCGCCGCAGGGCGGAGGACAAGGTGTAGGCAGCGGCAGTCCCCACAGCGGGCCACCCACAGTTCACGGCGGTGGTCCCGAGCCCGCAGGGCTTGCTGCGCATCTGGCTGCCGGTCACCTTTGGCAGACGACCGGTTGCGCCGCACTTCCCCGCCTTTCTTCGAGAGCACCCCAGGAAGGACAGCAGCGAACCGTCAGGCCTGCCGGCTCGCTGTCGGCCGACAACTCCGAGCCACTGTTGCAGGCAGCGATTGCAGGTGCAGGCATCGTCCTCCACCCGACTGGCTGGCCAGTGCTGCCGTGCCAGAAGGCACACTGGTTCAGATACTGACCGAGTGGCAGGGATGGGGCGGAGGGGGCATCTACGCGGTGATGCATCCGGGGCGATTGATCCCCGCCAAAACGCGCTTGTTTGTGGACGGAATCAGCGCAGCGGTCCAGGCAGGGCTGGACCAGCTCGATCTGAGCCTGCGATTTGCATGGCTCCAGAATCCACGAGCCTGTGCACGAACGCGGAGCAGCAGACCCTGGCGATCGCAAACATCCGTTTGGAAGAGCGCTTTCTCTGTGGGCACACCCAGGCCGCAGGATCATTCAACTCGCACAATTTTTTACGATACTGATCGTTACACCGCCCCCTGGACGCACCGTCCTTGAGCCGCCATTGCGAAGCGATGCATCGCAGGCTCCTGCCCAGATCGTCTGCTCCGTCCCTCTCTCAACGTCAACATGGTTGCAACCATTCTCGTCGGCATGCTGTGCGCACACCTGCTGTGCTTTTCGGTGATGTTCTGGCTCGTCAGCAGACGCCTGCACGGCAAAAAGATGGGGATGGACATTTTTGCGATAGGCAACCTTCTCCTGGGCTTTGCCTATGTGCTGCAACTGGCTGAAGGAGCCCCCGCCTGGAGCCTGATGAGCGTCGTCAATCACACCTTCACATTGGCCTCACCAGCGGCTTACTGGCTGGGTGCCATGCGTTTCTTTGGGCACCATGTCCCTGTGTGGCGCCCAATGCTGGCAGTGGCTGCGACCTACAGCGCAGTGCAGGTGCTGGTGCAGTGGGGACTGGGCCCGGTTGCCCGCCACGCCATGCTCTCCGGCATGTCTGCGCTGCTGTTCCTGGCCATGGTCATCACCGTGGTCTATGGCGTGCGCACATTCGCCAGGGATCTGTACGCGGAGATGGTATTTTTTGCAGCCCTCATCGGCGGCATCTGCGTACTCAATGCGCTCAAGTTCGTGAAACTTCTGGATGACGGCCTGGATGCACTGCAGATGGACGGCAGTTTTCAACTGGTGTTCTACATCTACATGTCGTCCCTGGCCACAGTCTTGCCACCTTCGATCATTTGGCTGGTACTGCGCCGCTTGACCGATGAGCTGCGCAACACCGCTGCGCGTGACCCCCTGACACAGTTACTCAACCGCCGCGGACTCACGGAAGCGCTACAGCTGTATTTCAACTCCCGCAAGGCCGAGCCTGCGCACCTGCTGCTGGTTGACGTCGACCACTTCAAACGCATCAACGATACCCATGGCCACCAAATCGGAGATACCGTGCTGCGCCATATGGCGGAGGTACTTCGGTACGCTGTGCGCCGGGGCGACCTGGCAGGCCGTATCGGTGGAGAAGAATTCCTGGTCATCTGCCTGGACTCCGACGTTCACGGCGTCAGGCACTTGGCCGAGCGCTTGCGCGCAGCCATCGAAAATCAAGCAATCCATACCGCTGGCACGGCCCACCCACTGCACTGCACGGTCACGATTGGGGTTTCCAACCCATTCGCTGGCGCACATGCCTTCGAGGACGCCATGCGAGAAGCCGACGCCGCCCTCTACAGAGGCAAAGCCGCTGGACGCAACCGGATCGAATGGCCCCCGAGCGCTCACGAAAATCAACCCACCCAGAGCGCAAGCACATCCACAACGCGCCCGATCGACACGGTGGTCTAGCCAGGGTCCCGAGGCAGTTGAGTCCCGGGAGTGCGCGGTAGGTGCGACCGCCCCACCTGGATCAGGTCAGCCCACCTCACGCAGCGACGCCCTGAGGATCTTGCCCACCGGTGACTTGGGCAGCTGCTCGCGGAACACGATCTGCCGCGGCACCTTGTAGGCCGTGAGCTGGGTACGGCAGTGGCGCTCCACGTCCTCGGCCGTGAGCGCCGGGTTGCGCGGCACGACGAAGGCGCGCACGGCCTCGCCGGTGCCGGCGTCGTGCACGCCGATGACGGCGGCCTCGGCGATGTCGGGGTGGGCGGCCAGCACGTCTTCCACCTCGTTGGGGTAGACGTTGAAGCCGGACACCAAAATCATGTCCTTCTTGCGGTCCACGATGCGGATGAAGCCGCCCTCCTCCAGTTGCGCAATGTCGCCCGTGTGCAGCCAGCCGTCCCGGATCGCGCTGGCACTGTCTTCCTGCGCATGCAGGTAGCCGGCCACGACCTGCGGCCCCTGTACCAGCAGCTCGCCGCGCTCGCCCTGGGGCAGATCGCGCCCCTGGTCATCGACGATGCGCACGCGGCAGCCCGGCATGGGCACGCCCACGGTGCCCAGGCGCGGCGTGGCCGAAGGCGGGTTGCACGAGACGATGCACGAGGTCTCGGTCATGCCATAGCCCTCCAGGATGGGGCAGACCACGGCCTGCCAGGCCTGCGCGGTCGAGCTGCGCAGGGCCGTGCCGCCCGAGAAGGCATAGCGCAGTTGGGGTGGCCTGGCCTGGAACCAGGGCTCGGCCAGCAGGCCGGCAAACAGCGTGTCCACGCCGGCAGTCCACTGCACGTCGAACTGCTCGAAGGTCTTTTGCAGGTTTGACATGGGGCGCGGGTTGGGCACCAGCAGGTTGCGTGCACCGACCTGAAAGAACACCAGGAAGTTCACCATGAAGGCGAACACGTGGTACATGGGCAGCACGGTGAGCATGGTCTCGCCCTGCTTCGGCCCGTCGTAGGCGTCCAGGAAATCGCGCGTGATGCGCAAGGTGGCCAGGATGTTGCCGTGCGTGATCACCGCCCCCTTGCTGCGCCCGGTGGTACCGCCCGTGTACTGGTACACCGCCACGGGGTGGCTGCGGCGCTCGACGGGCGCCAGCGCCTGGCCGCGCACCAGCGCATCGGCCATGCGCGGCAACGGCGCTGCGGCGGGGTCGGCAGGCCCGGCCATCTTGGCGCGGATGGCCGATGCCACCGGTTCCTCAAAGAAGTCCCACAGGCTGGCCGTGATCACGGGCAGGCCCAGCGCCTCGGCCACAGGCTGTGCCACCGGCAGGAACAGGTCGCACACCAGCAGCAGCTTGGCGCCGCTGTCTTCGAGCTGCAGGCGCAGCTCGCGCCCGGTGTACAGCGGGTTCACGTTGGTCACGATGAGCCCGGCCTTCCACGCACCGAACACCGCAATCGGGTAGTGCAGGCAGTTGGGCATCTGCAACGCGAGCACATCGCCTGCCTGCAGCCCTTGCTCGCGCACCAGCCAGGCGGCAAAGGCGTCCGACAGCGCATCGACCTCTCGAAAGCTGCGAACCACATTCGCGCCCGTGGGCAGCACGAAGGTGAAGGCGGGCTGGTCCCCATGGTCGGTGGCGGCCTGCGTGGCCAGGTGCGCGGCATTGGCGGGCAGTGCCGCCAGGTCCAACTGGTAGTTGCGCAGGGCCTCGGGGTAGGACCCTTCCCAGGGCGAGGACGCTGGCGGTGCGGCGGTGGCGGTCATGGGCTTGTCTCCTGTCTCTTTTTTTATGAACGCATCAGGCCTTGGCTTTGAACGCTGGCAGCTTGTCACCCAACCGCGCGCCCATCTCCGCGCCCAGCGCCTGCAGGCCGCTCAGGGGGCGCACCATGACTTCGAACTCTGTTATCTGGCCCTGCTCGTTGAAGCGCACCAGGTCGATCCCCTTGAGCTGCTTGTCGCCCACGCGGGCGCTGAACTCCAGCACGATGTTCAGGCCGTCGTCGGTGGCCAGCTGGCGGTGGTAGGTGAAGTCTTCGAACACCTGGATCACGGTGGACAGGGCCAGCATCAGCGCCGGGGCCGAGGTGTAGGCCGTGTTCGCCATGGGCGAGCGGAACACCGCATCGGGGTGCACGATGGAGAGCAGGTTCGACAGGTCGCGGCTGGCCACCATGTGGTGCCAGGTGTCGAGCGAGCGGGCAACGGCGGGGTGGATGTTCTTCGGGGCTTCGGTCATGGGATGTCTCCTCGGGTGGTTCTCAACAAAATCAGATCGCGGCTGCGAGCGTCGTGCCCTGCAGGATGGCGCGCTTGGCATCGAGCTCGGCGGCCACTTCGGCGCCGCCGATGAGGTGCGCGCTCTGGCCCGCGGCCAGCAGCGCGTCGTACAGTTCGCGCAGCGGCTCCTGGCCGGCGCAGACGACGATGTGGTCGACATCAAGCAGGCGCGGCTGGCCGTCGATGGTGATGTGCAGGCCGGCGTCGTCCACGCGCTCATAGGCCACGCCCGAGCTCATGCCCACATTGCGCGCCTTGAGCGAGGTGCGGTGGATCCAGCCCGTGGTCTTGCCCAACTGGTCGCCGACCTTGCTGGCCTTGCGCTGCAGCAGGTGCACTTGGCGCGCGGGCGCCTCCACCTGCGCGGCGCGCAGGCCGCCGGCCTGGGCATATCCGGTGTCGATGCCCCATTCGTCGTTGAACTTGGCGGGTGCCAGCGCGCCGCTCTCGCCTTCGTGCGTGAGGTACTCGCCCACGTCGAAGCCGATGCCGCCCGCGCCAATCACGGCCACGCGCTGGCCCACAGGTTTTTTTTCGCGCAGCACGTCCAGGTAGCTCAGCACCTTGGGGTGGGTGATGCCCTCGATATCGGGCGTGCGCGGCCGGATGCCGGTGGCCACCACCACCTCGTCATAGCCCTGGCCGGCCAGCTCCTGCGCGTCCACGCGGGTGTTCAGGCGCACCTCCACACCATGCAGCTCCAGCTGGCGGCGGTAGTAGCGCAGGGTCTCGTAGAACTCCTCCTTGCCCGGCACCTGCTTGGCGATGTTGAGCTGGCCTCCGATCTCGCTGCCCGCATCGAACAGCACCACCGCATGGCCGCGTTGCGCGGCCGTGACGGCAAAGCTCAGGCCTGCGGGGCCGGCGCCGACCACGGCGATGCGCTTCTTCGCCGCCGCGGGCGCGATGACCAGCTCCGTCTCGTGGCAGGCACGGGGGTTGACCAGGCAGCTCGTGATCTTGCCGCCGAAGGTATGGTCCAGGCAGGCCTGGTTGCAGGCGATGCAGGTGTTGATCTCGTCGGCCCGGCCCTGGCGCGCCTTGCGCACGAAGTCGGCATCGGCCAGCAGCGGCCGCGCCATGGAGACCATGTCGGCACAGCCCTCGGCCAGCAGGCGCTCGGCCACCTCGGGCGTGTTGATGCGGTTGGAGGTGATGAGCGGTATGCCCACCTGCCCCATCACCTGCTTCGTCACCCAGGCGTAGGCCGCGCGCGGCACCTTGGTGGCGATGGTGGGGATGCGCGCCTCGTGCCAGCCGATGCCGGTGTTCAGGATGGTGGCGCCCGCCGCCTCGATGGCCTGGGCGAGCTCGATCACCTCGGCCAGCGTGGAGCCGCCCTCCACCAGGTCGAGCATGGACAGGCGGTAGATGATGATGAAGTTCGGCCCCACGCGCTCGCGCGTGCGCCGCACGATCTCGACCGGAAAGCGCATGCGGTTGGCATAGCTGCCGCCCCAGGCGTCGTCGCGCTGGTTGCTGCGCGGGGCGATGAACTCGTTGATCAGATAGCCCTCGGAGCCCATGACCTCCACACCGTCGTAGCCCGCGTGCTGGGCCAGCGCGGCGCAGCGCGCGAAGTCTTCGATGGTCTGCTCCACCTCGTCGGCCGTGAGCGCATGCGGCACGTGGGGGTTGATGGGAGCGCGCAGCGCGCTCGGTGCCACCAGGTCGCGGTGGTAGGCATAGCGGCCGAAGTGCAGGATCTGCATCGCGATCTTGCCGCCCTCGGCATGCACCGCCTGCGTCACCTTGCGGTGCTGCTCGGCCTCGTGCTCGTTGACCAGCATGGCCCCGCCCTGCATGGGCCGGCCGCGCTCGTTGGGCGCAATGCCGCCGGTGACGATGAGCCCCACCTCGCCGCGCGCCCGCTCGGCATAGAAGGCGGCCATGCGCTCGAAGCCGTTGGCCACTTCTTCGAGCCCCACGTGCATGGAGCCCATGAGCACGCGATTTTTGAGCGTGGTGAAGCCCAGGTCCAGCGGGGCATGCAGGTGCGGGTAGGGGCTGCTGCCCAGCGGGGCCACAGCGGGTTTGAGGACAGCACTCATCGGGGTCTCCTTTGTGTTTATGCAACCAGTTGCACAAATATAGCCAGCATCCCGCATTTATGCAACTGGTTGCATAAACAATGGAGAGCGCCCCCGATTCAGGCAAGATGGCGAATTCCGCAATCGTCCTTCGCGCGTTTTTCCTTCCGATGTCCCTGCCCCACGCCCTTCTCACCGCCCTGGTCGAACACCCCTGCTCGGGTTCGGAGCTTGCCGAGCGGTTCGACAAGTCCATCGGCTACTTCTGGCACGCCACGCACCAGCAGATCTACCGCGAGCTGGCGCGGCTCGAAGAAGCGCTCTGGATCGAGGCCCTGCCGGCCGAGACGGGCCGCGGCCGCAAGCGCCAGTTCCGCCTGCTGCCCGCGGGCCGCAAGGAGCTGCGCCGCTGGATCGCCGAGCAAAACGACCCCACGCCCCTGCGCGACGAACTCATGGTGCGCCTGCGCGCCGAGGCCGCCGTCGGCCCCACAGGGCTGGAGAAGGAAATCGCCCGCTTGCAGGCCATGCACCAGGACAAGCTGGCCGTCTACCAGCGCATCGAGCAGCGCGACTTCATGGGCAAGGAGCCGAGCCGCGAGCGCCGCCTGCAGCACCTGGTGCTCAAGGCCGGCATCCTGCAGGAAGAGCTGTCGCTGGCGATCTCGAAAGAGGCGCTGGAGATACTGGGCGCGCCCCCGCCCGCCTCCGGCGCCGCCTGATCACCCACCACCCGGACCACCATGGCGAACCTGTGGGAGTGCCCCCAATGCCAGCGCCAGTTCACCCGCAAGAACCAGCGCCATGCGTGTGGAACGGGTGAACGCAGCACCGTGCTGCGCAACCGGCCGCCCGAGGTCGTGGACCTGTACGGCGCGCTGGAGCGCTTCATGCAGTCCCTGGGCCCGGTGGAACTGGTGACGCGCGAGCGCTATGTGCTGTTCCGCAGCCAGCGCATCTTTGCCGATGCCGTCGTCATGGCCGACGCCGTTCGGCTGGCCATCCACCTGGGGCGCCAGGTGGACCACCCGCTGTTCATCAAGGTCGTGGCCGACAAAAAGCAGGTCACGCACGTGGCCAGGCTGCGCAGCCCGCACGACCTGGACGCCATGAAGCCGCTGCTGCAGGAGGCCTACACGCACTCCCTGGCCTGAGCGCCGCAGCGGCGTGAGAACCTGTTCACGATCAGGTTCCTAGAACGTTTCCCAGTCCTCTGTCTTTTCACCCGCCTTGGCAGGCAGCTTGGCGGCCGGCAGGGCGGGCGACCTGGCGGCAATGGCGCTGGCCGATGGCCTGCGCGTGCCGGGCGCGGGCACCGGCGCAAACCCCTGGCCGGCCTCGCTGCCCAGCTTGAACACGCTGACCGCCTCGACCAGGCGCGCGGACTGGTTGCTCAGGCTGTCCGCCGCGGCGGCCGATTGCTCGACCAGGGCCGCATTTTGCTGGGTGACCTGGTCGAGCTGGCTCACGGCATCGCTGACCTGGCTGATGCCCATGGTTTGCTCGGTGGTGGCGGCGCTGATGTCGCTGATCAGGTCGGCGACACGTTTGACCTGCGCGACGATGTCGCTCATGACGGCACCCGCATCGCCCACCTGGCGGGTGCCGGCCTCGATCTTTTCGACGCTGTCGCCGATCAAGGTCTTGATCTCCTTGGCCGCTGCCGCCGAGCGGCCCGCCAGGCTGCGCACCTCGGATGCCACGACCGCGAACCCGCGCCCCTGCTCGCCGGCACGGGCCGCCTCTACGGCCGCGTTGAGCGCCAGGATGTTGGTCTGGAAGGCGATGCCGTCGATGGTGCCAATGATGTCGGTGATTTTCCTGGAGCTGGCCGCGATCTCGTCCATGGTGCCCACCACCTGGCTGACGACGGCCCCGCCCTTGGTGGCGGCCGTGCTGGCCGACGAGGCCAGTTGCGTGGCCTGGCGGGCGGTCTCCGCATTCGACTGCACGGTGGAGGTCAGTTCCTCCATCGAGGCGGCGGTCTCTTCCAGGTTGCTGGCCTGCTCTTCGGTGCGCTGGCTCAGGTCCTGGTTGCCGGTGGCGATCTCGCTGGCCCCGGTGGCAATGCTGTCGCTGCTGGTGCGCACGGCGCCCACCACCGTGACCAGGCTTTCATTCATGGTCTTGAGGGCCTGCAGCAGCTGCCCGGTCTCATCGCGCGAGGTGACCTCGATCTGCGAAGTCAGGTCCCCCGACGACACGGTCTGCGCCACCTGCACTGCGCGTGCAATCGGCACCGTGATGGAGCGGGTGATGGCCCAGGCAGCCAGCACCCCCAGGGCGATGCCAATGGCGCACAGGGACAGCATCAGGATGCGCGCCACGCCATAGGCCGCCTCCGCCTCCTCGGCGGCCTTGGCGTTGAGGTGGTCCTCCAGGTCCGCCAGCTCGCCCAGGGTGTTCAGCCACAGCCTTTGCGGGGCCTGCAGCTGGTTCATCAAGACCCCCGTCGCCTCCTCGTTCTTGTTGGCCAGGCCGAGAGAGACCACCTTGTCGACGATGGGCGTCGTCGCGGCCTTCATCTCCTGGATCTTGGCAAAGAGATCCTTCTCTTCCTTGCTCGTACTGGCGATGTCCGTGAACATCTTGCCCAGCTTGTCTTGCGCTGTATCGTAGTTGCCGCGGTAGCGAGCCACTTCCTCGTTCACCTTGCGCATGGCCCCCTCGTCCGATAGCAGCACGATGTCCCGGCTCGCAATCGCGATCTGGTTGACCGCGATGCGCATGGCGACCGCAAGGCGTGCCTCTTGCGTGTTGATTTTCGCGATGTCGTCGAGCCGGTGCTGAACATCTCCCATTCGCGATATCCCGAGGGACGACACCCCCAGGAGCAGCGCAAGCATCAGACCAAAGCCGAGCGCCAGGCGCAGGCCAAGTTTGAGATTCCTGACGGTATTCATGACGTCTCCTCGTGGTGGAAGCCATGGCTGCACAACCCTGGGATTCAGCTACAGACTGTTACAGCCGGCAGAATCCATCGTACGCGCTGGCGCGGAAATGGAATGCGCAAAGATACTTACTTCGGCCTCTCCAGGTTCACGCTTGGGGCCTCGGTTGCCACGGCGGCGCCTTCTCCTACAAACCGGCCCCCACCTCCGTATCCGCAGGGATAGCCTTGCCGAAAGTGGGAGTTTCTAGGGGTTAACCCTTCTCAGTCGATATCCCTGCATCCGTCGAGAGGCGCTGGGCGTATCAGCCCCTGAGCTATTGCGCTCACGGCCGAATACCCACGAGGAGATCTCCATGCGAATCAGGAAACTCAGTCTGTTGGCGCTTGCAGCGCTTGCCGCCTGCACGGCAGGCGTCAGCCTGGCGTCCAGCCACCGAGAGGCGCCCTTCATCACCACCCAGCCCAAGGTCGATGGTGCGGACTTTTACCTCTTCAACAGCTACGAGGCGGGGCGTGGCGGGTTCGTCACCATGATTGCCAACTACCTGCCGCTGCAGGATCCCTATGGCGGGCCCAACTACTTCAGCCTGGACCCGAATGCGCTGTACGAGATCCACATCGACAACAACGGCGATGCAGCGGAAGACATCACGCTGCAGTTCCGCTTCAAGAACACGCTGAACAACGGCGGGGCCGGCATCACCCTGGACATCGGCCCGGACGGCGCCCGCAAGAAGGTGGCCATACCGCTGCGCAATGCGGGCGGGATCACGGGCGCGGCGGCAGACCCGGTGTCCTACCGCGAAGAGTACGAGATGTTCATCGTGCGTGGCGACCGGCGCACCGGCAAGCGCGAACAAATCACCATGGCCGGTGGAGGCACCACCTTCACCAAGCCCATCGACTACATCGGCGAGAAGTCGCTGGGCAACGCCGCCGCCTACGACGCCTATGCCGGCAAGTACGTGTATGGCATCAACGTGCCCGGCTGCGCCACGCCGGGCAAGGTGTTCGTGGGCCAGCGGCAGGACCCCTTCCCGGTGTCGCTGGGCACCATCTTCGACCTGGTGAATGCGCCGGCTGCCGTGATCACCAGCGAATCGAATGCGGCGGCCTTCGGCGCGGGCCAGATCGCCAGCAAGAACGTGACCTCGCTCGCCGTCGAGATGCCCACCGCTTGCCTGACCGCCGCATCGGGCGAGAAGGTCATTGGCGGCTGGACCACGGCCAGCCTGCGCCAGGCGCGCGTGCTCAACGGCAAGCCCGACTCCGGCCTGCAGGCCAGCGAGAAGGCCGGCGGCGCCTGGACCCAGGTGTCGCGCCTGGGCATGCCCCTGGTGAACGAAGTCGTCATCGGCCTCAAGGACAAGGACAAGTTCAACGCCTCCCGCCCCAAGGACGATGCCGCCAACTTCGCGGACTATGTGACCCACCCCACGCTGCCGGCCCTGGTCCAGGTGCTGTTCGGCGCGCAGGCTCCCACCAACTTCCCGCGCACGGACCTGATGACGGCCTTCCTCACGGGCCTGCCCACCGTCAACCGCCCGGGCAACATCACGGCACTGGGTACCGGTGGGCCTTTGGCGGAAATGCTGCGCCTGAATACCGGCATTGCGGCCACGCCGGCCAGCGCGCAGAACTCGCTGGGCGTGGTGGCGGGCGATGCCGCCGGCTTCCCCAACGGGCGCCGCCTGGGCGATGACGTGGTCGACGTCTCGCTGCGCGTGGCCATGGGTGCGCTGTGCACCTTGACCGGTGCGACCGATGCGCTCAAGGTGGGTTGCAAGCCCGCCGATGCGCCTGCCGGCGCGGTTGAGTTCGTGGACGGCGCACGCACCAAGGCGACCGACTACAAGACCGCCTTCCCGTACGTGAACACGCCGCTGCCTGGCGCCAAGAACTTCTGATGCGAGGGATGTACACCATGCCCAACACCAAGATGCAAAAGGCCGCCCTGGTGGCCATGGGAGCGATGGCGCTGACGGCCTGTGGCGGCGGCGGCAGTGACAACGCCGGGCCCGATGGCGGCGCCGGCGCGGTGAACGCCTTTGCCTACACCCAGCCGATTGCGGCCAGCGTGCAGGACGCGGCCGAACCCGTGGCCGTGGACCAACTGGTGCTGTCCACCAGCGACACCGACGAGCCAGACACCCGTCTGTGACGTTGCCAGGGGCGGTGGCCGCATGCCCGTGCATGCGGCCACCGCCTGCTGCGCGCTTACCCCTTCACACCTGCGGACTCCCATGACACACCCTGCCCGCCTTTTCTGGGGGATCGGCCTTGCCCTGTGCTGCCTGGGCACGGCCGCCGCCGTACAAGAGCTGCGCCCCGCGTCGGACACCGAGGTGATCGAGGTGCTGCCCGAGCGGGTCAGCCTCGCACCGGCTACGCCACAGGCCGCCGCGACCGCTGCGCGCCGCTGGATCACCCTGGCCCGCGAGACCGCCGACCCCCGCTACCTGGGCCGCGCCCAGGCCGTGCTGGCCCTGTGGTGGGGCAAGCCCGACGCGCCACCCGAACTGGCGGTGCTGCAGGCCACGGTGGAGCAAAGCCGCCATGAATTCGATGCCGCGCGCACGACATTGAAGCGCGCCCTGCAGGCCGACCCTGCCCAGGTGCAGGGCTGGCTGACCCTGGCCACGCTGGAGCGGGTGGCCGCCCGCTATGCCGAATCCGAGACCGCCTGCCGCAACGTGGCGCGCCATGGGGCTGCGCTGCACGCCACGGCCTGCCTGCTCGAAAGCCGCTCGCTGCAGGGCCAGAGCGACGCGGCACGCAGCGGCTTCACCGCACTCATCGGACAGGCAGCGGATCCGGCTGGCCGTGCCTGGCTGCTGTCGCTGCTGGCCGAGAGCGAGGAACGCGCCGGCCGCGACGATGCGGCCGATGCCGCCTACCGCAGCAGCCTGGCCGCGGCGCCCGACGGGTACACCGCCCTGGCCCATGCCGACCTGCTGCTGCGCCTGGGCCGCCCGGCCACCGCCTTGGATGTGCTCAAGGCCCAGCCCACCAGCGACGCCGTGCTGTTGCGCCGCGCCCAGGCCCTGCGGCTCATGGGCAAGACCGTGCAGTCACAGGCCCTGGCCACCGAACTGCAGGCCCGGTTCGCGGCCCTTGCGGCACGCGGCGAGGCCCTGGATGCCCACGCCCGCGAGCGCTCGCTGCTGGCGCTGTGGCTGCAGGGCCAGCCCCGGGAGGCCTGGCATGCCGCGCAGGCCAACCTGGCCTTGCAGAAAGAGCCGCTGGACTGGTGGCTGGCGCTGCAGACCTCCGAGCAATCCGGCGACGCCGCCGCCCACCGAACGGTGGTCGAGAGCTTTCAACGCACGGGCCTGCAGGACGCGCGCCTGGCCCGCTGGCAAGCACGGGGAGGCAAGTGATGCACCCGCCACGGATCCCACGAACGACCTGCGCGCTGCGTTGGGTGGCGATGGCCGGAGCCCTGGCCGCCGCCTGCGCCGCAGCGCCCAGTGCCTGGGCGCACAAGGCCAGCGATGCCTACCTGCGGGTGACTGGCGCCGGCGGGGCCGAACCCGCCGCGCGCGCCGACGCCGTGGCGCTGCAGCTCTCGCTGGCGCTCAAGGACGTGGATGCCGCGCTGGACCTGCTCGATGCCGACGGCAACCGCCAGCTCACCTGGGGCGAGATCAAGCAGGCCACGCCTGCAGTGGCCGCCTGGGTGGGCCAGGGCATTCGCTGGCAGTGTGGCGATGCCGTGCTGGCCCCCGCGTGGCGCTTCGAGGCACTGGAACAGCGCACCGACGGCCGCTACCTGCGCATGGCAACAGCACTCGACTGCGGAGCCACACAAGCGCTGGCGCTGGACTACCGCCTGATGCAGGGCATCGACCCCACGCACCGCCTGCTGGTCAGCGGGCAACTGGGCGGCCAGCCGCTGGCCGCCGTGCTGGCACCCGACGGCCGCTCGCGCACTGACCTGCGCGCGGTGGGCGGCAGCACGGCCACACCCGAGGCTGCAACGGCCCGCAGCGGCCCGGCCACACTGCTGCACTTTGTCTCGGAGGGCGTGCACCACATCCTCGAAGGCTATGACCACCTAGCCTTTCTGCTGGCCCTGCTGCTGCCGATCACGCTGCTGCGCCGCCAGGGCGCGGCGCAGGCCACGGCGGCCGCCGGGCCGTGGGGCGGCCTCAAGGCGCTGCTGCTCACCGTGACCAGCTTCACGCTGGGCCATTCGGTCACGCTGGTGCTGGCAGGCCTGGGCTGGGTCACCGTCTCGGGCAACTGGGTCGAGCCGGCGATTGCCATCAGCATCGGCGTCTCGGCATTGCTCAACCTGTTCCCGGTGAAGGGGCTGCGCAGCGATCTGCTGGCGCTGTGCTTTGGCCTCGTGCATGGGCTGGGGTTCTCGGGCGCGCTGGTCGAGGCCGGCGTCTCTGGCGGCCTGCTGGTCTGGGCGCTGGCGGGGTTCAACCTCGGGGTGGAGGTCGGGCAGCTCATGGTGGTCGCTGTCTGGTGCGGCGTCTCCCTGCTGCTGGCGCGTTGGTCGGGCTACCGCACCGTGGTGGTCAAGGGCGGCTCGGTGGCACTGATCGTGCTCTCGCTGTACTGGACGGTGCAGCGCGTGGCGTTCTCTGGCTGAGGGTGTGGCCGGGAGCCTGCGCGGCAGGACTCCTGGACAATGAAAAGGCAGACATGAAGAAGAAAAAGCGCTCTCGCACGGCAACGCCGCGCCCCCTGGCGCTCGGCATTCTGGTGGCCAGCATGGCCACCACGGCGGCCTGGGCCCAACAACAGCCCACGCACCTGCCCGAGGTCGATGTGCGCGGCCCCAGGGACGTGACCATCGGCCTGGCCGACAGCGCCAGCGAGGGTGCGGTGGAGCGGGAGTCGTTCCAGGCGCGCCCCAAGCTGCGCCCCGGCGACATCGTCGAGGCCGTGCCCGGGGTGGTGGCCACCCAGCACTCGGGCGACGGCAAGGCCAACCAGTACTTTCTGCGCGGCTTCAACCTGGACCACGGCACCGACTTCTCGGTCACGGTGGACGGCATGCCGGTCAACATGCCGACGCACGGCCACGGCCAGGGTTTTGCCGACCTGAACTTCCTGATTCCCGACCTGGTCTCGGGCGTGCGGTACCGCAAAGGGCCCTACTTCGCCGACAGCGGCGACTTCTCCGTGGCGGGCAGCGCCTCGCTCGACTACGTGAGCGCGCTCGATGCTCCGTTCGCCGAGGTGACCCTGGGGCCCAACCACCTGCGCCGCCTGCTGGCGGCCGGCTCGCGCACCCGGGACGACCAGACCTGGCTGGGCGCCATCGAGCTCGAAGGCAACGACGGCCCCTGGGATGTGCCCGAGCGCCTGCGCAAGATCAACGCCGTGGTGCGCTATGCGCAGGGCTCGCCCAGCCGGGGTTTCAGCGTGACGGGCATGGCCTACCGCAACCGCTGGAACGCCACCGACCAGATCCCCGAGCGCCTGATCGACAGCGGCGAGCTGCCGCGCTTCGGCTCGCTCAACCCCACCGACGGCGGCAGCACCCGGCGCCTGAGCCTGTCAGGCAAATGGTTCGACAAGGGGCCCGAGGGCCAGACCCAGATCAGCGCCTATGCCATCGACTACCGGTTCGATCTGTTCTCCGACTTCACCTACTTCCTGCGCGACCCGGTCAACGGTGACCAGTTCGAGCAGTCGGACCGGCGCCGCGTGTTCGGCGCCCAGGCCTCGCACAGCCTGCCCAACCGGATCGCCGGCCTGGACGGTGTATTGAGCATTGGCGCACAGTGGCGCGGCGACCGCATCGCCGAGGTGGGCCTGTACAACACGGCCGCCCGCCAGCGCCTGTCCACCGTGCGCAATGACCGGGTGTCGCAGGACATGCTGTCGGTGCATGTGCAGCAGTTCGTGAGCTTCACCGAGGGCCTGCGCGCCTACGCGGGCTTGCGTGGCGACCTGCTGCGCTACGACGTGCAGGGCCGCGAGGCCGTCTACGGCGCAGCCAACAGCGGCAGCGGCCACGACGCGCTCGTGAGCCCCAAGGCCGGGCTGGCCTGGGCCATCACCCCCGTGCATGAGCTGTACCTGAACATGGGCGTGGGCTCGCACAGCAACGACGTGCGCGGCGCCACCATCCAGACCGACCCGCAAAGCGGGCTGCCGGCCGACCGCGTGCCCGCGCTGGTCAAGGGCGTGGGCAGCGAGATCGGCTGGCGCTACCAGCCTGGCGACGACCTGACCATCACCACGGCGCTGTGGCAGCTCAAGCTCGACTCCGAGCTGGTGTATGTGGGCGATGCAGGCACCACCGAGCCGGGCCGCGCCAGCTACCGGCGCGGCATCGAGACCACGGTGCGCTGGAAGCCCCACGCCCGCTGGCGCCTGGAAGCCGATGCCGCCGTATCGCGCGCGCGCTTTCGCGGGGAGGCGCCCGAGGGCGAAGGCAATTACGTGGACAACGCACTGGAGCGCGTGCTGGCCGTGGGCGCGGTCTACACCCAGGGCCCGCTGACCGCCTCGCTGCGCCTGCGCTATATGGGGCCGCGCGCGCTGGACACGCTCAACTCCGTGCGCTCGCGTGCCAACACAGTGCTCAATGCCGGCGTGCGCTATGCGATAAGCAAGCAGCTCACCCTGGGCCTGGACGTGTTCAACCTGGCCGGCAAGAAGGGCAACGACATCGAGTACCTCTACGCATCGTGCACGGCGGGCGAAGCAGCGCGCGGTGACTGCACGGGCGGAGGCATCGAGGGCCGCCATGTACACCCCATGGAGCCACGCAGCGCGCGGCTCAGTGCGCGCTGGACATTCTGACTGTGCAGCGCCCGCTCAAACAGCGACCCGCGGCAGCACCACGGTGATCCGCGTCGTGTTGGACTCGTCCGACACATCGAGTTCAATGCTGCCGTTCTGGGCCTGTACGAGCAACTGCGCGGAGTAGGTGCCCAGGCCCGTGCCATCGGCCTTGCCCGAGGTCACGAACTTGTCGAAGAAACGGCTGCGGATGGCCACCGGCACGGCACCGGTGTTGCTGATGGCGATGCGCAGGGGGTCCTGGTCCTGCAGCTGCACGGAGACGCGGGAGTCGGTCGGCGCGGCTTCGCAGGCGTTTTTCAGCAGGTTCTGGAAGACCGAGTAGCACAGGGTGGCATCCGCCAGCGCCAGGGGCGGCTCCTCCCCCACCGCCACGTCCGCATCCACCGCGATGGACAGGCCTTTCTCGGCAAAGGTCACGCGGTTCATCTCGGCGATGCGGCGCAGCAGCTCCCCGATGCGCACGGGCTTCGCGTGCAGAACGAAGCGGCCGGATTCGATCTTGTACAGCTCGGACGACAGGTTGATCATGTTGAGCACCTGCATCACGCTTTCTTCCATCAGGCGCAACTGCTCGACCTGGCGGCGCCCGACCGAGTCGTCCTCGATCAGCGCCTGCACCAGGCCCAGCGCCCCGGCCAGCGGCGCCTTGATGTCGTGCCGGGTGATGCGCTCGACGTCCTCGCGCAGTTGGGCGGTTTCGACCATGCTGTCGAACTCGGCCTGCAGGTCCTTGCGCAGCTGCACGTAGCGCATGAAATTGCGCACGCGCGGCTTGAGCGTCTCGGGGTCGATGGGCTTGGTGATGAAGTCCACGGCGCCCAGGTCGAGCCCCCGGATGCGCGCATCGGCCGATGCCATGGCGGTGACGAAGATGATGGGAATGGTCTCGGACGTGGGGTGCTCGCGCATCAGCCGGGCGACCTCGAAGCCATCCATGCCGGGCATCATGATGTCCAGAAGCACCAGGTCGGGAGGGTCGTTGGATGTCAGCACCTCCATCGCCTTGGCACCTGTCTGCGCCAGCCGTACCCGGTATTCGCCCTTGAACAGCTGGGACAGCAGCAGCAGGTTGTCGGGCGTGTCGTCCACGATCAGTATCGTCGGTCGGGCAGCCTCCTGCGGCTCGGCGGATGGCGCGCCGGCAGCACCCTGTGCAGGCAAGGCCTGCGCGGGCATTTCCTCCCCCGCAAAGTTGCCAGGGCCGCGGGGCTTCCATTGCAAGGCCTTTTCCAGGCGCTGCGCCAGCTGCTTGGGCGAGTAGGGCTTGAGCAGCATGGAGGTCACGCCCATCGCGATGGCCTCTTCCACGCGCTTGCGCTCCGCCTCGGCGGTGATCAGCACGAAGGGGATCGCAAACAGCTTTTCGTCCGCGCGCATGGCCTGCAGCAGCTCCACGCCCGTCATCACGGGCATGTTCCAGTCCGACAGCACCACGTCGAAGTGCTGGCCCTTGAGCAGGCGCAGCGCTTCGGCCCCGTTGCGCGCGGACTCGATGCGCTCCACCCCCATTTGCCGCAGCTGGTTGATGGTGACCTTGCGCATCGCCTCGAAATCGTCCACCACCAGGCAGCGCGCGCCCTGGCCGATGGTCGACGCATTGGAAACCGTGAAATGGCTCATGGTGCCTGCCCCCCCTCAACTTGCCGGGCAGGGCCGGCAGCAGCCCCTGCGGCGTCTTCACCCACAAAACGCTGAATGCCCACGGCCACGATGGGCTCCATGTCCATCAGCAACAGACGGTGCTCCTGGCTGAACGGCTCGGTCAGGGCCAGCTCGATGATGGCCGAGACGCGCCCTGCTTGCTTGATGGGCAACAGGTAGATTGCGGCGGGAGTGCAATGCCCCAGGCCCGACTGGATGCGCAGGTAGTCCGCCCCCGGGGCCTCGATGAGCACGGGCTCGCCCGTGGCGGCGCAGCGCTCGATCATGCCGGCCGTCGTCGGCCATTCCGACAGGGTCTGCTGCGCCGTCGCCCCCGATCCCGCATAGTGGGCCAGCGCGCGGACGCTGCGGTCTTCGTCCACCAGCACCATCAGCGCCTGCCCCATGGGCAGCTGCCGCGCCAGTTCCCGCAGAACGATGCGCGCAAAGGCCGCCAGCGTGCCCACCTGTTGCAGCGCGAGCAACAGGTCCGACACGGCGCGCCGCCGGCTGGCATCGCGGGTCAACTGGTCGTGGCTCTGCTGCAGGGCCTTGAGCGTCAGTTGGTGCCGGCCCGCCTCGCGCCGCAGCCGCGTGGCCCAGAACAGCATCGCCAGCAACACCCCGGAAAGGCCCGTCCCCAAGGGGATGATCCAGGCCATCCACAGCTCGCGCCATCTCCCGTCGTCATCGAACGACGCGAAGAACAACTGGTATTCCATCAGCGACACCCCGTACCTGCGGCGCCAGGAGACATCCAGGTTCGACCCCACGCGCCGGCTGTCGTTGAAATAGCGCTGCAGCGCCCGCTCCAGATCTGCGGCGGCGAAGGCAATGCCCCAACCCGCAGTGGTGGCCTCGCCGACCGCAAACAGTACGTCCAGGTTGTCGAGGTCGTTGCGCACCCAGTAGAAGGCCGATTCGGCCGCAATCACGGTGAAGTCCGCCCGGCGCTGCGCCACCGCCTGCATGGACTGATCGGTGGGGGCAGTCTCGATGACAACGGGCGCGCTTTCCCCAAGGCCGGCGTTGAATCCCTGCAACCACCCTTCGTAGGCCGTCCCGGCCTGGACCGATGCCTTGCGCCCGGCGAGATCGGCCTCGCTGCGCAAAACGGAGCGCATCTCGGGCCGTGCGACGACGACATTGCGTGTGGCGAAGTACGGCACCAGGGTCATCTTGGTCTTGCGCCAGTCGGTGATGTGCAGGTCGTTGGGGTACAGGTCGCACTTTCCCGTGGCCAGCAGCGCGGCTTCGTAGCGCTCGCCCTGCACGGTCACGCCCTGTGCGTTGTGGAACTGCTGGTCCCACCGGGCAAGCGTCACCGTGCGGGCCTCAACACCCAGGTAGCGCGCAAAATCTTCGCCATCCAACCGGTAGTTGTCGGCGCTGGACCCTGCCACACAGATGCGCAGCTCGCGGCTGCGCTCGATCTCCTGCAGCGTGCGGCCGAAGGCGCTGCCCGCTGCCAGTGTGAAGGCCAGAAACCAGGCAATGGATTGCATGCGCGGGCCCTTTGGCGGCACTCAGCCGGGGTGCGCAGGGGCCAGGGCCCCCAGCGCCTCCAGAGCGCGATCGAAATCGATGCGCTCGATGGCCCGGTTCACGGCAGACAGGGCATCGGCAAGCGGGTCACCATCCACGGCCAGCCGTGCCACCAGGGCTTCCAGCACGTCGCCCGCGTCCGCGTCGCTGTCCCCCAGCAGCTTGCGCAAACGCGCCAGCAAGGCCTCGCTCTCGGCGGAACGCGCCACGGCAGCGGCAGGTGCGGCCTGCACGGTGCCGGCTGCGGTGCCCAGGCCGGACGCCTGCAATGCCTCGATCAATGGACGCAACAGCGCATCCACCTCGGCCAGCAGTTGCCCGGCCACAGGCGCGCGCGCCCCGTGGGCACCTTCCGCCTCCAGCGCCCCCGCGGCCGATGCGAGCTGCCGGGCACCGATGGTGCCTGCCGCGCCCTTGAGGGTGTGGGCCAGCCGCGTAGCCAGCGGCCAGTCGCCCTGCTGCAAGGCATCAGCGGCGGTTTGGCCGAATCCGGTGTATTCCTCGAGGAACATGCCCAGCAGGCGCCGGTACAGTCGCCGGTCGTTCTGAACGATGCCGAGCCCTACGGCCTGGTCCACTCCAGGCAACTGCGGCAGGTCGGGATCGGCCGCCTTGACGCCTTGGCCGGGAACCTGGCCGTGCACTGCAATGGCAGAAGCCGCAGTGGCGGGCACGGCCGGCTGGATCCAGCGCGCCATGCAGGCAAACATCTCCTCCACGCGCAGGGGCTTGGGGATGTGGTCCACCATGCCGGCCTCGATCACCTTCTCCCGGTCACCGGCCATGGCGTTGGCCGTCATGGCGATGATGGGCAGGTCGGCGAACTGCGGCAGCGAGCGCAGGTGGCGGGTGGCTGTGTAGCCGTCCATCACGGGCATCTGGCAATCCATGAGCACACCGTCGAACCGGGGGTCCGCAGCGAGCAGGTCCAGCGCCTCCTGGCCGTTGTTGGCCAGCACCACTTCCATGCCCGCCTGGCGCAGCAGCTCCATGGCCAGTTCCTGGTTGAGTGCATTGTCTTCAACCAGCAGCACGCGCGCACCCTTGAGCTGCTGCAGGTGCTCGGTCTGGCCCTGGGCCCGGCTCGCCACCCGGTCCGACACCACGCGCCCGCGGCCCAGCGCTTCGCCCACGGCCTCGAGCAGCGTCGAAGCCGTGACCGGCTTGGTGAGCACTGCGTTCACCCTGGCGCCCCGGCTGTGCACCGCGTTCATGGCCTCTTCGCGGCCGAAGGCGGTCACCATGATCACCGCCGGGGCGGCGCCCCCCTTAAGTGCCTGCATGCGGCGCACGGTCTCGGCGCCATCCATGCGGGGCATCTTCCAGTCCATCAGCACCAGGTCGTATGCCAGCGAGCGGCTGTCGGCGCCCTCCACCATGCGCAGCCCTTCCTCGCCATCGCGGGCCGTGTCCACCTCCAGGCCGAAGCGGCGCGCCATGGTCGACAGGATCTCGCGGGCGGTGGCGTTGTCATCGACCACCAGTACGCTCAGGCCCAGCAGTTCATTGGCGTCGAACATCCGCCGGGGCATGGGCTGCGCCTGCAGGCCGAAATGCACATGGAAGTGGAAGGTCGAGCCCTGCCCCACCGTGCTCTCCACCCAGATGCGCCCCTGCATCATTTCCACCAGGGTCTTGGAGATCGCCAGACCGAGGCCCGTGCCCCCATAGCGGCGGGTGGTGGAGCTGTCGGCCTGGCTGAACGACTGGAACAGCCGGGCGCACTGCTCGGGCGTCATGCCGATGCCCGAGTCCTTGACCCAGAAGTGCAGCTCGACCTCACCACCTGGCTCGCCCTGCTGGCCAATCAGCTCGATCCCCAGCACGATCTCTCCCTGCTCCGCGAACTTCACTGCATTGCTGCCCAGGTTGGCCAGGATCTGGCCCAGGCGCAGCGGATCACCGACCAGCGCGGTGGGCACGTCGTCTGCGGTGCTGAACAACAGCTCCAGCCCCTTGTCCTCGGCCTTCATGCCGATCAGGTTGGCCACGTGGTCGAGCACATCCTCCAGGCGGAAATCGACCTGCTCCATGGACATCTTGCCGGCTTCGATCTTGGAGAAGTCGAGGATGTCGTTGATGATGCCCAGCAGGCTCTCGGCCGCCCGGTTGACCTTCTCGATGTAGTTGCGCTGCTTGTTGTCCAGCGCCGTCTGCAGGGCCAGGTGCGACATGCCGATGATGGCGTTCATCGGCGTGCGGATCTCGTGGCTCATGTTGGCCAGGAACTCGCTCTTGGCGCGGGTCGCGTCCTCCGCCATTTCCTTGGCCCGCCGGATGTCCTCTTCCGACTTCTTGCGGTCCGTCACGTCGAAGGCAATGCTGCACAGGCCGGAAATCTCCTCTCCCTGGCGCATCGGCACCTTGGTGACCTGGAAGTGGCGCTCTTCGCCATCCTCGCCCGCCACCTCTTCGGTGACCAGGAGCTGCCCTGCCTCCAGGGCCTGCATGTCCAGTGCATGGTAGGACTGGCCGCGCCCGGACGGGTGCACATCGATGGCCGAGTGCCCCAGCACCTGCGCCCGCGCCAGGCCGGTCGCACGCTCCCAGTCGGAGTTCACGTAGGTGTAAGCGCCCTGCACATCCTTGACGTAGATGGCGGAGTTGATGTTTTCCAGCACGGCCTCCATGAACTGGCGGCTGCGCTGCACTTCCTGCTCGGCCTCCTTGCGCCCGGTCACGTCCAGCAGCATCCACACCGTGCCCTTGTCCAGGTCGCCCGGGTCGATGGCCGCGCCGCTGATCTGACACCAGAAGCGCGTGCCATCGGCCCGCACCAGTTCCTCCTCGCGGTGGTGTTTTTCGCCGCGGGACAGTTGCTCGTTGATTTCGCTGAGCCCTTGCTTGAAGGCTTCTTCGGTCGCATACCAGGAACGGGGGGACTGGCCCAGTTGCCCGGTGCCGAACAGGGCGTCGAGCTGGCTGTTGCCGCGCACGACAACACGGTCCCTGATGAAGGCGATGCCCAGCGTGGTGGCCTCGAACATCGCGGTCTGCTCGGCGTTGGCCTGGCGCATGGCCTCCTGGGACTTCTTGTGCTCGGTGATGTCGGTGGCAATGCCGCAGATGCCGTAGATCTCACCGGCCTCGTTGACCAGCGGTGTCTTCGTGGTCATGAACGAACGCCGCTCCGTGCCGTCGGCGTTGGGAATGATCTCCTCGTAGGTGATGGCCTCCCCCCCGTTCAGCACCCGGCCCTCCACCGCAACGATCTTGTCGGCCATGTCCCTGGGCCACAGGTCGTGCGCGCTCTTTCCAAGCACTTCGCTCTCGCTGACGCCCATGTATTTCGCATAGGTTGCATTCAGCAACTGGTAGCGGCCTTCGCGGTCCTTGAGGGTGATGATGGAACCGATGCTGTCCACCAGGGTACGGATCTGGCGCTGGCTGTTGCGCACTTCCTGCTCCACCCGGTTGCGCTCGGTCACGTCGCGCACCGAGGCGCATACGCAGACGCCATGCCCGCCAACGGCCGGCAGGCGCGACAGGCCGACCTCCACCGGGAATTCGCTGCCATCCTTGCGCACGCCTTTCAGGCTGGCGTTGTTGCCGCCCATGTTGCGGGGCAGCCCGACCGCCAGGAAACCCTCGCGCAGCGCCGGGTGCCGGCCGCGAATGGCGTGCGGCACCAGGATTTCCATGGGCTGGCCCACCAGTTCGTGCTCCGCATAGCCAAACAGATCGAGCATGCGCGGATTGACCATGATCACCGTGCCGTGCTCGTCCGTGACCATCAGGCCATCGGGGGCGGATTCGATGATGCCGTGGTACCAGGCCTCGGTGGCAGCAATGGAATCCTTTTGCGCGGCCAGCTCCTGCGCCTGCTGCTCCAGGGTCTTCGCCTGGGCCTGCGTTTCCTCCAGCAGCCGGTGGGTGGCCACGTTGCGCTCCAGGATCTCCAGGTTGGCGGCCAGCGCGGGCATCAGCGCGTCCAGCAGGGCCTGGCGAGCGGACGTCAGGGCCTCGAAGCTGGCAATCTCGAGCACCCCCAGCAGCTCGTCGCCACGCTGGATGGGCAGCACGCAGATGCACTTGGGTGCGGCATCTCCGAGCGCGGAGCCGATACGCACGTAGTCGGCAGGGGGCTCCCGCAGCGTGATGGCGCTGCGCTCCAGCGCGCACTGCCCCACCAGGCCCTGGCCGAGCTGGATGTACTGCTCCAGCGATTTGCGTTCGCGGTGGGCAAAGCCGGTCAGGAGGCGCAGGCGGCGCTGGTTCTTTTCGTAGATATAGAGCACCCCGTGCCCTATGTCCAGCAGCGGTGCCGAGAGTGCGAAAAAGCGCTGCGCCAGCTCGACGAAGGACCGGGTCGACTGCAGTTCGACCGAGACGGATGCCGTGTGGGTCTTCACCCAGCGCTGTACCTCCAGCTCGCGGGCCCCCTGCTGCAGCACGGCCACGGCGCGCGCCAGGGCGCCCAGGTCGTTGAGGTACGAGGTATGGGGTACCTCCTGCTGCAGGTCCCCGTCGGCAATGCGCTCCACCGCCGTGCGCAGCTCGAAGGCCGGCACACGGATGGACCGGGCGATCAGCCACGCAAAAAGCACGCTGAATAGCGCCCCCCCGGCCAGTAGCACGCCGCCGTGCAGCCGCGTCTGCTGTGCCTGCTCCTGCACCGACCTGAGAGTGGAGCGTGCGCCGTCCTCCTTGGTGGCGGCCACGGCTTCCATCGACTGCGCCACGGTGTCCCCCACCACACCGAACTCCCGGCTGGCGGCCCGCCTGCGCGCCTCCTCCAGTTGCCCCTGGTTGGCGAGCTCCAGCAACTGCTCGACGCTCTTGCGGTACACCGCATAGTTCTGCTCGAAGGTCAGCAGGTTGCGCGTGTTGTCTTCGCGGATGATGCGCCCGCGCAGTTCACCGAGCTCGCGCATGATGTCACGGTGCGATTGGTCCAGCTTCTCCAGGGCCTGTGCCCGGTCGGCCGCCTCGGTGGTGAGCAGGGCGTTGCGCAGGTAGCGGCCCATGCTGGCATAGTGGAACTGGATCGCGCGGGCGTTGGAGATGCCCTGCAGATCCTTTTCATACATGGCCTGGATGTCGTTATTGACGCGGGCCACCGTCTGCATGCCCAGCACACTGAGCACGGCTGTCATGACGAGGATGACGAAAAAAGCAAACGCCAGCTTCGCGGTCAGCGAAGACCGGTGGTAGTGCTGTACCAGTGCATTCATGAAACGCATTCCTCTGTGTGCCGGGGCGGAGTCCGGCGCGCCGGCCGGCCGCCGACGGCTGTCATGGATGGCGCACGGACCAGGCCATGCTCAGGGCGTGGGCGGGCTGGCCGAGGTGATCGCCAGCTCCAGGTGCCGGGCCTTCTCGGCCATGTCCGCATCGCTGTCGGCAAACTTCTGCGCAATGCGCTGGAACTCGTCGAGCATGCCGAGGAAGGCGTCCAGGATGTCCGGGTCGAAATGCGAGCCCCGGCCCTCGCGCATGATGTCCACGGCTTTCGCGTGCGGCATGCCTTCCTTGTAGACGCGGCGGCTGATCAACGCGTCGTAGACGTCGGCCACGGCCATGATGCGCGCCGACAGCGGAATCGCCTCGCCCGCCAGGCCCTGCGGGTAGCCGCTGCCGTCCCATTTCTCCTGGTGGCCGTAGGCGATCTCCTTGGCGTACTGCAGGAACTCCACCGGCATGCCCAGCTGGTCCTCGGCATGCTGGATGGCGTCGCGGCCCAGGGTGGTGTGGGTCTTCATCACCTCGAACTCATGCGGCTCGAAGCGCCCGGGCTTGAGCAGGATCCGGTCCGGGATGCCGACCTTGCCGATGTCGTGCAGGGGGGCCGACTTGTAGAGCATGTCGATCACGTGGTCGTTCAGCTCCGCGCTGAAGCGCGGGTGATCTTTCAGCGCCGTGGCCAGTGCCCGCACGTAGTGCTGCGTGCGGCGGATGTGGTTGCCGGTCTCGTTGTCGCGGGTCTCGGCCAGGGACGCCATGGCCAGGATGGTGACGTCCTGGATCGCAGCCAGTTCACGCGTGCGCTTGTGCACCTCGGTCTGCAGGAACTGGTTCTGGTCGCGCAGGAAGTCGGCGCCCGCCTTGGCCTGCAACTGGGTGGCCACGCGCGCCAGCACGATAGGCGGGTTGATGGGTTTGGTGATGAAGTCGGCCGCGCCCAGTGCCAGCCCCACTTTCTCGTCCTCGGTCCCGGACATGGCGGTCAGGAAGATGATGGGGATGTGCCGCGTGGCCGGTGCCTCCTTGAGCTGGCGGCATACCTCATAGCCCGACAGGCCGGGCATCATCACGTCCAGCAGGATCAGGTCGGGGGCTGGGATGCTGCGCGCAATCTGCAAGGCCTTTTCGCCCGAGCCTGCCAGCTTCAGCTGGTACTGGTCCTTGAGCAGGCCGGACAGCACCCACAGATTATCGGAAGAGTCATCGACGGCAAGTATCAATGGACGCAATGCATCTTCCGATGTTTCTGGCATCACCCGCTCCCTGGTGTTATGGGCACTCCACTGACACCACTATCTCTTACCCTTGCCGGTTTGACAAGCATCGCTTGTCCAACCGCGCCGTATGCGTCGCGTCGCAAGGCACACCGACGGTGTCCCCATGCCCCGTACACCTTGGGCCGTATTCAGCAGCGCGCGTCCATTCCCCATACTCCGCAGTACGGACACACCGGCACGTGGATGCTGCCCTGCGGGCTGCCTGCTGCACCTGCGGGATTCGTTGCACGGCATGGTCAGCCACCTGAGCCACATCGGGCGGTTCGAGGGGCCGTATCCGTTTGCCTGAAACTCAGCGCACCATGCACGGTGCCTTGTTGTTGAACTTCCAGCCCGGGATCAGGTACTGCATGGCGATGGCATCGTCGCGCGCCCCCAGGCCATGCTCAAGGTACAGGCGGTGCGCGCGCTCCACCTCGTCCATGTCCAGCTCCACGCCCAGGCCAGGCTTCTTGGGCAACTCGATAAAGCCGTTCTTGATCTGGAACGGCTCCTTCGTCAGGCGCTCGCCGTCCTGCCAGATCCAGTGCGTGTCGATCGCGGTCACGCGGCCGGGGGCGGCGGCGCCCACGTGGGTGAACATGGCCAGCGAGACGTCGAAGTGGTTGTTGGAATGCGAGCCCCAGGTCAGGCCGAAGGCCTGGCACATCTGCGCCACGCGCACCGATCCGGCCATGGTCCAGAAGTGCGGGTCGGCCAGCGGGATGTCCACCGACTGCAGGGCCAGGCTGTGCGCCATTTCGCGCCAGTCGGTGGCCACCATGTTGGTGGCGGTGGGCAGGCCCGTGGCACGGCGGAACTCGGCCATCACCTCGCGGCCCGAGAACACGCCTTCGGCACCGCAGGGGTCTTCGGCATAGGCCATCACGCCGTGCAGGTCGCGCGTGATGCGCACCGCATCTTTCAGCAGCCAGCCGCCGTTGGGGTCCAGCGTCACGCGCGCCTCCGGGAAGCGTTCGTGCAGCGCGCGAATCGCCTCGACCTCTTCCTCGCCGCGCAGCACGCCGCCCTTGAGCTTGAAGTCGGCAAAGCCGTAGCGCTCGTACGCGGCCTCGGCCAGGCGCACGATGCCGTCGGCCGACATGGCCTTTTCGTTGCGCAGGCGGAACCAGTCGTTGTCGGCGCCGGGCTCGGTGCGGTAGGCCAGGTCGGTCTTTGCGCGGTCGCCCACGTAGAACAGGTAGCCCAGCATCTGCACCGCCTCGCGCTGCACGCCATCGCCCAGCAGCGCGGCCACGGGCACGTTCAGGTGCTGGCCCAGCAGATCGAGGAAGGCCGACTCCACCGCCGTCACGGCGTGGATGGTGATGCGCAGGTCGAAGGTCTGCAGGCCGCGCCCGCCCGCATCGCGGTCGGCGAACTGGGCGCGCATGGCGTTGAGCACGGCGTTGTGGTGGCCGATGGGCCGGCCCACGATCAGCGGGCGGGCGTCCTCGATGGTCTGGCGGATCTTCTCGCCGCCGGGCACCTCGCCCACCCCGGTGTTGCCCGCGCTGTCGCGCAGGATGATCAGGTTGCGCGTGAAGAAGGGGCCGTGCGCGCCGCTCAGGTTCATGAGCATGCTGTCGTGGCCCGCCACGGGCACCACGCGCAGCTCGGTGACGACAGGGGTGCTGATGGCAGAAGGGATGGAAGAGGTGGTCATGGTGGTCTGGAAACGAAGATGGGCGCGCAAAGGCGCCCCGTGACAAGGCTCAATCAGCGGTGATTTTTCGGGTTTCGATGACCGTCTTCCAACGGGCGAACTCGCGTGCCTGGTAGGCGGTGAAGGCCTCGGGCGTGCTGGCCACGATCTCCAGGCCCTGGTCGAGCATGCGCTTCTTCACGGCGGGGTCGTTCATGGCGGCGATGGCGGCGTCCGAGAGCTTCTTCTTGAGCGCTGGCGGCAGGCCCTTGGGCGCAGCCATGCCCTGCCAGGAGTACACCTCGGCACCGGCCACGCCGGCCTCGGCCAGGGTGGGCACGTCGGGCAGCACGGGGCTGCGCTTGTCGCCGGTGACGGCAATCGCATGCAGCTTGCCGCCGCGGATGTGCTGCAGCACGGCGTTCACGTTCTGGAACGAGAACTCCACCTGGCCGCCCAGCAGGTCGTTGATGGCCGGGGCACCGCCCTTGTAGGGGATGTGCAGGCCTTCGGTGCCACTCTGCTGCCAGAACACTTCGGCCGAGAGGTGGTCCGACGAGCCGTTGCCCGAGCTCGCAAAGCTCACCTTGCCGGGGTTGGCCTTGAGCTGGGCGATGACCTCCTTGACGGTGCGGGCCTTCTGGTTGGGCGCGGCCACCAGCACGTTGGGCGCCTGCACGGGCACGGTGATGTAGTCGAAATCCTTGAGCGCGTCGTACGGCACGCTCTTGAGCAGGTGCGGCGCCACGACGAAGGCACCGAGCGAGGACACCAGCAGCGTGTAGCCATCGGGTGCGGCGCGCTTGACCGCGCCCGCACCCAGCGTGCCCGTGGCACCGGGGCGGTTGTCCACCACGAAGCTCTGCCCCAGCTTCTCGCCCATGTGCAGGGCCATGGCCCGGGCCACCATGTCGGTGGAACCACCGGCCGGGAAGGGCACGACGATGGTCACGGGTTTTTCAGGCCAGGCGGCGGGTGTGGCCGTCTGGGCCGATGCGGCAAAGGCGAGGCTGCAGGCGCTGGCGAGCAGCAGCAGGTGTTTCTTGACGAACATGGTGGATGTCTCCGGAGGTGATAGAGGTGGTCGACGACCCTCTTGCGGGGCCTTGGGGTTGAGGCGGGTTTGGGGAGCGACTGGGCGCGCGCTTACTGCGGGCCGAGCTTGTCGATCAGCGCCTTGAGCTGCTCCAGCTCGGCAGGCTTGAGGTCCGTCAGCGGCGCGCGCACCGGGCCCGCATCGTGGCCCACCAGCTTGGCGCCGGCCTTGATGATGCT
>NZ_JBWKNZ010000026.1:0-36672 GCF_059415825.1 Acidovorax sp. GW821-FHT10A04
TAGTGGAAAATGAGGCTCAGTGCTGCGAGATGGGGCTGGCCCGTATGCTCGTGGGTGTTTCCACACAGCCTCGGCCCATAGCGGACGTCAGAACTGGTTCCATTTCAAGGTCGATGAGGCCCACGCTGCTTGTTCGGCGTGAGCTATTGCATCTTGCAGTTTGGGGAACACTGCAGAGGGATACTTCCAAAAGTCACGCGGCGTTGTAGGTGAAGCCCACTGGACGTCGAATCCCGGAACCGCTTGATCCTCTTGGATCTCGGGTGGATCTTCCCAGTCGCCCGATCCGTAGCGAATCGAGCAGCTGACAATACGGACCCCTGTTGGCACAGTGCCGTCGTACAGCCACGTCCCTTCTTTCACGACAGTGAAATCGCTCATCGAAATGTCCGCCTTTGGCCGCTCCAGGTCATGCAGGAGATGTCGCCTCGATCCAAATGGTCTGCCCGGGGTGATGCTCTTCGATGGTGCTTAAAGCGTCATCCACCAAAACCCGATCCCTTAACTCGTAAACAAAGCGAGTGCAATTCGGCGCGGGTAACGCGGCCCATGCTGTCTCTGAAATCGCATCGGCACCACACCATACCGCGTCATCATTCCTCGCTACACGCAGCGCCTGAGCGAGGCCCTCGGAGGTGATTGCAAGGTAAATCATATGAAGATTTGAATGTGTCGCACCGGGCTTCGCCTAAGACCGCTCCTGGCCGGTTGCTGTCGTTGAAACTACGCGATGACGCGGCCTCGATGCGATAGTCGGCGCGCCGAGGCCGCTCCAATGTCATGTCTCCGGGCAGTTCTCATAGAAGCCGCTCGTAATCTTGGCATCGTGCCGCGCTTGAAGTTCAAGATTGAACTGCATAACCTTGGCATTGGGGGTCGAACGGCACATGGAGATGTGGACATTTTTCGGCTTGAGCCGAACGACCTCGTCCACAACGGATGTTGCCAGAGGCGATTTCACTGCGCCAGCGATGTATTCGGACGGGAGGATCTGAACTTGAAGAATATCGGAAGTACCTCCGCAGCCAGCAAGCAGCAGAGCAGATACGAGGAAGGTTCGTTGAAACATGGCAGGTTCCTGAAGGACTGGTTCTGGCCGATAGCAGCCATCGTAGCCGAGACCGCAGCTTGCTCAAATTCAATCTTCGCCGCGATCAATGCTGAGGCGTGAGCCTTGGTAGGAACTCAATGCCGGTGCGCTTCACCAGTTCCTGGTAGCTGATGGGTGGACCTGCGCGCTCCCCTTCCTCGTTCCGCTGCCAATGTGCCCAGGCCCGCTTCGTCGTGGCGTCATAGACCAGCTTGTAGAGGTGTGACGGCACCTTTACTCCATTGCTGCCGATGCTTGTGTCAGGCTGGCCCATGACGACCCAAGCTGCCCGGAAAACTCCCCGCGTCCACCCGACGACCTGACGACTCGACGACAACCCATCGACGAATCGTCGCTTCGACGGGTCACATCAAGACACTCAACCCTGCTCCGCATGCCACGCGGGAATAGCTAGCTGGGTGACCGGGTGCTGCCCCGCTGCTGTTCGATCACTACGAGGTGCTGCGCCACGGGGAGTGGTGCACGGTGATGGTATAGCTACCGGTGCGGTGGTTTTCCAGGGCGAGGGGCGTGCTGACGTGGCGGTGTCTCGGGCGCCGTTTTGAGCCAGCAAGTAAGCTGATTATTCAATCTAGCTTCGTTTATCTAACTTCGAGGTTTTGGCTTTTTAGGGGCTGAGGCCGCTTTAGTTGTCCTTCGCTGCTTTGTTGCTCGTCCACTTTTGTCCTTAGGATCGTGATAAAGAGGTATACATACATGCCAAACCTTAAATGGAGTTCCATAGGACTCATGTATATGCTCACTATGAAAAGCGAGTGGACCAAACCTATCGCATGCTTCTATTTGGCAACCCGGTGGTATTTTATAATTTGAAACAAACCTCTTCTTCCAGCTACCCATTTTCGTGGCAGCATCCGGTTTTCTCAAATATGCAAGAAGCCCTCCATAACATACACCCGCAGAGTCAGTGCCTGGTGTATACCGAGACGAGAGCTGGAGATAGCCTTCTTGAATTGCTGTGAGGCTTGTGTACTTCTTAGCCTCTCCGATCCAGCGATGCCCGGCCCTTTTAACTTCAATATCAACATTCCCGCCCGAACTCACACAGTCGCATGAATAGCCAGCACCACGCAGGAACATTGATATTCTGCTTGTGGTAGCGTCCTCAGATTCGGTAGTAATATGATGCTTATCCCTAGTTACCTGGATGGTTGCAGACTTTATGTCATCATAGAGCGCAGCCAGAAAATCGCTATAGTTCTTCACAGTTGCACGACTAAGAAACCCAGCAATAAGCGGATCAATTACCCCCAAGGCCTTAAGCGCCTCCAAAGAAATTCCCATATTACTCATGAATGTTCTTTGGCTGGAAATATATCAAAAGATTCTTAGCAGAATCCGCATCTACAAGCCCAGTGAACGGATTTATCATTGATTCAGCCACATTTCGCGCCTCCTCTTTGGTTATATCCCGCAGTTCATCTTCATGCAGATATTCAAATTTTATTTCCAAAAGAGGATAATCATCGCCAGCATAAAATTGCAACACCCTCAACATAGAGTTGTCAGCAAAGCGCTGGGGCGCAGAAATTTGGCGCAACAGCCCCAGGTTAATATGCTTTGTAGCCGGCTTATCCTCCAAAAACTTGACAAGCCCTCTTGCAATCGCGCACTCCTCCCCATCGCCAAATATTGCGATTATTTGATCGATCGAGGCTTCCAGATCCATTTATGTAGAGTAGCTTACAAGCTTATTGATGGCAGCAATTACTGTTCTATCTGTTTTTCCATCCACCAGACGCGCCGTTCTCACATATGCGCCTGCCGTGGACAAACTGGCAACAGGAGCATGTACACGTAACGAGGCTGCACCGGCGTTACCTAAATTGGCCCACGTCACCGTGATGTCATAGGGCGCAATAGTTCCCACCTTTCCGACACCAGCTTCATGATATTCCTCGTTGCGCAAATCATCCCCAGAGTTGACAGACTCCTTCTTCATTGATTTCGAGGGAGCGCGAAAAGCAATTTTCTGAATTCTCCCTTCGCCCGCCTTATTATATATTCCTCCAATACAATTAAACAAGTTCAAAGGCGCATTCAGTTCATATATTGAATTCAGCGCAGCACAACTTGTGGACAAAAGACCAAGAATATTCAATGCTCGCTCACCAACATCGTCTTTATCGACTGATTTATCTGGCTGATCTATCAGCACCTCAAGACGCTTCAAGCTTTTTCGAAAATTGACCACATCGAAGACTTGATAGTCTTTAGTATTAATTGCGATAAACTTACTAGACCCTGGAAATGCTGCTCGCACCGCAGCCGTCACTTGATCAAAACGATACTCTGTTTTATCGTGCACAATTCGCTTTGCGCAGAACACAAGAGATACATCACCATTATCCCTTGCGATCACCTTAGCCAGCTTGTGCTCTGAATTCATCGCAGAGAGCTGTGTAGCGTTGACGGGCATCGGAAAAGCCTCCGCATACACTCCAGAGGCAGCCATTACACCAAACGCACTAGCTACCGACTGAACCGCATCATCCTCAAGATGGTATATATAGATTTCCTTTGATCCGGCAAGCGCTATTTCCGTATAAGACGCGGCCATTAATCTCGTAAGTGCTGCTCCTTTTGCCGGATTTGACTCTATTTCCTGGATAAGTTGCTGCCAGCCACCTGCCGATGTAGCAGAGTCCTGAGCCTTCAAAATCTCTTTTAAATCTCGAAATTGAATTCGATCCCGGACAATTTCAACAAGCTCTGCAGTCCCCAACGTTCTTGGCACAACAACTCCCTCCATCACTTGAACAAGCAACCGCTTGTATCATAGCCATACATTCGCAAAGACCGCTACACTAAACAGCAGCCATTTGGGGGAGGCTCGTTCAAAATTCGGGAGCACCCTGCAGTGGACACATACTCACATCTCAAAAGTTCTCATATGTCCAACTACAAAGCACTCATCGCCCGCAAAGCCGAACTTGACCGACTCATCGAGGAGACCCGCAAGGCAGAAGTCGCAAGCGCTGTCGCGGAAGCACGGGCTCTCATCGCTGAGTTCGGGCTGACTTCTGAGGATGTGTTCGGGGGCGGCAAGGCCAGGAAGGCTTCCAGCGCCAAAGGTACGAAGGTAGAGGCGAAATACCGCGATCCCGCCACGGGTGCGACCTGGACAGGAAGGGGCCGTGCACCTGTGTGGATTGCTGACAAGGACCGCTCTACCTTTGCCATTTGAGCTAAGTACTGCGGACCACAGCCCTACCGTTGCATGCTTTGACGTCGAGCGGAATTGAAGTAAAGGCCCTGAATCGTCATCAGGTTCGGGGGTGGAGATTGCTCCCCACCCCTTACTACTAAAGCAGCATTGAAAGGATCGCGAGGACCACAACGGCAGGAACTGCCACCGCGATCTTCAGCTTTCCATACTGCACACTCAGCTTGAGCATGGATGACTCCAGGTTCTCGCCGGCGAGCTCGCCAACTTCATGAGGGTTGGCATTTATATCGCGCCGTGCCGGGCGCTAGTCTTCCGCTTGCCTAGGATGGCTTCCGACTTTCAGCTCATGACGACTAAGGTTGGTGCAGAAGTCCATCCGCACTCCTTGCCTTCAATCACCTTAAGCCACACGAGTTGCGGCCCCGGGCTTTCTCAGGGCCCTGAGTGAACAACGGCCTCACGCCTTGATCCACCTGACATCAGTCTACCGTTCCACGTGACGATTGCGAAGCTGATGTGGCAAGGGGTAACCCCAATCGCTGCCGGTCTCAACGGCAAATCGCCCACCATGCTGTGAAGGGGAAATGAGTCGTTTGCGGAGTCTGGTTGCTGTGCACCATAGCCACCATCGATGTTCAGGCCATCAATCCGCGCGCCATCAATCGCCTCAATGAGCACCGACCAGGCCACCCCACATCGAAGCCCGCGACACCTACACATAGCACTCGCCAATGCCGGCCATCATCAGCCCATAGCCGAGGGTTCGCAGCCCCGAGCAGTCCGCTGAGCCTTGCACCTCAACAACCTCGCCGCCGAACCCGCCGAACCTCACCGACCCACGATGCCCGCAGCCATCAACCGATGATGTGCATCGCATCAACCCCATCAATGTGAGACGCACAAAGCAAAAAGGCCACCCCGAAGGGTAGCCTTTGTACTGCCAATGAATGGCTCCTCGACCTGGGCTCGAACCAGGGACCTACGGATTAACAGTCCGGCGCTCTACCGACTGAGCTATCGAGGAATGATCGGTACTGACGACATCAACAATGATGGTGTGCTGCGGTGGTGGCAAGCTTGCTCACGGCTTGCCGGTGGTGTGCCCGATTGCAGCGGGGCACAGCACGCGAATTCTTGGCTCCTCGACCTGGGCTCGAACCAGGGACCTACGGATTAACAGTCCGGCGCTCTACCGACTGAGCTATCGAGGAACAAGACTTAGATTATATACACAAAATTCGGGCGTTTTCCAGTCCGGGTGCTGTTGCGTGCAATCTGGAGGAAAGTTTTGGCGCTGTGCGGGGTCGCCGCCAGCCTCGCCCTACGGCGGCGGGGCTGTCGACGTTGCGGCATGATGTGTGGCTGCTGCTGACCGCGATGACCAGCATCGCATTCTTTCTTCCCACGCCATCCATGACCATCCACACCATCCTGAAGATGGGCGACCCGCGCCTGCTGCGCGTGGCCCAGCCCGTGACCGCGTTCGATACGGACGAGCTGCACCTGCTGGTGCGCGACATGCTGGAGACGATGCAGTCCGTCAACGGCGCAGGGCTGGCGGCGCCCCAGATCGGGGTGGACCTGCAGTTGGTGATCTTCGGCTCCAACGACCGCAACCCGCGCTACCCAGACCGGCCCATCGTGCCGCCCACGGTGCTGATCAACCCGGTGATCACGCCGCTGGGGGATGCGGAAGAAGAGGACTGGGAGGGCTGCCTGTCGGTGCCGGGCCTGCGCGGCAAGGTGCCGCGCTGGTCGCGCATCCGCTACGCGGGGTTCGATCTGTATGGCGACCCGATCGACCGCACGGTGGATGGCTTCCACGCCCGGGTGGTGCAGCACGAGTGCGACCACCTGATTGGCAAGCTGTACCCGATGCGGGTGCGGGACTTCACGCAGTTCGGATTCACCGAAGTTCTCTTTCCCGACATCAGCGCCCAGGAAGACGACTGAGGCGGCGCCTGGCAATCGCGAAGCGGCCGCCTTCTAACTATAGAAGGGCAGAAGGGCGGCACGCTCGGCACACTCCAAGGCCTTGCTTACGGGCAGGCCGTGCCGCTGCCGCAGCTCAACGCCATGCCGTTGGCGTTGACGCTGCCGTCCGGCGCGACCACGTAGACATACAGCTTTGCGGCGCCCTTGAGCACGCCGCGCACCTGGCCTAGCTCGATGCGGTTGGGCGCCCAGCTTTTGACGGGCAGCACTTCGCGGTGGCTGGCGGTGGACCAGGTGGGGCTGTCCGACAGTTCCACACGTGCAGGGCTGTTGGCGATGTAGATGTCGTCCATGGCTGTTTTCATGGTGTCGTAGCCGTGGGTGTTGTCGGCGTAGCCGCCGTGGTCGAAACCAATGAGCCCGATGCGGATGGGTGAGTTGGCATAGTCCGCACTCTTCACACAGGGGTGGTTGTGCCCGGCCACGCCGTTGACCCAGGTGCGCACGTGCGGCACCGACAGGTCTACCTCCACCTCATGCCGGTTCCACCGACCGGCCACACCGCCCTTGTCCCACCAGTTGCCCCAGCTGACTTCGGGCTTGTAGTCGGCAGGCACGGCGCAGGTCATGTGCATCTGGGTCCAGGAGATGCGGGTGCCATAGCCGTTGCCGTTGTCCCACAGGCGGATGAATTTGTTGGATGCGCCTTCCGCCCCGGGCGAGACCGAGGGCTTGTACCACCACGACACATACATCTTGTTGAAGGTGCGTGCGGGGCCGTTGTAGTTGGGGTAGCTGAGCACCGGCTTGTGCCCGGTGGCGGCATACACCACGCCCGCTTCGCCGGAGCGGGTTTCGCTGGTGCGCTGGTACTTGAAGCGCGACGCCACCACGGTGCTGCTGGCACCGTAGAGCTTGTCCGCACCGGCGGGCACTTCAGCACCGTCGGGCAGGCCCGACGCGGCGAAGGCGGTGGCCACGTCGTCCCAGAACATCATGGGGTTTTCGTTCCAGGGGTTGCGCCCTTCGATCACGACGCCGCCAGCGATCCACCTGGCCGTGAGCACCGTTGCGGGGGTGGTGCGCACGCTGATCGGGGCGCTGGCCGCGGATTTGTTGCCCGCGGCATCGAAGGCCTTGACGGCAAAGCTGTAGGCCGTGCCGGCGGCCAGGTCGCCGTAGGTGTAGCTGGTCTGGCGGGTCACTTCACCGGTCGATATTCCGTTTTGGTACAGCTCGTACCCGACCACCCCGGTGGCGTCACTGCTGGCCTTCCATTGCACGACCACGCTGGACGATGTGACCGCCCCGGTGGTCACGCCGGCCGGGATGGTGGGCGCAACGATGTCGACCGGGCTCGCGCCGCCCAGCGTTGCTGTGGTCACAGTGGTGGCGGCAGACCGGTTGCCGGCCGCGTCATAAGCCCTGACGCTGAACTCATAGCGGCTGGCTGGCGCCAGGTTGCGAAAGGAAAATTCGCGGCCCGATGTGCCGCCCACCCACACGGCGTTCTTGAACACGTCGTAGCCCACCACGCCCACGTTGTCGGTGCTTTCGCGCCATTGCAGCACCAGGCTCGATTCGGTGCGGCTGTGCGCCACCAGGTCGGGAGGGTTGGTGGGCGAGCTGGTGTCGGGCTCGCGCGGCACCAGCGCGGCCTGCACGGTCCGCACGCTGGTGGTTGCGGCAATGCGCTCGCCGCCCTGCGCGGCGGGCACTTCGTTCTCGCCTGCTGGCACCGCCTTGGCCGTGGTCACACTGTATTCGACGCTCTGGGGCGAGCTGTTGCCTGCCGCATCCGCGGCGCTGACGCGGTACACATAGGTGGTCGCGCTGGCGAGTGAGCTGTCGGTATAGGCCGTGGTACTGCCGTTGACGCTGTGCAGGGGCTGGCCGTCGCGCCAGACGTGGTAGCTGGCGACACCCACGTTGTCGCTGGCAGGCAACCAGGAAAGCGCCACCCGGCCATCCGCAGTGGCGCTTGCGCTGACGCTGTGGGGCGCAGACGGGGCGATGTCGTCGACACCGCCCTGCAACGGCACCACGGCCACAGCATCAGGAATGGCCGCCGCCGCGGCCTGGGTGGCGTCAGGCCCTTGCACCGCGGCCGATACGGCCCTGCCCTGCTGCAGCGCAGGGGCTTCGTCCCCGTTGCCGGACCCACCGCAGGCAGCCAAGGATGCAAGAACAAGCATCTCTACCGCCCATACCGACCGCTGTACCGCTACCGCCATTTTCATACCCTCCCTGATTTGAAAGAACCTGCGTGTCCTCTGGGGGACTTACAGGGGAGGGGGAAATGTAGGCGCTTGGTTTTTGAAAATCAAATGCGAAGTCTTCTCATAACAACGGGTACCATTTGATACGATTCAATCCGAGCCAGCATAATTCACCCGATCGACCATCGCCACCAAAGAGAAAACCAAGGCAACCAGCAGGCACTGGCGGTAGAAAATAGTGAAATGGGTGGACTTTGATCTGGACAAAGCAGCACAGATGGCACCAAGAGCGGCGCCCGGCCACCGCCCGAAAGGCATGAGGGCCGCATGTGCAGGGCCTTTGCGGGCAAACCATCCCTTAGCAAACACCGGCAGGCAAAACCAGAGTCTCTCGCCGAGCGGTTGAATCCAATGGACCACCGGTATTTTCAATGCCTCCGGATACCATTATCTGCGGCCACGCCCTTCAGGCATTTTCCACTGCAATCTGCGAGTCACAGCGTTTGGTTTCAACGCAAGACATGAAAAGGCAGATCACATGGTGCCAATATGCACGGGGAAATGGATCTGAGCCCATTTTTCAGTGCTGGCCCACGCTGCAGCGGCCGCGCTCGGCCGCAGAGAAAGAAGCGCCGGCCAAGCGGGGCGGTCAACCGCCGCGCCCTGCCCCATCGGGATCGGTGCGCGCATCGAGCTTGAGCTGCAAAAAGGCCAGGTCCAGCCACTGGCCGAACTTGGTGCCCACTTCGGGCAGCAGGCCCACCTGGGTGAAGCCCAGGCGCTCGTGCAGCTGGATCGATACGGTGTTGCCGGCCTCGATGCCGGCGACCATGACGTGCTTGCCGATGGCGCGGGCGCGCTCGATAAGGGCCTGCATCAGCAGCTTGCCCAGGCCTGCGCCGCGGGCGTTCTGGTGCACGTAGACGGAATGCTCGACGGTGTGGCGGTAGCCGTCAAAGGCGCGCCAGTCGCCAAACGAGGCGTAGCCGGCCACGGCACCCTGGTCGTCGATGGCGACGAGCACGGGGTAGCCCAGGCGCTGGCGGTCGGCCAGCCAGGCGGCGCGGTTGGCTGCGTCCACCAGGGTTTCGTTCCAGATGGCGGTGGTGTTGGCCACGGCGTCGTTGTAGATGGCAAGGATGCCTTCGATGTCGCCCGTGTGGGCATCGCGTATCTGCAGGGTCATGGCTTGGCTGTCAGGGGTTGCACGGCTTTCCATCCACTATGATGGACGAATAAGGTATTTTGGTGGATTATTGTCCACCATGATAAAACACATGTCCACCAAAGTAGATTTAGCAGTCGATAGCCTGAGCCAGCGCATTGGCGCCCGTGTGCGCATCGAGCGCGAGGGCCGGGGCTGGTCGCTGACCGATCTGGCGGCGCACTCCGGCGTGTCGCGGGCCATGGTGCACAAGCTGGAGCGGGGTGAATCGAGCCCCACGGCGACGCTGCTGGCACGGCTGTCGGGCGCGTTCGGGCTGAGCATGTCGCAGCTGATCGCCCGCGCCGAGGCCAAGGAGGGCCGGCTGCTGCGCCGGGCCGACCAACCCGTGTGGACGGACCCGCAGACCGGCTATGTGCGCACGCACGTATCGCCCCCCTCCGACCTGCCGCTGGACCTGGTGCAGGTGTTGCTGCCCGCCGGTGCGCGGGTGCCCATGCCGGCTGCTGCCTACACCGCGAAACGGCAGCTGATCTGGGTATTGCAAGGCTCGCTGGTGTTCATGGAGGGCGACACCCGGCATGCCATGGATGCCGGCGACTGCCTGGAACTGGGGCCGCCTGCGGACTGCGTGTTCCGCAACGAAACGGCGGCAGACTGCACCTACGCCGTGGTGGTGCTGCGCCGCGTTTGAGCCGCCCCCCCTGTCGCCACGGCCCGGGCAGGACGGCGAGCACCGGCGTAGCCGATGGGGTCCTACAGCCCGCCGTGCGCTGCGCCCCTAGCATCAAGGCTTCTTCCCCGAGGAGCACGCCATGCCCGACAGCACCACCCCGAAACCCGGCCACAACCAGTATGGTTTGAAAGACTCGTCCGGCACGCTGGGCGAGACCTATGCCAACCGCCCAGGCGGAGAACAGCCGGGGGTGGGCCCGTTGGATGCGGTCAACCCCTCGGGCCACCGGCTGGGCGCGATCGAAGAACACCCGGATCCCAAGCCGGCGTCGCGCCAGGGCACGGGTGTGACGGGCGAGACCGACGACAAGCAGCGCTAGGCCAGGCGCCAACGCGAGGCCCTCCACCATGCCCGACATTCCGCACGATGCCGATACGGACCGCCGTTTCATCAGCCTGGCGCAGGACCACGAGATCCACGCCTGGACCACCTCCCTCGAATGCTCCGAACAGGAGCTGCGCGACGCGGTGGCGGCCGTGGGCAACTCGGCGGATGCGGTGCTCAACCACCTGACGCGCAACAAGGATTGACTGGCTTCAGGCCATTCGCAGCCGCCCAGCCGCGGCATCAGGAAGCCTGCCGCTCCAGCAGTTGCTGGAGGGCCGCCAAATCCTTGCGCACATGGGCCACGTCGGCCTCGAAATTGGCCTGGCCCACGCCCTCGAAGCGCAGCACCACAAAGCTCAGCAGGCTGCCATGCCCACCACACGGCGTGACGCGCAAGGCGTTGTGCACCGTGGTTCCGTCGGGCAAGGTCACGTCGTGGTCGAGCACGCCGAAGGGGTTGTGCGGCGCCATGTCGACCCGGACCTTGCCCATGGGCGAATCGGTGAACCACTGGCCATCGCGCTGCTCGATGCCTGTAGCCAGGCCCGATGCCCAGAGCGGCAGGTTCTCCATGCGGTGGGCAAAGTCATAGACGGTGTTGGCCGCCACCGCCACGGGCTGGCTGACGACACGGGCTTCTTGAACGGTTGCCACGGGGATTGCCTTCCATCAGTGTTCGGATGCTCAGCGATGGTAGGCCAGCCGCGGGGGGCACGCCCGCGATTTCCGGTGCAGTCCTACAGCTCAGGCCGCCTTCACGTCGATGTGGTACAGGCCCCAGGGGCACAGCGCAAAGCGCTCCTTCACGGGCTTGTCCTTGAAGGGCGCGACGTTGTCCGCGTCGTACACGGCCCACTGTGGCCCCAGGCCGCCCAGCGCCATGGGCTGGCCGTCCAGGCGCGTGGCCACGATCATGCGGTACTGCGCGGCATCGGCCAGGCTGACGGCCACGTTGTAGCCGTCCACGGCGCGCAGGCCCAGCTGCACATTGCTGCCGCGCGGCACGCCAGCGGCTTCGAGCACGGTGACCAGCAACGGGCCTTCCAGGGTATGGACCTTGTTGTCGTACTCCAGCGTGGGCTTGATGGTCACCGTGGGCAGGCGCTGCAGCGCGGCCGCGTCGAACGCGAAGGCCTTGCTGAACTGGATCTTGTGCTTGCCCATCATCTGGTCGATGACAGGGTCGAGCGCGCCGCGGTTGGTCTTGCCGACGGCACCGCTCACGGTCAGCAAGACGGGCTGGGCAACGCCGGCCTTGGCATTGGGGGCTGCGATGGCGCTGGTGGCGGGCAGCACGCCCGCCAGGCCGATGGTGGTGACGAAATGGCGCTTGTTGATCATGTTGGTTCTCTCCTGTGTTGTGTAGTGCGCAGATTTGCGGCGGGCCGTAGGGTGCGTCCAGCGCCCCGGAGTGTCAAGTTCCGATTGGCTGCCGCGCCCTCTTCCCGCTCTTTGTTCTAGTACAAAGCGCACCCTGCGCCCTGATGCGCAGTACAAAGTGCCCCCCCCGTGCAGCTTCGTATGATGGATACCGCCCGCTCACCACGATCCAGCCCACTGCACGCACCATGCCCCTGAACAGAACGATGCGCCCCTGTATTGCCGCCGCCCTGCTGATGGCCTTGGCCCCGCTGGCCAGCGCCGCCAGCTTCGACTGCGCCAAGGCCAAGTTGCCCATGGAAAAGCTGATCTGCTCGGACGCCCCGCTCTCGGCGCTGGACGAGCAGCTGAACACCGCCTTCAAGGACGCAGTCACCCGCTCCAAAGCCCGGCCGCAGCTGGTGCAGTGGCAGCGCGAGTGGCTCAAGTCGTACGAAGTCACACAGTGCAAGGATGCGCGCTGCCTGGCCCAGGAGTTCTCGGGCCGCATTGCGCTGCTGCGAAGCGTGGCGCCCGCCACCGGGCCCGGTGCGCAGTGGAATGGCAGCTACACGCGCTACCTCCAGGGCAAGCCCGACAAGGACAGCGCCACGCTGGCCGTCGTCGGCCTGCAGGACGGCAAGGTCTACCTGGCGGGCGACGCCGTCTGGTATGGCCCCAACGCCGCCAATGGCCAAGTCAACGTGGGTGAGATACGGGGCGTAGGCACCCTGCGCAACGGGCTGCTGGCGTACGACAGCGACGGCTGCACGGCCACGCTGGCCCTGCAGCGCGGCGGCCTGGCCGTGAAGGAGGACGATGGCTGCGGCGGAATGAACGTGAGCTTTGTGGGCGAGTACCGGCGCAAGTAGCGCAAACACCACGGGCCTGCGTCAGCCGCGGTGCTTGCCGCACAATCCAACCATTCATTCGTCGTTCCTTCGCATCCCTGCCTCGCCCCCATGCCCGCCCAACTCCCCTGGCTGGAACCCCTTGACCCCTTCCCCAGCCCGGCGAGCGCCTGGGGCCCCGACGACCCGGCGCCCGGCCTGCTGGCCGCCGGGGGCGCGCTGGATGTGAAACACCTCAAGGCGGCCTACGGGCAGGGCACCTTCCCCTGGTTCAGCGAGGGCCAGCCCATCCTGTGGTGGGCGCCAGACCCGCGCATGGTGCTGCCGGTGGCCGAGTTCCGGCTGCACCGCTCGCTGCGCAAGACGCTGCAGAAATTCGCCTCCAGCAGCCACTGCGAGGTGCGGGTGGACACGGCCTTCGGCCAGGTGATACGCGCCTGCTCGTCCACGCCGCGCGAGGGCCAGGCGGGCACCTGGATCGTGCCCGACATGGTGCGTGCCTACGAGGCGCTGCATGCGGCGGGCTCGGCCCACAGCGTGGAGACCTGGGTCGATGGGCGGCTGGTGGGTGGCCTGTACTGCGTGGCGCTCGGGCGCGCGGTGTTCGGCGAGTCGATGTTCGCGCATGCGACCGATGCCTCCAAGATCGCGCTGGCGGCGCTGGTGGCGATTTGCCGCGTGCACGGCGTGGCGCTGATCGACTGCCAGCAGAACACGCGCCACCTGGCGTCGATGGGGGCGCGCGAGATCCCGCGCAGCGAGTTCCTGGGCAAGATCGCCGCGGCGCAAGACCTTCCGGGCGGCACCTGGCGTTTCGAGCCCGTATACTGGAACCAACTGTTGCCCCACCCCTCGCCCATGGCATGACGCAACTCAACGACCTGCCGCTGCAGACCTTGCAGTTCTATGCGACAGCGCCCTACCCGTGCAGCTACCTGCCGGACCGGCAGGCGCGTTCGCAGGTCGCCACGCCCAGCCACCTGATCCAGAGCGATGTGTATTCGGGCCTCGTGGCCACGGGGTTCCGGCGCAGCGGCATGTTCACCTACCGCCCCTATTGCGATGGCTGCCAGGCCTGCACCCCGCTGCGCGTGCGCGCGCAGGAGTTCCGGGCCGACCGCAGCCAGCGCCGCGCTGCGCTGCAGCATGGCGCGCTGCAGGCGCGCGTGCTGCGCCTGTGCTTCGTGCCCGAGCACTACCAGCTGTACCTGCGCTACCAGAACGGGCGCCACGCGGGCGGCGGCATGGACCAGGACAGCATCGACCAGTACACCCAGTTCCTGCTGCAAAGCCGCGTCAATTCGCGGCTGGTGGAGTTCCGCGAGGTGGATCCGGAAACCGGTGAACCGGGGGCGCTGAAGATGGTGTCCATCCTCGACGTGCTCAACGACGGCCTGTCGGCCGTGTACACCTTCTACGAGCCCGAGGCGCGGGCCAGCTACGGCACCTACAACGTGGTCTGGCAGATCGAGCAGGCGCGCTCCATGGGCCTGCCCTATGTCTACCTGGGCTACTGGATCGAGGCCAGTCCCAAGATGAACTACAAGGCGCGCTTTTTGCCGCATGAGATCCGCCAGGGCAGCGAATGGCGGCGGGTGGACCAGCGTCACCCAGGTGCCAGCGGCTGACGGCCTCCAAGGCGCCCGATGGTGCCGTTGCATTTCACAAGGTAAGATGCGGCGATCAGAGGATGTTGTGGATATCCCTTAGTCCACGCCATTCCCGCATTCCTGCCGCCCATGAAAAAAATCGACCCTGGTATCCCGATCAAACCCAGCGTCCAGGTACTGGAGCGCATGTTCACGCTGATCGACGTGCTCGCATCGCGCGAGGACGCCATCTCGCTCAAGGAGATCAGCGAGAAGACGGGGCTGCACCCGTCCACCACGCACCGCATCCTGAACGACCTGACCATCGGCCGCTTCGTGGACCGGCCCGAATCGGGCAGCTACCGGCTGGGCATGCGCCTGCTGGAGCTGGGCAACCTGGTCAAGGCCCGCCTGAGCGTGCGCGATGCGGCCCTGGCCCCGATGCGCAACCTGCACAAGCTGATCCAGCAGCCGGTGAACCTGAGCATGCGCCAGGGCGACGAGATCGTGTACGTGGAGCGCGCCTACAGCGAGCGTTCGGGCATGCAGGTGGTGCGCGCCATCGGCGGCCGCGCGCCGCTGCACCTGACCTCCACCGGCAAGCTCTTCCTGGCGCTGGACGACCCCCAGCGCGTGCGCGCCTACGCCACCCGCACCGGGCTGGCGGGCCACACCCGCAACAGCATTACCCAGTTGCCCGTGCTCGAGCGCGAGCTGGCCAAGGCACGCCAGTACGGCACGGCCCGCGACAACGAGGAGCTGGAGCTGGGCGTGCGCTGCATGGCCGCCGGCGTGTACGACGACCAGGCCAAGCTGGTGGCCGGCCTGTCCATCTCGGCCCCGGCCGACCGGCTCGACGAGGGCTGGATGGCCAAGCTGCAGGCCACGGCGCAGGAGATTTCGCTGGCGCTGGGCTATGTGCCGACCAAGGTGCCCACCTCGCCCCTGTCCTCCTCCCTGCACGGCAGCGAGGTCCTGCACACACCGGTCGAGTGATCGCCGAAGGGCGCGCAGCCCCGGCCTGAAAAACAAAAAACCCCGGGAGCCTGCGCCACCGGGGTTTTTTGATGCCCTGGCCGCCACGGGAGCGGGGTGCCAGGGGCCGTGGTGATCTGATCGATCAACCGTTGGAGCTGTGCACCACCGTCTTCACGGGGCTGATGGCGGCGGGCATGGATTCGACCCAGTGGCGCACGCGCTCGGCGTCACCCAGGCGGCTGAACTTGCCGGCGGAATCCAGGAACACCATGATGATCTTGCGGCCGGCCACCTGCGCCTGCATCACCAGGCAGCGCCCGGCTTCGGAGATGTAGCCAGTCTTTTGCAGGCCGATGTCCCAGGTGGGGTTCTTCACCAGGCCATTGGTGTTGTTGAACTGCAGGGTGCGCGCACCCAGGGCCAGCTCGTAGCCGGGCGAGGTGGACAGCTCGCGCATCACCGGGTCGCCATGGGCCACGTTGACCAGGGTGGCCAGGTCGCGGGCGCTGCTCTGGTTGCGGCTGGACAGGCCCGTGGGCTCCACGTACTTGGTGTCGGTCATGCCCAGGAGGCGCGCCTTGGCATTCATCTGCGCCACGAACACATCGAGGCCACCGGGGTAGGTGCGGCCCAGCGCGTGGGCGGCGCGGTTCTCGCTGGACATCAGGGCCAGGTGCAGCATTTCGCCGCGGGTCAGCGTGGAGCCCACCGTCAGGCGCGAGCGGCTGCCTTTTTCGGTGTCCACGTCATCCTGGGTGATGGTGAGCTGCTCGTCCATGGGCAGCTTGGCCTGGGAGATGATCAGGCCGGTCATGAGCTTGGTGAGCGATGCGATCGGCAGAACGGCATGGTCGTTCTTGCTGAGCAGCACTTCATGGGTTTCCTGGTCGATCACCAGGGCCACGCTGGACTTGAGGTCCAGCGGGTCATTGACTTCGTGCAGGCCCGCCAGTTGGCCGAAGGAAGGCTTGGCGGGGATGAAGGCCACGCGGGTGGCGGCCTTGGAGGTCTTGGCGGTGATGCGCACCGGCTTGGCGGCAACGGCGGCCTTGCGCGGGCCGGCGGACTTCTTGGCGGTGGCCGATGCCACCTGCTTCTTGGCGGGCGCCTTCTTGCGCTCGTTGGCGTGTGCCATGGGCGACGCGAGCGCCGCACTCACAACAACAAAGCCCAGAAGCTGGAAAAAACGGTTCATTGCGGTGCTGCGGCCATGGTGCATCAAAGTGCTCCAAAGGGTAAGAAGTGTGGGCCAGTGTACAGAATCAAAAAAAGTCGCGCAAGATCAAGACCTTGCGCGACTTTCCAAGAAAGTGAATGAATTATAAATTCAACGCTTATCCCTGTGCAGCCACCCGGTCAGCTTTACTTTGTAATTTGTTCAACGCGCTGAGGTAGGCCTTGGCTGACGCGACCACGATATCGGGGTCAGCGCCCACTCCGTTGACCACGCGGCCGCTGTTCTGCAGGCGCACGGTGACCTCGCCCTGGCTCTCGGTGGAGCCGCTGATGGCGTTGACGGAATACAACACCATCTCCGCACCACTCTTGACGTGGGACTCGATGGCCTTGAGCGACGCATCCACCGGGCCGTTGCCCTCGGACTCGCCGCGCACCTCGTGGCCGTCCACCGTGAAGACGATGCGCGCACGGGGTTGCTCGCCGGTCTCGCTCTGCTGGAACAGCGAGACGAAGCCGTACTGCTCCTTCTCGGCCGTCACGCTTTCGTCGCTGACCAGGGCCAGGATGTCCTCGTCGAAGATCTCGCTCTTGCGGTCGGCCAGCTCCTTGAAGCGGGTGAAGGCGCTGTTGACCTCGGTCTCGCTGTCAAGGCTCACGCCCAGCTCCTGCAGGCGCTGCTTGAAGGCGTTGCGGCCACTGAGCTTGCCCAGCACGATCTTGTTGGCGCTCCAGCCCACGTCCTCGGCGCGCATGATCTCGTAGGTGTCGCGCGCCTTGAGCACGCCATCCTGGTGGATGCCGCTGGCGTGCGCGAAGGCGTTGGCGCCCACCACGGCCTTGTTGGGCTGCACCACGAAACCGGTGGTCTGGCTGACCATGCGGCTGGCAGCGACGATGTGCTTGGCGTCGATGTTGAGGTCCAGGTCGAAGTAGTCGCGGCGCGTCTTGATGGCCATGACGACTTCTTCGAGCGAGCAGTTGCCGGCGCGCTCACCCAGCCCGTTGATGGTGCATTCGACCTGGCGGGCACCGCCGATCTTCACGCCGGCCAGCGAGTTGGCCACGGCCATCCCCAGGTCGTTGTGGCAGTGCACGGACCAGATGGCCTTGTCGCTGTTGGGAATGCGCTCGCGCAGGGTCTTGATGAAGTTGCCGTACAGCTCGGGGATCGCGTAGCCCACGGTGTCGGGCACGTTGATGGTGGTGGCACCTTCGGCGATCACGGCTTCGAGCACGCGGCACAGGAAGTCCGGGTCGCTGCGGTAGCCGTCTTCGGGGCTGAACTCGATGTCGGCCACCAGGTTGCGCGCAAAGCGCACCGACTGGCGCGCCTGCTCGAGCACCTGCTCGGGCGTCATGCGCAGCTTCTTTTCCATGTGCAGCGCCGAGGTGGCGATGAAGGTATGGATGCGCGCGCTGTTGGCGCCCTTGAGGGCCTCGGCCGCCCGCGAGATGTCGCGGTCATTGGCGCGCGAGAGCGAGCAGATGGTCGAGTCCTTGATGGCGTTGGCAATCGCCTGCACGGCCTCGAAGTCGCCGTTGGAGCTGGCGGCAAACCCGGCCTCGATCACGTCCACCTTCAGGCGCTCGAGCTGGCGTGCGATGCGCAGCTTCTCGTCCCGGGTCATGGAGGCGCCGGGCGATTGCTCGCCGTCGCGCAAGGTGGTGTCGAAAATGATGAGTTTGTCGGCCATGGGGTTCTCCTGGTATTGATGGTGGGGTGGTCCGCAACGCTGAATTCTGGCGCCCAAAGCAAAAGGCCCGTTGCGGGTGCATACGGGCCTTTGTGGAAAACGTGTGCGCGTGCGCCTACCGTCTCCGCCCGTGGGGAGCTAGCAGTAGGATTGCAATGGCCAACGTGTTCATGCAGTGCAATGTAGCACAAGTGCAGGACGCGCGGTTCCCAGCCGTCATTTGTGCAGGCCGCGCTCGTCGGGTTCGTCGGTGGACGTGCTGATCACGCTGCTGTGCTGCCCCTTGGCCTTGCGCCAGGCGTAGACGCCGTAGCCGCTCAGCCCATAGAACACGAACACGCTGAAGAGCACGATGGGCGGATGGATATTGATGACGGCGATGCCCAGCGCGATCAGCACGATGGCGGCGAAGGGCACGCTCTTCTTCATCTGGATGTCCTTGAAGCTGTAGAACGGCACATTGGTCACCATGGTGAGCCCGGCATACAGCGTGAAGGCGAACATCACCCAGGTCACCTGGTCCCAGGTGAGCCACAGGTCCACGCCGCGGCGCACACCGAGCTCGGTCATGAGCCAGATGAAGCCGGCCACCAGCGCGGCGGCCGCAGGCGACGGCAGGCCCTGGAAGTAGCGCTTGTCGACCACCCCCGTGTTCACGTTGAAGCGCGCCAGCCGCAGCGCGGCGCAGGCGCAGTACACGAAGGCGGCGATCCAGCCCCAGCGGCCCAGGCCCTTGAGCGACCACTCGTAGGCGATGAGCGCGGGCGCGGCACCGAAGGACACCATGTCCGACAGCGAATCCATCTGCTCGCCGAAGGCGCTTTGCGTGTTGGTCATGCGCGCCACGCGGCCATCCAGGCTGTCGAGCACCATGGCGCAGAACACACCCACGGCCGCCAGGTCGAAGCGCCCGTTCATGGCCATCACGATGGAATAGAAGCCCCCGAACAAGGCCGCCAGCGTGAACAGATTGGGCAGGATGTAGATGCCCTTGCGCCGCTTGCGCACCATCACACCGGAGCCGTCGGCCAGATCCTTGCCGTCATGCATCGAAAAAATCTCCATCGCCAGGCCAGCCGGCGTGAACAGCTATCAAAATTATAGTAATTGGCACGCGCACGCATGGCGCACGGCACCCCTCCCGGGAGCGTGTGCACGCTCCAGACCGAAGGCGCAGTGTAGCTGCACCCTGGGGGCCTGGGCGAAGGCGGCCTGTCAACAATGCATGACCGGCCCAGCGAGCCGCTCCACACCAGGGCATGCGGCCCCGCCGGCCATGAAAAAAGGCCACCGAGGTGGCCTTTTGGGGTCGTGTACGCGAGACGCGTGGTCGCCGATCAGTTGCGGGTCTGGTCGACCAGCTTGTTCTTGGCGATCCAGGGCATCATGGCGCGCAGCTTGCCACCCACCACTTCGATGCTGTGGTCGGCGGTGTTGCGGCGGCGTGCCGTCATGCTTGGGTAGTTCAGGCGGCCTTCCTGGATGAACATCTTGGCGTACTCGCCGCTCTGGATGCGCTTCAGGGCATTGCGCATGGCCACGCGCGACTGCTCGTTGATGACTTCAGGGCCAGTCACGTACTCGCCGTACTCGGCGTTGTTCGAGATCGAGTAGTTCATGTTGGCAATGCCGCCTTCGTAGATCAGGTCCACGATGAGCTTGAGCTCGTGCAGGCATTCGAAGTAGGCCATTTCAGGGGCGTAACCGGCTTCGACCAGGGTTTCGTAACCCATCTTGATCAGCTCGACGGCACCGCCGCACAGCACGGCCTGTTCGCCGAACAGGTCGGTCTCGGTTTCTTCCTTGAAGTTGGTCTCGATGATGCCGGCCTTGCCGCCACCATTGGCCATGGCGTACGACAGGGCCAGGTCACGGGCCTTGCCGGACTTGTCCTGGTGCACGGCCACCAGGTGGGGCACACCGCCGCCCTGGGTGTAGGTGTTGCGCACGGTGTGGCCGGGGGCCTTGGGGGCGACCATCCACACATCGAGGTCGGCACGGGGCACGACCTGGTTGTAGTGCACGTTGAAGCCGTGGGCGAAGGCCAGCGAAGCGCCTTGCTTGATGTTCGGGGCCACGTTGTTGGTGTAGACCTCGCCGATCTGCTCGTCGGGCAGCAGGATCATGACCACGTCGGCGGCCTTGACGGCGTCGTTGACTTCCATCACGTTCAGGCCGGCCTTGCCGACCTTGTCCCACGAGGCGCCGCCCTTGCGCAGGCCGACCACGACCTTCACGCCGCTGTCGTTCAGGTTCTGTGCGTGGGCGTGGCCCTGCGAGCCATAGCCGATGATGGCAACGGTCTTGCCCTTGATCAGGCTCAGGTCACAGTCTTTGTCGTAGAAAACTTTCATGGGTCGCTCCGGTTGAAATGCGTTGTTTGGGGGGTTGAAATCGGGAAATGCGGGGTGGATTGTCTTACACGCGCAAGATTCGCTCGCCGCGGCCGATGCCGCTGGCACCGGTGCGCACGGTTTCCAGGATGGCGGTGCGGTCGATGGCCTGCAGGAAGGCGTCGTTCTTGGACTGGTCGCCGGTGAGCTCGATGGTGTAGCTCTTCTCGGTCACGTCGATGATGCGGCCGCGGAAAATGTCGGCCATGCGCTTCATCTCCTCGCGCTCCTTGCCCACGGCGCGCACCTTCACCATCATGAGCTCGCGCTCGGTGTAGGCACCCTCGGTGAGGTCGACCACCTTGACCACTTCGATGAGGCGGTTCAGGTGCTTGGTGATCTGCTCGATCACATCGTCGGAACCCGTGGTCTGGATGGTCATGCGCGACAGCGATGGATCCTCGGTGGGCGCCACGGTGAGCGATTCGATGTTGTAGCCACGGGCAGAGAACAGGCCCACGACGCGCGACAGCGCGCCGGGTTCGTTCTCCAGCAAAACGGCAATGATGTGTTTCATGATGAAGACATTCCTCTTTTCGCTGCCCTCCCCTGCGCACGGTAATGCGCAGGCTCGGCAGACAATAGATTCGTCGAAGTGAAGCTATCGAACTGATAGCAGGAGATTGGCCTGCAGCATCACACTGCTGTGGCTGCAGGCCGCAGCAGGAGCCGAAGGCCTGTGTTTACAGGTCTTCGGAGCCCAGCAGCATTTCGGTGATGCCCTTGCCGGCCTGCACCATCGGGAACACGTTCTCGGTGGGGTCGGTACGGAAGTCCAGGAACACCGTGCGGTCCTTGAGCTTGCGCGCTTCGCGCAGCGCGGGCTCGACGTCCTTGGGGTGCTCGATCAGCAGGCCCACGTGGCCATAGGCCTCGGCCAGCTTCACGAAGTTGGGCAGCGCATCCATGTAGCTGTGGCTGTAGCGGCCGGAGTACTCGATCTCCTGCCACTGGCGCACCATGCCCAGGTAGCGGTTGTTCAACGAGCAGATCTTGATCGGCGTGTTGTACTGCAGGCAGGTCGACAGTTCCTGGATGTTCATCTGCACCGAGCCTTCGCCGGTGATGCAGAACACTTCGGCCTCTGGCTTGGCCAGCTTGATGCCCATGGCGTAGGGAATGCCCACGCCCATGGTGCCCAGGCCGCCGGAGTTGATCCAGCGGCGCGGCTCGTCGAAGCGGTAGTACTGGGCTGCCCACATCTGGTGCTGGCCCACGTCGGACGTGATGTAGGTGTCGACGTCCTTGGTCATGTTCCACAGCGTTTCCACCACGTACTGGGGCTTGATGACGTCGGGACTGCCCATGCTGTACTTCAGGCAGTCGCGCTTGCGCCAGCCTTCGATGGTGTCCCACCAGGCGGCCAGGGCGCCGGCGTCGGGGCGGGTGCTGCTTTCGCGGACCATGGAGATCAGCTCGGTGAGCACATCCTTCACGTCGCCGACGATCGGGATGTCGACCTTCACGCGCTTGGAGATGCTCGACGGGTCGATGTCCACGTGGATGATCTTGCGGTCGTTCTGCGCGAAGTGCTTGGGGTTGCCGATCACGCGGTCGTCGAAGCGCGCGCCCACGGCCAGCAGCACGTCGCAGTTCTGCATGGCGTTGTTGGCTTCGATGGTGCCGTGCATGCCCAGCATGCCCAGGAACTTGCGGTCCGACGCGGGGTAGGCCCCGAGGCCCATCAGCGTGTTGGTGACCGGGTAACCCAGCATGTCCACCAGCGTGCGCAGCTCGTTGGTGGCATTGCCCAGCAGCACGCCGCCGCCGGTGTAGATGTAGGGGCGCTTGGCGGCCAGCAGCAGTTGCAGGGCCTTGCGGATCTGGCCGCTGTGGCCCTTGCGCACGGGGTTGTACGAGCGCATTTCCACGCTCTGGGGGTAGCCGCTGTAGGCGGCCTTCTTGAAGGACACGTCCTTCGGGATATCGACCACCACGGGGCCGGGGCGGCCGGTGCGGGCGATGTGGAAGGCCTTCTTGAGCGTGACGGCCAGGTCGCGCGGGTCCTTGACCAGGAAGTTGTGCTTGACGATGGGGCGCGTGATGCCGACGGTGTCGCACTCCTGGAAGGCGTCGAGCCCGATGGCGGGCGTGGGCACCTGGCCGGAGATGATCACCATGGGGATCGAATCCATGTACGCCGTGGCGATGCCGGTGACCGCGTTGGTCAGGCCGGGGCCTGAGGTGACCAGGGCGACGCCGACTTCACCGGTGGCGCGGGCATAGCCGTCGGCGGCGTGCACGGCAGCCTGCTCGTGGCGCACCAGCACGTGCTGGATGGTTTCCTGCTTGTACAGCGCGTCGTAGATGTACAGGACGGCGCCGCCGGGGTAACCCCAGATGTACTGGACGTTCTCGGCCTGCAGCGACTTGACCAGGATCTCCGAACCCATGAGGTCCACGGAGCCGGGGGCGGAAGAAGAAGGGGTATTGCCCTGCGCAGCAGCGGCTGCCGAAGTGATTTCGGCCTTGGAGATTTCCATGATGATCAACCTTTGTGAATTTCTCTGACGAAAAACCTTGGGTGCTCCTCGCATGGACCCTTGTGAAGCCAGCTTGGAACTTGAGGCCAAGGACATGGGCGTGGATGATTGCCGCGCCGGACCGTGACCCGTTTGCCTTTTGAATTGCAGCCGCGATTATCGCACTGCAACACGCGCAATTGCACACCATGCCTAAAAAAACACCGGGGGATGCGATAATCGGCGGCTGGGCTCCTTCGTGGAGGGGGCCCTGCACCTGTTGTTGGGGCGCCGCACCGGCGTGCCCGACACGCGTCCCATTCCCGGGCTGACCCGTCTTGGCAACCGAACAAGAACTCTCCGATTTCCTCAAAAGTGTAGAAAAGCGCGCATTCAAGCGCTCGGTCTACCACGTCCGCAATGAGGAAGCGGCCCTGGACATCGTGCAGGACAGCATGCTCAAGCTGGCCGAGCACTATGGGGACAAGCCGGCGGCCGAGCTGCCCATGCTGTTCCAGCGCATCCTCTCGAACAGCACCCTGGACTGGTTTCGGCGCCAGAAGACGCGCAATGCACTGTTTTCGAGCATGAGCGACTTCGAAGGGCCCGGCGAAGATGGCATGGATTTTGATCTACTGGAGGCGTACTCCGGCCCGGAAGACGGCGACAAGGCCGCGAGTGCCGAAGACCTGACCGAAAGAGCCCAGATCTTCCGGAGCATCGAGGCGGAAATAGAAGAATTGCCAGCACGTCAACGGGAAGCCTTCCTCATGCGTTACTGGGAAGAAATGGATGTATCAGAAACGGCAGCCGCGATGGGTTGTTCGGAAGGCAGTGTGAAAACGCACTGTTTTCGTGCCATACAAACCCTGAGCAAGGCACTGAAAGCCAAAGGAATAGAACTGTGAACACCACCCTTACCTCCTCCCAGGAAGCTGCAGCAGAACGTTTTGCCCGCCGCGTATCGGCGCGGCTGACGGACGGCTCGCAGGATCTGCCCTATGACATCTCGGAGCGCCTGCGCGCATCGCGCATGCAGGCACTGGCGCGGCGCAAGGTGCTGGCCCCCGTGCGCGCCCCTGCCCGGGCAAGCGCCCCGGTGGTGCTGGCCAGCGGCTCCTCGGCCAGCCTGGGCGCCGGTGGCGGCGAAGGCAACAGCTGGTGGAATGCCCTGGTGTCGGCCGTGCCGCTGATCGCCCTGGTGGTGGGCCTGTTCTTCATCAGCACGGTGCAGGACGAGTTCGGCGCCAACGAGATCGCCGAAGTCGATGCCGCCCTGCTGACCGACGAATTGCCGCCAGAAGCCTATTCCGACCCGGGATTTGTCCAGTTCCTCAAGACGGCAGCGCAGAATCACTGATTTGGCCCACTGCCCGATGCATGCATAAAGGACTTCCCGACGCCCGCCCACCACTGCCAGCCATCGTGCTGGCTTTGGCGCTTCTGGGCGCGCTGACCGCCCTCTCCGTGATGGTCGTGCAACGGGTGGGCATGGCGCCGGCCACCCTGCTGCCTTCTGCCGCCACGCGCCCCACCCCCACGGCGGCCACGGCCCTGCGCCCCTCGGGCAGCGCCACCGCCCTGCCCTCCGAAGGCCTGGCCGAAGTGGCCGCCGGCCCGGGCTGGGAAACCCTGAACACCCGGCAAAAGCTGGCGCTCTACCCCCTGGCCGAGCGCTGGGCGCTGATCAGCGAGGTGCAAAAGCGCCGCTGGCTGGCGCTGGCAGTGAATTTTCCGGAACTGCCCGAGGAAGAGCAGGCCAAGCTGCACAGCCGCATGACCGAATGGGCCAGCCTGAGCGCCCAGCAGCGCAGCCAGGCACGGCTGAACTACGCCAGCACCAACCGCCTGGCCCGGGACAACAAGCTCGCACAGTGGGAGGCCTACCAGGCGCTGACCGCCGAGGAGCGCGACCTGCTGGCCGCCACGGCACCACCCAAGCCCCAGGGCGCGGCAACCGCGCTGCGCCCGGTACCCACCCGCAAACTGGCGCAGGTGCCCGCCGCCACGCAGGCCAACCCCCTGCGCCCCAACGCGCCCAAGATCCCGCCGTTGACCGACCATGGCCCGCGCCTGGCCATGCCGGTACCTTCTGCAGCGCAGCCCCCCACGGAGGCCTCGGCCTCCAGCCCGGCCGCCCCTGCGGTGGTGGAAACCGCGCCCGTGGCCGTGCCCACCGCCGTACCCGCTGCACTGCCACCGCTGGCGCCCGCGGGCTCCGACCCGGCAACCCCCGCCGCACCGCCCAGCGCCGACAATTCAGGCCTGTACCCCAACAACTGACGGCGCCCGCCGCGCCGATCCGCAGTCCGGAATGCCCGCCTCCCCCACCTCCAGCACGCCGCCGGCAGACGCCACGGCGCCCCCGGCCACACCGCCTGCCGCGGCGACCCCCAGCCTCATGCGCCGTATGGCCTGCTGGCTGTACGAGGGCATGCTGATGTTCGGCGTGGTATTCATCGCCGGCTACCTCTTCGGCACCCTGAGCCAGACACGCCATGCGCTGGACAACCGCCATGCGCTGCAGGCCTTCCTGTTCGTGGTGTTCGGCATCTACTTCACCTGGTTCTGGGCCAAGGGCCAGACCCTGGCCATGAAGACCTGGAACATCCGCGTGGTGGACCGCGCCGGGCGCCCCATCAGCCAGCCGCGCGCCCTGCTGCGCTACGTGCTCAGCTGGCTGTGGTTTTTGCCGCCGCTGGCCGCCGTGTCGCCTTTTGCACTTTCGGGCGCGGAGACCACGGTGCTCGTCATCGGCTGGGTGGCCGTATGGGCCATTCTTGCGCGCTTTCATCCAGAGCGGCAGTTCTGGCACGATGCACTGGCCGGCACCCGGCTGGTGCATTTCGAGCACCGCAAGAAATAAGCCCTGGGCGGGAGCGTTTCGACGTCCTTAAGCCCGCCGTCACAACACTGCGCGAGAATCGCGGTTTTGCCTATGTCCACACCCCACCCCACCGCCCCCGCCAACCCCCAGAAAGCCCGCACCGGGCTGAACCGCATCTGGCACGCTGCCGGCTACTCGCTGGAGGGCCTGCGCGCCGGCTGGGGTGAAAAGGCCTTCCGCCAGGAAGCCGTCGCCGCCATCGTGCTGCTGCCTGTCTCGCTGTGGCTGGGCAAGAGCTGGGTGGAAGTGGCCCTCCTGGCCGGCTCGGTGGTGATCGTGATGATCGTCGAGCTGCTCAACACCGGTATCGAGACCGCCATCGACCGCATCGGGCCCGAGTGGCACGACCTGTCCAAGCGCGCCAAGGACATGGGCAGCGCCGCGGTGCTGCTGGCCCTGCTGCTGTGCGTGGGCATCTGGGCGGGGGCCATCTTCCAGAGGATCACCCATGGCTGACAAACCGGCTTTCTCCATCTGCGTCTACTGCGGCTCGCGCCCCGGCGAGAACGAGGCCTATGCCCAGGCGGCCACGGCGGTGGGCACCTGGATCGGCGCCCATGGCGGGCAACTGGTGTATGGCGGTGGGCGCAGCGGCCTCATGGGCACCGTGGCCGAGGCCACGCGCCAGGCCGGCGGCCGCGTGGTCGGCATCATCCCCCAGGCCCTGGTGGACAAGGAACTGGCCAACCGGGCCTGCGACGAACTGCACATCGTACAGACCATGCACGAGCGCAAGGCCATGATGGCCGAGCGCAGCGACGCCTTCATCGCCCTGCCCGGCGGCATCGGCACCTTCGAGGAACTGTTCGAGGTCTGGACTTGGCGCCAGCTCGGCTACCACGACAAGCCCCTGGGCCTGCTCAACGTGGCCGGCTACTACGACGGCCTGTTGATCTTTTTGAACCACAGCGTGGCCAGCGGTTTCATGGGTGAATGGCAGATGGGACTGCTGCACGCCGACAGCGACACCCCCGCCCTGCTCCAGACCCTGGTCGAGCAGGCCGGAAACAATGCCAGCCAGATTCCACTGCGCACGGTGATCTGACAGCCGCAAACAACTGGCGCGCCCCAAGCCAGGACCGCCGCGCAAGGGCCGCCCCGCCGCGCTGGCGGTGTCCCCCGTCCCGAATTACGCAGTAATTCGAGAGAAGGGGTGAAGGCGCAAAGCGCCTCAGGGGGATGTACCTTATACAGCTGCGTCGTCGAGGTCACCGGTGCGGATGCGCACCACGCGCTCCACGGCGGTCACGAAGATCTTGCCGTCGCCGATCTTGCCGGTGCGCGCCACGTTGACGATGGCATCGACGCAGCGGTCCACGTCCTCGGTCTTGACGACGACTTCGACCTTCACCTTGGGCAGAAAGTCCACCACGTACTCGGCGCCACGGTACAGCTCGGTGTGGCCCTTCTGGCGGCCGAAGCCCTTGACTTCGGTGACGGTCAGGCCGGTCACGCCGCATTCGGCCAGGGCTTCGCGGACTTCTTCGAGCTTGAAGGGCTTGATGACGGCGGTGATCATTTTCATGGCGGGTCTCCTGTGGATACGAAAAAAGGAAAGGCGTGCTCGCGGTCTCGGCTCAGGCCATCAACACTGACTGCTTCAAGCTCGGAACTGGTTGGTGATAGGGTAACGCCAATCCTTGCCGAAGCTGCGGCGGGTGACGCGAATCCCTACGGGCGCCTGCTGGCGCTTGTACTCGTTGATCTGGATGAGCCGGGTCACGCGCTCCACGTCGGCGCGCGCAAAGCCGGCCGCGATGATGGACTCGATGGGCTCGTCGTTCTCCATGTAGCGCGAAACGATGGCGTCCAGCACGTCGTAGGGCGGCAGGCTGTCCTGGTCCTTCTGGTCGGGGCGCAACTCGGCGCTCGGCGGGCGGGTGATGATGCGCTCGGGGATGGGGCCGGTGCCCGTGCCATACGGGTCGTGGGCATTGCGCCAGCGGCACAGCGCGAACACGGTGGTCTTGGCCACGTCCTTGATCACGGCGAAGCCGCCGGCCATGTCACCATAGAGCGTGCAGTAGCCGGTGGACATCTCGCTCTTGTTGCCCGTGGTCAGCACGATGGAGCCGAACTTGTTGGAGAGCGCCATGAGCAGCGTGCCGCGGATGCGCGCCTGCAGGTTCTCCTCGGTCGTATCCTCGGTCCGGCCTGCGAAGTCGCTGGCCAGGGCCGCCTTGAAGGCCTCGAACTGCGGCTGGATGGAGATCTCGTCGTAGCGCACGCCCAGGCGGGCCGCCATGTCGCGCGCGTCGATCCAGCTGATGTCGGCCGTGTAGGGCGAGGGCATCATCACCGCGCGCACCTTGTCGGCGCCCAGAGCATCCACAGCGATCGCCAGCACCAGGGCCGAGTCGATGCCGCCCGACAGGCCCAGCAGCACGCCAGGGAAGCGGTTCTTGCCCACATAGTCGCGCACGCCCAGCACCAGCGCGTCCCACAGGTCGGCCTCGGTGCTGCGCAGCGGTGCGATGTCGCCGTGCACTGCCGGCGGCATGGCGCCCTGGCCGGCCTGCACCTGCACGGTGAACAGCACTTCCTCGAAGCCCGGGGCCCGCGCCGCCACGGCACCGTCGGCCCCCAGGGCGAACGAGCGGCCCTCGAACACCACCTCGTCCTGCCCGCCCACCAGGTGGGCATAGACCAGGGGCAGGCCCGTCTCGCGCACGCGCTCGCGCATGGTGTGCTCGCGCTCGGCGCTCTTGCCCAGGTGGAAGGGTGAGGCGTTGATCACCGCCAGCAGCTGCGCCCCGGCCGCTGCCGCGTCGCGCGCGGGGGCGACGAACCAGGCGTCCTCGCAGACCAGCACACCCACGCGCACGCCGGCCACCTCGAACACGCAGGGCGCCTGCCCGGCCACGAAGTAGCGGCGCTCGTCGAACACCTGGTAGTTGGGCAGCTCGCGCTTGGCATAGGTCTGCTCCACCACGCCGTCGCGCAGCACGCTCGCCGCATTGAAGCAGGCGCTGAAGGCCGGCGCACCGGCGCGCACGGCCTGCGGATGCCCGAGCACGATGGCCAGGCCTTTCAACCCCGCAGTCTCACGGGCCACGGTTTTCACGGCATCATCGCAGGCAGCGATGAAGGCCGGGCGCAGGAACAAATCCTCTGCCGCGTAGCCGCAGATCGCCAGCTCGGGCGTAAGCAGCAACTGCGCACCCCGGGCATGGGCGTCGCGCGCCGCGGCAATGATCTTCTGCGCATTGCCGGGCATGTCGCCCACCACGAAATTGAGCTGCGCTGTGCAAATGGAGAGCGTCATGGAACTGGAGAAGGCCCCTGGGGCCAGGTTGAAGACAACCGCCAATGCAGGCCCGCAACCCGCCGCAGACCGCCCTAGGGCAGTGCAGTGCAGGCCGCAGGGCGCACATGGCTGAAGAATTGCACATTATCGCCCGCGTGCTGGCCTCCCCGCAGGAGGTGGACGCCAATGCCTGGAACGGCCTGCTGGCTTTGCAGAGCCACCCCACGCCCTTCCTGCGCCACGAATACCTCACGGCCCTGCACGAAAGCGGCAGCGCCACGCCCCAACGCGGCTGGACGCCGCGCTTCATGACGCTGTGGGACGGCGATGCGCTGATCGCCGCCTGCCCGCTGTACCTCAAGAGCCATTCGTACGGCGAATACGTTTTCGACTGGGCATGGGCGAATGCCTATGAGCAGCACGGCGTGCCCTACTACCCCAAGGCCGCCATCGCCGTGCCCTTCACGCCCGTGCCCGGCACCCGGCTGCTGGCACGCGACGAAGAGAGCCGCACCCTGCTGGTGCAGGCCGTCTGCCAGTGGTGCGAGAGCCAGGGTGTCTCGTCCGTGCATGTGCTGTTCGCCAGCGGCGACGATGTGACGACCAGCGCCGACGAAGGCCTGATGCTGCGCCACACCGTCCAATTCCACTGGAAGAACGAACCACCAGCCAGCGCATCTTCACAAGGCGCCTTGGAAGGGAAGGACACCCCAGCCCGCTACGCCAGCTTCGATGACTTCCTGGCCAGCTTGGCCCAGGACAAGCGCAAGAAGATCCGCCAGGAGCGCCGCCGCGTGGCCGATGCGGGCGTCACGTTCCGCTGGTCGCGCGGTGCCGACATCAGCACGGCCGACTGGGATTTCTTCTACCGCTGCTACGAACGCACCTACCTCGAGCACGGCAACCCGCCCTACCTCACGCGCGACTTCTTTGCACGCATGGCGCAGAACATGCCCGAAGCCTGGCTGTTGTTCATCGCAGAGAAGGAGGGTTACCCCATCGCCAGCAGCCTGATCGCACTGGGAGACTACGGTACGGACGGGCTCGTGGCCTATGGCCGTTACTGGGGCGCACTGGAGCGCGTGGACTGCCTGCACTTCGAGGCCTGCTACTACCAGCCGCTGCAGTGGTGCATAGCCCATGGCGCGGTGCGCTTCGAGGGCGGCGCCCAGGGCGAACACAAGATGGCCCGCGCCCTGCTGCCCGTACAGGCCACCAGCGCCCACTGGATCGCCCACCCAGCCTTTGCCGAGGCGGTGGAGCGCTTTTTAGAGCGCGAGGGCCAGGGGGTGGAAGGCTATCTGGAGGAACTGCAGGGGCGCAGTCCGTTCAGGCAGGGGTAAAAAGTATGCTTACTTTTTTAGAAAATTCGCTAGCATGAATGAAGTCGATCTGAGCCAAGAATTTACTTAATCAACCATCACTTAAAAATCATGGAAATAGATGTTAAAAAATTTAAAAAAATAAATCACACATCGATAAAACTTGGCTCTTTGAATGTCCTAATAGGTCCAAACAATGCTGGGAAAAGTAGTTTTATTCAAGGAATTCAGTTTGCAATTTCAGCCTGTCAGACTTTAGAGCTGGAAAAATCAAGCTGGTCTCGCGATGGAGTGAGAACTTTATCACTCGACTCCGGTGAATTTTTGTATACACCAACAAACAATGTCAGCGCTCTATACCATGGCAAAAAACTAACTGGTGCAAGAAAACGAAGTGATCGAAGCGAGATAAATTTCACCTTCAAAGAAGGAAGCAACGAAGCAGCAATTACGATCTCCAAGGGAAAAAATGGGGGATTTACAACGACTCTAAAGGGAAAATCGCTTGGAAACCTCCTCTGCGACATAAGCTCTCCGTACTGTGTTTACGTTCCAGGAATTGCAGGGATACCAACAAAAGAAAAATACGAAGTACCTATTGCAGTTAGAAAATCAGCAATTCGCGGGGACAGCAACAATTATCTTAGAAACATAATTTACAGCATTAGCAAATCCACAGAAAAATGGGAATCCTTTATCTCATCCATAAAAACCATTTATGGAGAAATAAGGATAACCGTTGATTTCGACGAAAACAAATCCGAATACATATCAATAAACGTACTGCTAAATGACATAGAAGTCCCACTCGATGCGATAGGGACTGGCCTACTGCAGGTCATACAAATATTTGCATATATTGAATACTTTTCACCTCAAATCGTTCTTTTGGATGAGCCTGATGCTCACATACATCCAACAAAGCAAAGACTTTTGGCCGAAGAATTATCGAGAAAAGCCAAAGCCGATCAAAAGCTTAAAATAGTCTTTTCCACGCACTCTCGATACATCCTCGACGCACTAGAAGGAGACGCCAAAGTCGCACATTTCCAAGAGGGAAGAGCATATGAAGGCGTCAAAAATAGCAGCATATTAATTGACATAGGGGCCGCCGACGTCGATTATCTTTTCGGAAGAAAACAACTAAAATATGTTGTCGCCACAGAAGACAAAGTGGACAACATAAAAGAGAAAAAAGAATTTCTAAAGAAATTTCTTTTGGCGAATGGCTTGAAAGAGGATGAAGTTGTTCTGCATTCTTACGAAGGATGTACCAAGGTTTACTTTGGAAAAATCTTGGAAGATTTTGTATCCAAACACATACCAGGCGTAAGAGTAATACTTCACGTAGATCGAGATCAGAAAAGCGATTTAGATCAAGAAATTATAAAACTGAGATCAGATTGCACCAGAGACAACATACTATTATTTATAACAAAATACCAAGAAATCGAGTCATATTTTTGCCAACCAAAGCACATCAGCCTTTGCTCTGGAATGCCAATTGAAGAGGCAAATCTACGCTATGATGAGTTTTCAGAAGAACTAAAAGACGCAACACTTAGAAAGCTAAAAAATTTCATACTTCGAGAACGCCCTAATTTAGCGCTTAACAAAGACAACAACCAAGACATTGACCAAATAAATAAACAAGCAGAGGATTGGTATAAAAAATACAAAAACGAATTCACCCTAGGAAAAGAGTTGCTTGGAAAATTCAAAAACCACTTGCAAAACCATGAAAAATTAAATCCAGAGTTGATCTTGTCGATTTCTGACGGATTGATTTGTGAAGAATTTCAAAAAATCATCTTACCCACTTTAAAATGATATTTATCTATTTCTGAATGAAATCCACAAACGCCCTGAGCGGCGCTGGCAGATAGCGCCGCCCGGGGTAGTAGAGAAACGGCCCGGTGAAGGGCCGGGCCCAGTCTTCGAGCACCGGCACCAGCGCCTCGCTGTCGAGGTGCGGCTGCAGCCAGCCTTCGAACATGTGGATGATGCCGCAGCCCGCGAGCGCTGTCTCCACCGCCAGGTCCACGCCGCCCGATATGCGCACGATCAGCGGACCGGAGGGATCCACGACGACCACCTCGCCATCGCGCTCGAATTCCCAGGCGGGCATGGTGCCGCTGGCAAAACGGCCACGCAGGCAGGCGTGCTGCATGAGGTCGCGCGGGTGCTGCGGCCGGCCGCGCGCAGCCAAATAGGCCGGCGATGCGGCCGCGGCCATGCGCTGCCAGCGCGGGCCGATGGGCAGGGCGATCATGTCCTGCTCGAGGCGCTCGTCATAGCGGATGCCGGCGTCGCAGCCCTCGGCCAGGATGTCGACAAAGCCCTCCTCCACCACCACGTCCAGGCGGATGTCGGGGTTGGCCGCGAGGAAGGGCGGCACGATGGCGGGCAGCACCAGGCGTGCGGCGCTGGCGGGCACATTCAGGCGCAAGGTGCCGGCAGGCCGGTCGCGAAAGCCGTTGACCACGTCGAGCGCGGCCTGCACCTCGCCGAGCGCCGGGCCCAGGCGTTCGAGCAGGCGGGCGCCCGCCTCGGTGGGCGCCACACTGCGCGTCGTGCGGTGCAGCAGGCGCACGCCCAAGCGGGCCTCCAGCCGGCGCACGGCCTCGCTCAGGCTCGACGCGCCGACGCCGCCCAGGCGCGCCGCCTCGCGGAAACCGCCGCCGCGTGCCACCGCGACAAAGGCGGCCAGATCACCCAACTGCTCGGCCATGGACAGAACCCTTCGCTTGACTGTTCGCTGTACCGCACAACCCGTGCGCACTCAACCGGCTTATCGTACACAGGCGGCGTGCCTACAGTCGATGCATCCCCCATTTGAAAGGACACCTCCATGACAGCAATCGACAAGGCCGGCAGCTACCGGCTCGGCCACCGTGATGTGAAGCGCCTGGGCTACGGCGCCATGCAACTGGCCGGCCCGGGCGTGTTCGGCCCGCCCAAGGACCGGGCCGCCGCCGTGGCCGTGCTGCGCGCCGCCGTGGAAAGCGGCGTGGACCACATCGACACCAGCGATTTCTACGGCCCGCACGTGACCAACCAGATCATCAGGGAGGCACTGCACCCCTACCGCGATGGCCTGACCCTCGTGACCAAGGTGGGCGCGCGGCGTGGCGACGATGCTTCCTGGCTGCCCGCGTTCTCTGTGGCCGAACTCACGCAGGCGGTGCACGACAACCTGCGCAACCTGGGCCTCGATGTGCTGGACGTGGTGAACCTGCGTGCCATGTTCAGCGTGCACGGGCCGGCGGAAGGCTCACTGGAAGAACCGCTGACGGCGCTGGCCGAACTGCAGCGCCAGGGCCTCATCCGCCACATCGGCCTGAGCAATGTGACGGCGCGTCAGGTACAGGACGGGCGCCGGATCACGCCGATTGCCTGCGTGCAGAACCTGTACAACCTGGCCCACCGCGAAGACGAAGCCCTGCTCACGCAGTTGGCGGGCGAAGGCACGGCCTATGTGCCCTTCTTTCCGCTGGGCGGCTTCACGCCATTGCAGTCGGACGCCCTGTCTGCCGTGGCCGTTCAGTTGGGCGCCACGCCCATGCAGGTGGCACTGGCCTGGCTGCTGCAGCGCTCACCCAATATCCTGTTGATCCCGGGCACCTCGTCGGTCACCCACCTGCAGCAGAACATGGCGTCGGCACAGCTGGCTTTGCCGCCCGATGCGGTGGCACAGCTGGACTCCTTGTAAGAGGCGGGTACCACCGCAACGCGCTGAGCCAGCGGCCGAACACCACAGGCCAGGGCCACCGCCCGCCGGTGCACCACAACGGTTCAACACGACACCGCGAGCACCAAACCAGGGCAATCAGCCGCCGCACGCCAACAAGCAACCCATTTTGGTGCGGGGCCGTACCTTCAAAGCGCAGCGGCTGCCCCCTGGTTCAGAAGCTCTCCCATTCATCGTCGGAGGCAGTCGTCGCAGTTGCCGCCCGCGGCGCGGCAGCAGGCGACTTGGAGGCGGCCTGCGCCTTGGCGGGCGCAGGTGCCGCGAGCTTGCGCTGTGCCACGCTGGCGACCGGTGGGCGGGCGGCTGGCGGCGCTGCCGGAGGGCGCGGGCGAGGCGCTGCAGCGGCCTGGACCACCGGCGCGTCGGCAGACAGCTTGAACACCTCCACGGCGCTGACCAGGGCCTGGGCCTGGTGGCTCAGGCTGCCCGCGGCGGCGGCCATTTCCTCGACCAGGGCGGCGTTCTGCTGGGTCACCTGGTCCATCTGTGTGACGGCATCCCCTACCTGGGAGACGCCCTGGCTCTGCTCGGTGCTGGCGGCGCTGATCTCGCCCATGATGTCGGTCACGCGGCGGATCGAGGCCACCACCTCGGTCATGGTGGCGCCCGCCTTGTCCACCAGCGTGGTGCCCTGCTCCACGCGCTCCACGCTGGCGTGGATCAGGCCCTTGATCTCCTTGGCGGCGTCCGCACTGCGGCCCGCCAGGCTGCGCACCTCGCTGGCCACCACGGCAAAGCCGCGCCCCTGCTCCCCGGCGCGCGCGGCCTCGACGGCGGCGTTCAGCGCCAGGATGTTGGTCTGGAAGGCGATGCCGTCGATGACGCCGATGATGTCGGAAATCTTCTTGCTGCTGTCGTTGATGCCCTTCATGGTCTCCACCACTTCGGACACCACATCGCCGCCCTGCACGGCCACGGTCGAGGCACTCATCGCCAGCTGGTTGGCCTGGCGCGCGTTGTCGGCGTTCTGCCGCACGGTGGAGCTCAGCTCCTCCATGGAAGCGGCCGTCTCCTGCAAGGCGCTGGCCTGCTCCTCCGTGCGGATGGACAGGTCATGGTTGCCCGAAGCGATCTCGGCACTGGCCGATGCCACGCCCTGGGCATTGCCACGCACGCCCGACACCACCTGGGCCAGGTTGTCGCGCATGGCGGTCAGGCCGCCGAGCAGGCGCGCGATCTCATCACGCCCCTGTGCCTGGATGGACACCGTGAGGTCACCGCGCGCCACGGCATCGGTGATTTCGACTGCATTGCCCAGCGAGCGCGAGATCTGGCGGATCATGGCGCCGCCCACCAGCACGGCCAGCAGCACGCCCAGCACCACGGCGCCCACGACCAGCACCCGCAGGGTCTGGTAGCTGGCGGCAGCGCGGTCGTACTCCATCTTGGCCTGGTCGAGCTGCACCTGCATGAGCAGGCCCAGCACTTCCTGCAGCGGGTCCATGGCCGGGTACAGGTCCTTGGCGGCAAAGCCGGTGAGGGCGGCTACGTCGCCTGCCTTGAACAGGCCCACCAGGGTCTCGGTGGCAGCGTCGGCCTTGGTCTGCAGGGGCTTGAAGCGGTCGACCAGCGTCTTTTCCTCGGGCGCCAGCCTGGTGGCCAGGTAGGCGCTCCAGTTGGATTCGATGGCCTTGCGCGCATCCGCCACCGACTGCAGGCCCTGCGCGGCGGTCATGCCGCCGTCGCGCACCTTGTGCGCCGCATCGACCACGTTGACCGCGTACATGTCGGCCACGATCTTGATCTGCTTGAGGGGCACCACCCGGTCGTCGTACACCGATTTGAGCCCGGCGTTGGACTGCCCCATGCCCAGCAAGCCGGCCCCGCCGACCAGCAACACAAGGCAGCACAGCACCGCCAAAAGCCCCGCGAGGCGGGTCGAGATCTTGAACCGGTTCATGGCCTGCTCCCGAAGTAACAACCTGTAAACACAGGATAGCAGGATCCGGGCCCGCAAGCACCTCCCCAAACCCTGCCTTCTCCTCACAGGGTCTTCCAGGCTGGCCTGTCAGCCAGCGAACGCTGGGATCAGAAGCTTTCCCATTCATCATCCCCACCAGCACCCGCCTTGGCCGGGGCCTTGGGTGCCGCGGCCGCGGGGCTGGGCGCAGCCAGCCGGCTGGCCACCGGGGCCTTGCCCACCGGCGCCTTCACGGGCGGACGTGCTGCCATGGCCACCGGCTTGCGCACCGCAGGCGCCGGTGTAGATGCCGGTGCCCGGTAGTTGCCATCGTTGGCCAGGCGGAACACCGCCACCGCGTTGACCAGCTCGCCCGCCTGGCTGTTCAGGCTGCTCGC
>NZ_JBWKNZ010000027.1:0-27393 GCF_059415825.1 Acidovorax sp. GW821-FHT10A04
TTCTCTTTGGTGACTTTCTCTTGGCGACGCAAGAGAAAGTTACTGCGCCGCCGGGCGCACATCCCGGCCTCCGCCCTTCAACAAAAAACAGAAGCCACAACGAGACAAACGACTCAGAAGCTACCCGGAAAAATATTCACCGGCACCTCCACCACAGCCCGCACATAGCGCAACTGCGCGCTGAGCAGCTTCGCCTCCCCGGCCAGCCCCCGCTCCTCACTGAACGCCTCGACGTCCAGCAGCACCCGCTCCGCATCCCCCGCAACCCACCGCCCGCGCAAGGTGATGCACTGCCCCAACCGGGGCCGCCCGCTCACCACCACGTCCGACAACCCCGCCAGCTGCACCGGGCCACCGAAGTGCCGCCCCGGCAGCACGGCACCCGCCAGGTCCATCTTCGCCAGCAGCCAGCCCGTGGGCACCTGGCCGCTGGCATCGATGTCTGCGGGCATGGTCATGGTCTTGAGCAGCGTATGCCAGCCTGCATCATCCAACATGGCCATCTCCCTGTTGCACCTAGCCCAGCAGCGCGGACAGCTCGGCCGCCTCGCGCTGCATGCCCTGCGCCATCTGCTGCACCAGCGGTGCGCCCAGCTGGCTCGTGAGCCCCACGGCCACCAGCGTGTTGACCAGCCGGCCGCCCGAGGAGAACACCGGCACGGCCACCACGGTGATGCCTGCCATGAAGTGGTCCCGGTCCAGCGCCCAGCCGCGCGCGCGGGTCAGCTCCACCTCCTTTTTCCAGGCGGTGTAGCTGGGCGCCTTGTCCCACACCACCTGGGCGAACTTCTCCTTGAGTACCGGCCAGCCCTCGCCGCCGTAGGCCGCGATCAGCCGCCCGGTGGCGCTGACCAGCGTGTCGAACTGGCTGCCCACGTCGGTATGCACCCGAAACGGCTGGTTCGACTGCGAGATGGCCAGCACCAGCACCGTCTGCCGGGTGGTGATCTCCACCCCCATGGCGGTCACGCCGAACTGCGCGGCCATGCGGTCCAGCACGGGCTGCACCAGCTGCGTGAAGCCGCCGCCCTCCAGCACGCTGCGCGCCAGGCTGATCATGCCCGTGCCCAGCGCATAGCGCTTGGTATCGGGATCCACCGTGACCAGGTCCTCCGAGACCAGCACGCGCAGGATGTGCAGGCAGGTGCTGGGCACCAGGTCCAGCGCCTGGGCCACGCTCTTCAGGGTCAGCGGCTGCTTTTGCTCGCCCAGCAGCCGCAGGATCGCGATGGAGCGCGTCACCGCCGGAACGGGGCGCACGCGCACGCCGCGCGCGGGCTTGGCCGCTGCGGGCATGGTGGTGCTGGTGGGGGCGGGCTTGGATCGGGTGGCCATGCGGGAGTAGCGCTTTTTCTGCGGGGGCTGCTGCAACCCGGCAAGGGTAACTCCATTTGCGCCGGCCACTTCGGGCGGCGCCTGCCCCGCCATGCCATACAAGGCCATCAGGCCGTGCTGGGCGGGGATAAGGTGGTTGCTGCTTCTGTCCACGGGCGTCTCCTCGTCTGTCCATCCATCAGGGCTTCGCCAAGGGCTTCATCAGGGCCTGGGCAGCCAGCACCAGGCTGCCGCCCACCTGCAGCTCGCCACGCATGAACACCAGCGAGCCCGTGCGCCGCACCACCTGGGCCCGGGCCTCCACGAACTGCCCCGCCCCCACCGGTGCCGCGAAATGCGAATCGAGCTGCAAGGTCACGCAGGGCACCCGGCCGGCGGCCTCCCAGGCCACCGTGCTCATCGCGTGGTCCACCAGCGTGAGCAGGGCACCGCCATGCACCACGCCCGCCGGGTTCAGGTGCTGCGGCCCGATGGCGAAGCCATAGGCCCAGCCCTCCCCTTCGCGCCGCGCCCACAGCGGCCCGGCATGGGCAATGAACCCCTCAAGGGCACGCACCTGCCAGCCAGCGCCTGTCGTCATTGCCTCCAAGACGGAACCTCCTGCGCCGCGGATCGGCGCCTGGATTGAAATTGTACATTCTCAATCAAATTGTACTTATACAATTTTGAAAATAGCTTGCAAACGCTGAATGCGCGCCGGGCCAGGCGCCCCACGCCCTGCCGTGCTGCGCCAAACAACCGTTGCCACAGACGCATCCCCGGCGTTAGCATGCAGCGCCCAGGCCCATGGCGGCCTGCACCCAACCGCAGGGGAGCCACCATGCCGTCCAACCCACAGCCACCGATCACCGTGCGCCAGCGCGCAGTGCAGGTCTGCCTCTTCCTGGTCGCTGCCATCGCCGTCTTTGGCGGCAGCCTGCAGATGTTCCTGGGCCAGCCGGACACCACCCCGCGGCTGGACAACGTGCACCGCTTCATGGCGGGCGTGTACCTGTCGATGGGCTTCATCGCGGCCTGGGCCGCCGTCACCGTGCGCCAGCAGGGCACGCTGGTCTACCTGATCGCGCTGGGCGTGGCCATGGCCGCCGTGGGCCGCCTGGTCTCGATGAGCCAGGTGGGCCTGCCCGAGCCGGCCATGACCTGGATCGGCTACCTGGTGCCCGAGCTGGTGGTGCCGGTGGTCCTGGCCCTGGCGCACCGCAATCCGAGGCCGTAGGCCTGAGCACCTGCTCCGCGTGCATGCACGCAGGAGCCGCTTGCGCAACTGTCAATCCTGCAAGCCCAGGCCACCCGGACGGCGCCACAATACGGCCCCATCGCAACCGCCCAGGACCCCGTCCCATGCTCAAGCTCTACCGCTTCTCCGATGCCCGAAAGGAATACTGGGAAACCTGGAAGGAAGGCAAGGGCGAGCACCTCGTTCACTGGGGCGAGCTGGGTACGCGCGGCGAGTTCAAGACCGTCAAGACCAAGGGCACCGACAAGGCCAAGGATGTTATCGAGGCCGAGGCCCAGGCCATGCAAGACCAGGGCTTTGCCGAGATCGACCTGGACGACCATGTGACGCTGCTGGTCGAGTACGCCATCGAGGGCATGGGCACCAAGGCCGACATCAAGAAGCGCCACGACCTCGAAGACCGCCTGAACGAGACTTTGGGATGGACGGGATTGGGCCATTGCGATGGCGGCAGCATCGGCAGCGGCACCATGGAGGTATGCTGCTTCGTGGTCGATTTCGAAACTGCCCGCAAGGTGATCGCCGACGACCTGGCGGGCAGCAAGAAGTTTGCGAACTACACCCGCATCTTCGATGAGGATGCACCGTAGGCCTTGCATCCTGCCTCCCCTCCATCCACCGAACCCTCCCCCCATGCGCCGACCCTTGCTGATTCTTCTGGCCTCCCTGGGCCTGGGCCGTGCCGTGGCCGCTGCGCCCGACGAAGACGCCCTTCGCGCCCTCGTGCACAGCTTCATTGCCGACTACGAAGCCTGGAACGACACGGCACAGCGCCAGTCCGACAAAGCCCCCCTGCGGTCCAAGGCCGCGCAGGACGCCATGGAAGCAGCCGAGCGGGCCTACGCCCAGCTCATCGGCAAATACTGCCCTCCGGGCTACCGGCACCAGGGCATCTCCTTCGGCAGCGAGGCCATGCACCGCACCGCCGACGAGAAGATCCTGGGTGTGGACACCAAGGGCCGCAGCAGCGTGGTGCGCACCCGCCTGGCCCAGTTCTCGTCGGGGGTGGACATCTCCAGCCAGTACGAATACCACTTCGAAAAGGCGCAGGGTGGCCGTTGGTACCTGGTGCGGCTGCTGGTCCTGGTCGGCAAGGAAAAGCTCGAGGCGCTCTGATCCACCGCGGCGGCGGCTCACAGTCCCTGTGGCAAAGCGGCCCCGCACCTATGCACGCACGCGCATACGCCACCCGGTGCTTGCGCGTGATGCAAATCACCACCACCCGCATTTGTAAGGCCTGTCCTACAAATTACAGCCAGCAGACGATGTAACATGTGGTTTCATATCACCACCCCGGTACGGTCGGCGAACTCTTCACCCCATGGCCACCCGCGTGACTACGCTGCACACCCATTACGACAACCTGAAGGTGGCGCGCGATGCGTCGCCGGCAGCGATCGACGCTGCCTACCAGGCCATGGTGCGCAGGTTCGGCCCGGACAAGCACCCGGGCGATCCCCAGGCGGCGCGCAAGATGGCCATCGTCGACACCTCGTACGCCGTGCTGTCCAACCCGCACCAACGCGCGCTGCACGACCTGTGGGTGGCCCAGAACGATGACGAGGACACGGCGGCAGCGCTGCGCCGCCCCCCGCCATCGACCATCCCCCCGCTGTGGATGCACAGCGAGGCACCGCAGCACTACCACCAATCACGGCCGCTGCCCTTGCCGCATGCGCCAGAGCGCGCGGTGCGGCGCCATCGCCGCTCCATCCTGCCGCCGGTACACCCCGCAGCCCCCGCCAGTTCGCACCTGCAGCGCAACTGGAGCCTGTACGCCCTGGGTGCCGTGGTAGCCTGCCTGGCCCTGGTCACCGCATCGTCCAAACCCTTCATGGACGATGATGCGGGCAGCGCGGCGGCATCTTCCGGCCCGCTGCGCGGCTTTTCCGTGCCCGTGTTCTTTGCCCCGCCCCGCTACACCCGCCCCGCCACCGCACCCAATGGCCAGCCCTGGCCGGCCAGCGCCGGCTATGTGGACGGCTACCCGCTGCTCAACAGCGAGGGCGATGGCAGCCTCACCGTGGACAACGGAAGCAACGACTCGGACGCCTTCGTCAAGCTGGTATCGCAAGGCGACGGCCAGCCCCAGGTGGTGCGCCACATCTACGTGCCCGCCTACCAGCGCTTCACGGTGGACCGCCTGGCCCCGGGCCGGTACGACCTGCGCTACCGCAACCTGGCCAGCGGCGCCCTGGCCCGCACCCCCCCCGTGACCGTGACCGCCGCCGCGGCACCGCAGGCCCTGCCCGATGGCGGCCAGGCGCCTCAGCCCGCCGCCACCGGCGAGGCGCCCCCCCTCACGGTGGCGCTGTACAAGGAGCCGCAGGGCAAATTGCCCGCGCTGCGGCTGGCAGAAAAAGAGTTCTTCTGAGCGCGTGCGGGCCCGACCGCATACCGCTGCGTTCCAGCCCCTGCCCGTCTCCTAGCCTGCGCGCCTGCAGGCTGCGTAGGAACGCTCCGACACAAACCGCGCCGGTTTGAAGGCATGATGGCCTTTTGATACTCCGGTCGGTCGGGGGGTCGCTCCATCTTCGTTCATGACATCCATCCCCGGCTTGTCCCAAGCCCTTGATCCTGACCTGTCGTCCTGCCACGCGGAGCCCATCCGCGTACCCGGGGCCATCCAGCCGCATGGGCGCCTGCTGGTGCTCGATCCGTCGGACCTGCAGTTGCGCGCCTACAGCGACAACTGGCAACCCACAAAGCTCCAGGCAGCGCTCAGCCGGCTGAAAACAGGTACGCTGGCCACGCTGGCGCCCTGCGCAGCCCCGGCATCGCTGGGCGCATGGGATCTCGGCGGCGAGCCCTGGGACGTATCGGCCCACCGTACCGACCAGCACCTGCTGGTCGAGTTCGAGCCCGCCTCGCCCGCCGATGGCAACGAGGCGCCGATCTACTCCCTGACCCGCATCTTCCTGCCGCGCCTGCAGGACGCCAGCGCGATCGAACAGCTGGCCCAACTGGCCGCCACCGAGATGAAGCGCCTGTCGGGCTTTGGCCGCTGCCTGGTCTACCGCTTCGACGAAGCCGGCCACGGGCAGGTGCTGGCGGAAGACCTGGACCCGGGCTACGACAGCTACGCCGGCCACCACTTCCCGGCGGACGACATTCCGCAGCAAGCGCGCGCGCTGTACCTGCTCAACCACTTTCGCCTGATCGCCGACGCCCACTACACCCCGGTGCCGCTGCGCAGCGAAGACCGTGCGCTGGCGCCCACGGGCATCGACCTGTCGCAGGCCCAGCTGCGCAGCGTCTCGCCGGTGCACCTGGAGTACATGCGCAACATGGGCACGCTGGCGTCCATGTCGGTGTCCATCGTCATCGAGGGCAAGCTGTGGGGCCTGGTCTCCTGCCACAACCACGCGCCACGCTTCATCGGCGTGGCAACCCGGCTGGCCTGCGAGCACCTGGGCCAGCTGCTCGCGCTGCAGATCCAGTCCAAGGAGGCCAACAGCCAGGTCGCCGACCGGCTCGCGCTGCGCCAGCTCACGCTCGACATGGTGGCACACCTGGCCGACAGCGACGAAACCCTCTCGCTGCTGGCCAAGGCGCCCGGCTTGCTGCGCTTTGCCCGTGCCAGCGGCGCGGCCGTGGTGCGCGATGACGAGGTCTGGAGCGTGGGCGAGGTCCCGCCCGTGCCCGATATCCAGGCACTGGCCGCCTGGGTGGCCGGCCAGGGGGTCGAGGTGTTCCACACCCACCAGCTGGCCGCGCACTGCGCGCTGGCGCAGGGCTTGCAGGGCACGGCGGCCGGCTTGCTGGCCGTGTCGATCTCGCAGGTGCACCGCCACCTCATCCTCTGGTTCCGGCCCGAGATCGTGAAGACCGTGACCTGGGCCGGCAACCCACGCAAGAACCTGCTGGCCGCCGATGGCCGCATCCATCCGCGCCTGAGCTTCGAGAGCTGGCAGGAGCGCATCCGTGGCACCTCGCTGGCCTGGTCACCGGCCGAGATCGCCGTGGCCGGCGAGCTGCGCCAGGCCCTCACCGGCATCGTGCTGCGCCGCGCAGAAGAGTTTGCCGAAGTGGCCCACGAACTCGCGCGCGTGAACAAGGAGCTCGAAGCGTTCTCGTACACCGTCTCGCACGACCTGCGCGCCCCCATGCGCCACATCGCCGGCTATGTGGACCTGGTGGTCGACCTCGAAAAGAAGGCGCTGTCCGAGCGCGCCCTGCGCTACCTGGGCAACGTGAAGGATGCCGCCGCCTACGCCGGCCAGTTGGTCGATGCGCTGCTCGACTTCTCGCGCATGGGCCGGGCGGCCCTCAAGCGGCGCCCGGTCGACATGCGGGTGCTGGTGCAAGACCTCGTGCGCGAGCTCTCGCGCCAGGAGCCCCAGCGGCGCGTGGAATGGGCGCTGGACGACAGCTACCCCGAGGTCTTTGCCGACCCCCTGCTGCTGCAGGTGGCCACGCGCAACTTCCTGACCAACGCCCTCAAGTACGCGCGCGGCCGCGACCCCACCCGCATCGCCGTGCGCGCCATCCGCCGGCCCGAAGGCGACGGCATCGAAGTCGAGGACAACGGCGTGGGCTTCAAGATGGAATACGTGGGCAAGCTGTTCGGCGTGTTCCAGCGCCTGCACCAGGCCGAAGATTTCGAGGGCACGGGCATCGGCCTGGCCATCGTCAAGCGCATCGTCGAGCGCCATGGCGGCAGCGTCTGGGCGTCAGGCACGCCGGACCAGGGTGCGCGCTTCGGCTTCACCCTGCCGCGCGTAGAGCCCAGCGCCACCGCGGACCCCCTCCCTGCAACCACCCCTCCCCGGAGCCCCTGATGCTCAAGCCGATTTTGCTCGTCGAAGACGACAAGCGCGACCTGGAACTGACCCTGATCGCGCTGGAGCGCAGCCAACTGGCCAACGAGGTCGTGGTGGTGCGCGACGGCGCACAGGCGCTCGACTACCTGCGGCGCGACGGGGAGTTTGCGGGCCGGGATGCAGGCAACCCGGCCGTGATCCTGCTGGACCTCAAGCTGCCCAAGGTCAACGGCCTGGAGGTGCTGCAGGCCGTGCGCGCCGACCCGCTGCTGCGCAGCCTGCCCGTGGTGATGCTCACCTCTTCCCAGGAAGAGAACGACGTGGTCAAGAGCTACGAACTGGGCGTGAACGCCTATGTCGTCAAGCCGGTCGCCTTCGACCGCTTCGTGTCCGCCATCGGCGACCTGGGCGTGTTCTGGGCCGTGCTCAACGAGCCGCCACCAGGCTCCTACAAGGCCCACCGCCATGACGAGCAACCTTGAGCACGCACTGGCAATGGCCCCCACGGCAGCGGCACCGGCACCCGTGCCGCTGCGGGTGCTGATACTCGAAGACTCGCGCTTCGACGCCGAGCTGCTGGTCGAGGCACTGCAGGACGCGCGCCCAGGCGCCCACACCACCCTCGTGCGCGACGAGCCCAGCTACCTGAAGGCGCTCACGGAGCAGCGCTTCGACGTGATCCTGTCCGACTTCGAGCTGCCGGCGTTTTCCGGCGGCGCGGCGCTGGAAACGGCGCGCAAGCACGCGCCCGAAGTGCCCTTCATTTTCGTCTCCGGCGTCATCGGCGAGGACAACGCCGTCGAGCTGCTCAAGCGCGGCGCGACCGACTACGTCAGCAAGAACCGGCTCGCCCGCCTGCCCGTGGTGCTGGACCGCGCCCTGTCCGAAGCCGCCAGCCGCCGCACCCTGGGCGCGGCCGAGCACCGCCTGCGCCAGGCCGACGCGGCCATCGTGCAGGCGCAGGCCCGCCGGCTGGCGCTGGTGGAGCTCTCGGACCGCATCCGCGACATGGACGACGTGGTCGAGATCAGCTACACCGCGGCAGAAACCCTGGCCAGCCAGTTCAACGTCGACCGCGCGGGCTACGGCGTGGTCGACAAGGCCGCCGAGACCATCACCATCGAGCGCGACTGGAACGCCCCCGGCGTGCAGAGCCTGGCAGGCGTGCTGCAGTTTCGCGACTACGGCTCCTACATCGACGACCTGTCGCGCGGCATCACCGTGGCCTTTGCCGATGCCCGCGAAGACCCGCGCACCCAGGCCACGGCGCATGCGCTGGAGGCCATATCGGCCCGCGCCGTGCTCAACATGCCGCTGAGCGAGCAGGGCAACTTCGTCGGCCTGCTGTACCTCAACCACAGCCAGCCCCGCGCCTGGACCGCGGACGAGGTGGACTTCGTGCGCGACGTCGGCGACCGCCTGCGCTCCATCCTGGGCCGCCGGGAGGCCCAGCAGGCATTGCAGGCCCTTGCCGCGTCGCTCGAGCGGCAGGTCGAGGAACGCGCGGCCGAGCTCGAGGCCGCCAAGGAGCAGTTGCGCCAGAGCCAGAAGCTCGAAGCCGTGGGCCAGCTCACGGGCGGCCTGGCGCACGACTTCAACAACCTGCTGGCGTCGATCACCGGCTCGCTCGAACTGCTGCGCCGCCGCGGCGGCGCCCACATCACGACGGACATGGAGCGCTACATCGGCGTGGCCCAGGGCGCGGCCAAGCGTGCCGCCGCGCTCACCCACCGGCTGCTGGCCTTCTCGCGCCGGCAGACGCTGGAGCCCAAGACCCTGGCGCTCAACGAACTCGTGCACGGCATGGAAGAGCTGCTGCGCCGCACCGTGGGCCCTGAGATCGCCATCGAGATCATCGCTGCGCCCGGCCTGTGGAACGTGCACGTGGACGCCAGCCAGATCGAAAGCGCCCTGCTCAACCTGTGCATCAACGCCCGCGACGCCCTGCCCCGGGGCGGGCGCATCGCCATCGAGACCTCCAACCGCACCCTCGACGCACGCGCGGCCCAGGCCGCCGACCTCCAACCCGGTGCCTATGTCTGCATGTGCGTGCGCGACAACGGCGTGGGCATGCCGCCCGAGGTCGCGGCCATGGCCTTCGATCCCTTCTTCACCACCAAGCCCCTGGGCATGGGCACGGGGCTGGGGCTGTCCATGGTGTATGGCTTTGCCAAGCAGTCGGGCGGCCGGGTCCGCATCGAGTCCAGGGTCGGCGCGGGCACCTCGGTGTGCATCGAGCTGCCGCGCAGCGAGCGCACACCCGAGCAGAGCCTGGCCGAGCCTGGCCCTGCCGCCGCGCCGCGCGCTGACCAGGGCGAGACCGTGCTGGTCGTGGACGACGAGGCATCGCTGCGCATGCTGATGGTGGAAGTGATGCAGGACCTGGGCTACGCCACCCTGGAGGCCGGCAACGGCGCCGAGGCCATGCGCTGGCTGCGCTCGGACCGCGCCATCGACCTGCTCATCACCGACGTGGGCCTGCCCGGCGGCATGAACGGCCGCCAGGTGGCCGATGCCGCACGCGGCGAGCGCCCGGCCCTCAAGGTGCTGTTCGTCACCGGCTACGCGCAGACCGCCTTCGACGAGGGGCGCCTGGAGGCCGGCATGCACGTCATGACCAAGCCCTTCGAGATGGATGCGCTCGCCCGGCGCGTCAAGGAAGTCATCGAGGGCACTTGACCCCGCAACCGCGCCACCCGAAGGAAGCCCTTTCCCATCACCGCTGCGACGCCTTGCGCTGCCGGGCCCGGCGCGAGAACATGTTGAGCAGCTCCACCAGCGCCGAGAACGCCATCGCCGCGTAGATATACCCCTTGGGGATGGCAGCGCCAAAGCCCTCGGCGATCAGCGTGGTGCCGATCAGCAGCAGAAAGCCCAGCGCCAGCATCACGATGGTCGGGTTGGCCTGGATGAAGTTGGCCAGCGGCGTGGCCGCGAACAGCATCACGCCCACGGTGACGAGCACCGCCACCACCATGATGGGAATGTGCTCCGTCATGCCCACCGCCGTGATGATGCTGTCGATGGAGAACACCAGGTCCAGCAACAGGATCTGCCCGATGGCGGCGCCAACGCTCAGCCCGGCCCCCTGCGGGGTGAAGACATCCGGCCCCGGATCCGGGTCCACGCTGTGGTGGATCTCCTTGGTCGCCTTCCACACCAGAAAAAGCCCGCCCGCGATGAGGATGATGTCGCGCCACGAAAAGCCCTTGCCGAACACCGTGAACACCGTGGCCGTCAGCCCGACGATGAAGGCGATCGTGCCCAGCAAGGCCAGCCGCATCACCAGCGCCGCACCGATGCCGATGCTGCGCGCCCGGGCGCGGTCCTTCTCGGGCAGCTTGTTGGTGAGGATGGAGATGAAGATCAGGTTGTCGATACCCAGCACCACCTCCATGGCAATCAAGGTGAGCAAGGCCACCCAGGCGGCAGGGTCCGAAACGAGGGTTTGCAGGTAGTTCATGGCGAGCACCGGGTTGGCGGGGTTGATCGACTGACTGGCCAGGCATCTTAAGTAAATGCGGACCAAAACGCATCCTGCCTGCCGCACGCTTTGTGCCCATGCGCCAGAATTGCGCCCGTGACCACACGCCGCCAACCGACCACCGCCACCCGCGTTCAGCTTCTGCCCCTGCATGCCGGACACCAGCAGCCCTTCCTCGCCGCCGTGCGCACCAGCCGGGCGCTGCACCGGCCATGGGTGTCACCACCGGCCACGCCCGAGCAGTTCACGGCCTACGTGGAACGCATGCAGGCGCCCGGCCATTGCGGCCTGCTCGTCGTGCGGCAAGGCGAAGCCGATTCGCTGGAGCTGGCGGGCGTGGTCAACATCACCAACATGGTCATGGGGCCGTTCTGCAGCGCCTACCTCGGCTACTACGCCTTTGCAGGCTTCGAGCGCCAGGGACTGATGCACGAAGGCCTTACACAGGCCGTGCGCCATGCCTTTCGCACACTCAAGCTGCACCGGCTGGAGGCCAACATCCAGCCCGGCAATGCGGCCTCGCTGGCGCTGGTGCGATCCTGCGGGTTCACGCAAGAGGGGTACTCGGCGAAGTACCTCAAGACCGGCGGCCGCTGGCGCGACCATGAGCGCTGGGCCCGTGTGGCAGGGTAGAACGGCACCATCTGCCAATTCAAGCATCAGGCATTTGGCTATCGCAGCGATAGCAAGGCCCGCTTGCCAGCGTTCTGCGCCGCGCGGATAATCCACACCATTATGAAAATCCTCACCAACGTGATCAAGGCATCGTTCGCCACCTAGTTGCACCCCTCGATCGCGTGTCGGAGGGCCGTGCGCCTTCCGGACCTCCAAACCCCGGCAGGCTCCTCCTCCGGGGTTTTTTGCTTTCAGACCACTCACTTCTCAACCCATGCGTACCTACGACAAGTTGATCGCCACGATTCCCGACCGCCGGAGCATGAGCCCCGTGCGCCCGGGCTCCGGCGACAGCACACATCCCAGACGCTAGCGACCAGGCGAATCCTTCATTTCGCCTGGGCTGGCGCAAAGCCAACAACCAGGCGGCAGCTGCTCGCAGAGCCGAGTGCAGCCGCAAGAAAGATGATTGAAAGATTCGCCATGACCAAGAATTCACGCCATACCAGCAACGCCCATCTGCGCAACCTCGGCGTCATCGCCCACGTCGACGCGGGCAAGACCACGACCACCGAACGCATCCTGTTCTACACGGGTGAAAGCCACCGCATTGGCGAAGTGCACGACGGCACGGCGCACATGGACTTCGACCCGCAGGAGCAAAAGCGCGGCATCACCATCAACAGTGCGGCCGTCACCGTGCACTGGAAGGGCACGCAGCTCAACCTGATCGACACGCCCGGCCACATCGACTTCAACATCGAGGTGAACCGCTCGCTGCGCGTGCTCGATGGTGCGGTCGTCGTGTTCGACGGCGTAGCCGGCGTGGAGCCACAGACCGAGACCAACTGGCGCCTGGCCGACAAGTACCACGTGCCGCGCATCGCCTTCATCAACAAGCTCGACCGCGTGGGAGCCGACTTCCACCGCGTGGTGGCCATGATGGAAGAACGCCTGGGCGTGCGCGTGGTGCCGCTGCAGGTCCCCATCGGTGCGGAAGGCGACTTCCGCGGCGTGGTGGACTTGCTGAGCCTGCGCGCCCGCATCTGGGACAAGGACGATGCGAGTGCGCCCTACCGCGAAGCCGACGTGCCCGCCGAGCTGCGTGAGCAAGCGTTGCGTAGCCGCGCCCGCCTGGTCGAGGCCGCCGTGGAGCAGGACGAAGCCGCGCTGCAGGCCTACGTGAACGGCGAAGAGATCGCTGTGGACGTGCTGCGTGCCGCCCTCCGCAAGGGCGTGCTGGCAGGCGCCTTCGTGCCCGCGCTGGCCGGCTCGGCCTTCAAGAACCGCGGTGTGGAGCCCTTGCTCGACGCTGTGGTGGACTACCTGCCCTCGCCGGACGACATCGTGCGCGAAGGCAGCGAGGGACAACCCGCTTCGGCCGCCGACCCGTTCGCGGCCCTGGCGTTCAAGGTCGTCACCGACGACCATGGTGCCAAGGTGTTCGTGCGCGTCTACAGCGGCCGTCTGGGCCGGGGCGACGTGGTGCTCAACACCAGCACGGGCAAGACCGAGCGCGTGTCGCGCCTGTACGAAGTGCATGCGGACAAGCACATCGAGCGCGACGAGCTGGTGGCGGGCGACATCGCCGCTGTCGTGGGCCTCAAGGACACGCTGACGGGGCACACCCTGAGCGACCCGGCCCACCCCGTGGTGCTGGAGCAGATCAGCGTGCCCGAGCCGGTGATTCACGTGGCCATCGAGCCCAAGGCTAGCGCGGACCAGCAAGGCCTGTCCAAGGCCCTGCAGTCCCTGCTGCGCGAGGACCCGAGCCTCAGGCTGCAGCACGACGCCGAATCCGGCCAGACCATTCTGTCCGGCATGGGCGAGCTGCAGCTGGAGGTATCGATCGAGAAGCTGCGCGCACGCCACGGCATCAACGTGTCGGTCGGCCGCCCCCAGGTGGCCTACCGCGAAACCATTTCGCGAAGTGTGGAGGTACACCATGTGCACAAGAAGCAATCGGGCGGCCCCGGCCAGTTCGCCGAGGTAAGGCTGCTGCTCGAGCCCCTGCCCAGGGGTGAAGGCATCCGCTTTGACAACCGCATCGTCGGCGGCGCCGTGCCGCGCGAGTTCATCCCCGCGGTGGAGGCTGGCATCCGCCGCGCCGCCCTGGCAGGCGTGGTCGCCGGCTTCCCCGCCGTGGACTTTGCCGCCACGCTGGTGGACGGCAGCTTCCACGAGCGCGACTCGTCCACGCTGGCCTTCGAGCTGGCGGCCATGGCCGCCTTCCGCGAAGGCTTTGCGAAGGCAGCGCCCCAGGTGCTGGAGCCCGTGATGGCCGTAGAGGTCATCACCCCGGCCGACTACCTGGGCGACGCCATCGGCGATTTGAACCGCCGCCGTGGGCTGGTGCGCGGCCAAGGCCAACGCGGCAACGCCGCCACGGTCGAGGCCGAGGTACCGCTGAAAGAGATGTTCGGCTACATCGGTAGTTTGCGTGCGCTGTCTTCAGGCCGCGCGCAGTACTCGATGCAGCTGGACCACTATGGGGTGGTGCCTGCGGCCCAGGCTGCGGAGCTGGTGGGCTGAGCTGAACGTGCCGGGCTGGATGGCAGCCCGGTGACGCAAAAGAGAAGGGGCGTGGACGGGTGTCTGCGCCTCTTTTTTACTTTGCGATGGGAGCATGCATGGCTGCATTGCGCCGGCAGATCACATGACCCTCACAGACTTCATTCTCAGCCCACACAGGCCCTCAAAACTCGCATGCAGGAGGCATGGCAATTCATGTTGGTAGAGAGTCCCGACTCGTACTCCTGGACCGGTCCGAAGTCTGACAAGCGCTTGACCTCAAGTGCAGTTGATGTTTTAAAAACGGGGCCAACGCAACTCTCCCCGGCCCCTGCACCATGGACATACAACCCCTCGAAGCCCTGCTCCAACGCGGGGTCGACAACGCCTTGCTCCGCTTCGCGCTGGGGTCCCACTACCTGAAGATGAACGAGCCTGGCACCGCGGCCGAACACCTGCAGCGGTGCGTTGAACAGTCCCCCGACTACTCCGCCGCGTGGAAGCTGCTGGGCAAAGCCCACGCCCTGCACGACCAGCCCGATGCCGCGCAGCAGGCATGGACCCAGGGCATGGAAGTGGCCCAGCGCAATGGGGACCACCAGGCGTACAAGGAAATGCAGGTGTTTTTGCGGCGCCTGCAACGGGCGGCGCAGGCCCCCGCCGATTCAACCGGGCTCGCGTCCTGACCCCTCCATTCACCGCACCGAACAAGTCCCCCCCGGTTGCTTTGTATTGCAGCGCCGCTGCTTGACGATACCCCGGGCGCGCGTACGCTGGTTTCACGGTGCTTCTGCGCTCACTGCCTGGCCAACCGTACCCACTGCGCAAGCGGCCCCAGGTCCAGCAAGCGCCCGCCGCTCTCGGGCCCCAGGTACATCAGGTGGGGCGTGCCGTGGCCGTTGACGGCAATCTGGTGCCCGCCGGGGTAGATGCGCTCGTAGTGGCTGTTGATCCAATCGGGCACGTACCAGCTGCCGGGGCCGGGGCGCACAAAGATTTGCGGCATGGCCTTTTCCGCCCACTCCATGACGACGCCCGCGTCCTTGGCGGGGCCCAGGCCGGGCATGGCATACGGGCTGATGGACCCCGTGCCGCTGAAGCACGCGCCCGAGTTGAACTGGGGATGGGGCAGCACGCCTATGCCGGGGTAGAACGCCTCGCCGCCACGGCAAAGCCCATGGTGCACCCCAGCGCCGGCGCCCCAGCAGTTCACGTAGCCGCCGTCCAGCACGGCGCAGGCATGGGTCGCCCCGGCGCTGATGGCAATGGCATTCGTGATGCCGATGACCTGGCCCGAGGCGGGGACCATGATGGGGGTGTTGGTGCCGTTGGTGGTTCTGCTGCCGGTGCCTGTCTGGGCCAGCGTGTTGTCGCCCCAGCAGCGCACCGTGCCGTTGTCCAGCAGCGCGCAGGTGAAGCCGTAGCCCGCCGAGACGGCCCTGGCCGCACCGCCCAGGTCCGGCACGGCCACCGGGGTGTTCACGCCGCCTGCGCTGGCCGGCACGCCCAATTCGCCAAAGGTATTGCGACCCCAGCACGCGACCTGCCCGCCCGCGCGCAGCACACAGGCATGGCCGTCGAAGATGGAGACATCCACCGCATCGCTGATCCCCGGCACCTGCAGCGGCGTGCGCGGATCGTCGCCAGCACCGCCCAACTGCCGGCCAGCGCCCAGGCACGACACCGTGCCCGAGCGGTGCACCGCACAGGTGCTGCCGTTGCCCGCCGCGATGCGGACCACATCGACGAGCCCTCGCACCCTGACGGCATAGGAGACCATGGTGCTCCCGCGCTCCGGCACACCCATCTGCCCCTGCCCCGCATCACCCCAGCAATAGACCGCGCCATCGCGCCCCAGCGCGCAGCCATGCCTGGCACCCAGGGCGATCTGCGTGGCCCGGACCAGGCCGATGTCCTGGCCCGCCCAGTACTGGACCGCCGGAGCGCCCGACTGGAGCCAGGGCGACACATAGCCCTGCTGGTAGAACTCGTTCTGGGCGCCCCAGCAGCTCACAGCCCCGTCGTCCTGCAAAGCGCAGCTGAATCCGTTGCTGGTCTTGATGTCGACTATGCCCGCAGGGGCCCTGGCCGACGCAGGCAACGGCACCATGCCCCAGCATGTTGGCCCCCCCACGTCGGAGACGGAGCACCCGGTCTGGTAGCCAGCACTGACCGTGGTGGCCTGCGCGTCCGGTGCGAAGCCCGTGGACAGCATCCACAGGGCTGCCAGGGCCAGCATTGGCCTGGCTGTGGCAGCAGCGAACGCGCGGGGGTGGTATCGGTGCATGGCGGCTGTCTCCTCCAGGGTGTGGGGCATCTTAGGCAGGGGCGGCCATCATCATGCCCGAGCCGGACGTCCGGTACAAAAAGTCATCGGCCTGTTCAAAACACCTCCCCTAGAATGAATTTTTCAGTCCGTCCCGACCCGAGCACACCCGGTGGCTTCCTCCCCGTTCGCAACGCGCGCCGGACGCATCGCAGAAAGAACAGACATGAGACCATTTCATTCCATCGCTGGCGTGGCAGCCCTTCTCTTCACCAGCGTTTGCTGTGCGACCACACCGCTGAGGGACCAGATCGACAACGATGGCGTGTGGAACGTTGTGACGCCAAGAGACCAAGTGTCGCTTGACTTGCAGGAAAACGAGAAAACCCGGGAGATACGACGGCAGGAACGCTGCTCCGCCATCGGCGCGCCAAAAGGGAAATGGAGAATTGCTGACAGCCGCCTCTGGCTGGTTGCCCTGTTCAAGTGCGGTAGCGACATCAAGCTGGAGACCGTTTACGGCGGAACTGGCGAACCCATCTTTGCAGAGTGGATCACCGCCGACCTGGTAACCCAGCAAGGCAAGGGTCTGTGCAGACCTGCCGACGGTCTTTACATTCTGGAGGAGTCGATTTTCATCCGGGTGGAGCGCGGCATGGTCATGCAGACCACCCGCGTGAGCAACCGGAACCACCCAGCGATTCCGACCTTGGAAGTCCTGCGCAAGATTCTGGGCCCCCGTGATGCTCACTTGGCGGAGGAGCTGTTGCCCGATTGGCAGTGCCTGAGCGAGTACACCCTGAGGCGAGTACAAGGACAGGGCCCCGAAAACACCTCGGCCTCACCGGCACCGAAGGGCAGCACCTATGGTGAGTACCTGCACGACCACGCCAAGAAACTGATTGGCCAATAGATGCATTAGCCGGCCTCCCAATCGTTGCTTTCCCAACCGCAGAGTGCTTGCCCATCCGCAAGCACCCTGCCTACCATGGCCCTCCCATGCCAGCAGACACCAGCGCCACCCCGACGACGCCCTCCACCCTGCCCCGCCGCTTCCTGCGCTTCCTCGCCCCGCTGGTCGCCACCAACCTGCTCCAGGCCCTGGGCGGCACGGTGGTCACTATCTGCCTGGGGCAGTTGCTGGGCGCGCGGGCCCTGGCGGCGGCGGTCAGCTTCTTTCCGCTGTTCATGTGCTGCATCGCCTTCGTGATCGGGTTGGGCGCGGGGTCCTCGGTGCTGATCGGCCAGGCTTGGGGCGCGCGCGACCCGGACAAGGTGCGCCGCGTGGCAGGCGCCGTGCTGGTGGGCGGCCTGGCCTTGGGCTGCGGGGTGGCGGTGCTGGGCGCCACGGTCATTGGCGAGCTGCTGCGCCTGCTGGGCACTGCAGACGATGTCCTGCCCGAGGCGGTTTCCTATGCGCGCGTGCTGTTCCTTGCGATGCCGGTGCTGTTCGTGCACCAGCTGGCTGCGGCCTTGCTCCGCGGGCTGGGTGACACGACCACGCCGCTGCGTGTGCTGGTGCTGGCCTCGGGCCTGTGGATGCTGCTCACGCCGGCCTTCATCCTGGGCGGGCTGGGCCTGCCCCGGCTGGGCACGGCCAGCGCGGGCTGGGCCAGCCTGATCGGCAATGGCGTGGCCGTGGCCTGGCTCGCATGGCACCTGCAGCGCAAGGACCACCTGCTCGCCTTCAGGCACCTGCTCCCGCACCTGCGCTGGGATGCGCCCCTGCTCGGCACCGTGGTGCGGCTGGGCGTGCCCACCGGCCTGTTCTTCATCACCAGCTCGCTGGCCGATGTGATGCTGCTGCGCCTGGTCAACGGCTACGGCTGGCAGGCCACGGCGGCCTGGGGCACGGTGAACCAGGTGATGGCCTATGTGCAGCTGCCGGCCATGTCAATCGCCATCGCTGCCTCGGTGTTTGCGGCCCAGGCCATTGGCGCCAACAACCCCGACGAGGTGCGCCGCGTGACGCGCGTGGGGCTGTTCATGAACCTCGCGCTGACCGGCGGCCTGGCCCTCATCGTGGCCATCGCCTCGCCGCTGGCCACCCGCTTGTTCACCAGCGACCCGGCCGTGGTGGGCCTGGCCGCCAGCGTGCTGCGCATCACGGTGTGGGGCAGCCTTGCCTTCGGCATGGCCAGCGTGTTCACCGGCGTCATGCGCTCGGCCGGCACGGTGCGGGTGCCCACCACCATCTCGCTGTCGTGCCTGGCATTCTTGCTGGTGCCGCTGGCCCATGCCCTGCAGCAGCGGCTGGGTCTGCAGGGTATCTGGGCCAGCTACCCGCTGACCTACCTGTGCGCACTGGTACTGCAGGCGACCTACTTCTACACCGTGTGGCGCAAACGGCCGATGACTCGGCTGGTGTAACAGCCAGGGCGCCCCTTACCAGCCAACCGGCTGGTGCCGGGAAGGCCGCCGGAAAGTTCCGCGCCCATCGCGCAAAGAAGGCCTGCTTCCTCGGTGTTTCACCCGGCAATGCGGGAAGCTGGCCCGGCCCACAATGGCGTTGGTCGCAAGCCAATCCCGACACAACCCTGCCTCCTTGCCCACTTCTGGAAACACCACCGTGCGCCGCCACGCCCTGACCCTTGCCTTTGTCCTCTGGAACCTCCTGGGGTCCGCCGCCCATGCCCGCGACCGGTGCCGCGGGGATTGCCAGAGCGCCGGCCTGGCGGTGCTGATCCTGGTGCCCCTGCCCTTCATCTTTGCCTACTTCTGGGGCCGCAAGAAGGACGGCCCTGACCTGGGCCAGTTGCTGGCCTACGTGATCCAGAGCGGCGCGATCGGGCTGTGCGCCGCTTACCTGCTGCAGGGCATGGGGGCGCCACGCTGGGGCACGTGGATGGCGCTGGGCGCCGTGCAGTACGGCGTGTTCGCGGCCCTCGTCCACCCCCGGCGCCATGCGGTTGCCCGCTGAGCGCAGGCCTGCCGGCCCTCAATCCCGAAACCAGATCCTGAACGACACGTACAGCGCGTACGCCAGGAACAGCACCATCCACGCCAAAAAGAACACGTTGCCCCAGTACTGGCCCGCCTGCTCTGCCAGGGTATAGACCTGCCCGCGGCAGCCCTTGCCGACGCACTCGATCTGCCCCTGTACCAAGGCACGCAGCAGGCCAAAGCCCAGAAAGCAGGTGATGGCCGCGCACACCACAAAACCTACGGGCCCCAGGGGCGGCTTGGCGATCTCGTCGTTCTCGTCACGCAAGCCCTGGGCGAGCAGCTTCTGCCCGTAGCGGTAAGCGGCGTACCCGAGCAGGAGCATCAGCGCGTAGTACAGGGTGGCGAGCATGTCGGTTGGTGGGCCAGGAAAAGTGCAGCAGGATCGTGCGTTGCCAGCGATGGTAGCCGAGCACCCTGGCGGCCTGCAGGCCAGGCTGCGGGGTGGGCAGTGCTGCCCATTCCGGGCGCGGCCGCCGACAAGCCGCCGGCACGGACATGCGCGTCGGCCCGAGGACTTCATCCTCACCTCACACAGGTCCGCAACACTCCATGCAAGGCCCCACCGCGGCCTCTTCAGGACCGACAGGCCGGGCACTGCACGGCCTGTCCCCGCATGAGAGCAACACCCCTTGAACCTAGCAACCTCCCGTGCTGCCACCCGCAGCCACCCCCCCCCGCGCATGGCGCCCCGCAAGCTGCGCGCTGGCCGGGGTGCTGTGCATCCTGGTGTCCACACTCACCGCCTGCGGGCAGGTGGATGACGAGGCCCTGACGAGCAAGGCGCGCACACGGGTCGACGTGGGCCTGCTGGCCAGCGACATCCATGTCTCCATCGCGCAGCGCCCCCTGGTGCTGCCTTTCGTGGCGCTGGAGGAGCACGCCCGCCAGGGGATGTCCTTCTCACTCGACCGCAAGGGCGACCGCCAGCGCGCAGCCGATGCGCGCCAGCAGTTCCTGCGCGATTCGGCCAACCCCGGCCAGCCCCTGCCGCTGGACAGCCTGTCCGTGGTGGTGGACACCTATGGCTGGAACCATTCCGAGCTGGGCCAACCGCCGCTGTGTGCGCTGCTGACCCGCGAGTGGGCGCGCGCCGTCTGCGACAACCCCTGGGCCTCCACGCGGCAGGCCTTGCCTTACAACCGCCTGCGCCTGCTGGACCTCAGCCGCCTGCGCACCACGGGTCCAGGCCGCCAGGCCGAGTGCCGCAACGGCACGCCGCCGCCCCGGGCCCTGCCCACCGAACCCGGTCAGGCCGTGCTGCTGTGCAACGCCATGGTTTACGGCGGGCGCGAGGACCAGTCCCACCATGCGGTGGTGAGCATCGATGGTGACCTGGGCGCCCTGTGGACCGTCTGGAACTACGGGCAAAACGGCGAGACGGCCGAAGCCATGGCGCAACGTGAGGGGCAGGCCATCGCCCATTTCGTGCAGCACGCGCTGGGCCCGCGCGAGGACTTCGCCGCGCTGCAGGCCCGCATGTGCCGCCTGCGCCGGCCGGACTCGGCGGACCACCCCCATGGCCCCGACTGCGGGCGCGGGGCACGCCGGCAGTCGGTACAGCGCAACCCCTCCACTTGACATAGAGTGCACTCTAGCTCGCCCAATCACGGCTCCAACCACTTTTCCATCGTTCTGGAGCCGCACCATGCAAGCAAACAAGGCACTCATGCAAGCCATCTTTTCCGAACTGGCACAGGGCAACGGCCGCCCGCTGGTCGATGCCATGGCCGACGATTTCTGCTGGACCTTCAAAAGCGAAGGCCCCTGGCGCGGCAGCTACCGCGGCAAGCAGGCGGTGCGCGAAGAACTGCTCGGGCCGCTCATGGCGCAGTTCGCCGACCGCTACACCAACACGGCCCAGCGCTTCATCGCCGAAGGTGACCACGTGGTCATCGAATGCCAGGGCCGCGTCACCACCAAGGCCGGCCAGCCCTACCACAACCAGAACTGCTACGTGTGCCGGCTCGAGGGCGGCCAGCTCAAGGAGCTCACCGAGTACATGGACACCGCGCTAGCCCAGACCGTGCTGGCCCCGCCTGCGAGGCCGGGCACATGAGCGGCGGCGACATCCAGGGCGGCCGCAAGCACGGCGAAGGCGCCCTGTTGCGCATTGGCGAGCTGGCGCAACGCAGCGGCCAAAGCGTGCACGCCATCCGCTGGTACGAAACCCAGGGATTGATGCCCAACGTCGCGCGCGATGCCGCGGGCCGGCGCGTCTACCATGCTCGGCACCTGGACTGGCTGCAACTCATGGACCGGCTGCGCCGCACCGGCATGTCGATCGCCGAAATGCGCGAGTACACGGACCTGGTCCGCCAGGGGCGCACCAGCCTGCGCCAGCGCAAGGACCTGCTGCTGGCGCACCGCGTGCGCGCCCAGGCCACCATCGCCGAGTGGCTGCAGGCGCTGGAGCTCATCGACGGCAAGATCGCCTTCTACGACGAGTGGATCGGCACCGGGCAGCCGCCACCGATGCTGCCGCACGAGAAGGCGGGCCCGGCAGCTCTGGCAGCGCCTGCGGGTGCGCCCCAGCGCCGCCGTGCACGCAAGGCCTGAGCAGCAGCGAAAAAATCAGACCAGCGTCTTCTTCATGAAAAAGCGCGAGAACCCTGTCGGAAAATCGGGAAGCTCGCCAAAGCACACGTAGCCCAGGCGTTCATAGAACGCCCGGGCCTGGAACTCGAAGGTGTCCAGCCAGGCGCCATGGCAGCCGCGGGCCAGGGACTCTTCCTCGGCCATCTGCAGGAGCCTGCTTCCCAAGCCCTGGCCGCGCAGTGGCTCCGGCACCACGAGCAGCTGCGTGAACAGCCAGCCATAGGCCGTGTAGCCCCACAGGCCACCGATGACGGCGCCCGCGCCGTCATTCACCTGGATGACCAGGGGCCGCCCCTGGCTCGGCCCCGCCCGGCTGTCGTTGTAGGCCACGAGCGGTACGAGGATGGATTTTCGGATGTCTTCGTTGGCGACATCGGTGACTGCCAGTGTGTATTCCATGCTGCCTGCAAGCAAAAAGCGGTTGGTCAAGGTCGATGGCAATATAGCCTGCACCCCTCATTTCCTGGCTGGGAGGTGGCGCACAGGCGATATATTGCGGGCAGCCCCATGCCCACCGACACCCCCTACCGCCCCCACCTGCGCCGCACCGGCCTGGCCCTGCTCGTCGTGGGTGGCATCGATATCACCGCCTGGCTCATCTGCCTGGCGTTCGACGTGCCGTATGTGTCGAGCTTCAACATCTTCTCGGTCGCCGGTGGCATCTTCCTGTTGCGCGGCAGCCTGCGCGCAGCCTCCATCGTGCGGCGCATGGCGATGTCGATGCTGGCGCTGTTGGCCGCCGTGGTGCTGGTCTCGCCGCTGCTGCAGCCCCCGGGGCTCACGCTGGCCATGGTCAAAGCCCATGCCGGGCTGGCCGCACTCGGCGGCGTGCTGCTGGTCTTCACCGTGGTGCTGATGGCCTGGCTCGCGCGCGAGCTGGGGGCGCCCCCCGTGCGGGCCGCCATCGCCGCGGCCGGGCTCAAGGTGCGCAGCACACGCTGGCCCATCGCCATGGGCGTGGGCATCGCGCTGCTGCTGGCCGCCATGGGCACCGCGCTGCAGCACACCGATGCGGCGGCGCGCGCCATCCGCGAAGCCCGCGCCGCCAACGGCGATGGCTACCAGTACCACCTGAGCCTGATCCAGGCCAAGGAAACCCCCGCCGGGCGCGAGATCACGGGCACCGTGTCGGCATGGAACGAGCATGAACTGCGGACCCTGCCCTTTTCGTGGCGGCAATAGGAGCGGTACCACGGCCGATGCGTGAGAATGCAGGCCACCCTTGCCACCGTGCAAGGCCTGCCCTGCGGCTTCTCACCCCACCCCCTGCTGATGATCACCCTCAACCGCATCGCCGTTCTCGACATCGCCCTGGTCTTTGCCCACCAGGGCGACGCGGCCTACTGGCATGAGTGGGAGATGTTCGGCCTGCCCGGCGGCATACAGCTGTTCAACGCATTCAACGTGCTGGTGTTCGTGCTGGTGCTGGCCCTGTTCATTCCGGTGATCCAGCGCCGGCGTGCGGGCTGGCGTTGCTCCCTGGCCATTGCGGCGCTGTGCGCGTCGGTGCTGCCCATCCACGCGGGGTTTGCGCTGGCCGGGTTCGACCAGTTCCACCTGCCGGTCTCCATCGCACTGATCGGCGCCACCTTCGTGGCGGCCGTGGCGCATGGGGTGCTGACCTGGCGCGCACGGCCGGAGTTCGCTGCCGCGCACATGGCGGGCTAGCCCGGGCGCACCCGGTTGTCCTGGCCGCACGTTCCGCTAGTGCCCCGCGACTTCCTCGCGCAGCACCCCATGGGTGTCGCACTGCTCCTCCAAGTCGTCCATGGCCTGGGCGGCCTGCTCGGTCGGGTAGTTCAGGCGCACCACCAGGAACTCCTCGCCGCTGTCGTCCAGCACCTCGTGCTTGCGCCCTGCGCCCAGGGCCTGCCAGACGAGCACGACGCTCATCGCGTCCGTGGTCGCGCTGATCATGGTGCTGTGCGATTCGCGCCCATCGCGCGTGAATCTGAAGGCGGCTGACGACATTGGCATACGGGGCTTGGGTCCCTGGATCTTCTGCTCTGAGCGATGCCCAGATGGCCCCATGGTAGCAACACCCGACTGGCCGGGTGTCCAACAATGCCTGCGCGAAGAGTAAGCCATTGGTAACAGGCGCCCCGCCCAAAAAAGGGCCCGCTCGGCGGCGGGCCCAACTCGCGATGGTCACGAGGGAGAGACGCCGATCCGGGGTCCACAGCACCCCTCACGGCGCAGCCATCGTAGTGGGCCGCCGGTGGCCACGCATGTAGGACGGAACCCCAAGCTTTTTGCGCCCGTTTCGCGGCCCGCAGCATGCTGCAAACCATTGCGCCTGCTTACATTTCGCATGCCGGCGCACCCCCTGGATACAGCCTGTGCATCTGCTTACCGGGGTGGGTGTTTTTCCGACCGGCGCATAGGACAAGACCTACAGGGCAGCGCCCCGTGGCGCCCAAGAATGGACCCACACACGGTCGTCGTGTGCAATGTTTTCACCTCAACAGGAGAACGTGTATGCCAAAGAACAACCCTCAAGGCAGCAGCAACCACCCGAACCAGGACGACAACAACAATAGCCTGCAGCGCAAACCTGCGGGCGAACGTCAGCAGGAGCAAAGCACCGGAAGTTCGGGCAGCCGCCAGCAGGGCCAGCCAGGCCAGCAGAGCAACGAGGCCAGCCGCCAGCAGGGTGAGTCGTCGAACCAGCGGCCCCCAAAGACCCAACACTAAAGCCCAGTTTCTGCGGCCCGCACCAGTCCAGCACAGGAGGGGCGCCATCACGCCCTCCCGGTGCGCAGCGGCGTGCGGGCCGCAGTTCCCGAGCACCGCCGCGGCACCCGCCGCCCGCCCCTCCCTGCACTCCCCAAGGAGCAAGACAATGGGATACCGAGACAGTGACGACAGTGGCTTTTCGCGCCACGGCATGAACCGCGACAACGACCACCCCGATGCGCTGCAGCATGCATCGCAACGCCCCTACCGCTCAGGCTACGACCACCCCGACCTGGACCGCGACGAAGACCTGCGCACCAGCCATTCCATCCCCGCAGACGCCTTGCGCGCGGGCCACAACGAACCAGCCCATGGCAGCCGCCGCGATGGCCCGGGCTATCAGGGCCCGCGCAGCTGGGAAGGCCGTGACCGCTACGCGCAGGGCCAGGGCAGCTACCGCAGCGAACACGACACCGGATACGGCTACGGCGCACGCGCCCCCGACATCGGCGGATACGATCCCTACGGGTCGGAACAACGCCACCGCCAGCAACAACAGCATGGCGCCGGCAACTACGGCCCCGACGACCGCGCCCGCCTGAACCGCCCCGAAGGCTGGGCCCGCGAAGGCTATGGCGCCTACGACCGTGACCAGCAGGGCGGCGGCGCGCATGCATATGGCAGCCGCCAGGGCCGCAGCTACGGTTACGGCTACGACGGCCGGCCCGATGGCGGCCCCCCATCGCGGTGGGATCACCGGCAGGAGGGCTATGGGCCTGCAGGCTATGGCAACGACGACCGCTACCAGAGCAACGCCTACCCGCAGCAGTACCGCAGCCAGCAACGCCACGACCCCGACTACGCCGCCTGGCGCCAGGAGCAGTTGCGCCTGCTCGACGAGGACTACGAGTCGTGGCGCACCGAGCGCTACCAGAAGTTCTCCGACGAGTTCAACACTTGGCGCAGCACACGCAGCCGCAACGAAGGCCTGCGCGGCTCCAACCAGTCCGACCAGACCATCTCGGCCAGTGGCAAGAACCAACCGGGCAGCAGCAACAATGCGGGTACACCCGGCGCAGGCAGCACGGCGCCCTCGGGCAAGACCAAGGACTGATCACCGGGTAGACAGACAGGCGTCGGCGGTTTGCAACCCGGGCCTGTCCACCGCACTCTCGACCAGGGAATGCTTGGTGGCATTGCAGCAGCGGCGCCGGAGGCCTCACGCATCGACAGGCCTGGCGACCCATGCAAGGCACCACCCTACCCCGCCGTGCCAATCAAGGCGCGCCGCGCTCGGAACCCTCCATCCAGCGCACAGCAGCCAAGTGCCACGCGGGGCCAGGGCATCAGCCCCCTTTTCGACCATGCCGTGGGCAGGCCCGGGTTCTTCTTTTCCTTCTTGGTTGCCGGGCCGTCGCGCCTGCTGCAGCCTTCGGCGACAAAAAAATGGCCCCTGTGCGGAGCCATTTACCGTGCCTGGAGCGCCCCGGCACCGCTCACAGCGGCCCGAGCCCGCTGTCGGTGGCATCGTGCTGCCGAGGCAGCCCGCCAGGCGCCTGCGGCGTGGGCAGCCAGCGCGGAAACAACGATGTCGGCAGAAAGTGGAAATCCCGCTCCGGGTAGGCCTTGCGCAGCGCCGCGCGCCCTTCGGCCGTGATGGCCAGCACTTGGGCGCTTTGCAGCGTGCCCCCCACCTCGGGCAGCACTGCCTGTACCAGGTTCGCCGCAGCCAGCACGCGCACGCAGTCGATGCCCCGGGCGTCATCCACCGTTCGAGGCAGTTCGCCTTGCGACAGCTCGAGCATGAACTCCATCGGCATCAAGGGCTCCCTGGTGAAGCGAGCCATTGTGGGGCCACGCAATGCAATTCGCAACGTATTACACAAAAAAGAAACGACTGCCTGTGCTGCACTGCGCATGGCCCCGCTGTTCTCCGGTCCGGCAACGACATGCGGGCCTGTCTGACAGCGCACGCGCCCCTTTTCGCGCGAACATCGCGGTAACTTGCCTGCCACCACGCCCTGCCGCCCCGTAGAGTCCTGTCTTTCCAGCCCCTCCCCGAAAGCCACCACCATGCCGATCTCCTTTCCCGCGCTGCCGCTCCTGCAGGTGCTGATGCTGCTGCGGCAGTGGCTGTCCAGTGCCACCCACCCCATGGGGCCGGTGGACCCCGTGCCCGAGCCCCGGCCCGGCAACCCCTTGCCGCCCGAACCCGTGGGGCCGCACCCCACGCCGGAGCCGGTGTAGGAAAGCAAGGCAAGGCAAGGCAAGGCGAAGCCACGGCCCGGTGTTGTTGTGCAATTGTTTGATTGCGCTCCCCCAGGAGGGAACGCTACGATGTTTCGATGACCCGGAGCACCCCATGCGATTAGTGCTTGCCTACCCCGAGGACGCCGACAGCGCAGACAAGGCCGCCATGGCCGAGCAGGCCGCGCTCGAGATCTGCGCGGCCGCGCACGTGCACCCTTACATGGCTTGGCACGACTACTCCCTGGTCCACTCCGGCCTGAATCTGCCCTCCTCGGCCTTCGCCACGGCCGAGATCGCCGGCGCCTTCGTCTGGATCGAGGCCATCGCCGCCGCGCAGGAGTTTCTGAACCCGCCCCGGGGCGCCAAGGTCGAGATCGACGTGGTCTTCGAACCCGGGGACGAGAGGCCCCCGGCGGTGCTGTACGGGCCCGGCAGGGCCGTGCTGCGCGACCACCTGTACCTGCAGATGTGCCTGGCCCCGCGCCAGTTGGCGAATGCCGTGCCGCCACCGCCGATGGATGACGAGGGATCTGGACCTGTGCCGCTGGGCTTGCGGCAGGAGTTGAGTTTCGAGAGTGAGTGAGCAGCGGGTGGGTTGATATAGGTGCTGACGTGCTTCTTTTGAGCGCCTTGCCTTTGTTGAGGGCGGAGGCCGGGATGTGCGCCCGGCGGCGCAGTAACTTTCTCTTGCGTCGCCAAGAGAAAGTCACCAAAG
>NZ_JBWKNZ010000028.1:0-18976 GCF_059415825.1 Acidovorax sp. GW821-FHT10A04
TTCTTTGGGGTACGTTTCTTTGGCGACGCAAAGAAAGGTACCTCGGCCGCCGGGCCGAGACCCGGCCTCCGCCCTCAGCAGAGGCATGCTGCAACAACGAGGCACAGTACACCGACCCGCATACACCCGACCCCCACTTACCCCAGTGGCTTCCACTGCGGCGCTTCAGGTTCCGGAAACAGCAGCGCCTCGCGCGCCGGCCGCTGCATGGCCTCCCACTGACGGCGGCGCTTGATATCGCGGGGACGGAGCTTCTCGGGCTGGGTTCTGTGGGTGCGGGACATGGTAGGTACCTCCTCTTGGGGTGGTGCCTCCATTGGCGCGCAGACCGCGCTCTGTAGCTGTCGGACGGTTTCGACGCAGGCCATCGGCCGGCGCCGAAGGCGTGTGCAAGGCCGTGCCGACGGACAAAGCGCACGCAGAAAAAAAACAGCCCGCGGTGGGCGGGCTGTGAACTTGCTGTTCAGCAAGGGAGGGGTGGGTGTCGATGCGGTATCGACAAACGCAATACTAAAGACGGTGCCCGGCCATTTTTGTAGGACGGCGCCCCATTGGCGTGTGTCCAAAAGCGGAAGGCGCTGCCCGGCCAGGTGGGGGGGCTCCTGCGGCAAGGCGCTGAAAGGCTGTAGGAATCGTCTGACGCGCCGAGTTTGCAAAAGACTGCATGGAATTGTTGCAGGGCGTTTTACGCTCATGCCTTCTTCACGGAGGACCACATGCCTATCTTGGGAATCGTCTTTGGCATCCAGGCCATTGCCATCGTCGCCGCACTGTCGCTGAGCCTGGCCATCTACTCCTGATCCGGATTTCGCCGGGCGGCCAGCCAGCCAGCCCCGGTCAGGCGGCATCGCGCCGCAGCATCAGCCCCAGCGCCGTGAGCCCCAGGGCCAGCAGCGCCAGCCCGAACCCCAGCGCCGTGGCATGCAGCCCGAAGATGCCGGCGGCCAGCCCGGCCACGATGGCGGGCAGGCTGAACGCCAGGTAGCTCAGCACGAAAAAGCCCGACATCAGCCCACCGCGATCTGCCGCCGTGGCGGTGCCCACCAGGCTGCGCAGCGAGCCGTTGAAGCCCGAGCCAAACCCCACCCCCGCCACCACCGTGCCCGCGAAGAAGGCCACGCTCGAATGCAGCGCAATGCCCGCCAGCGTGACCGCCAGGCCCAGCACCAGGGCCGCCGTGCCCAACAGCAGCACCTGGCGTGGTGGCCGGGTGCGCACGAACACAATGGCCACGGCGGCCGTGAGCACCAGCGCGCAGATGAGGGCGCCGCCCAGCACCGGCGCCTGGCTGCCCGTGATGACCCGCGCCAGCGTGGGCCCGAGCGAGAGGTAAAAGCCCCCCAGCGCCCACAGCGCGGTGTTGAGCGGCAGGATGCGCACCAGCGTGGCGCGCGAGCTGGCCGGTATGGCGATGCGCGGGCGCAGCGAGCCCCAGGCGCCCGGGCGGCGCACCACCGTTTCGGGCAGGAAGACGGCGGCCAGCGCCTGCAGCACGAACAGCGCCAGCAACAGCTCGAACACCAGCGCCGTGTGCGTGGGCGCAAACTGCACCAGCGCGCTGGTGCCCAGGGCCCCGACGGCCATGCCCAGCATGGGCGCCACGGTGTTCACCAGGGCGCCGCGCTCGGGGTGCAGGTCGATCAGCGCCGCGCTGAGCACGCTGGTGGCAATGCCTGTGGCCAGGCCCTGCACGATGCGCGCGGCAAACAGCCAGGCCACCGAATCGGCCTGCCAGAAGAGCACGGTGGAGGCGATCTCCAGCAACAGCGCCAGCAGCACCACCTCGCGCCGGCCCCGGTGGTCCGAGAAGGTGCCGAACAGCAGCGCCGTGCCCAGCAACGCGAAGGCGTAGCTGGCAAACACCAGCGTCAGCGTGAGCGCCGAAAAGCCCCAGCTGTCGCGGTACAGCGCGTACAGCGGCGAGGGCGCGCTCGAGGCCGCCAGAAACCCCACCAGGATGGAGGCCAGCAGCCACAGGGCCTGGGCATAGCCCATCCTGCGGACGGGGGCCGAGGGTGGGGCCATGGCGGCGTGCGGCGTGGCGGCTGTGGCGGCAGGGTTCGTGGCCATGGAAGCTCCAGTGCAATACAAAAGCAAAGAATTTGCTTTTGTGTATTAAACCACTAAAGCAATCTTTTTGCTTTAGCATCGGGGCCATGAACCCCAGACCAGCCCCCCGCCCCGGGGGACGCAGCGCCCGCGTGCAGGCCGCCGTGCACCGCGCCACCAACGAGCTGGCCGAGCAGATCGGCCGCGCGCAGCTCACCGTGCCGCTGATCGCCGCGCAGGCGGGCGTGACGCCCTCCACCATCTACCGCCGCTGGGGCGACCTGGCCGAGCTGCTGGCCGACGTGGCGCTGGACCGCTTTCGCGCCGACGCCGAGCCTGCGGACACGGGCAGCGTGGAAGGCGACCTGCAGGCCTGGGCCGAGCAGTTCTTCGAGGAGATGGGTTCCGAGGTCGGCCAGACCATGCTGCGCGACGTGCTGGCCGGCCGCATCCAGGGCAGCATGGCCGTGCCCAGCCAGTGCGCGGCCTACACGGCCAGCCAGATCGAAATCATCCTGGCGCGCGGCAGCGCGCGCGGCGAGGCCGTGCCCACGGTAGACGCGCTCATGGATGGCGTGGTCGCCCCCATCATCTACCGCACCCTGTTCGGGCCCGCCCGGGCCAGCCATGCGCTGGTGCGGGAGCTGGTGGGCGGGTGCATGGCCGGTGCGGCCCGGCCGGGCGCGCAGCCCAGCGACGCAGCCCTGGCGCTGGACGGCCTGGCAGGGCCGATGCTGGAGTAGGGCAACGCGCGCCGTGCCGCACCACCGCTGCGGCATGGCCGCAGGCGCGGATCAGCCAGGATGCGGAAAAGGCCAGCGCTGCGGGCCCTGCCCAAGGGCGCAGCAGGTGCCTGCACCTGCGGGCCCACCGCGTTCGTTGGCTGATGGGCGTGTGGCGGGGCGGCTCAGGGGTAGCGCTGGGGGCTGGCCACGGGGCCCGTGGGCTTGAGCTTGCGCGTGGCGCGCCAGTCCCAGGGCGGCAGCGGGCTGTTCTGCACCCACAGCCCGCGCCCGGCGGCCTGGGCGCGCAGCTGGATGTCGGCCAGCGCCTCGTAGCCCAGGCCCACCTTGGGGTCGTACCAGACCATGCCGGCGCGCAGCTGCTCGGTGGCCGCGTCCTTGCCCTGGCACTCCACGTCGGCCACGGTGCGGCCATGGACGTCCACCGCGGTGTTGCTGAGCTTGACCTTCTGCGGTATCAGGCACAGGTTGACCAGGCTTTTGTGCGAAAGATCGCCATAGGGCTGGCGCAGTTCGGGCGCATCGATGGCGCGGATGGCGACAAAGGTCTCCTCGTTGCGCGTCACGTCGCCGCAGCGGGCGCGGAAAGAGTCGCCATCTTGGATGGCAACGACCAGGCAGAGCAGGGTGGCGGTGGTCAGGGGCATGGCGGGGCCGGGGGGTTCGGGGTGGGGGCTGCGGCAGTGCAGGCGGGCGCAGGTGCTTGGGCATGCCCGTGCGTGCAAGCGGCCTCTCGCGCCGCGGCACGCGGGTGGTGCCTGTCGATCCGTACTGCCATCCCTCTCACCCCGATTGTGTGTTGGTGGAATTTTTGTGGCGCTATTTTGCTATGACTGGGCGGGCCTGCAGCAGGTTGGCGCACGGTTTTGGGGGCGCTCACCCAAATGCCGCTTACAGTCGCGGCGATCCGCTATCCGGAAACTCTTCGCTTCACGACAAACACCATCGCACCAAGGAAGGCGCTGCCGCATGAGCAACCACCCCGACGATCCGGTCCATCCCCCCCGCGCCCGGCTGGCCGGCAGCCTGGGCATTCTGGGCGCGCTGCTGCTGTTTGCCGGCGACATGCTCCTGCTGGGCCACTGGGGGGCTGCCGCTGATTTCCGCGCCGGGATGCTGGAGCTGATCCGCTCGGCACCGGTGGAACGCATCTGGGCCGGCGGCCTGCTCGGGCCCGTGGCGGGGGCCTTGCTGGTGGCGGGCTTCTGGCAGGTGTGCCAGGGGGTGAAGGCACCGGCGGGGTGGGCGGCACGCGCGATGTTCGGCCTGTTCCTGCTGTTTGCGGTGGGGTTGGCGGCCATCCATTCCGTGTGGGCGGTGTTCGAGCTGCTCATCCGTTCGTGCGTGGATGGCGCGGCCGGTGGGGCACCCGCGGCATGCCAGGCGCAGGCCGAGGCGGTGCAGGCCTACATGCGGGTGTCGCTGCTGGGCCTGGCCGTGCCTGGGGCGCTTGCCTCCGTGATCCTGGCCGTGCTGGTGCTGCGCGGGCGCACGCCGTGGCCGCGCTGGGCGGTGCTGGCCAATCCGCTGCTGCTGGTGGCGGTGTTGCTGCCGGCCTTTGCCGCAGCGCCTGCGCCCATCGGGGCGGTGCTGCTGGGCGGCTCGGCAAGCATCCTGCTGCTGGTGTTTTTCGTGGTGGCACAAGGCAGTGCAAGGGGCGTGCGCGGTCAACCAGCCGGCGTGCTGGCCGGGGTGCCATGAAAGCCGTGCATGATGGCTGGATTGCCGGGGCCGCCGCGCCGGCCCCGGGCCTGGATTCTCCGGTTTCTTTTTCTTTTCTTCACTTCACAGGAAGGCAAGGCGATGTCCGATGCAGAGCACAACCCTTATGAAGACGCCACGGCGGCCTATGACCGGGGGCACCTGAACAAGGCTTTCACGGGCTTTCTGGCGGGGGCGCAGGCGGGCGATGTGGACTGCATGGCCATGGTGGCGGTGATGTACGGCGCGGGCGAGGGCGTGCGCATCGACCTGGCGCAGTCCATCGAATGGGACAAGAAGGCCATTGCCGCAGGCAGCGAGCTGGCGTTCTTGAACATCGGCATCAGCTACCGCTGCATGGGCGACATGGTGAGCGCCAAGCGCTGGTTCCTGCGCGCGCTGGATGCCGGCGACGCGGAGGCCGCGCTGCAGCTGGCCAAGCTCTACATGGTGAGCGACCTGGAGGTGGCGACGGTGCGCAAGTACCTGCAGATCGCCATCGACAGCGCCAACGCCCTCGACGAGACGAAGCTGGAGGCCCGGCAACTGCTGGCGCTGGGCACGCAGCCTGCCAAACAGTGACCGACGCCGGCGGTGCGCTCTGCGTGGCCGCAGCCAGGCTGCGGACTGCAGCCTGCTGCGCTGAGGGCCCTCAGTCGTCCAGCCGTTCGCTCAGCACCTGGGCCGTGTGCGGGTCCAGGCGCAGCTCCACCGACTGGCCGGCGAGGTTGGTGGCCTCGGCCTCCCAGTGGCCATCGTCGTAGTCCAGGTCGTGCACCCGCGTGTAGCCGGCCTGCTGCAGGGCCAGGCGGATCTGCTCGGCACCGAGCACGGCCTGCTGGTTGGCAAAGCCGCCGCTGCGGCCGACCTGGCTGAGCACCTCCAGCGTCTGGGGGTGCAGCACGAGCTCGACCTTTTCGCCATGGACCAGGCTCTGGCGTGCCTCGGCCTGCCAGAAACCGTCGTCGAGCTCCAGGTCGTGCACATGGGCCCAGCCGGCGGCGCGCAGGGCCTGGGCCACCTGCGCCACGCCGGGCAGGGTGGTGCCGATGTCGCTCTTGCGCACGGCGGTGAAGCTGGCGTCGGCATCCTTGACCAGCACCGTGGCGCGCTGGCCGTCGTTGGCGATGGCCTCGGCAGTCCAGTAGCCGTACTGCTTTTGCAGGCCGTGCGTGGCCACATGGTGGTTCTGGGTGATCACGTTGAGCGCGTCCTGCGCGCCCATGGCCAGGGCCATGGAGGGCAGGGTTGCCACCGCAGCGGCTGCGGTGAGGGACAGGCTCAGAAGGGTCTTTTTCACGGTGCTTTCCTTTCGTTGACAAGAATGGCGGCAGTGTGGTGCGCTGTGCCTAAACACGGCGTGAAGCCCTTGTTCATGGGGCGTTTAGGATCGTCCGCAATAATCCCCGCGATGCAACGATGGACGAGTCTCTTACCGTGTGCCGCCTGCGCGGCGCTGGTGCTGGCGCTGGCCTGCACACCGGCGCTGGCGGCGCCACCGGGCATGGCCGCAGAGCAGGAGGCGGCGCGGCGCGGCGTGCTCAACGGGCAGCTCAAGCCGCTCAACAGCGTGATCGCCGAGATCAGCCGCCAGTACAACGGCCGCGTCATCGATGTGGAGACCGAGCGCGGGCGCAAGGGCGAGCTGCGCTACGAGATCAAGCTCATCGACGCGCAGGGCCGCAAGCACGAGGTGCTGGTCGATGCCGCCACCGGCGCCGTGGTGGCGCAGGAGAGTGACTGGCCCACGCAGCCCGTGGGCCCCGCGCAGATGGCGCGCTACATCAAGCGCCTGGAGCAGCGCTTTGGCGCGCGCGTGTCGGAGGTGGAGTTCGAGCGCGATGCGCAGGGCCAGGCGGTGTACGAGGTCAAGCTCTCCGAGAAGCCCGCGGGCCAGATGAAGCTGCTGATGGATGTGTCCACCGGCGAGGTGATCCACGCGCCCCAGGGCGCTGCCCCCAAGGCCGCCATCAAGCCCATGTGGGCCATGCTCGAGTCGCTGCACCCGCGCTTTGCGGGGCTGGTGATGGAGGTGGAACTGGAGACCGACCACCGGCGCCAGCCCCACTACAGCGTGGAGCTGCTGCAGCCCAACGGCCACAAGCTGGAGCTGGAGGTGGACGCCGTGACCCTGCAGGTGCTGCGCCAGAAGGTCGAAGAGTAAAGATGCGGGTATTGGTGGTGGAAGACGATGTGGCGCTGGCCGGGCAACTGCGGCAGGCGCTGGAGGCGGCGGGCTTTGCCGTGGATGTGGAGCACGATGGCGAGGCCGCGTCCTTTGCCGGCACGGCCGAGGCCTACAGCGCCGCGGTGCTGGACCTGGGCCTGCCGCTCAAGGACGGCCTGAGCACCCTGCGCGACTGGCGCGAGGCGGGCTGCGGCTGGCCGGTGCTGGTGCTCACGGCGCGCAACCGCTGGAGCGACAAGCTGGCGGGCTTCAACGCCGGGGCCGATGACTACCTGACCAAGCCCTTCCTGATGGACGAGGTGGTGCTGCGCCTGCGCGCCATGCTGCGCCGCACCGCCGGGTCGGCCAGCGCGGTGCTGCGCGCCGGGCCGCTGGAGTACGACGTGGTGCAGGGCCGCTTTGCGCTGCAGGGCCAGGGCCTGCAGCTCACGGCGCAGGAGCACCGCATCCTGGCGTACTTCATGCACCACCCGGGCCGGCTGCTCACGCGCAGCGAGATCGGCGAGCACGTGTATGCGCGCGACCTGGACCCCGACTCCAACACCCTGGACGTGCTGATCGGCCGCATCCGCCGCAAGCTTGGCGGCGCCCCCCGGCTGGTGACCGAGCGCGGCCAGGGCTTTCGGCTGGAGGCCGAGCCCGCAGACGCACCGCAGGGGCCGGTCTGATGGCGCTGGCCCAGCGGCTGGCGCTGCAACTGGCGCAGTGGCCCATGGCCACACGCATCGTGCTGCTGGCCCTGGTGCCCATGCTGGTGCTGGTGGGCGCGGGCGGCTGGTGGCTGCGCGCGCAGATGCACCAGAGCCTGCTGGCCAGTTTCGAGCAGGTACTGCGCGACAAGGCGCAGCGCGTGGGCGCCCGGCTGCAGGCGGGTGCCAGTGGAACGCTGCGCGAGCAGGGCGGCGCGGTGGACGAGTTCAGCGCCATCTATGGCGGCTGGTACTGGCGCGCCCAGGCCGGCGCCAGCGTGCTGCGCTCGCGCTCGCTGTGGGACATGGACAGCCTGCCCACCGAGCCAGTGCCCGCACGCGGTTCGCCGGTGCTGTACCGGGCGACGGGGCCGATGCAGGAGCCCTTGCTGGCTTTCACCACCACCATTTCACCGGGGCCGCCCGCCACCGAGGCGGCGTTGGTGGTCTACGGCCCGGCGGCGCAGCTGCAGGACAGCATGCGCCAGATCGACCGCACCCTGGTGCTGGCCGCCGTGGTGCTGATGGCCCTGGCCGGGGCGCTGGCGTGGATGCAGGTGCGCGTGGGCCTGGCCCCTTTGCGCCGGCTGGAGGCGCTGCTGGCAGCCCTGCGCTCGCCGCAGGGCCCGGGGTCCGACGTGGCGCAGCACCTGGCCGCCCCTACCGGGCGCGACCTGCAGCCCCTGCAGGCCGAACTGGCCGGCCTGCTGGCCCACAACGCGCAGGTAGTGGCCCGCGCCCGCGCACACGCGGCCGACCTGAACCATGCCCTCAAGAAGCCCCTGGCCCTGCTCAGCGCCCAGGCCAGCGCGCAGCCGCAGGTGCCCGCTGGCGAGGTGCAGCGCCAGGTGGCGGCCATGGCCCAGCTGGTGGACCGCTACCAGGCCCGCACCATGAGCGATGCGCTGCTGGCCCACCCGGGCGCTGCCGGGCCGGCCGTGGATGTGCGCGAGTGCGTGGGCCAGGTACTGCACATGATGCAGCGCCTGCACGCGGCGCAGGAACTGGCCTGGGAGCTGGATGACCAGGCCGCGCCAGCGCCCCTGCACTGGCGCGGCGAGCGCGCGGACCTGGAAGAGGTGCTGGGCAACCTGCTGGACAACGCGGGCAAGTGGGCCGCCTCGCGCGTGCGGCTGTCGCTGCGCGTGCTGCCGGCACAGGGGCCCGGGATTGCGCAGCCAGGCGATGGCCCCGCCGCCCTGCGGTTGCCGATGTTGCTGCTGCAGGTGGAAGACGATGGCCCTGGCATGACGCCCGCGCAGCTGCAGGCCGCCGGGCAGCGCGGCCTGCGTTTTGACGAGTCGGTGCAGGGCAGCGGGCTGGGCCTGGCCATTGCGGGCCAGATCGCCCAGGCCTACGGCGGGCGGCTGGAGCTGGGCAAGAGCGGTGACCTGCGCGGGCTGGGGGCGCGCGTCGAACTGCGCGGCCTGGTCTGAAACGAGGGCTCAGCCGCCCTGTGCCATCAGCGCGTCGTAGCGGCGCTGCATCTCCTCGGGCGTGACCTGCTCGATCGAGTGGCCGATGTTCCAGCGGTGGCCGAAGGGGTCGCGCACCACGCCCGAGCGCTCGCCGTAGAAGGCGTCCTGCGCGGGCCGCTCCAAGGTGGCGCCGAGGGCCACGGCCCGGGCGATCACGGTGTCGGCGTTGTCCACGTGCAGGTGGAGCGACACGCAGGTAGGGGCGCCCGGCCGGGGGCCGAGGATGTCCATCTCGGGGTACTCGTCGCTCAGCATCAGCGTGGTGCCACCGAAGTCCAGTTCCGCATGGCCCAGCCGGCCCGTGGGCGGCTCGGTCAGGCGGAACAGCTCGCGCGCGCCGAAGGCTTCCTCATAGAAACGGATCGCCGCCTCGCCATCGGCGACATGCAGGTAGGGAAAGAGTTCGTGGACCATGTCGGGCATCTCCTGGGGTTGCAAGTTCAGCACCACTGTAGGCCCGGTGGTCCGCGGTGTCTTGAAGGAAATTGACCCTGAACCGGGTTCTTGGCTGCATATTTCGGCTCTTCTGGACAGCCGGTTCGGCACCGTGAACACAGAAGCCTGCACCGTGAGCAGAGGCGTAAATGGCTGGCCGAACCATCGCTGAAGAAGATTTGCGGGCGTGGACTAGACTTCGGGTATCGGCCAAAACCAGTCATCTGGAGAATTCTGCGCCTGGACAAAGAACGCCGACCTCGCCCAGGCGTCAACGCCGCTGCGAACCAGTTCGGCAATGGAGTTGCGGCGGCTGCTCTGAGGCGGATTCATAACTCGCCCGGTCGCGTCAATAAATCGCCGGGCATCAGCACCTCGCCGTTCGGACCCCACTCGACCTGCGTGATGCCCGGCTCCAGCGCTTCAAGCCGTCTGCGTTCCAATTCGTATGCGCTCGGTGTCGCGCAAGGGTCGAACGCCAGCGCTGCATGCAGGTCAGCCACCAACTGCTGTTCGCTCCAAGGCTTCGGGATGTAGCGGAAGACCCCCGCACGATTCACTGCGGCCAGCACGGTGGCGAAGTCGGCAGCGGCGCTGAGCATCATGCGCACTGCGCGAGGGTCGAGGTCCCTGGCGTGGGCGAGCAGTGTCACTCCGTCCAGCTGAGGCATGCGGTAGTCGCTGATCAGCACGTCGAAACGCTGCTGCTGCATGCGTTGCAGTGCGAGCAACGGATCGGAGAAAATTTCCACGCTGAGCTGCTGCGGCTTGAAATGCAACTGCAGCAAACGGCGCAAGGCGTGCAGTACCGGCGCTTCGTCATCGATGATCAGCAAACGCTTCATGGGGTCACCTCCTGGGGCAGTTGCACGGCCAGCGTCAGCGACAGGCCATGTTTGAGTTCGAAGGCACGGATGCGGCCGATGAGATCCTCGGTCAGCCGCTGGCCGACCGACAGCAGCAGAACACCCTCCGGCGACACAAAATCCTGTGTCAGCGTATGGCCGGGGCGCAGCTCCGCGGTGGGCAGGCGCAGCGCCGCAACGGTCGGCTTGGGGGGCGCAGCCGCGAACAGTGCCGCGAAGGCATCGACCACACCCGGGTCGAACCGGCTGCCACGCCCGGCGATCACCGCGCGGCGCGCTTCCAGCGGGCTCAAGACCTGACCGTCGATGCGGCCGCTGCACAGGTCCTCAAAGGTGTCGGCCACCGCCAGGATGCGGGCGCCAATTGGGATCGCGGTGCCGCGCAGGCCATCGGGAAAGCCTTGTCCATCCCAGCGCTCGTGGTGGGCGCGAATCAGCGGTGCGACGCCCTGCATGTCGTCGCTGGCCAGCAAGGCCTGTTCTCCGAGAACAGGATGCAGCTGGTAGCGCCGCAGTTCATCCCGGTCGAGCCGCCCCACCGGTCGCGCCAGCACGGTGTCGCTCAGACCGATATGGCCGATGTCGTGCAACAGCGCGGCAATCGCCAGATTGTGTGCGGTCTCGGCATCCAGCGCCATCGCGCGCGCAATGCGCCGCGCCAGGTCGGCGACTTGTCGCGCATGTCCAACCTGGGCGCTGCCACGCAGCTCGATCAGCGCAGTGAAGGCCTTGATGGACGTGAGGTAGTTGCGCTTGACTTTGTCGTTGGCGGTGGCCAGCTCACCGGTACGTACGGCGACGCGGGCCTCCAGCCCTTCGTTCAGCGCCTTGAGCTCGTCGTTTTGCTGTTGCGTCAGCCGCTCCAGTGCCTGCTTGTCGGCGTCCAGTTGCTGGATCTGTGCGACCTGGCTCATTGTCAGCACCAGTTCGTCGTCGTTCCAGGGTTTGGTGATGTAGCGGTGCAACCAACCGCGGTTGATGGCGGCGATGGTCGAGCCCAGATCGGCCTGGCCTGTCAGCAGCAGTCGCGCGACATGCGGCCACCCCAGGCGGACCTTTTCGAGCAACTGCACGCCGTCCATGCCAGGCATCCGCATGTCCGACAGTACGGCGTTGACGGGCTCAAGGGCGAGCAAGGCCAGCGCCTCTTGCGCACTCCCGGCCGTCAGGATGCGCCAGCCCGTCGCGCGGAACAGCCGCCGCAGCGCGGCCAGGATGTTGGGCTCGTCGTCGACGGCAAGCACCGTCCAGGTCGGGGTGGCGACGCTCATTCCGCACCTCCTTCACTGCCCGGGCGCCGCACCGGCAGCGTGACGCGAAAGCACGAGCCGCGGCCCGGTTCGCTGCGCACGTCGATGCGGCCATGGTGCTTTTGCACGATGCCGTAGGCCAGCGACAGGCCCAGGCCGGTGCCGCGGCCCACCGGCTTGGTGGTGAAGAAGGGGTCGAAGACACGCGCCAGGTGATCGGGGGCGATGCCGCAGCCGTTGTCCTCGACCTCGACCCATACCTCGTCCCCGGCGTCGCCGCTGCGTACGACGATGAGACCGCGTTCCGGGCCGAACGCATGGGCTGCATTCACGAGCAGATTCAGAAACACCTGGTTCAACTCCGACGGCAGGCATTCGATGTCGGGCAAGGCGCCATACTCGCGGCGGACATCGGCACGGTACTTGATTTCGTTGGCAACGATGTTCAGCGTCGAGTCGATGCCCTGGTGCAGTGAGGCCCAGGCCCACTCCTGGTGGGTATCGACACGCGAGAAGTCCTTCAGGTCCTGGACGATCTTGCGCACGCGCGACAGGCCTTCTTTCGACTCGCCCATCAGCATGGGGATGTCCTGCTTCAGGTAATCGAGTTCGACCCGCTCACGCAAGGCCGCAAGCCGCGTTGCGATGGCGCTGCTGGCCAGCGCCGATTCGGCCTGCTCATAGGCTTCGAGCATCTCGAACAGCCGCTGCAGATAGGCTTCGAGCGTGCCGAAGTTCGAGAACACGTAGCCGATCGGGTTGTTGATTTCGTGTGCCACGCCGGCGGCGAGCTGCCCGATCGACGCCAGTCGTTCGGACTGCAGCAACTGGTTCTGCGCGCTGCGCAGGCTTTCGTTCAGAGAACGCAGCTCCTGGTTGGCGCGCTGCAACGCGATGAGTTCGGAATCAGACATGGTTTTCCTTCAGTGAAACAGCGCCTGGCAGACGGTTTCGAACTGGGCCTCGGCGTGCGCAAAAACCCGCATGCACGCCGCGTCGTCCAGACCACAGGCGGTCCAGACCGGCAGCGCCAACGCCGGCACCGCCTCGTCGGCATCGCCGGCCAGACCAAGGGCGTGAGCGATGGCATCGCCCACATGCGCGATGCCCGTCAGCGTGAGCTCTTCGGCGGCGGGCGGTACGTGGTGTTGGCTGATGGCATCGGCGATGGCGGGCGCGAAATTCCATTGCCGCGCGATCAGCCCGCCGATCTCGGCGTGATCGATACCGAGCACGGCGTGATCGATACCGAGCACGGCGTGCTCGGCATCACCAACGGTGCAATCCCTGTCATGCCGCCATCGCTCGACTTCGGCATAGGCCGGCGCAAACGCGTTGGCCAGCGCCAGCCGGCCGATGTCGTGCAGCAGCCCGACCGTGAACGCGACATCCGCGTCGTCGCGCCGCAGTTCACCGGCCAGTGCCTGGGCACACAGGGCACTGCCGAGCGAGTGGCGCCAGAAAGTGGTCTGGTCGAAGCCGGGGTGGCGCCGGAAGCTGCCGGCCAGGCCCGCGGCCGTGACCGCGCCGCGTACCGTGCGCAGGCCCAGCAGGGTGATTGCCTCGGGCACCGAGCGAACCTGCCGGCCGCGACCGTAGAACGACGAGTTGGCCAGCCGCAGTATCTTGGCGGCCAGCGCCTGGTCGCGCGAAATCTTCGCTGCGTACTGTGTGGCGCTGAGTTCCTCGTGGCCGAGCGACTCGACCAGTTCGAGCACCACCGAAGGCAGCGGCGGAAGATCGCGCAGCGCGGCGAGCAGATCGTCACGGGAGATCGGTCGGATGGGCGTGCTCATTGCTTGAACTCCTGGCGGTAGCGCTGCACGAGGTGCAGCAGCGGATGCACGCGCCCGTCACGCAGGCTGTGGCGAAACAGGTGCGTTGGCACCACCGGTGGTGTGTCGGGGGTCGCTGCAAGGGTCATTTCAAGGCTCCTGCTTGCGGCAACAGCACCAACAGGCGGCCGCGCGCATTGCCAGTCAAAAGCCGGTTCATGGCCCACCAGCGGCGGCCGGCCAGTGTGACCAGGATGGATTCACCGTCCAGAGCCCGCAGCAGGTTGGGTGGCAGGTACTCGATCGCAGCCCCACCGAGAAACCCCTCACGCAGCCTGCACAGCGCCAGGGCCGGCGCATTGGCGAAGACCAGCAGGCCTTCGTCGTCGACGCCCACCGCAGGCACCGGCAAGGCGTCCAGCAGTTCCTGCGCTGCCTCCCGGCTGCCGACCTCGCGCTGGTTCTGTTCGCACTGTGCACTCAGCATCGTCTGCAGCCGCTGGTTCAGCTCGGCCAGGTCTCGGTTGGCGGTCTGTACCTCCCGGTCGAGACGGCGGTTCTGGTCGGCCATCTCTTTCAACGTGAAGGCCTCTCGCAGGTGGGCACGCAGCTCTGCGTCGTCCCAGGGCTTGGCGAGAAACTTGTAGATCGCCCCCTCGTTGATGGCGTCGGTGATCGACTGCAGCTCGGTGTAGCCCGACAGCACCAGCCGTATCGTCTCCGGGTACAGCTGCTTGGCCCGGCGCAGCAGCTCAACGCCGGTCATGCCAGGCATGCGCTGGTCGGACAGGATCACGTCGATCTCGTGCCGCGCCATCAGCTGCAGCGCCTGCTCGGCACTGGTTGCGCTGAGAACCAGCCAGCCTTCGGCGCGCAGCAGCCGACGCAGCGCCGCAAGAACGTTCTCTTCGTCGTCGACCAGCAGCAAGGTGCGCTGCCGCGAACGTCGGCCAAAAAGTGCCGTGTCGATCTGCCGTCCATCGCGCAGCATGGCTTCGACCGCTGCAGCCGGCAGTGCGGCGCTGAACCAGTAGCCCTGCATCTGGTCGCACTGATTGGCCGCCAGCAGCGCCGCCTGGCCTTCGCTTTCGACACCTTCGGCGAGCACTTTCATCTGCAGCTGGTGCGCCATCGTGATGATGGCGCGCGTGATCGACACATCTTCTGCGGGAGCGATGACGTCTGGCACCAGCGAGCGGTCGATCTTGACCACATCGACGGGCAGCCGGCGCAGGTAGCTCAGGCTCGAGTAGCCGGTGCCGAAGTCGTCGAGCGAGACCTCGACACCCAGCGCGCGCAGCGCCTGCAGGTGTTGCACCGCCTGATCGAAGTTGTTGATCAGTATGCTCTCGGTGACCTCGACGCCGAACAGCCGCGGGTCCAGGCCGCTTGCAGCGAGCAGGCCTTCGATGCGCCGCGCCAGGTCCGGCTGCACCAACTGGCGCGCCGACAGATTGGCCGCCATGCGCAACGGTGGCAGCCCGGCACGCTGCCAGGCCGCAGCCTGCTCGATGGCGCGGCGCAGCACCCAGTCGCCGATGGCGACGATCAGTCCGGTCTCTTCGGCGATCGGGATGAAGCGATCCGGCGCGATGTGCCCCAGTGTCGGGTGCTGCCAGCGCAGCAAGGCCTCGACGCCGACGATGCGGCCCTGCACCAGGTCGACCTGAGGCTGGTAGTGCAGTTCGAGCTGCTCGTCGCGCAGCGCCTGGCGCAGTGCGGTCTCCAGCGCCAGCCGTTCGGGGTCGTCGTCCTGTGGCGCGCCGGCATAGACGCTGATCTGGTTGCGGCCCAGCAACTTGGCCTGGTGCAGCGCTGCATTGGCGCGTCGCAACAAGGTCTCAGCGCGGTCGCCGTCGGCAGGCGCCGCTGCGATGCCGATGCTGCAGGTCAGGTGGATCTCCTGCCCCTCGATCGTCATCGGTTGCGCAATACCGTCGAGCAGCGCTTGCGCCGTGAGCAAGGCCTCTGCCGAAGTGCCCACCAGCACGATCACGAACTCATCACCGCCGCGGCGCGCCACCAGATCGACGCTGCGCACACCAGCGACGATGCGCTGTGCCACTTCGCGCAGCGCCGCGTCGCCGATGTGCAGGCCAAGACCGTCGTTGATGCGCTTGAAGCGGTCGAGCTCCAGCACCAGCACGGCTGTCTGGGCGCCGGCCTGCAGGGTCGCGCCCAGGCGCTCGGAGAGCAGTTGGCGGTTCGGCAAACCGGTCAGTTCATCGAACAGCAGCAGTTGCCGGATACGTCGTTCGGCGGCACGGCGTTCGCGCAGGTCGTCGATGCAGACATGGCCGAAGGACGTGTCACCGCTCGTCACCAGGCTGGCGGAGACATCGACCGGAATCTCATAGCCCTCGTGGTGGCGCAAGCGGGTCTCGAATCGCAAGGAACCGCGTTCGCACAGTTCACGCCAGCGCTGCGGCCACTGCGCCTCGACGACCTGGGAGGCGATGTCGGACACCCGCAGCCGCAGCAGTTCGGCACGCTCGATGCCCAGCAGCCGGCAAGCGGCCGAATTGGCATCGTGAAAGGCACCGTCGGGCCCGATCTGAAGCAGTGCGTCGTTGGCCTGTTCAACGGCATGGCGGGTCAGCAGCAGTTGGTGGTGCGCATGCTCCCGTTCGCTCACGTCACGTGCAGAAGGGATCAACCACACCACGCGGCCATCGGGCCCGTATAGCGGCAGCAGTGAAAAGTCCATCACCAGAATGGAGCCGCTGCTGGTCGCCACGCGCACATCGAAGCGCGAAGCTTCGCCGCGGACTGCATTGGCCAGCGCCTGCTGCAGCCGCCTTTGCGATACCTCGCAGCCCTGCCACCAGGGGGTGGCATCAAAGCGCCGGCCAAGCACGTGCTCGGGGGCGCTGTCGATGGCCCGCAGTGCAGCTTGGTTGGCATAGCGCACCGTGCCATCCGCATCGAGCAGGCCCGCAAAGACCGAGGGACCCAATCGGTCCAGCACTTCGTGCAGCGAAAGCTCAGGGCCGCGCGGCTGCTGGTTGGTTGCCCGCAACGTCAGCGCGGCGTCACGGTGCGGCAGGGGACTGGCAGAGGGATTGGACATGCCCTCAGTCTGCCCGCCGGCCTGCGCCGGTGGTGTGATCAGCTGGGCGCGCCGACGACCGGATCAGACCGACGCAGGCACAGGGGCGTCGGCGCGCGGCGCATCATCGACCAGCCGTGCCAGCGTACGCATGGCGCGCTCCAGCGTTTCGTTCCAGGGTTGCCCGCAGGTCAACCGGATGTGGTGCTGAAACTCCGCTCGCGCCGAGAACATCGGCCCCGGGGCCAGGCTGATCTGCTGTGCGAGAGCGGCCCCGTGCAGGGCCATCGCGTCGACGCCAGGGGGCAACTCGACCCACACGAAATAGCCGCCAGCCGGCCGCACTACCCGAGTTCCCTCTGGAAAGGACCGAGTCAGGGCCTCAAACACGCTGTTGCGCTGCGCCTGCAGCGACTGGCGCAGGCTTCGCAAGTGGCGGTCATAGCCACCTTCCTGGAGGTACGCTGCCAGCGCGGCCTGCACCGGAATGGACCCCGACAGGCTCGTCGTCAACTTCATCCGTTCGACGTCGCGCGTGAACCTGCCGGGCGTGGCCCAGCCAACGCGGTAACCTGGAGCCAGGCACTTGGAGAACGACGAGCAGTGCAGCACCAGTCCGCGGCGGTCGAATGCCTTGGCCGGCAGTGGCGCTACCTTGCCTTCGTACAGCTCCGAGTAGACGTCGTCCTCGATCAACGGCACATCGTGCCGGGCGAGCAGCGCGACGAGGTCACGCTTCTTCGCTTCTGGCATCAGGCTGCCCAGAGGGTTCTGAAAGGTCGTCATCAACCAGCAGGCTTTCGGGCGGTAGAGCTCGATCACCTGCGCAAGGCGACCAAGATCAATGCCCTCGCGCACATGCGTCGGCACTTCGATAGCGCGCAGGCCCAGCCGCTGCAGCGCCTGCAGTGCCACGTAGAAGGTGGGGGACTCGACCACCACTGCGTCGCCGGGCCGCGCAACCGCGTTGAGGCACAGGTTCAGTGCCTCCATCGCGCCGTGGGTGAGCACGATCTCGTCAGTGGCCACAGTAAAGCCCTGGCGCAGATAGCGTTTTGCAATCTCGCGCTTGAGTTGCAGGTTGCCCGGTGGCAGGTCTTCGGCCATGCGCCATGGGTCGAGCCGGCGCATGCTGGAGATGAGCGCTCGGCGCAATTGATCGAGCGGAAACAGGGCCGGGCTCAGGAACGCAGAGCCCAATGGCACGATACTGCGCACTCGTGCGGAACCCAGGCACGCGAAGATCAGGTCACTGATCTCGACAGGCTGCGACCCGGATTGCGGCTGCGAAGTTTGGGGCTCCGGCAGCAACGTGCCGCCAGCGCGGGCGGCGACAAAGTAGCCCGACCGTGGTACCGCCCGGACCAAGCCACGGGATTCGAGCAGGTAATAGGCTTGAAAGACCGTAGTCGGGCTCAAGCCCCGGCTCGAACAGGTCTGGCGCACGGAAGGCAGGCGGTCTCCCGGACGGAGCACTCCACGAGCAATCTGCTGCTCGATTTCTCGCGCCAGAATTTCGTACCTGGTGGAGGCGGCGTTCGGGCGATTGGGCATGGTATTGGCACCGCGCCTCGGTCGACTGCCGGCTGGGGGTATGGCGTTCTTGCAGTTTAGGCCTTCTGCAGAGCGATGCAAGCGTCGGGGCAGCACCGCGTGACCCGTAACGGCCTGATGAAGGTGGGCGGCCAAGTTCAAGTCGAGGCCACGGTATGTTCATTGGACGGCTTAAACCGAACGTGCCATGGGGCTGGACGAATGGCTGTGCAGTCCCCTTGGCGCAGCGCGACCCCAATGTCCAGATAGTTTTGCGATGCCCGGAACAAGTCTCTGAATAGCTGCAACCGCTGCAACGCGGCTACATAAGTTAGCGGCGAAAAGTCGGCTTTGGGCGGCGGAAGTTCAAGATTCCGCAAAGCAGTCGTTCAATGTTGAAGCTGAGCCGCGAGCGACGGCTTGCCGACGCGTGTCGGCTCGAACGACTGGTTAGCCATGCTCAAGTAGATACAGTCCACATCTCTCGGCCCATCTGCGAACGGGTTCAATGCACGCGGGATTGTTGAAATAGAAGTGATGCGTGTCGTCCCAGCTTTCCAAAAATGCGCAGTCCAGCTCGGGTAGGACGACTTGAAAATGACGGTGCCTAAGAGTTTGGCCACCATTCGGCGTGCAGTAATTTAATAGCGCCTCTGGTGAGATGAACTCGCGAAATGTGGTGCGGTCATGCGCGCGCCTGCGAAAAGCAAAGGACAGGACAGGTGTTTCGGCAACAAGCAAAGCACAGAACGCAGCGTGACGCGCGTTCCGAATTTGCTGCTCCTCTCGCGGAACATTCTCCAAGAGTCTGTTGGCTTCGTCGCGCGTAAGCCAATGATCGAAGACGGTGATCGCCATCCCTCTTGGAGTGCCAATGCGGTTCTCTTCGTCCCAGACTACTGCTTTGAGCCAGGGGTACTGACTCCGTAACTCGGCTTGGCGAATGCTTGATAGATTACGAAGGCGGCGCGCTTGCATGGCTAAATTTATATGGGGCTCACGCCGCTATCGCCGCGCTAGCGCCCAGCGCTGGCTTACGTTTCGGCTGTAATTCGTTGAAATTGCTGAACTTTTTTCCACCATTTTCAAGCTCTAACCTCATAAGAATAATGTGAAAAGAGGCAGTCTTACATGTCCGCTTCTGGCCGAGGCTGTGTGAAAACCCAACCCTAAACCGCTGCCCAAAACTAAAATAACGGCACCCGATTCAAGCGAGGTGC
>NZ_JBWKNZ010000029.1:0-16707 GCF_059415825.1 Acidovorax sp. GW821-FHT10A04
CGCGTGTCCTTCGGCACGCGCTCACCCCAGGCCCTGCGCTTCTCGGCACGGTCAGAAGGGGGTGGGAACGGGCTCCATACGGGCCATTGCTTCGCTCGGCCTGTGGTCCTTCGCTGCGCTCGGCTCGCCAGGGCGCTTGCACCGCCCCGTCGGCAGCGCACAGCGCGAACCGACCCCAGGCGCAGCTGCGAAGCAGCAGCCGGGTGGTACCCGCTCCCCACCCCTGCTGGCTGCGCCGAGAAGCACAGGGGCTGGGGTGGGTGCATGTGCCGCAGGACACATGCACTTCGTTGTCTAGCTTGCCGCAGCTGTTTGAGCGGAGTCCGAAGAACGCAGCGAGTTCTGCGGCACTACCCCAGATCCGAGCATCGCAGGTTGCCCGCAGCGAAGCGAAGGGACGCAGACTGGGGGTCGCCTTTTCTTGGCCCACCTTCTTTTGGCGACGCAAAAGAAGGTGGGTGCGCCGCCGGGCGCACATCCCAGCCTCCGCCCTCCAACAAGGCACACAGTCCAAACAAACACCAGGCAGCCACCAAGCCCCGTGCTACCGTCCCCACCATGCTAGCCACCGCCCTCATCAGCACATTCACCATCCTCATCATCCTCGGCCTGCTCGCTGCCCTCTTCCTCGCCCTGCGCGATGCCATGCGCAAAAGCAAAAGCAAGGCCACAGAGAACCCGCCCCCACCCAAGCCCCCTCACCCCCTCGAATGGCTCCTGTACCTGCTCCTCGCCCTCATGTTCGCAGGCATCGGTGCCTGGCACCTCGCACACCCCGATGAACTCATGGGCGGCGGCAAATGGGTGACCGTGGTGCTGGGCCTGGCCTACCTGGCCCTGGGCAAATACGGCCCCGGCATCACCGCACTGGCCGCGGCCGCCGGGTTCTTCGCGTTCTGCATCCAGCGACTGCGCGCGCAGGACTGAAGAGAAGAAGAAGGAGAAGAAGCGCTGCGGCCAGCCAGCCAGCCCGGCTTCAATGCGCCACCCCCCTGCGTCGCCTGCACCACCCCGTCATCCAACTGCAGCACCCGCTCGGCCCAGCGCCCACCGGCCGAAAAATCCACGCAGAACACATTGCCGCGCTGGCCGTGCCAGGCCAGCGGATGGGTGTTGGCGAACAGGTCGGCATCGCCCTTGCCCACCACGCTGCGGTCGATGGGGAGCAAGCGGCGGCTGAAACAAACGGCTTCCCTGAACTGATTTCGTAACGCTTTGTTTGGCCGACCGAGTGTGGTGATGCGAGTCACCGCTTTTTGCGAGGCTCGGCCATACCATGGCACTAGAGAGGCCCCCCTGCTGATCGTAAAAAAACATTCGCCAGATTTCAGGGAGGGGAGGCTGCCACCGTGGCGTGTCCATCGTTCGCTCGTTCGTTCGTTGCGCACGCACTTTCTGAAGAGGCCAATGCGGGCTTCGGCAGGTTTCACCAATACTTCCAAAGATGGGCTTTCTTATGAGATTCTTTTCGTCTTTTGCAAGACATCACTTGCGATCCATCGCCTCCCGCCACCTGGCGCCTGTGGCCTTCAAAGCCTGGCTGCTGCTCGCCCTGGTGACTGGCGGCATGGGCAGCGTGCACGCCGCCACGGTGGTGCAGATGGCCACGGGCTCAAATAGCTCCGCAGCGGTGCTCAGCGACGGAACGCTGTGGACCTGGGGCAACGGCCGGTATGGGCAGTTGGGCACTGGCTCCACGGTCAGTGCAGACAAGCCCGTGCAGATCGGCAGCGGTTTCGCCCAGGTTGCTGTGGGCGATTTGCACATGGTGGGCCTCAAGACCGATGGCACATTGTGGATGTGGGGCGTTGTGGGGACGGCGAGAGCCCAGGAGCTGGCCGTAACCCAGCCGGTGCAGGTGGGCAGTGGCTTTGCGCAGCTGATGACCTCGGAAACCGCCAGGAAGACAGACGGATCCTTCTGGTACTGGGACCATATGAAAAATCTCTTCAACGGGAATGCCGGTAGCGACGGCATATTGGACCGGGCGCCACCCGGCTACCGGCAAATGGTCAGTGGCCGCAACAACGCGTTGTTCTTGCTGGAAGACGGCGCCATACGGTCTGTTTTTTTGAACGTGTACTCCGGGGACCTGTTCATCAACCCGGGCTGGCAGGGCGGCTACGGCAACGCCGGCCCGGTGGACCGTGGTTTCGTGCAGCTGGCCTTGGGCTCCCGCTCGGCCGCAGGCGTGAAGGAGGATGGAACGCTCTGGCAATGGAAAGAGCGCGAAGCCCCCGTGCTGGTGGGTGGCGGCTATCGCCAGGTCACCAAAGGTTCCAGCCACACGGTGGCGCTGAAGGCCGATGGCACGGCCTGGGCCTGGGGCTCCAATGACAAGGGCCAACTGGGCAATGGCACCCAAAGCAACACGGAAATCCCGCAACCGCTTGGCGCCGGGTATGCACAGGTCGCGGCATCCTCCATGCACTCCCTGGCACTCACCACCGACGGCACGCTCCTGGCCTGGGGCAACAACGACTATGGGCAACTGGGTGTGGGGCCGGTGGGGCCATCGCAACCGGCGCCGGTGCGCGTGGTGTTCGAGGGCGCGGGTGCATCCGGGCTAGGCACCATGGTGGCCATCGGGACCCGGACCCGCCTGACGCTGACCGCGTACGTGGAGATCCAACCCGAACACCTGGCCACTGGCGCCAAGGGCAACCCCTACCTCGTGGCCATCACGCCCGACGGCACCATGTACACCTACTCGGTGCCCAATTTCGACCGCCTCAATCCGGCCAACCCGCTGGCCTGGGCCGACCGCCTGCAAAACACATCCACCGTCTTGTTTTTGAACCAGGACATGACCCACTTGTCAGGCACCGCCTTTTTCATCGGCTATGGACTGGGTGCAACCACCGCCGAGAGTTTGGGTGAAATGCTCAACAGCCTGCGCTACAAGCGGGTCTACGACATCCAATAGCCGGTATGTGCAGGTAGATCCCAAGGCAACGCCCGCCCGTACAGGTGGGCGTTTTTTCTGGGCAGCGCTGCAGCAGTGCCACTGCCTGGCAAGGGTGAGATCACTGGCGGCGCCAGCACCGGTGCATCACCGCGAGCACGGCCTTGACTTGGCTGCGTGCTCGCAACCGCCGGGTTCCTGGTGGCCTCCGGCAGCCAGCGGCTTCGCGATGGCGCATGGAAGATGATGCCGCCCTGCGCGCGGCAGGCACCACCGGCTACGGGTTGCCCGGTGTCCCAAATCCCTGCGTGGCCTGCACCACCCCGTCGTCGAACTGCAGCACCCGCTCGGGCCAGCGCAAGGCCGCCAGCTTGAAGTCGTGCCCCACCACCTTGCCCGCCTTGCGCTCGGCCCAGCGCCCACCGGCCGAAAAATCCACGCAGAACACATTGCCGCGCTGGCCGTGCCAGGCCAGCGGGTGGGTGTTGGCAAACAGGTCGGCATCGCCCTTGCCCACCACGCTGCGGTCGATGGGGCGCAGGCGGCGCCAGTAGTGGCCCACCACCACCGGCACATCGTCGCTGTAACTGTTCCACCAGGCCTGGCGCTCGGTAAAGCGCCAGCGCCCACCCGCGAAAAAGGGCGAGCGCCCCGTGCTCTCCACGCCCGAGGTCAGCACCTTGAGCGGGTTGAGCATCTGCTTGTTGGACTCGTTCTCGGCATGCGCATGCAAAAACGGCGGCTGGTGCAGGTTGTTCTCCAGGCCATGCAGCCAGTGCTCCAGCTCCTGGGCCATGCGCTGCTCCAGCGCCGTCTCGCGCGCCTGGCGGCTGGCGGCGCTCTCCCAGTGGTCGTACTCGCTGCGCACCGAGCCCAGGGGCAGCAGGCGCGCGGCCTCGATCTGCACGTCCTGCCAGGCGGCGTGCACCACGCGCAGGTCATCGCGCTCCAGCGCGATGGGCAGCACCGACAGAAACTCCACGATGGAGCGGCGCTGCGCCGGTGTGGGCCGCGCCGAGGGGGCGTACTTGTCGTGGTCGCGCACCATGCGCGCGTCGAAGAACCAGCCCGACCCGTCCTTGGCATCCTCGCGCAGCAAATTGATCTCGTGGTTGCCCAGCACCGCCACCGCCCGGCCCGCCTGCACCAGGCGCTGCGCCAGGCCCAGCACCGCCGGGCTGTCCGGCCCGCGGTCGCAGAAATCGCCCACGAAGACCAGGGTGCGCCCCTGGGCATGGCCGCCCTCGGCGTCGTAGCCCAGGTGCCCGAGCAACTGCACCAGCGCCTCGTACTCGCCATGGATGTCACCCACGATGTCGAGCGGGCCGGGGGGCAGGGGTTGGATCAGGCTCATGGGGGCAACGGGCTCCAGGAGAGTTGTCGTCAAGGGGGGGGTCGGTCATGCCGCTGTGGCAACAATGCCGTCAGCATACCCGCCTGCAACGCGCCCTGGCGCCAGGCAGGCGCCGGCATGCCCTGGGTTGGGGCCGCAGCATCCCCCATAATCGCCGCCCATGCCCCTGGACCGCTGGACCGACCAAGCCCTCTTCTTCGCCTACCGCTGGGCCGACTACGCGCTGCTGAACCTCATGGACGACCCCGCCCTGCTGGCGCTGGTGTTCTGCTGAGGGCAGGCCAGGCCATTCACTCCCACTGCAGCCAGACCCAGGCGCACAGTGCCACACCCACGCCCCACAGCAGCCAGGTGCGGGTGACGAGGTAGGGGTAGAACATCAGCGCCACGCCACTCCAGGTCAGCGCGGGCCGCGCCTGCCGGCGCCCGCGGCGCCACACCACCCAGCCGATGAGGCCGAAGACCAGCGCACCGATGAGGTAGGCCGGGCTGGGCAGCTGCAGGCCCAGGCCCTGCAGCAGTTCGAGTTCGTTCATGGTGGGCACCTTGCCGTCCACAGCGGTGGCCGGCTGCAGGTAAGAGTGCGCCAGCACGCAAAAAGTTGCCCTGGCCTGTCAGAGGTCCACCACCAGCCGCCCCGTCAGCGCGCGCGAGCAGCATGGCAGGAACTGGTCGTTGCGCAACTGCTCCTCGGCCGAGAGGTACATGTCGCGGTGGTCCGGCACGCCCGACACCACGCCCATGAGGCAGGTGCCGCACACGCCCTGCGCGCACGAGGTGGGCACGGCCACGCCGGCGGCGGCCAGGGCCTCGGTGGCGCTGCAGCCGGCCGGCACATCCACCACACGGCCCGAGCGGGCCAGCACCAGCTCAAAGGCCGCATCGCCGTCGCCGCGCAGCAGCTGCGGCGCCGCGAACAGCTCCACGTGCACACGCTCGCCCGCCCAGCCCTGCGCGGCAGCGGCCGACTGCACGGCCTGCACGAAGCGCGCGGGGCCGCAGGCATACACATGGGTGCCCGCTGCGGCCTGCGCCAGCAACTGGCCGATGTCCATGCGCGCCGGCACCTCGCCCCCGCTGCTGCAATACAGGTGCGAGCGCTCCGCCAGGCCCGGCGCCGCCAAGGCCCCCAGCAGCGCCGCACGCTCGCGCTCCTGCACCGCATAGTGCAGCGCGAAATGCTTGCCATCGCCCGCCTGCACCAGTTGCTGCGCCATGCAGAGGATGGGCGTGATGCCGATGCCCCCGGCCAGCAGCAAATGGTGGCTGGCGCCCTCGGCCAGCGCGAACAGGTTGCGCGGGCGGCCGATGCGCAGCACGTCACCTTCCTGCACGGCATCGTGCAGCGCGCGCGATCCGCCGCGCGACGCGGGCTCGCGCAGCACGCAGATCAGGTAGCGCCAAAGCTCGTGCGGCGCGCTGCAGATCGAGTAGGGCCGCACCATGGCTCCGGGCAGGTGCACGTCCACATGCGCCCCCGCGCGGAAGGCCGGCAGCGCATCCCCGTGCGGGTGCACCAGCTCGAAGGCCTCGATGCCGCGCGCCTCGGGCCAGCGGCGGGCCACCCGCACGGCAAGGGTGTTCATCCCGGCGGCGGCAGTCATTCGCCTTCCAGGAAATTGCCGGCGTCGAAAACGACGGGGGGCGCATCGGGATCGAAGCCCACCCCCGCCGGATCTTCCCCGCGCTGCACCTTGTCCACCTGCTGCTGCAGCAGGCGGCGCAGCATGACGATGCCGCGGTCGCTGGTGGCCAGGTGCTCTTCGGAATGGTGGGTGATGGGGCCCTGGCTCACCATGGCCTCGTAGTCGCCCGGCATGGCGCGGTGCTCTTGCTCGGTCAGTTCCTCCCACAGCTTGCCGTTCATGCGCGAGCGCATGCGCGCCAGCTCACCCACCTCGGCCACGCGGCCCACCACGTAGATGCGAAAGTGGTGGTCGTCGATGGGCAGCACCCAGCCCAGCGATTCCACGCGCCCGTAGCGCCCCAGCCGGGGGCTCGGTATCACGCGCAGCGTGGGCAGGCCGGCCTGACTGATGCGGCGGAAGGTGCGGCCGTCCGGCAGGGTGCGCAGCGAGGTGGTGCGCACGCCCAGGGGCACGGTGTCCCAGGTCACCTTGGGCATCTCGGCCATCTGCTCGACGAACTGCGTGCCGCTGAAGGTCGAATGCAGCACCACCACGTGGAAAGGGTCCACCAGGTTCTCGTAGTGCTGCAGCCAGTTGCACGGCACGATGGCCGGGCCGCCGCCGCCGATGCTGGCGTCGTTGGCCTCCAGCAGCTCGCCCGCGTCCAGCCGCTCCAGCGCGTCGTAGCGCGGCAGCACCGGCTTCTTGTCGGCAGGGCCCAGGTAGGCCCATACCAAGCCGTACTGCTCCTGCACGGGGTACCAGGGCTGGCGCACCTTGCCGCGTGCGCGGCCCATCTCGGGCTCGCAGGGCTGCTCCACGCAGTGGCCCTCCACATCGAACAGCCAGCCGTGGTAGCAGCAGCGGATGCCGCGCTCCTCCACCTTGCCGTAGTACAGCGACGTGCCCCGGTGCGCGCAGTGCGGGTACACCAGGCCGGGCCGGCCGGTCTTGTCGCGAAACAGGATCAGGTCTTCCCCCAGCACGCGCACCTGGCGCGGCGTGTCGGTGGCGTCGGCCGCCAGACCGATGGGGTGCCAGTAGCGGCGCAGCAGTTCGCCCATGGGCGTGCCCGCGCCCACCTGGGCCAGCGTGAGGTTGGAAGACGGCGCGGCCAGTCCGTAGGCCGTGCCGGTGTCGACGGCGATGGGGATCACCTTGTGGGGTGCAGTGCCGGGGTTCATGCAGTGAATTCCTTGTTGTCCGAAATCAGTCGAGGGTCACGCCCGCCGCTTTGATGAGTTCTGCCACCCGCGGGTAGTCGGCCGCATAGCTGGCCTTGAACTGCGCCGCCGTGTTGCCCAGGGGCTCGAAGCCGAAGCTCGCCAGCTTCTCGCGCACCTCGGGCATCCTGGTGATCTCGCGCAGCGCGTCGTTCCACTTCTGCAGCACGGCGGGCGGCGTCTTCGCGGGGGCGTACACGCCGATCCAGCTGTCCAGGTCGAAGCCGGCGAAGCCCTGCTCCGCAAAGGTCTTGACCTCCGGAAGCGACGACACGCGCCCGCTGGCCGCGATGCCCAGCACCTTCATGCGCCCGCCCTGCGCCTGGGCCCGCGCCGTGGCCGGGTTGGCCCAGGCAAAGTCCAGCTGGCCGCCGAACAGGTCGTTGTGCGCCGCGGCCTCGGCCTTGTAGGGCACGTGGATCAATTCCGCCCCCGTCTGGCGCTTGAGCAGCTCGCCCATCAGGTGCGCGGCCGAACCGTTGCCCCAGGTGCCGTAGGTCAGGTTCTTCTTCTGCCGGGCAAACGCCACGAACTCCGGCAGGTTGCTATAGGGCGCATCGGCGCGCGCCACCAGCATGGGCCCGCCCAGCGCAAGCTGCGAGATGGGCTCGAAGTCCTTCACCGGGTCGTACGGCAGCTTGGGCTGCAGGATGGCGTTGTTGATGTGCGTGAGCGGCAGCGTCAGCATCACCGTATGCCCGTCCGGCGCGGCCTTGGCCACCGCATCGGCGGCAATGATGCCGCTGGCGCCCGGCTTGGCATCCACGATGATGCTCTGCCCCCAGCGCTGCTGCAGCTTGTCGGCATACACGCGCGCAATCGCATCGATGGGCCCGCCCGCCGTGCCGAAGGGCACGATGCGGATCACCCGCGAGGGAAAGGCGTTCGCGTTCGCCTGTGCGGTGGCCTGCGCCCATGCCGCGCCGCCGGGCAGCGCCAAGGCCGCGCCCAGGGCCAGCACGGTTCGCCTGCGCACGCGCAGTCCTGCATTCTTGGTCATGTCTTGTCTCCGTTGTCGTTCATCGTTGGTGGCCGGCGCAATCCGCATCGCGCATCGCCTGGGGTACCGTTACGATAGGAGACAAGCCGACATGGATCAATTCAAACGTTTGGATAGCTGATATGGGCCAGTCTGATATCCGGGGCCTGGACCTGCCCATGCTGCGCACCTTCGATGCGCTGCTGCGCGAGGGCAGCGTGTCGCGCGCGGCCGCGCGCCTGTTCCTGAGCCAGCCGGCGGTGAGCGCATCGCTCAAGCGCCTGCGCGAGGTCTTTGGCGACCCGCTGTTCACGCGCACCAGCCACGGCATCGTGCCCACGCCGCGCGCACTCGCGCTGGCGCCGCGCGTGGAGGCCGTGCTGCACGAGATGCACAAGCTCATGAGCCTGGAGCAGGCGTTCGACCCCGCCACGTCCGACCGCATCCTGCGCATCACCGGCAGCGACCATACCTGCCGCGTGATGCTGCCCCTGCTGTGCGCCGAGCTCACGCGGCTGGGCTCGCGCATGCGCCTGTCCTGGGAGCTGGCCGACTACGGCCGCCTCACCGAGCGCTTGCGCAAGGGCGACGTGGACGTGGGCCTGCACCCGCGCCTGTCGCCCGCCAACGGGGTCGAATCCACGCTGCTCTACGACGACGGCTACGTGGCCGTGGCGCGCCACGGCCACCCGGCCCTGGCCGCGCCCATGGGGCTCGATGCCTTCTGCACCGCGCCCCACGTGGTGCTGGGGCAGACCCGCTCCGTACTCGACGACACCGTGGACCAGGCCCTGGCCCGCAAAGGCCGCCAGCGCCTGGTGCAGGCCGCCGTGGCCACCTTCAGCCAGATGGTGGAGCTGATGTGCGGCGACGAGCACAGCGCCCTCATCGCCGTGTTCCCGCAGCGCGTGGCCCGCCACTACGCCGCCCAGCTCGCCAGCACCGCCCTGCCCGTGGAGCTGCCCGACTACCGCCTCTACGTCTGCTGGGCCGAACGCTCCAATGCCGACCCCGCCGTGCTCTGGCTCAAGGACGAGATCCTGCAGCACGGCCACGCCATGGGCAAGGACTGACAGATCTCGCCGCCCAGAAGGTGTGATGCATCCGGCGTCTCCGGGCAGGCCGCCACAATGGGTGCGATTCAGGCGCAAAGCGCAGCCATGGCCCGGGCCATGGCGAGCATTTGCTTTCGACGGGTGTGCGTGTCGTGGCGGCATCAGCGCGCATGTCGGCTTCGTTCATACCTGCTCAGCTGTCGGGCGTGATCTTCGCCTCGCGGATCAGCCGGGCCCAGCGCGCCTGCTCCGCCCGCATGAAGGACCCCAGGCGCTCCGGCGTGCCGCCGCTGTCCTCGGCGCCGATCTCGGCCAGCTTGGCCTGCAGGTCGGCCGATGCCAGGACCTGGTTCACGTCCGCATTCATGCGCTGCACCAGGGCCGCCGACATGGCCGCGGGCGCGGCCAGCGCAAACCAGATGCTCGCGTCGAAGCCGGCATAGCCTTTTTCGGCCAGGGTCGGCAGGTCGGCAAAGCCCTTGGCCCGCTGCAGGCGGGTGGTGGCCAGGCCCTGCAGCTTGCCCGCCTTGAGGTAAGGCGTGGCCGTGGTCATGCCCTCGAAGCAGGCATCGATCTGCCCGCCCAGCAGGTCCGTGACCATGGGCGCCGACCCTTTGTAGGGAACGTGCAGCACCTCGATCCCGGCGCGCCGGCGCAGCTCCTCCATCGCCAGGTGCTGGGCAGAGCCCGTGCCGGCCGAGCCAAAGCTCACCCGCCCGGGCTGCTGGCGGCAGCGCTCGATCAAGGCTTCCAGGCTGCGCAGGCCCTTGTCGGGCTTGCACATAACCACCATCGGCGTGGCGCCCACCATGGTGATCGGCGCGAAGTCCTTTTCCGCGGAATAGCCGAGCTTGGGGTACAGCCCGGGCGCGATGCCGTTGCTGCTGATGTGGGCCAGCAGCAAGGTGTTGCCATCGCCCGGCTGCTTGGCCACGTAGTCTGCGGCAAGGGTGCCGGACACACCGGCGCGGTTCTCCACGATCACCGTGCGGCCCCACAGCACCTGCAGCTTCTGCGCCAGCAGGCGCGCCAGAATGTCGGTGCCGCCCCCGGGCGGAAAACCCACGACCAGCTTGATGGGCCCGGACGGAAGTGTTGCGGCGGCGGCGGCGGTGGCCGGGCCTGCGGGGGCTGCGACGGCGCCCAGCACGGGCAGGCCCGCTGCTGCAGCCGTTGCGGCCAGCAGCCATTGGCGGCGGTTGCTTTGCATGGTGTTTGTCTCCTTGTCGGTATTGTTGTCGTGAATGGGGCCGCCTATGCCGCGGCCAGGGCCCCGGTCCGCGGCATCGCAAAGCCCAGCGCGTCGAGGCGCTGCGCGAGCGCCTGCGCCTGGTCCGGCGCCAGTGCCACCAGCGGCGGGCGCACCTGTGCCCAGCTGGCATCGCCCGTCGCCCGGGCCAGGGCCCACTTCATCGCGGCGATGATGGGAAAGGCCTGGAAGGCCGCACGCACGGCGTCCAGTTGCGCCTGCTGCGCGTCGGCGTCCGGCGCCTGCCAGCTGCGGTACAGCCGCGCAATGGCCGCGGGGTTGACATTGCCCGTGGCCGTGATGCAGCCGGCGCCCCCCGCTCGCAGGGTGGACAGCAGCAGCGTCTCGTTGCCCGCAAACACATCGAAGCCCGCGGGCTGGAACTCGCGCAGCAGCAGCGCGGTGTTGCTGGCGTCGCCCGAGCTGTCCTTGATGCCCGCCACCACGCCGGGGTAGGCCTTGAGCAGGCGCTCGATCAGCGCCGGGCCGATGCCTACCTGCGCCACCGGCGGTATGTGGTACAGGTACACGCGCAGCCGCGCATCGGCCACCCCCTCGATCACGCGGGCGAAGTAGGCGAACAACCCCTCGTCGCCCGTGCCCTTGTAGTAGAACGGCGGCAGCACCAGCACCCCGGCGCAGCCCAGCTGCACGGCGTGGCGCGTCAGTTCCACCGTCTCCGGGATCGCGCAGGTGCCGGTGCCCGGCATCAGGCGCTGGCCTGGTATGCCGCCAGCCGCCAGGTGGTCGAGCAGCTGGCGCTTTTCCAGGAGCGACAGCGAATTCCCCTCAGAGTTGGTGCCAAAGACTGCCAGCCCCACATCCTGCGACAGCAGCCAGCGGCAGTGGTCCAGCAGGCGCACGGGCGATGGCGCGCCGTCGGCCCCGAAGGGTGTGACCACGGGCGACAGCACGCCCTGCAGGCGCGGCGCGCCGCTCACAGCGCGCTCCCGTCGATGCGCGTCCAGCGGGCGTGGCGCGCAATCTCCTGCTCGTCGAAGTCGAAGCCCAGGCCCGGGGTGGTGTGCAGCGTGATCTGGCCGTTGCGCTGCCCGAGCTGGCGGTCGATCAGGCGGCGGAAGTTCAGCACCTGGTCGTCCCAGAAGAACTCCACATAGCGCGCATTGGGCGTGGCCGCTACCAGCGGCGCATGCACGTCGTGGAACCAGTGCGGGCACATCACCACGCCATGGCTGGCCGCGTTGGCCGCAATGCGCCGCCATTCGGTGATGCCGCCGCACACCACGGCATCGGTCTGCAGGATGGCGGCGGCCTGCTTTTCCAGCAGCGCCTGGTGGTACCAGCGGCCATAGCCGATCTCTGCCGTGGCCACCGGCACGCGCGTGGCGCGCGCCAGCCGCGCATGGTTGTCGATGTCGTCGGGCGAGAACGGCTCCTCGATGAAGTATGGGCGGTAGGGCTCGAAGCGCTGCATGTACTGCAGTGCTTGCGTCAGGTCGGTCCAGCCGTTGTTGCAGTCCATCATCAGCTCCACGTCCGGCCCCACGGCCTCGCGGGCCGCGCGCAGGCGCGCCTCTTCCTCGGCCGGGGACAGGCGCCCGGTCTTCATCTTCACCGCCTGGAAGCCCATGGCCACGTAGCTGGCCATCTCCTCGCCCAGGTGCTGCGGCGTCTTGCCGTCGAGGTAGTAGCCGCCGCTGGCATAGCCGGGCACCGTGTCCAGCGCGTTGGCGCCCAGGTAGCGGTGCAGGGGCAGGCCCACGCTGCGTGCGTTCAGGTCCCACAGCGCGGTGTCCAGCGCGCTGATGGCGCGCATCACCGTGCCGGCGCGGCCGTGCAGCAGCGCCTCCTGGTACATCTGCGCCCACAGCCCCTCCACCTCGTGCGAATCGCGGCCGATCAGCACCTTGGCCAGCAGGTCCTCCACGGCCACGGTGAACAGCCGGCCCGCGGCGCTGCCGACATAGCAAAAGCCGATGCCCGAGAGCCCCTCGTCGGAGCGGACACGGACCAGGCCGTAGTGGCGCGCGCTCACGGTACGGCGCGCGAAGGAGGTGACACGGTCCAGCGGCAGGGCAACGGCGCAGACTTCGATGGATTGGATACGGGGCATAGGGATTGAATCGGATGAAAGCCAAGGGAGACTTCATTCTGGGCAGGCGACACCATCGGTTCAAGCACGCTCAGGCATAATCAAAAGATGCAAAAAGCATCTTCTTGATGTGCTTGCATTCCCTATGGACACCCAGTTTCTGCACACCTTCAGCCGCGTCGTCGAACTGGGTTCGATGGCCGCCGCCGCGCGCGAGCTCAACCTCACGCCCGCCACGGTGGCGCAGCGCGTGCACGCGCTGGAGGTCGACCTGGGCAGCCGCCTCATCGGGCGCACGGGCCGCACCGTCAAGCCCACCGCCGCCGGCCTGCGCGTGATGGAGCGCGCGCCCGCCGTGCTGCGCGAGGTGCGCGACCTGCGCTCCGTGGCCAGCGCCACGCGCCTGCCTGCCGGGCCGCTCAAGCTGGGCACCACGCCCGTCGGCATGACGGGCATGCTCCCGCCCATCCTGCGCACCTGGACAAAGCGCCACGAAGACATCGAGATCTACATCGAGCCGGCTCCCACCACCCAGCTGTACACGCGCGTCCTCAATGGCGAGCTCGACGCCGCGCTGCTCGTGCACCCGCTGTTCGAGCTGCCCAAGGTGTGCGAATGGCGCCTGCTGCGGCGCGAAAAGCTGGTGCTCGTCACCGCGCGCGAGCTGAAGGTCAAGGACGTGCTACAGACCCTGGCGGCCGAGCCCTTCATCCTGTACGACCGCAAGGTGGTGGGCGGGCGCCTGGCCGACGGCTACCTGCGCGCCCACGGCATACGGCCGCGCGTGCGCTTCGAGCTCGACGGCATCGACGCCATCGCCAAGCTCGTGGCCGAGGGCCTGGGCATTTCGGTGCTGCCCGACTGGGCGGTCATCGGGCCGGTGGACCCGCGGCTGCGCAAGCACCCCCTGCCCGGTACCTCACCCGAACGCGAAGTGGGCCTGCTGTGGCTGCGCGGGGCCGTGCGCGCAGCGCTGGCGCAGGAGTTCCACGGCGTGGCGCAGGAGCACTTTTCGGCCTGATCCACGGGACCGCGGGCCGGGACTCATGCCCGCTGCGGCTGCGCTGCCTGCACCCACGCCCGCGGCCCCTGCCCCACCACCTGCGTGAACGCGCGCGAGAACGATGACGCACTGGCATAGCCGAGCTGGTCCGCCGCGGCCTTGACCGGGGTGCCCTGGCGCAGCAGGGTCTGCGCAATGGCCATGCGCCACTGGGCCAGGTAGTCCGCCGGGGGCTGGCCCACGTGGGTGCGAAAGGCCGCGGCGAACGCGCTGCGCGACATGCCGGCCTGTGCGGCCATGGTGTCCAGCGTCCAGTCGGCCTCGGGCCGCTCGTGCAAGGCCACCAGGGTGCGAGCCAGGCGCGGCTCGGCCAGGCCGGTGAGCAGGCCGGCGGGCAGCTCGGTCTCGCCCGTGTGGTCCAGCAGCCAGCGCAGCAGCTGGATCACCAGCACCTCGAACAGGCGGTCGGCCAGCAGGCGCTGGCCGCAGCGCAGGCGCTCGGTCTCGGCGAACAGCAACGCCAGCGTATGTTCCAGGCCGTCCACCTCGCGCAGCGGCAGGGCCAGCAGCGGCGGCAGTGCGCGCACCAGCGGGTGGCTGTCGCCGCCCTCGAAGTCCAGCGTGGCGCAGACGAAATCGGCCCCGTCCACCGGCGCGTTGTGGAAGTCGTGCGCCAGCGGCCGCGGGTAGAACAGCAGCGTGGGCTCGGTCACCTGCAGCCGGCGCTTGACGCCGCGTGCGCGGTGCGTGACCTCCATCTCGCCACTGCGCAGCACGTGCAGAAACCCCCGCCCCGGCTGCGCCGCGAAGTGCGTCACACCGCACAGCGGCCCCGCATGGAACAGGTGTGCCCGCAGGCGAAAGCGCTCGAGCAGCGCGGACAGCCGGTCGATGGGTTGTGGCAGAGGGGCATTCATGTCGGCAGGGCCCAATCAGGACGAAATGGCATGTTTCAAGGACACAACGCGCCATATTTTACTGCACCGGGGCGCAAACTTCATTCCACGGTTTCTGCAGCAGCCACCCTCCTGCAGACGCCGCGACAAGCCTCCATCGACATACCACCCCAAGGAAAGTAGCCAGCCATGCGACGCACCTTCTCCCGCAGCAGCCTCCTCCACCGCAGCGCCACCGCGCTGGCCCTGGTGGCCCTGGCCTGCAGCGCCAGCGCCCACGACGCGCACCGCCACGGCAAGGCCACCGGCAAGAACGACCCGCACACCGGCGGCATCCGCACCGCACCGGCGCCCAAGGTCAAGCCGGCCTTCGACATCTTCCACACCCGCATCAGCACCGAAGGCAACACCGCCGTCTTCCACGTGGCTGTGTCGGGCAAGGCCGGCGCCACCAGGCCCGCCAGGTCGGGCAAGCTGGCCGGCAGCGCGGTGTTCTCGTACGTCTGGCCGACCACGCTGGACCCATCCACCGTGGGCTTCGAGCCCAAGGCCGGCATCCTGGCCTTTGCCGTGACCTCGCACCCCGACTTCGACGACACGCCGCTGTTCGACGAGAACGGCGACGGCAACCCCGCCAACGATGGCGATGTGTGGCACTCGCACTGGGTGGTGCTGCAGCCCGACGATGCCTGCGGCAAGGGCAAGCTCAAGGTGGTGGACATCCCCGAAGGCGCCAAGCCCCGGCTGCCCAAGACCTGGCCCGGCCTGCCCATCCTGATCGACAGCCCCGGCTGGCACCCGCATTTCAGCGGCCAGACGCTGGAGGTGAAGGTGCCCTTCGACGATATCGGCGTGGTGCAGGCCGCCAGCTTCGACGGCGTGGCCGCCGTGCTGCGCGTGAACGCCAGCGTGCATGCGCCGCTGCTGTGCGTGCCCGATGTGATGAAGGTCGCCTCGGGCGACCTGTCACTCCCCGGCAAAGTGAACCGCTGAATTCCCTGCTCCTTCCCCAACCCCAACCAACCCTGACCAAGGAACCACCACCATGAACCGCATCCCCCTGATCGACCGCGCATCCGCCCCCGCCAGCGTCGCCGGCACGCTCGACGCCATCCACGGCGCCTTCGGCGCCACGCCCAACATGTTCCGCACGGCGGCCCAGTCGCCCGCCGCACTCAACGCCATGTGGGGCTTCTTCGGTGCGCTGGGCAACGGCAGCAGCATCGATGCCCAGCTCGGCGAAAAGATTGCCGTGGCCGTGGCCAACCGCAACGACTGCCATTACTGCCTGGCCGCCCACACCGCCCTGGGCCGCAAGGCCGGCGCCAGCGCCGCCGAAATGGGTGCCGCGCAGACCGGCCAGTCCGACGACCCCCGCACCGCCGCCGCCCTGGCCTTTGCCCTGAAGCTCGTGGAAGCCCGCGGCCAGGTGTCCGAAGCCGACGTGCAGGCCCTGCGCAGCGCCGGCTTCAGCGACGGCCAGGCGGTCGAGATCGTCGCCCACGTAGCGCTCAACCTGTTCACCAACTATGTGAACGTGGCCTTCGCGGTGCCGGTGGACTTTCCTTCCGTAGCGCTCAAGCGCTGAAAGGCCTGGCCATGGACTACGCACCCGAGTTGGAGATTGCCCAGTGGCTCAACACCGATGCGCCCATCACGCTGCAAGGCCTGCGCGGCAAGGTGGTGGTGATCCACGCCTTCCAGATGCTCTGCCCCGGCTGCGTGGCCCATGGCCTGCCCCAGGCTGCCGCCCTCCACGCCATGTTCGACGAGCGCGATGTGGCCGTGCTGGGGCTGCACTCGGTGTTCGAACACCATGCGGTGATGACGCCGCAGGCGCTCGAAGCCTTCGTGCACGAGTACCGGCTCCCCTTTCCCATCGGCATCGATAGGCCGGATGCCAGTGGGCCGCTTCCGCGCACCATGCAGGCCTACGGTTTGCGCGGTACGCCCAGCCTGTTGCTGATCGATCGCAGGGGGCGCTTGAGGCTGAACAACTTCGGTCGCATCGATGACATGCGAGTGGGGGCTCTCGTGGCGCGGCTAGTGGCCGAGCCGGAGGCCGTAGCCCGGGCCGGAATGGCTTCGGGCGAGGCCACGCCTGCTGCTGGCGATGTTCATGCGCGGGGCGCGGTCTGTGATGCCAATGGCTGCGTGGTGTCTGGTTGAGCGTCTGCAGGGGAGCGATGGATTGCGATGGCTCTGCGCTTGTTGGCGGCGTGCTTTTGCAAAGGGCGGGGGCCGGGATGTGCGCCCGGCGGCGCAGTAACTTTCTCTTGCGTCGCCAAGAGAAAGTCACCAAAGAGAAGGCGACCCCCAGTCTGCGTCCCCCGTACGCCCTGTCGGGCGAACGGGGGCAGCC
>NZ_JBWKNZ010000030.1:0-14860 GCF_059415825.1 Acidovorax sp. GW821-FHT10A04
CCTCGCTTGAATCGGGTGCCGTTATTTTAGTTTTGGGCAGCGGTTTAGGGTTGGGTTTTCACACAGCCTCGGCCGATGGCCGTCATCGTAGCAGTGGCAAGGACATGCTCACGGAGGACCCGCAAGCCTACGTCAGTCCAGCCCGCTCGCCGCAGATTGGGCAAGTGACAAGCTTGGCATATCCGGTCAACGTGTGTCCGCAGTGTCCACCTTCGTGAGAAGGCTCTGGAGCTTCTTCCACCCGCGCCTTGGGATCGACGGATGGTGCGATCAGTGGGACTTCCCACTGTTTGGGTGCCGGAAGGTTTGCGCCTTCGTGAAAACGATGAAGTCGAGCCAAGCACTATCGGGCTTGCTCCCACTCAGGCCGGCTGACACTTGCTGCTCGCATTGCAAGGCCGGCTGGACATGGTGAGGCTGATCGTCGAATGCAAGAAAGACAACAAGACGCTGGTTCGGTCAGCCGTTGTCGCGGCCGACAAAGGCCATGAGGAGGTCGCGCTGTATTTGCTGAACGTGCTGGATGCCTGCCGCAAGAAGGGCAGTACCCAGGGCTATCCATACCACGTCGTCATTCCAGCGGCTGAACGCGGTTTGATGAAGGTCGTCAGCCGTTTCCTGGCGCAAGAGCCGCGCACGCTGCACCTCGTCAATTACAACAAGACCCCGCTCGCCATGGCGTGCAAAAGCAATCAGCTCGAACGGGTGGCGCAACTGATTGCCATGGGGGCCGCCGGGTGGCCATGGCGCTGATGTTCCTTGCGCCTGCCGTTGAAATCGCCATGAGCCTTGCCCACACCGCGGTCGTCGGCTGGCTGTCAGGGGTTCGCGAGGCGGCGAGGCCTGGGTGAGGGCTTGCGCAGCGGGGCACCTCAGACGAAGGACGCGTTCCCCTCCGCCAGCGAACGGGTGTGGTCCATCCAACAGGCCCTATTCAGCGGTCTGAAGAACGGGCGCTTGGCAGGATGGCGCGCTGCCACCCACCGGCGGATGGCCGGAGGGGCCACGGCTCGCGCTGCAGGCCGCGGCATCGTAGTGGCCCAGCAGCACGGGCAGGCCGGCGGCGGACATGATGGCTGTGGGGGCCCGGGTTGCGGTGGCGGCGGGCGTTGTGGTGGTTGTCGTCGTTGTCGTTGCCACCGGCGGCGGGGCGGCAGGGCCGTCACCGCTGACGGTGTCGACGGGATCGGGAGCGCTGCGGGTGTTCCAGGTGGTCGCGGCATAGCCGGCTGCGTACTTGGGCATGTCGACGTCGATCGCGCCCTGGTAGGTCATGAGCGCGGCGCCGCTGAGCTGGCGCACATAGAGCCACTGGCCCTGGTCGGTGCTACCGCCCTTGGCATCGAGCTGGCCGCCCATGAAGCGCAGGCTGCCGCTGCCATCGTGCACGACCAACTGCTCCTCATCTTCCTTGACCAGGCGAGAGAACAAGGCCTCGACATGCTTGCCTGTCCTGGCGGCCTGGTATTCCGCATCGCTCAGTGCGGCCAGGCGGACAGGTTCCTTGCCATACCTCAGCACGAAGGCCGATTGGGTGGCGAGGGGGGCGTACCCCGAGAGCAGGAGCGAGCGCGTCCCTGCGGGAATGAAGATCTTGAACTCTCTGTGCTGTTGCAGTTGGGCACCCGTGAATTCGGGCAGCGGCAGCGAGCCGCCGCCCGGGAAGGCGCAGCCGCCCGTGCCGAAACCGATGGCGCAGCCGGTCACGCCGGTCGGGGCGTACTGCTGCTTGAACCCGACTTTGGTGTCGAAGGTGTATTGGTAGCTGCCGGCGGCGGGTGGGAGTGGCGTTTTGTGCGGGAGCTGGTGGATCGACAGAAAGTTTGCAGCCTGTGCAAACGTGCTGAACACCGCCAAAAATGCAAAAGACAGATACCTCATTGAAAACACTCCAGAAATAAAACGCTGCCCGCCCCTTGCCAGCCCCAACCGGGCACGAACCGACACCCTTGGCATGGAACCTCTTTCCGTTGCAAAAAGCAACATCGGGGCGCTGAAGCGGCGCAGGGTACCCGAGGTGGCGTGGGCAGGGGGCCGACCCAGGCAGATGAATCCCCTCGGTTCGCAGGGTCACCCGCCACATGGGGCCCCCGGCATGCTCGTTCGCGCGCTGCCGCTGTAACCTTTTGTGGCATGTGAAGGGCCGCGCTGCGAAAAATGGGGGATGGACGCAGGGCCCTGGACTGGGCATGCTGTGCTGTGCTTCAGACAGCCCCTGCGCGCGGGTGGTGCTGCCCTGCGGCAAGGTGGCGCCACCGCCGGCGCCCGGTTGCGGGCCGGCGTTTTTCTTTCTTTCTTTGCTTGTTTTGGCCAGCCCTATCTATTCACTTTTTGAAAGGCGTATCGCAATGACTTTCCTGGCAGTGTTGACAACAGACCGCCGCTTGCCGTCCAGGCCGCTGGCTTCGCTTCGCAGCATGGCGTTGAAGGCCGGTCTCGCGTGCACCCTGGTGGCGGCAGCGGCCGGGGCCCACGCGGCCACGGTCTTGAAGTTTGCCACCGGTGCGTCGAATTCGGCCGCCATCCTGAGCGATGGAACGCTCTGGACCTGGGGCAACAACATGAACGGGCAGTTGGGCAACGGCACCTCCGTCAGCGCGGAAAAGCCGGTCCGGGTGGGCACCGGCTTCACCCAGGTGCAGGTGGGCAGCCGCTACATGGTGGCCCTCAAGGCCGATGGCAGCCTGTGGATGTGGGGCCACGCGGTGCTGAAGGACCGGGAGTTCTACGAAACCGCGCCGGTGCAGATCGGCAGCGGCTTTGACAAGCTGCTCACGTCCGACACCGCCGCCAAGGCCGATGGCAGTGTCTGGTTCTGGGGCGAGTCCAAGCTCGTCTACAGCGCGCCCGCAGGGGGCAGTGGCTCGCTGGATGCGTTGCCCGCCGGCTACCAGCAGATGGCCACAGGCCCCTACAACGCGCTGTTCGTTCTCGATGGCGGCGCACTGCGCTACGTGTCGAACAACAACGTCCTGAACACCTGGCGCACCGCCTACGGCAGCACCGGCCCGGCGGGCAGCGGGTTTGCGCAGGTCGCGCTCAATGCCACCACCGCCGTGGGCGTGAAGACCGATGGAACGCTCTGGCAGTGGAAGGGTGATGAGCAGCCTGCCTCGCTGGGCGCGGGCTACAGCCAAGTGGCCAAGGGCACGTCGCACACGCTGGCGCTGAAGACCGATGGCTCCGTGTGGGCCTGGGGCTCCAATGCCAACGGCCAACTGGGTGTGGATTCGCCGGCCGATGTGGACAGCCCCCAGCTCGTGGGCAACGGCTACACCGCGATCGCGGCCGCGAGCCAGCACACCCTGGCCCTGAAGTCCGACGGCACCCTGGTGGCCTGGGGCAGCAACAGCGCCGGTCAACTGGGCTCGGGGCTGGCCGGGACGCTGTCGCAGAAGCCGGCCCCCGTGGTGTTCGATGCCAGCTATTCCCCACAGCCCGGCACGGTGACCGCCAGCGGGCCCACCACGCGCCTGACGCTCACGGCCAAGGTGCAGATCGCCAGCGACCACCTGGCCAACGGCGTCAAGGGCAATGCCTTTGTCGTGGCCATCACCGCCAGCGGTGCGATCTATGCCTACAACGGCTCCACCTTCGTGGCCGCCAATGCGCTCAGCATCCCCGCCGCCTGGACCAGCAGCCTGCAGAACACGACCACGGCCCTGGCCACCGACCAGGACCTCACGGCCCTGGCAGGCACCGCCTTCTTCGTCGGGTATGGGCTGGGCGTGACGCCTTCGGAAGCCCTGGGCGAAATGCTCACTAGCAAGCGCTACCAGCTGGGGTATGTGATCCCGTAGCCGGTGGTGTGGTGCGGTGATACAGGCAGGGCCCGCGCAAGCGGGCTCTTTTTTGTCACGACCTGAACGAGCCCTTGGGCCTGCCGATCCAGCCAGTCATCGCTGTATTGCCACGCGCGTCCCGGGTCTGCGGGGGCTGATGCTAGGATGACAAGAGCCCAACTGACCGATGCCATGCTTCTGAAAGTGCTGCTGTCTCCGTACCGCTCCGAATCGGCGACCTTTTACACGCCGCTGTCCGTTGAAGCCGCGGCTGCAAGGCTGCGCAGGTCCGCAGAGTCATCCCTATTCCGTGCGCCCAAGGAAGGTGGAGCGGTAGGGACGGTCACCGCAAACAAAGTCTCACTGCAAAGGGTGGTTCCGCTCACCGGAAACTCCTTCAAGCCTTTTTTCGTGGGCCATTTCGAGGTTGCAGGGGGGCGAACCAGGCTTGTGGGCAAATTCACGATCCATTGGGTTGTGAAATTCTTCATGTTGTTCTGGTACGGCGTGTGCCTCTATTGGACAGGCTTGCACGGCTTTCGAAGCGCCTGGAGAGTGGAGACTGTTTCCCTTGCTCGGGGTCGGCATGCTCTTCGCTGGCGCAGCTTTTGTCGCATTGGCCAGGTGGCTTGCCGATGGGGACCGGGAATATCTCTCGGGAGTGATCACTGGAGCGTTGTCGGGCGATGGTTGAATGCCCGAGTTTCACCCGAGACCACAGGATCCATTCCACGTTGTCGCGAGTTGAGAACGCCTGGGGTGTGACCTCGGAAGATTGCTGTCCCCATGAACATCATTCTTGAAAACTCGGAGCAGGTCGCGTGGTACACAGACGTGGCTGCGACCTTGCGGGCCATGGTCGTCGATCCAAGGGATTACGACTGGTATGTGAGCGACGTTGAAACCAACGTCTCGGTCCCCCTGCTCGATGGCGGTGACGGTTGGGTGACGGGCGATGCGCTTGCCGATCTGCTCAGCATGCCGATCCAGTTCATCTGGGGCGTGTTCAGCGCGTTCCCTTGCGGGGCGCGGGTCGAAGTGAGCCGTGCGCCAACCGCGGACGGTAATCGCAACCTGTGGCATCCACCCGAACCATCCCCGCAACTGTCTGGGGCCTGCTTCGAAGTGGTCTGCTGGGATTCGTCCTCGACAATCCTTGTGGGGGTGTCGCAGGAGCAGGCCACCAGATTCCTGCGAGCTTATCCCGACGCGAAATCACTTTCTTCGAGCTGGCCAAAGTAGTTGATGGCGCTTGACCCGCCAGCGCCGCTCAGGGTGCGAGCTCGCCGAACCAGTAGGCGGATGTGACGCCACCGTCCATGAGGAAATCGCTGCCGGTGATGAAGGTACCGTCCGGCCCCATCAGCAGGGCGGCCATGCTGCCGACTTCGTCGGGCGTGCCGGCGCGGCCGGCGGGGCACAGCCCGATCATGCGCCGGTAGCCTTCGCCTCTGGGGCCAGAGAGCTCGTCGCGCGCCAGCGGCGTGATGATGATGCCGGGGCTGATGGTGTTGACCCGCGCCCCGCGCCGGCCCCAGCGTACCGCCTCGGCCTTCACGCGCAGCGCGTTGCCGCGCTTGGACAGCTGGTAGGCATGCAGTGAGTCGGCCACCTGGCCGGGCTGCAGCATGGGTAGCGACAGCAGCTCGTCCGCAGGGGTCAGCGCAAGCGCCTTGTCCTGCTCCGGCGTCAGTGCAGGCAGCCGGTGCCCTGACTGCGAAGCGATGACGACGCAGCTGCCGCCCCGGGCAACCACGTTGCCGAATTCCTCCAGCACCAGGGCGGTGCCGTACAGATCCACCTGGAGGATGGTGGCCGGCGGCGCCTGTGTGGGGGAGACGCCGGCGGCATGCACCACCCCCGTGATGCTGCCGAGCGATGCCGCATGCACGGCCAGTGCGTGCACGGACGCGCGCGAGGCCACGTCCACCACGCTGGTGCCGACCTGGTAGCCCGCATCGCCCAGCGTGCGGGCGGCGGCCTGCGCATGCTCTTCGCGCAGGTCGGCCAGCAGCAGGTGCTTGCCCACACCCATGCGGCGGGCAATGGCCTGGCCGATGGAGCCGGAGCCGATTACGACTACCACATCACCCATTGGGGATTCCTTTTGTGTTTTGACGACGCTCACACCACGGGTGGCAGCTGCGCGAGCAGCTTGTCCAGCGTGATGGGGTAGTCGCGCACACGCACACCGGTGGCGTTGTAGATGGCGTTGGCCACCGCGGCACCCACGCCGCACAGGCCCAGCTCGCCCACGCCCTTGGCCTTCATGGGCGAGGACATGGGGTCGGTCTCGTCCAGAAAGATCACCTGTTGGTGCGGTATGTCGGAATGCACCGGCACCTCGTAGCCCGCCAGGTCGTGGTTGACGAAGAAGCCATGCCGCTTGTCCACCGCCAGCTCCTCCATCAAGGCCGCGCCCACGCCCATGGTCATGGCACCGATCACCTGGCTGCGCGCCGACTTGGGGTTCAGGATGCGGCCCGCGGCGCACACCGCGAGCATGCGGCGCACGCGGATCTCGCCGGTGGCGGCGTCCACGCCGACCTCGACGAAATGCGCGCCGAAGGTCGATTGCTGGTACTTCTGCTGCAGATCGCCGAACTCGATCACGTCCTCGGCCACCAGGCCTTCGGCGCCGGCCACGTCGGCCAGGGCCAGCGTGCGGCCACCGGCACGCACCGTGCCGCCCGAGAATTCGGCATCGGCCGCAGCCACCCCGAGCTTGTGCGCAATGGCCTCGCGCAGCTTCATGCACGCGGCGTACACGCCAGCGGTGGAGCAGTTGGCACCCCACTGGCCGCCCGACCCCGCCGATGCGGGAAACGCCGAGTCGCCCAGCCGCACCAGCACCTTTGCCAGCGGCACGCCCATCACCTCGGCCGCGGTCTGGGCGATGATGGTGTACGAGCCGGTGCCGATGTCGGTCATGTCGGTTTCCACCGTGACGATGCCCCGGCTGTCCAGCCGCACGCGCGCCGCCGACTTCATGACCTGGTTGTTGCGGAAGGCGGCTGCAACGCCCATGCCCACCAGCCAGCGGCCGTCGCGCACCTGCCCGGGCCGCGCGCTGCGCCTGCTCCAGCCGAAGGTGTCGGCGCCCGTGCGCAGGCACTCGATCAGGCGCCGCTGCGAGAACGGGCGCGCCGGCTGGTGCGGGTCGACCTGGGTGTCGTTGACCACGCGCAGCTGCACCGGGTCCATGCCCAGCTGCTCGGCCAGCTCGTCCATGGCGATCTCCAGCGCCATCAGGCCGGGGGTCTCGCCGGGCGCACGCATGGCATTGCCTTCGGGCAGGTCCAGCACGGCCAGCCGGGTGGCGATGAGGCGGTGGGCCCCTGCATAGAGCAGCCGGGTCTGCGCCACGGCGCGCTCGGGCTTGCCGCCGGGCAGGTCGCCGGACCAGCTCTCGTGGGCCATGGCGGTGATGGTGCCATCGGGCGATGCACCCAGGCGGATGCGCTGGATAGTGGCCGGCCGGTGCACCGTGTTGTTGGCAATCAGGGGCCGCTGCAGCGCCACCTTCACCGCCTGCCCGGCAGCGCGCGCGCCCAGCGCGGCGAGCAGCGCATCGGCGCGGATGAAGAGCTTGCCGCCGAAGCCGCCGCCCACGAAGGGCGAGACCAGGCGCACCTTGGCCTTGGGAATGCCGAGCGTGGTGGCCAGCTCGCCCACGCTCCAGTCGATCATCTGGTTGGACGTCCACAGCGTCAGCTGGTCGCCCTGCCAGGCGGCGGTGGAGGCGTGCGGCTCCATCATCGCGTGCGACTGGTCGGGGGTGGTGTAGGTGCCGTCCACGCGCACGGCCGCCGCCGCAAAGGCGCCCTCGAAGTCGCCCAGGCGGGCATCGGGCGACGCGGCCGAGGGCTGGGGCGCGGGATCGACAGACACCTTGGCGGCCGCCAGGTCGAACCGGCCGGGCGTGCGCGTGTACTGCACCTGCACCAGCTGCGCCGCGGCCCGGGCCTGCTCGAAGGTTTTGGCCACCACCAGCGCAATCGCCTGGTGGTAGTGGTCGATGTCGGGCCCGCCCAGCAGCTTGGCCGTGTTGAGCCTGCCCTTGCCCAGCAGCCCGGCGCTGCGCGCCGTGACGATGGTGATCACGCCGGGCGCGGCGCGGGCCGCGTCCAGGTCCATGGCGGCGATGCGCCCCTTGGCGATGCCGGCGCCGACGACCACGCCGTAGGCCGCATCGGGTGCCGCGTCGTGGCGTTCATAGGCGTAGGGCGCGACGCCGGTGGTCTTGAGCGGCCCGTCGATGCGGTCGACGGGCTGGCCGATGACCTTGAGCTGGTCGATCGGGTTGGTGGTGGCGGGGGTGTCGAATTTCATGGCTCAGGTCCTCGCTTGCGCCAGCACCGCGCCGAGCGTGCGCTCGGCCAGGGTCAGCTTGAATGCGTTGTCGTGGCTCGCCTGGGCGCCGGCCAGCAGCCGCTCGGCCACGGCTTTGGCGCCCCGGGGCAGGGCGGCCTCGGCCGCTTCCACGCGCCAGGGCCTGTGTGCCACGCCGCCCAGGGCCACGCGGCCCGAACCGTCGCGCTGCACGACGGCAGCCACCGAGACGAGCGCGAAGGCATAGGAGGCGCGGTCGCGCACCTTGCGGTAGAGGTGCGTGCCGCCCAGGGGCGGGGGCACGGTCACCGCGGTGATCAACTCGCCCGCGTCCAGCGCGGTCTCGATGTGCGGCGTGTCCCCGGGCAGGCGGTGGAAGTCCGCGATCGGGATCACGCGGGTGCTGCCACCCGGGCGCACCGTCTCCACGCTGGCGTCGAGCAGGCGCATGGCCACCGCCATGTCGCTGGGGTGGGTGGCGATGCAGGCCTGGCTGGCGCCGATGACGGAGTGCTGGCGCGTGACCCCGCCGATGGCGCTGCAGCCGCTGCCCGGGCGGCGCTTGTTGCAGGCCTGTTCGGTGTCGTAGAAGTAGGGGCAGCGCGTGCGCTGCAGCAGGTTGCCGGCCGTGGTGGCCTTGTTGCGCAGCTGGCCCGATGCGCCGGCCAGCAGGGCGCGCGAGAGCACGCCGTAGTCGCGGCGCACGCGCTCGTCGGCGGCCAGCGCGGTGTTGCGCACCAGCGCGCCGATGCGCAGCCCGCCTTGCGCCGTGGGCTCGATCGTGTCCAGCGCCAGGCCGTTCACGTCGATCAGGTGGGCGGGCGCCTCGATCTGCAGCTTCATCAGGTCGAGCAGGTTGGTGCCGCCGGCGATGAATTTTGCCGCCGGGTTGCGGGCCGCTGCGGCGGCGGCTTCGGCGGGGGAGCGTGCGCGTTCGTAGGTAAAGGGTTTCATGCCCGGCCTCCTGCAACTTCGGTCATCGCATCGACGATGTTCGAGTAGGCGCCGCAGCGGCAGAGGTTGCCGCTCATGCGCTCGCGCAGCTCGTCCACCGAGAGCAGGGGCCGCGCCATGAGGTCGCCGGTGGCATGGCTGGGCACGCCGCGGCGCAGCTCGTCGAGCACGCCCACGGCCGAGCAGATCTGCCCGGGCGTGCAGTAGCCGCACTGGTAGCCGTCGTGCTTGACGAAGGCCGCCTGCATCGGGTGCAGCTGGCGCGGTGTGCCCAGGCCCTCGATGGTGGTGACCTGGGCGCCCTCGTGCATGACGGCCAGCGTCAGGCAGGCGTTGATGCGCACGCCGTCGAGCAGCACGGTGCAGGCGCCGCACTGGCCGTGGTCGCAGCCCTTCTTGGTGCCTGTCAGGTGCAGGTGCTCGCGCAACGCGTCCAGCAAGGTGGTGCGGTTGTCCAGCGCCAGGGTGTGGGCCTTGCCGTTGACCTGCAGGGTGACCTGGGCCGATGGCAGGGGTGCACTCACCGCCGGTGCGGCCGGGTTGGCCTGCGCCGCTGCGGTGGTCGCCGCCGCGGAGGCGGCGCCGACGATCATCAGGTCGCGCCGCGAGATCGTCAGGGAGTCGTCGGGGGTGTCCATGGGGCTTCCAATCGGTGGGGTGTGGTTCTCAAAGGCGCAGGGCCAGGTGCCACTGGCCGGTGCGCGCATCATTTCTTCTGGAACACGTCGCGCGCGACGGTGCTGGCGGTCACCGCGCTGGGCCAGCCGGCGTAGAACGCCAGGTGGGTGATGGCCTCGATCAGCTCGGCCTCGGTGACGCCGTTGTCCTTGGCCCGCTGCAGGTGCGAGCGCAGCTGGTCGGGCCGGTTCATGGCGATGAGGGCGCTGATGGTGACCAGGCTGCGGTCGCGCGGCGACAGGCCCGGACGGGCCCAGACGTCGCCGAACAGCACCTTGTCGGTGAGCTCGGCGAGCTTGGGGTTGATGTCGCCCATGAGCCGCTGGGCGGCAGTGGGCTCCGGTGCCTGCGTTGGTGGTGGGGGCGGTGCCGGCTGCGCCAGCGCGCAGGCTGGGCCCAGTGCCGCGACCAGGATGGACAGGCGGGCACCGGCGAGCCAGCGGATCGATGCCTTGTGCAATGGCTTGCTCATTGGAGGCCTTTCGCCGGCGTTGCGCGCGCAGGGCCGTACTGCGCATCGGACACTTTTTCCATCCACTCCACGGCCTTGCCATCGAGCTGCTCGGCAATGGCCACATGGGCCATGGCGATGCCGGGCGTGGCGCCGTGCCAATGCTTTTCGTGCGGCGGTATCCAGACCACGTCACCGGGGCGTATCTCCTGCACCGGGCCGCCCCAGCGCTGCACCAGCCCCACGCCTTGCGTCACGATGAGCGTCTGGCCCAGCGGGTGGCTGTGCCAGGCGGTGCGTGCGCCGGGCTCGAAGGTGACCAGGGCACCGCCGACACGGCCGGGCGCATCGGCGCTGAAGGGCGTGTCCACGCGCACGCTGCCGGTGAAGTTCTGGGCCGGGCCGGGGGCCGAGGGCTGGCTGCCGTGCCGGGTGATGCGCAGCCCCTGGTCGGCCTGCGCGAGGACGGAGGCGGCCAGCGACAGGGCCGTGACCGCGGACGCGAGTTGTTTCATCACAGAAGGTCCTTGTTCATGCAGAAGGGGGAGGGGTGTTCGGTGCCGGCAGGAGCCGCAGCAGGGCGGCACGGTGCGCTGGCCATGCAGGCACTGTAGGAGCCAGGGCCTGCAGGGACTAGCCCCCACCGCCTTGAAGGATTGGCAAGTTGCGCTTGATAATGGCCCCATGCCCATCAACGAACTGCGCTCGATCACGACCTTTGCCCGCACGGCCGAGCTGGGCAGCCTGCGCAAGGCCGCGGCGGCGCAGGGCATCACCCCCCAGGCCGCGAGCCAGGCCCTGGTGCAGCTCGAGCAGCACCTGGGCGTGCGCCTGTTCCACCGCACCACGCGCAGCATGTCGCTCACCGACGAGGGCCGCCAGTTCCTGGAGGCCGCGCTGCCGCCGCTGGCCGGGTTGCAGCGGGCGCTGGAGATCACGCGCCGCGCCAAGGACGAGATCGGCGGGCCGCTGCGCATCGTGGGACCGCGCTCGGTGTTCGCCCCCGTGCTGTGGTCGCTGCTCGACGAGTTCTGCACCCGCCACCCCGAGGTGCAGCCCGATGTGCAACTCGATGACCGCATCGGCAACTGGGTGGAGGACCGCGTGGATGTGGGTTTTCGCATCGGCCGCTCGGCGGCCGAAGGCGTGGTGGCGCGCAGGCTGTTCCCGCTGCAGCTCATCGTCTGCGCCTCGCCGGCCTACCTGCGCCGCCATGGCGCCCCCGACAACCTGGGCGCCCTGACCAACCACCGCTGCAGCGTGTTCCGCAGCCCGGGCACTGGCCGGGTGATGCCCTGGCGCATGAAGGTGGCCGACAGCGTGGTCGAGCAGCCCATGCTGCCCGCGCTGTGCGTGAACGACGAGGTGCTGGAGACCGACGCGGTGCTTGCAGGCCATGTGCTGGGCCTGCTGTCGGGGGTTGCCGCTGCGGCCCACATTCGCGCCGGGCGGCTGGTCCCCTTGCTCACGGACCATGTGGATGACCAGTCGAGCGCATTCGTCTACTACGGCAGCCGGTCGGCGCAGCCCCTGCGGGTGCGTGCCTTCATCGAGCTGGCCGTGCAGCGTCTGGCGGACACGCCGGACTACGTGCTCACCGGCGAGGAGCTGGCGGCCGCCGAGGCCCGGGGCCGCAAGGCTGCCAGGCGCAAGTAGCTTTCTGCAGACTGCCCGGTGCCGGCGCTGGTGGCCAGGCCGGGCAAGGCGGCCTGCGGCAGGGTTGTTCAGCGGGTGCATTCCCATTCCATGTGATGATCGCACCTGCACTAGAACGGACTCACTCCCATGGCATCCCCTTCCGACAACAGCATCAGCATGGCCCTGTTTTGCGACTTTGAAAACGTCGCCCTGGGCGTGCGCGATGCGCAGTATGAAAAATTCGACATCAAGCCGGTGCTGGAGCGCCTGCTGCTCAAGGGCTCCATCGTGGTCAAGAAGGCCTATTGCGACTGGGAGCGCTACAAGGGCTTCAAGGCCGCGATGCACGAGGCGAACTTCGAGCTGATCGAGATCCCGCACGTGCGCCAGTCGGGCAAGAACTCGGCCGACATCCGCCTGGTGGTGGATGCGCTGGACCTGTGCTACACCAAGTCGCACGTGGACACCTTCGTCATCATCAGTGGTGATTCGGACTTCTCGCCCCTGGTCTCCAAGCTGCGCGAGAACAACAAGCAGGTGATCGGCGTGGGCGTGAAGCAGTCCACCTCGGACCTGTTGATCGCCAACTGCGACGAGTTCATCTTCTACGACGACCTGGTGCGCGAGAAGCAGCGCACGCTGGCCCGGCGCCAGGGCCAGGGCTCCGGCGCCGCGGCGGCGCCTGCGGCACCGCGCCGCTCGCCCGAGGAAGAGCGCCAGCGCAAGGAAAAGCAGGACGCACGCCGCACCCAGGGCGTGGAGCTGGCGGTGGAGACCTTCGAGGACCTGACCTCCGAGCGCGGCGACAGCGGCAAGATCTGGGCTTCAGTGCTCAAGGAGGCGATCAAGCGCCGCCGGCCCGATTTCAGCGAGAGCTACTTCGGTTTTCGCACCTTCGGCAACCTGCTCGAAGAGGCGCAGGCCCGGGGGCTGCTGGAGTTTGGCCGCGATGAGCGCTCGGGCGCCTATGTGTTTCGCGGCATGGGCGCTGCGGCCGGTGGCCAGGTGCCAGCCGATGCGGCGCCCGCCGAGCGGCAGGGCAACCACAGCAACAACAACAGCAACAGCAGCAGCCAGCGCCATGATTTCCATGCCGTGGCGGCGCTGCCGGATGCGTCCGATGGCGGTGGTGGCCGGGGTGGCCGCGGCCGTGGGCGCAGCCGGGGTGAGGGTTCGGCACGCGGCGCGGCACCGCAACAGGTGGATGGCCAGCAGGAACTGCTCGCGTCGGAAGCCCATGCCGCACCGGGCGCTGCCGAAGCGCACGACGACGCGCCGCAGGCCGAGCCCGTGGTCAGCCGCTATTTCCGCCAGCAGGCGGCCGCGCCGGCACCTTCTTACGGACCCGTGGCGGCCGAGGAACCTGAGGATCTGGCTGCGCAGCCTGCCTTTGACGCCGACGCAGAGCCTGCCGGTGCGCCACCAGCCAGGGTGACGGAGCCTGCGGAGGCTGATGACGGGGTGGATGCCACCCGCGCGGCACCGCGCAGCCGCCGTGCGGCCCCGGCGCCACGCAAGAACAGCCCCAGCAGCCGCAAGGCCGCTGACGCGCCCGCTGCCGAGCCGGCAGCGCAAGAGCCCGAGGCTGCTGCACCGGCACCTGCCAAAGCAGCGGCCCCGCGCGCGCGCAAGCCGCGCGGCACGGGCAAGTCTGCCAAGGCTGCCGAGTAACAAGCTGATTGGCGGCTGCCGCACCCGCTCCCACGCCTGCGGCGGCCCCCAAGTCCTGAACCTGCCACCCGGCAGCCGCCACTGCAGGGGCGGCGCGTGTGGGGCGCGCCAGGCATGCCACCAACCCCTGTACCGCCCGCCAGACCACCCCGCACCTGACCATGTTGCGGCGCTGGCGCGTTGGTGCTGTGTTTTTCGTAAGCAAAGGTCAATGGCCACGGTTTTGCGGCCTGGCGGCCCGCCTGTTCAACAGGTGTTGGGCCATCATTGCCTGGGGCACAGCCCTACTGCGAAATACAACACACAACAGGAGAAGATCGCATGCATTCGACAACCAGAAGAACCCCAGCGCTCAAGCACCTCGCGGCCGTGATGGCCCTCGCGGGCCTGGCGGCCTGTGGTGGCGGCGACGACCGTGCCAGCTACACGCTGGGTGGCAGCGTGGGCGGCCTGGTCAGCGGCCAGACCGTGGTCCTGGCCACTGGCAGTGGCGAAGAGGTGGCCGTGGCTGCCAATGGCGCCTTCACGTTCGCCAGGCCCCTGGCGGATGGCAGCACCTACGCCGTGGCGGTGAAGACGGCACCTGCCGGCGCTGGCTGCGTGGTGCGCAATGGTGCCGGCACGGTGGCGGCCGCCGCGGTGGACAGCGTGGCGGTGCGGTGTGCGCCGCTGGCCACCCTGGCGGATGGCCCTTGGGAGCAGGACCGGTGCCGGCCCTCGGCCGATGGCGGCGTGCGCACGCTGTGGAACTTCACCACCCCGGCCAACGGCCCGCTGACGGCGGGCGTGGGCTCGGTGAACTACCGCAGCGCGCAATGCGATGGCGTGGGCGTCGCGGTCCCGGGTCCGCTGAGCGGCACGTTCTGGTTCGAGCAGGAGCGCACGGAGAGCGGCGCAGGCCTGGCGGCTTTCTGGGGCCAACGCCAGACCTTTCCGGGCGGTCTGTTGAACCCTGCCGTCTTTACCCCCGTGGTGCTGGTGCGCAAGGCCAACCACCTGTGCCTGCTGGAGGACACGGCGGTGCCCTCGGCCTTCCCGAATGTGGCCAGCCTGGAGCCTTCGGTCACGGCGGCCATCGCGGCGGGCAATTGCCATACGCCGCGCTGACCTGGCTCGGCCCTGATCACCAGCGCATGTCTTCCAGCGCGCGCAATATGGGCGCCTCGTACTCGATGAAGCAGTCCGCATGGTTCGCGTCGTGCAGCGGCATAAGGTGGCTGCCCGCAGGGCGCGGCTGCGTGTCTGTTATGTTGTTGTGGAGGCTGTATGCCTTTGCCAAGGGCGGGGGCCGGGATGTGCGCCCGGCGGCGCAGTAACTTTCTCTTGCGTCGCCAAGAGAAAGTCACCAAAGAGA
>NZ_JBWKNZ010000031.1:0-2500 GCF_059415825.1 Acidovorax sp. GW821-FHT10A04
ACGAATTCATAGAGTATGGAATCAGATTAGATTTTTGTATTTTTGACTGCGTCTAACTTGGCATAACAATCTTTGAGCGTCCGGGTGCTGCGGTTGCAGTCACGGGGATTGGCTATCAAAGTTATAGGGTCAAGCCGCACGAGCAATTAGTATCAGTTAGCTTAACGCATTACTGCGCTTCCACACCTGACCTATCAACGTCCTGGTCTTGAACGACTCTTCAGGGGGCTCAAGGCCCCGGCAGATCTCATCTTGAAACGAGTTTCCCGCTTAGATGCTTTCAGCGGTTATCTCTTCCACACTTAGCTACTCGGCAATGCCACTGGCGTGACAACCGATACACCAGAGGTGTGTCCACTCCGGTCCTCTCGTACTAGGAGCAGGCTTCCTCAAATCTGCAGCGCCCACGGAAGATAGGGACCAAACTGTCTCACGACGTTTTAAACCCAGCTCACGTACCTCTTTAAATGGCGAACAGCCATACCCTTGGGACCGGCTACAGCCCCAGGATGAGATGAGCCGACATCGAGGTGCCAAACACCGCCGTCGATATGAACTCTTGGGCGGTATCAGCCTGTTATCCCCAGAGTACCTTTTATCCGTTGAGCGATGGCCCTTCCATACAGAACCACCGGATCACTATGTCCTGCTTTCGCATCTGCTCGACTTGTCAGTCTCGCAGTTAAGCACGCTTATGCCATTGCACTATCGTCACGATGTCCGACCGTAACTAGCGTACCTTCGAACTCCTCCGTTACGCTTTGGGAGGAGACCGCCCCAGTCAAACTGCCTACCATGCACTGTCCCCGATCCAGATAATGGACCTAGGTTAGAACCTCAAACACACCAGGGTGGTATTTCAACGTTGGCTCCATGACATCTAGCGACATCACTTCAAAGCCTCCCACCTATCCTACACAGATCTGTTCAAAGTCCAATACAAAGCTACAGTAAAGGTTCATGGGGTCTTTCCGTCTTTCCGCGGGGAGATTGCATCATCACAAACATTTCAACTTCGCTGAGTCTCAGGAGGAGACAGTGTGGCCATCGTTACGCCATTCGTGCAGGTCGGAACTTACCCGACAAGGAATTTCGCTACCTTAGGACCGTTATAGTTACGGCCGCCGTTTACTGGGACTTCAATCAAGAGCTTGCACCCCATCATTTAATCTTCCAGCACCGGGCAGGCGTCACACCCTATACGTCCACTTTCGTGTTTGCAGAGTGCTGTGTTTTTATTAAACAGTCGCAGCCACCGATTTTTTGCAACCCCGTTGGGCTCCCTCTGTTCGAGTTCACCTACTTGGGGCATACCTTCTCCCGAAGTTACGGTATCAATTTGCCGAGTTCCTTCTCCTGAGTTCTCTCAAGCGCCTTAGAATACTCATCTCGCGCACCAGTGTCGGTTTGCGGTACGGTCGTCAATAGCTGAAGCTTAGTGGCTTTTCCTGGAAGCAGGGTATCACTCACTTCGTCTGCAAGCAGACTCGTTATCACCCCTCATCTAAGCCCGGCGGATTTGCCTACCAGGCACGACTACAGGCTTGAACCAACATATCCAACAGTTGGCTGAGCTAACCTTCTCCGTCCCCACATCGCACTATTGATCGGTACAGGAATATTGACCTGTTTCCCATCAGCTACGCATCTCTGCCTCGCCTTAGGGGCCGACTCACTCTACGCCGATGAACGTTGCGTAGAAAACCTTGCGCTTACGGCGAGGGGGCTTTTCACCCCCTTTAACGCTACTCATGTCAGCATTCGCACTTCTGATACCTCCAGCATCCGTTACCAGACACCTTCACAGGCCTACAGAACGCTCTCCTACCACGTGCAATAAATTGCACATCCGCAGCTTCGGTAACTGGCTTAGCCCCGTTACATCTTCCGCGCAGGACGACTCGATCAGTGAGCTATTACGCTTTCTTTAAATGATGGCTGCTTCTAAGCCAACATCCTGACTGTTTTAGCCTTCCCACTTCGTTTCCCACTTAGCCAATTTTAGGGACCTTAGCTGGCGGTCTGGGTTGTTTCCCTCTTGAGTCCGGACGTTAGCACCCGGTGCTCTGTCTCCCAAGCTGTACTCGTCGGTATTCGGAGTTTGCATAGGTTTGGTAAGTCGCCATGACCCCCTAGCCTAAACAGTGCTCTACCCCCGACGGTAATACTTGAGGCACTACCTAAATAGTTTTCGGAGAGAACCAGCTATTTCCAAGTTTGTTTAGCCTTTCACCCCTATCCACAGCTCATCCGCTAGTTTTGCAACACTAGTCGGTTCGGACCTCCAGTACCTGTTACGGCACCTTCATCCTGGCCATGGATAGATCACTTGGTTTCGGGTCTACACCCAGCGACTGATTCGCCCTATTCGGACTCGATTTCTCTACGGCTTCCCTATTCGGTTAACCTTGCCACTGAATGTAAGTCGCTGACCCATTATACAAAAGGTACGCAGTCACCCTTGCGGGCTCCTACTTTTTGTAAGCATGCGGTTTCAGGA
>NZ_JBWKNZ010000032.1:0-3984 GCF_059415825.1 Acidovorax sp. GW821-FHT10A04
TGCTGCAGGATTGTATTTTGTTTTTTCTACACCCTCTTGGCGACGCAAGAGAAAGTTACTGCGCCGCCGGGCGCACACCCCGGCCCCCGCCCTCAACGCAAAAACGCAGCAACCATGGACACCAAACTACGGCACACGTAAACCCCCGCCCCCCACCAAACGTTGAAGCCAAGGCCCATCAATACCAACACAGCGGAGGGACAACCCAGCATGACCACAGCAACCGGTACACCGCACTCCACCAGGAACAAACGGCTCGTCCCCATCGCCCTGGCCGGCATCGCCATCGCCGCCGGCGCAACGCTCTACGCCTCCCCCTACTGGGCCCTGCACTCCCTGTCCAACGCCGTGCGCGACAAGGACGCTGCCCGGGTGTCCGAGTACGTGGACTTCGTGCTGCTGCGCGATTCGGTCAAGGAGCTGCTGAGTGCGCGCATGGACGCCGAGATGAAGACCCGCGGCGTGCCGGACGACAACCCGTTCGCCGGCCTGGCGCAGACCTTTGTGAAAGGCATGCTCAACCAGGCCGTCGATGCCATGGTCTCGCCATCGGGCGTGGTGAAGCTGTTGCAGCAGCGCGGCGATACCGCACGCCCGGTACCTTCGTCCACCCCCTCGGGTGGCGGCGGCAACAACAACCAGGGGGCCCAGGCCGGCAAGCCGCGCTTCCAGGTGGACTACCAGAACTACTCGACCGTGCACGTCAGCCCGGAAGGGCGCGAGGTGGGCTTCGTGTTTCGCCGCTATGGCCTGCTGTCGTGGAAGATGGTGGCGATCAACGGCACGCTGCTGGACAGGCCCGGGGCGAACTGAAGACCAGGCCGATCAGGCCGACCAGGGCGGCCTCACCGGCCTGTGATGGCCACCTGCGCGTCCATCTCGCGCAGGCATTCCACCGTGTTCGCATTCACCCACTGGTACGCCACCCCATGCCCGCACACGAACTGTGCGGCCACGTGGCGGCGCTGCTCTGCGCTGGGCGGTTGTGCACGGGCTTGCTGCTGCTGCTGCGCCATGGCCTCGCGCCGCAGCCCGTGCTGCGCATCCTCATGCATGGCCCACAGCAGGGTGCCGAGGATGGCCACGGCCCCCAGCGCGGTGGTGGCGATGGGGCCAATCAGCCGGTGCGCCCCGCGAGCTGGAGGCGGCGCGGTGTGCTCGCCAATGCCCTGCGGTCCTTGTCCCATCACACTGCCTCGGTATGCGTTTCGGCCCAGGTGCGGGCCAGCACCTCGACGGCCTCGCGCGCGAGCGCGTGGCCCTGCTGGGCGCAGGTGACCAGGGCATGCATGGCACGGGTGTCGTTGTCGCGGTAGTCCATGGCGGACAGCAGGCGCGCGTAGTCGCCGCCGCGCGCCAGGGCCAGGGTGTCGCGGTGGGCGGCGTCCTCGGCGGCGTACTGGGCGTCGGACTCGGCCGCGCGGGCCTCGTGGTGGTGCAGCGCATCGCGCACGGGGTCGTTGGCACTGCGGCAAAAGCGGTCCAGCACGGACGGCTGCGCCGCGGGCGGGCTGTCCGGCAGTGCACGGGGTTTCAGCGGGGGCCAGGATGCCGAGCCCGGTTGCGCGAGCGTGGCCGCGTTGGCAGCACCGGTGGCTGCGAAGTGCAGGGGGCCTGGTGGCAATGTCAACAACAACAACGGCGGGGCGGCATGGTGGTGCATGGGGGCTCCTGGTGGCTTGCTGGCGAGCCGGTGGACTGGCCGGCGTGAAGAAACGGGACGGAACAGAACAGGGCGGCAACCCCTGGCGCGTGCGGATGGTGGATGGACGGGGTCGGTTGGCGTCGCTGTGCGCCGGGGTTGCCATGGGGGCCATTGTTTAGTAATTTCTAAACCAAGTCAAGATAAAACTGAACTGCAGTTCAGGAATGGCTTGACTTGCCTGGACGGGGGCACGGCTTCTGTGGGGGGCTGTAGAAGCGATCCCGGCGATGGCCTGGGGCCCGGCGTTGCTGCCGCACGCAGGTACAGTCGGGGGCCTGTGGCCGCTGCGCTGTGCGGCCAGACAACAGGAGGAGTGCTGATGCCGGTAGGCTTTGTCGCCAATGCAGTGTCTGCCGCCGAGGACGACGATGGGCTGCTCATCGTGACGCTCGGGGCGCCGTCCATCGAGGACGAGGACTTCTACCTGATGCTGCAGCACCTGGACGAGTACGACGCCCAGGACATCGCATTGGGCATGGACCAGCCCTACATCGAGTACTGCGGGCAGGGCTGGTCGTGGTACGGCCACATCGTGTCCTTCACCCTGCACCGCGACCGCGTGGACGTGCAGATGGACGCGCACGCCGCGCAGGAGATGGACAACGATGGCCGGATCGAGGTGCGCTTTGACCTGGCCGAGCCGCAGTTCCAGGCGCTGCGGGCCGCCTTGCAGCGCACCTTTGCGAGGCGCGCGTATTTCCACGAAGCGGCTTGAACTGCGCCTGCCGCCTGTGGGAATGAAGGGGTGAATGCCGCCCTGCGGCGCTCGGTCAGCGCTTGCCGCTGTAGCGCAGCGTGTCGAGCGCCAACGCGAAGCCGGCCTCGGTGGCCTTGGCGTATTCGGTGGCGACCTGGGTCATGATGATGGCGGTGGTCCCGCCCAGGTCGGCCTTGAAGAAGCGCGCCTCGTGCGGCAGCTTCTGCCCCAGCATGCTGATCACGAAGCGCTGCGAGACGCCCTTGTTTTCCTGGCCCGCCACGTTGCGGGTGATGGGTGCCGTGGTGGCAGGGCCGAACTGCAGTTGCTGGGCGACTGCGCTGCTGCTTTTGGCAGATTCTGCGCGGTTCTTCGCCGTGGTGGCTGCAAAGGTCTCGATGCTCTGTGCCTTGAGGAAGGGGCTGAACAGCAGGGTGACGACGGCATCGTCGGGTCCTTCGAGATCGATGCTGCGCAGGCGCGTTTCGTCCTGCGCGACCGAGTCCTCGGTCACCTTCCAGCCGGCGGGGTGCTCGAAGCTCACACCGTCCTTGGTGTAGGTGACATTGGGCGCGGCCAGCGCGGGCTGGGCCAGGCTGGCGGCAAGCAGCAGGCCCAGGGCGGCGGCGGTCGCAGCGTGGAAGCCGCGGCGTGTGGCCAGGGCGAGGGTGGCGTGAAGGGGCGTCGGGGCTTGGGGCATGGTGCGTAGGTGGGTGGTTCGGTCGGTACAAGAAGGAAGAGAGGTTCGGGTGCGCGGCAGCGGCCGGGCCCCGTCAACGCTTGGCGCGGTAGCGCAGCGTGTCCATCACCCGGCCCAGGGTGGTTTCCATCAGTTTGGCGTCCTCGGCCAGCGACTGGGTCATGATGTTGACGCTGCTGCCGTTGCCTGCATCGATGGCGAAAAAGCGCGATTCGAGCTGGACGGCGACGCCCTCCGAGACGTAGCCAAAGCGCTGCAGCACGCCCTTGATGTCCTTGCCGCCTACGCGCCGGGTGATGGTGCTGGAGGTCATGCCCGTGGGGGTGATCTTGTCCGGCCCTTCCAGCGCGGCCTGGCCCTTGTCCATCTCTGCACGGTGTTCGGCGGCGCGCGTGGCCAGGGTCTCGATGTTCTGGCCCGTCATGAAGGGGATGAGCATCAGGTGGATGCTCGCGTCCTCAGGTCCTTCGAGGTCGATGCTGCGCATGCCGGCGCTATCGGGCTCCACCTCGTCGAGCGTGACCTTCCAGTCGGCGGGGTGCTGAAAGCTCACGCCTGCCTTGTTGTAGGCCTTTGGGGGTGCGGCGTGGGCGGGTTGGGACAGGCCCGCCAGGGCGATGGCCATGGTGATCAGCAGGGCCAGGGTTGCTGCGGTGCGGTGCAGGAGGGTGGTGGGTGCGGATGGGGGGAGGGATGCAAGTTGCATGGGGGAGGGAATTGGGGGCTTGCCAGGGAGGGAGTGGGTGGATTCTCGCATTGGGGGCTGGGGCTGGACTGGGTAATGGGTGCTGCATGCCTTTGCAAGGGGCGGGGGCCGGGATGTGCGCCCGGCGGCGCAGTAACTTTCTCTTGCGTCGCCAAGAGAAAGTCACCAAAGAGAAG
>NZ_JBWKNZ010000033.1:0-3217 GCF_059415825.1 Acidovorax sp. GW821-FHT10A04
AGGAAGATCGCCAGGGCGATGGCCAGTGCGCCGGCGATCAGCACGTCGCGCAGCAGGGCCGCGGCGGCGGCCTCGGCCCGGTCACCAGCGGCGCCCGTGACCTTCGCCTGGTAATCCACCTGCTCCTGGATCTCCTTCTGGTAGGCCAGCTGGACCGGGCGCAACTGCTCCACCAGCAGCTTCAATGCCTCGTCCTTCTGGTCCTTGGCGATCAGGCCCAGGTACTGGTCCCCCAGCCGTAGGAACTCTGCGCGCTGCTGCTGCATGCGCGCCAGGCTCTCCTTGCCCTTTTCGGACTGGATCAGCGCGGTGAGCGTTTCCAGCTGCTTGGCGATCGTCGAGCGTGCCGTGCCGATCTGGTCGCGCGACGATTTGACGATGGCCTCCGAGGAGAAGATCGCCAGGTTGCGGAACTGGATCGCCTGCAAATTCACCCCGTCGGCCAGCGCGCCCATGGCCCTGGTAATGGGGATGCGCGTGGTAACGATGTCATTGAGCGCCGCGCGCTGGCTGGCAGAGCGTGCCAGCGCCACCCCTCCCAGGGCGATCAGCAGCAGCACCATGGCGGCAAAGGCCACCACCAGCCGTGTGGAAATATTCAAGCGATTCATCCGGTCCCTCGTTGGTTGGTTTTTGGGTGTTTTTCACGTTATCCGCGTGTTGCGTTCGTGACCAGTCCTAATTCGCCACTGCTGAGCAGCGCCTCGATGTCCATCAGGATCAGCATGCGCTCGCCCACGCTGGCAATGCCGGCGACAAAGGCCGGGTCGAGGTGGCCCTGGGGCTCGAACTGCGGCACGGACTTGATGAGCTCCGGGGTCAGGGTGACCACATCGGCCACGGCATCCACCACGGCGCCGACCAGCAAGGCCCCCATGTCCAGGATGATGACCACCGTGAAGTCGGTATAGCTCGCCTCGGGGGATTGGAGCTTCACGCGCAGGTCCAGGATCGGCACGATGCGCCCGCGCAGGTCGATCACCCCCTTGATGAAGTCCGGCGCATGGGCCAGGCGGGTGGGCTGCTCGTAGGAGCGGATTTCCTGCACGCGCAGGATGTCGATGCCGTACTCCTCCGCCCCCAGGCAAAAGCTCAGGTACTCCCCTGCGCGGCCGGCAGGCTGGGCAGTGCGGGAAGGGGTTTCGGGAGAGGCTGCAGCAAAGGCTTGGGTCATGGGAGGGGAGATTCGGGAGTGGAAGGCATGCGCTACCGGGCCGGGCCAGGAGGCCGCGGGCACTCCCAAAAGCATAGCAGTGAAAAGTTACATTTCAGAACAAAATCTGGCCGATCCCGGCCATCCGATGCCACCTGGGACGCCACCGTGCCTCCAGGTTGCAAAGGGACGGGGCCTGCCTAATTGGAGAGGTGCCTCCACTGCCGGCGCGGGTTCCGGTGCTAAAAAATGTTACCGTTACCCAGCTTGTCGAATGGCGGATTGCTGGACCGCTGGCGCCCTGGCCGCCACTCCTGACACCGCCGGGCAGTAGCTTTGAGCCCCCTGGAATGACCTGATGACGCTGTTCACCAAAAAAGAGACCCACCCCCACCCCATGCCTGCCCCCGGCCTGTCTTTGCTGGCGCTGGAGTTGCGCGCGCCCTGGGAATTCGGTGCCGTGCTGCCCGCCTGGCCCGTGCTGCAGCGTGCACCCCAGGGTGACGGGCACACCGTCATCGTGTTTCCGGGGCTATCGGCCGGCGACGCCACCACGGCGCCGTTGCGCCGCTACCTGGAGTCACGCAGCTACGACGCCCAGGGCTGGGGCCAGGGCCTGAACCTGGGCCCACGCGAAGGTGTGCTGGACCATGCCAAGCAGCAGTTGCAGCAGGCCGCACAGCGCAGCGGCGGCAAGGTGAGCCTGGTGGGCTGGAGCCTGGGCGGCATCTATGCCCGCGAACTGGCCAAGGAGCTGCCCGACCTGGTGCGCTGCGTGGTGACGCTGGGCACGCCCTTTGCCGGCCCGCACACCTCCACCAATGCCTGGCGCATCTACCAGTTCGCCAGTGGCCGCAGCATCGAGCGCGAAGTGGCCAGCTACAACCTGCCCGAGGCGCCCCCGGTGCCCACCTCCAGCATCTACTCGCGCAGCGATGGCGTGGTGGCCTGGCGCGGCAGCCTGCAGGCGCCGGCAGCGCACAACCCGCACACCGAGAACATCGAGGTGGTGGCCAGCCACTTCGGCATTGGCCTGAACCCGAGCGCCTGGTGGGTGGTGGCCGACCGGCTGGCCCAACCCTCCGGGCCGAAGGCCGAGTGGCAGGCCTTCAAGCGCCCCACGCTGCCGGGGCTGCAACTGGTGTTCCCCAACCCCCACCGGCCTGGATAAGTCCAGGGCAGAGACAGCAGCCATGAAAAAACCCGCCTTGGCGGGTTTTTTCATGGCGGAACCTGACCCTGCCTCAGCGGTTGAGGTCCTCGCGCCCGGTTTCCCCGGTGCGGACGACTTCGTGCTCCGCCGGTCCGGGAATGGTGCTGCTGGGTTCGTCCGGTCGGGTGACCGCGCCGGCGGCTGCACCACCAAGGGCACCGGCCACCACGCCCAGCGTGCCCCCGACGACCACGCCCACGGGCCCGCCCACAGCTGCCCCGACGGCAGCTCCGGTCGCGGCGCCGGCCACGACCCCGCCGCCCACGAGGGCCGACTGGGATTCACGCTCTTTCTCGGCATCCGACAAAGGCAGCTGTGCTGCAGGATCGGGATCCTGCGAGGGAATGCCGTGGCCGGGGCGCGCCTGCTGGGCGAGGTCCTGGTCCAGGGCGGCGGCTTTGGTGGCGGGGGTCATGGGCTTCTCCGGGGAAGTGAAGGGATCGGCCAGCGATGCCCAGGGGCAAGGCCAGCCATTCCTCCGTTGTAAGCCCCGTGCCTTGCAGATGGCGCCGTCTGTCAGGCCGCGGCGCTGTCAGACAAGGCGCTTGACCCCCATCAAGCAAGCGTCAGAAGCTCTCCCACTCGTCATCCCCCCCGCCGGCCGCCTTGGCCGGGGCCTTGGGTGCCGCGGCCGCGGGGCTGGGAGCAGGCGCCTTGGGCGCAGCCAGCCGGCTGGCCACCGGGGCCTTGCCCACCGGCGCCTTCACGGGCGTGCGCGCCGCCATGGCCACCGGCTTGCGCGCCGCTGGGGCTGGTGTAGATGCCGGTGCCCGATAGTTGCCATCGTTGGCCAGGCGGAACACCGCCACCGCGTTGACCAGCTCGCCCGCCTGGCTGTTCAGGCTGCTCGC
>NZ_JBWKNZ010000034.1:0-1690 GCF_059415825.1 Acidovorax sp. GW821-FHT10A04
GGCCGAGGCTGTGTGGAAACACCCACGAGCATACGGGCCAGCCCCATCTCGCAGCACTGAGCCTCATTTTCCACTAGTGCTGTTGCAGAATCGCTTTTGGCGCACCGGGGCCTTTTGACGCCTTCCCGAAGCCTCTATCGGCCTGTAAAAAGCCAACAAAGGCCTCACGCCTTCGCCATCCGCATCGCCTGCATCATCTGCGCGATACCCATCACGCTCATCACCCGCTTGATGTTGTAGGCCAGCACATGCAGGCTCATCTCGGTGCCCACGTGCTTGAGGGTCTTCATCAGGAAGTGCGTCGAGCCCATCCAGTGCTTGAGCGTTCCGAACACATGCTCCACGGTGGACCTGCGCAATGTCATCGCCTCGGGGTTGCCGTCCAGCCGTTGCTGAACGCGCTCCAGTACTTCTTCGTGCTCCCAGCGGCGGACACGTCGGTATTTGCTGGTCGTGCATTGCTCGCGCAGCGGGCAGTGCGGACAGGCACTTGACCAATAGATGCTCAGGCTCAGGCTCTTCTCGATCGTTTTGAACCGTTGGATCGCACGCTCGCCTGCAGGGCACTGGTACTCGTCATCCTTAGCGATGTACATGAAGTCGGCTTTGTCGAAGCGCCCTTCGGCTTTCGCGTTGGATGTCATCGGCTTGGGCACGAAGGTCGTGATGCCAGCGTCCTCGCAGGCCTTGAGCTGCGGGCCACTGAAGTAGCCCCTATCAGCGAAGGCCTGCAGGTGCTCGCTTCCCATAGCCTGGTCTGCGGCACAGGCAATGCCGTGCAGTTGTGCCCGGTCATTGCCAACGTTCGTGACCTCGTGCGCCACGATCAGGTGGTGCCTGGCATCGACGGCTGTCTGCACGTTGTAGCCAACCAGGCCCGATCCCTTGGCCTGGGTGACCATCGAACGTGCATCGGGGTCGGTGAGGGAGACCTGGCCATCGGGCAGGCTCTTCAATTGCTCCTTGAGCCCATCGAGTTGCCGCATCTGTTCGCGCAACTTTTTCAGTTTCTCCTGCAGTCGTTCTGTCTTGGCTTCGACCTCGGCGGGCTGCGTGCGGTCTGCGGTCTCCAGCGCGTCAAGGTAACGCTGGATGCTCTGCTCGATCTGCTGCTGACGGGCCTCGATCTTGCCGGGCGTGAAGTTGCGGTCACGGCTGTTCACGGCCTTGAACTTGCTGCCATCGATGGCCACGATGGCCTGCGAGAAGAGGTCCAACTGCCGGCACATGGCGATGAAGCGCTTGCCGACGTTGCGGATGCCGGCGCCGTTGTTTCGACGGAAGTCGGCGATGGTCTTGAAGTCTGGCGCAAGGCGCCCGGTCAGCCACATCAGCTCGACATTGCGCTGGGCTTCGCGCTCCAGGCGGCGACTTGACTGGATGCGGTTCAAGTACCCGTAGATGTAGAGCTTGAGCAGTACGGCCGGGTGGTACGCGGGCCGGCCGGTGAGCGCTGGATTGACTGCATCAAAGCCCAGTGCCCGAAGATCCAGTTCTTCGACAAAGACATCGACAACACGCACCGGGTTGTCCTCTGCGATGTAGTCGTCCAGGCACTCCGGTAGCATGGTGACCTGTTGTCGGTCTTCGCCTTCGATGAATCGCTTCATGGGGCACCTCGCTTGAATCGGGTGCCGTTATTTTAGTTTTGGGCAGCGGTTTAGGGTTGGGTTTTCACACAGCCTCGGCC
>NZ_JBWKNZ010000035.1:0-1589 GCF_059415825.1 Acidovorax sp. GW821-FHT10A04
GCACCTCGCTTGAATCGGGTGCCGTTATTTTAGTTTTGGGCAGCGGTTTAGGGTTGGGTTTTCACACAGCCTCGGCCCATAGCGGACCTAGTCTTCCGAGGACTGCGGGAAACCGTACAACCCCCTTGACGGCTCCATACGACCCAGTGCCATGACCTGGCTGGCGCTCCAGAGACGGGCAAAATCGTCATCAAGAACCGAGTTCGGAAACTTGGACATCACAGCAGCGACCGCTGACAAAGCATGCCGTGCGGCCTGTCCATGGCGGCTCGCAACGTGTACCGCGCATGAGGGAAGCGTGCCAAGCGCGCGAACCACTCTAGTGACTTCATCACCGTCCAACTCAGTTCTCCAGCCGTCATCCTCATAGGGAAAAACAGCAAACTTAGTGTCAGGATCTGCGCCGGACAACGTCGCATCGAATTCGCGACAGACTTCTTCAAACGCTGCCTCTCCGAAGTAGATCACTACCCCATCCATGTTTCCCCCTCCGATGTCTGCTTCTGGCCGTTTGCAGCCATCCTAGCAGCGACGGCGAACGGCCCAGATCGGATGCTTAGCCTCCTCACCAAACAGCTGGCAAAGTCTCGATCGGCAAGTCCCCCCCGCTGTCAACAAATTCAGATCAGGATTCAATTGCTGGCTCCATTGGTGCTCTACGTCATGGCGCACACACAGGTCTGCCCTCGGCAGCATTCGAGTGGTCCAGCGCGCAGGATGCCTCGACCTTGCGGGTCGTGAACCTAATGAAGGCTTGGGCGAGCTGGCGTTGGGTCAGTTCGCCTCCCAGCACTCGGTATGTCCCTGATAGCACGCAGCGGTGTTGGCCGAAGGGTATCCACCCAGTTGGCTGGCCGTTTGCGGTACTGTTGCCGCACCATTCCATCACCATCTGCTGACGCGTGCCATTGGTGCTGGGCACCTGGAAGATCGTGCTAAGGCGTTCGTTGTCGAGTCGCACGTCGACCGCCACGGGGCAATCGCTGTGGTCGCTGCCACCCATGCAGGATATGGCCACCTTGTCCGGTTGGGTGGGGAAGAGCGGTGTCGCCGCGCACCGGGGGGTCTGGTCGTCCAGTCTGCACGAGGCCTGGTAGCGGATCGTCTCGAAGACGATAGCGGCCTGTGCCATCTGGCGCTTGGTGAGCTCACCGTTGAGCGGGCGGGATTTGCCATACAGGGCGATGGCGGATGTACTTGGCCCCCATTGCAGAATTGTGCCGCCGCCAAACGGCGTGAAGTACAAAGAAGTCCACGCCAGGGACACGCGTTCAGCACTGCCATCGGGCTTGCGTGGGCCGTTGAACGTCGCGACTAGGGACTCCATGTCCGCGTTCAGGTTAAGAGCTATTGGGCAATCCTCTGAATCGGGGCCGATGCAGGCAAGGGTCACCTCTGCCGCGCCAGCAAACGATGATGCCCACAATGCAAAGGCGATCAGCATGCACTTCATTCAAGCTCCCAACATGTTCCAGACTGTCCGGTGAAAATATTGATTGGACGTCTGCTTGTGGCCGAGGCTGTGTGGAAACACCCACGAGCATACGGGCCAGCCCCATCTCGCAGCACTGAGCCTCATTTTCCACTAG
>NZ_JBWKNZ010000036.1:0-1007 GCF_059415825.1 Acidovorax sp. GW821-FHT10A04
GTGACGTCGGTCGTGCGGAAGTAGAACTGAGGACGGTAGTTGTTGAAGAACGGGGTGTGGCGGCCGCCTTCGTCCTTGCTCAGCACATACACTTCAGCCGTGAAGTGGGTGTGTGGCTTGATCGAGCCGGGCTTGCACAGCACTTGGCCGCGTTCCACGTCTTCACGCTTGGTGCCGCGCAGCAGCAGGCCAACGTTGTCGCCAGCCTGGCCCTGGTCCAGCAGCTTGCGGAACATTTCCACGCCGGTGCAGGTGGTCTTGACGGTGTCCTTGATACCGACGATTTCGATTTCTTCGCCGACCTTGACCACGCCGCGTTCGATACGGCCGGTCACCACGGTGCCGCGACCGGAGATCGAGAACACGTCTTCCACGGGCATCAGGAAGGCACCGTCCACAGCGCGCTCTGGCGTGGGGATGTAGGTGTCCAGGGCTTCAGCCAGCTTCATGATGGCTTCTTCGCCCAGGGGACCCTTGTCGCCTTCCAGGGCCAGCTTGGCGGAACCGCGCACGATGGGGGTGTCGTCGCCTGGGAAGTTGTACTTGTCCAGGAGTTCGCGCACTTCCATCTCGACGAGTTCGAGCAGCTCTTCGTCATCCACCATGTCGCACTTGTTCAGGAACACGATGATGTAAGGCACGCCCACCTGGCGGGCCAGCAGGATGTGCTCACGCGTCTGGGGCATGGGGCCGTCAGCGGCCGAGCACACCAGAATGGCGCCGTCCATCTGGGCAGCGCCGGTGATCATGTTCTTCACATAGTCGGCGTGGCCGGGGCAGTCCACGTGGGCGTAGTGGCGGTTGGCCGTTTCGTATTCCACGTGTGCGGTGTTGATCGTGATGCCGCGGGCCTTTTCTTCAGGTGCTGCGTCGATCTGGTCGTATGCCTTGGCTTCGCCGCCGAACTTGGCAGACAGCACCGTGGCGATGGCCGCCGTCAGGGTCGTCTTGCCGTGGTCCACGTGGCCAATCGTACCCACGTTGACGTGGGGCTTGGTCCGTTCGAA
>NZ_JBWKNZ010000037.1:0-958 GCF_059415825.1 Acidovorax sp. GW821-FHT10A04
CAGCAGTGCGCCTGTCTGAAGCCCGATGCCGGTGATGGTTTGCAGCTTCTTGTAGCCCTGGGCCATTTGCTCATCGCTGTCGATCAGGCGCTTGATCTGGGTGTCGATGGCTTTCAAGAGCCCCTCAAAGGCCGTCCTGAGCTTGCCCATGGCATTGCCCGGTACCTCGATTCCCATGAAGGACTGGCTCAGCGCCGAGCGGTGTGTCGCCAGCTGTGCGCGCCGCTTGAGCAGCCCTTGCAGTTGCTGCTGCAGCACGCTGCCGGGTTGCCAGGGGTGCAGTTGTGCATGGTGCTCTGCCAGGTAGCGGGCAATGATTGCTGCATCGACGCTGTCTGTCTTGGCCCGTGCGCCAAGGGCTCGCGCATAGAAGAAGACGTCGCGGGCGTTGAGCACATACACCTTCAGGCCCACTTGTACGCACAGGTGGGCCAGCAGGGCGTGGTAGCGGCCTGTCGACTCCATGGCTATCTGTGCCTGGGCGGGGATGGTGCGCAGCCAGGCGCGCACTTTGGACGTGTTGTTGGGCACGCAGCGAGGCGGCTGGCCTGCCTGTGCTATCACCAGTTCGTTCTTGGATACATCCACTCCAATGAACACGGCAGAGGCTTGCATGACGGTACCTCCAATCAAGATAATGGTCTCGTCGGGGTGTAGTCCATCTCCCTGGTTGGCTTGCATTCAGTTCGGTGGTCGCGCTGCCGCACGTCTCCACGCACAGGGCAGTGCGCCGCTCAGTTCCTGATCGACGCTGGGAGGTGGGGCGGGAGACAACTCGCGCCGTCGGTCAATGGTCGTTGCCGATGCATCGCAGAGTCCCTCCACCCCGACGCCTCAACCATACAAGCATCGCAGGTTGCCCCCATCGCCCACCGGGCGATGGGGGACGCAGACTGGGGGTCGCCTTCTCTTTGGTGACTTTCTCTTGGCGACGCAAGAGAAAGTTACTGCGCCGCCG
>NZ_JBWKNZ010000038.1:0-717 GCF_059415825.1 Acidovorax sp. GW821-FHT10A04
GCCATGTCGTCGGCCGCCACCGCCTTGTAGAAGTCCATCGCCGTCTTGGGGATGAAGTTGAACACCGCCGACGAGTACACCGGTGTGCCCAGCGCCTTGTACGCTGCCGCATACACCTCGGCCGTGGGCAGGCCACCCAGGTAGGAGAAGCGGTCACCCATCTTCATGAAGATCGAGGACATGGTCTCGATGTTGCCCACGCCGTCCTTGAAACCGATCAGGTTGGGGCAGCGCTCGGCCAGGATGGCCAGGGAATTGGCCGTGAGCTTGGTGCGGTCGCGGTTGTAGACGATGACACCGAACTTCACGCTGTTGCAGACGGCGGCCACATGCTCGATCAAACCTTCCTGGCCGGCTTCGGTCAGGTAGTGGGGCAACAGCAGGATGCCGTGGGCACCCAGGCGCTCGGCCTCCTGGGCGTGGGCGATGGCCGTGCGCGTGGGGCCGCCGGCACCGGCAATGATGGGCACCTTGCCGCGGCAGGTGTCCACGGCGGTCTTGACGACCTGGCCGTACTCGGGGCCCGACAGCGAGAAGTACTCACCCGTGCCACCGGCGGCGAACAGGGCGCTGGCGCCATAGGGGGCCAGCCATTCGAGGCGCGCGGCGTAGCCCTTGGGGTTGAAGTTGCCCTGGGCGTCGAAGTCCGTGACGGGGAAGGACAGCAGGCCGGAGCCCATGATGGATTTGAGGTCTTGCGGGTTCATGGTGGTAGCG
>NZ_JBWKNZ010000039.1:0-629 GCF_059415825.1 Acidovorax sp. GW821-FHT10A04
TCGGCCACCTTGACGCCGGCACCGCGCTTGGCGGGTTCCGTGACCTTGAGGGTTTTGAGGCGCGGAGCGACGTCCACACCCAGGTCTTCGGGTTTGAGGGTATCGAGCTGCTTCTTCTTGGCCTTCATGATGTTGGGCAAGGTGACGTAGCGCGGCTCGTTCAGGCGCAGGTCGGTGGTGATCACCGCGGGCAGGGTCAGGGACAGGGTTTCCAGGCCGCCGTCGACTTCGCGGGTCACGCTGACCTTGTCGGCGGTGAGTTCCACCTTGCTGGCAAACGTTGCCTGGGGCAGGTCGGCCAGGGCGGCGAGCATCTGGCCGGTCTGGTTGGCGTCGTCGTCGATGGCCTGCTTGCCCAGGATGACGAGACCCGGTTGTTCCTTGTCGACCAAAGCCTTCAGGATCTTGGCCACGGCCAGGGGCTGCAGTTCGGCGTCGGTTTCCACCAGGATGGCGCGGTCGGCGCCGATGGCCATGGCGGTGCGCAGGGTTTCCTGGCACTGGGCCACGCCGCAGGAGACGGCGATGACTTCGGTCACCAGGCCTTTTTCTTTCAGGCGCACGGCCTCTTCGACGGCGATTTCGTCAAAGGGGTTCATGCTCATCTTCACGTTGGCGATGTCCACACC
>NZ_JBWKNZ010000040.1:0-525 GCF_059415825.1 Acidovorax sp. GW821-FHT10A04
GCGTAGATGGGGCGCTCGAAGGTGTCGGGGGTTACCACCTTGGTGATGTCGCTGATCTGCGCGACGTCGAGCTTGGCCGCCACGCGGGGGGCCACGTTCTTGCCGCTGGCGGTCGCGGGGAACAGGATGTGGCTGTAGTTGGATGCGATCGCGAGGACTTGCGCGGCCACGTTCTCGGCCAGACCGTGTTCCAGGCCAGGCGCGTCGGCGTGCAGGACCTTGGCGACACCGGCGATCTGGGCAGCAGCAGCGGCAGCGCCACCGGCGTTGTGGCCGGCGATCAGCACGTGCACGTCGCCACCGCAGGCAATGGCGGCGGTCACGGTGTTGAGCGTTGCGCCCTTGATGGCGGCGTTGTCGTGTTCAGCAATAACGAGTACGGTCATTTTCTTGTTCTCCTTAGATGACTTTGGCTTCGTTCTTGAGTTTCTCGACCAGGGCAGCCACATCGGCCACCTTGACGCCGGCACCGCGCTTGGCGGGTTCCGTGACCTTGAGGGTTTTGAGGCGCGGAGCGACGTCCAC